>JAXHUH010000331.1:0-14279 GCA_034211175.1 Actinomycetota bacterium
GGTCGCGGTGGGGGCGGCAGCGGCGGCGGTGGCGTGGCGGCCGCCGGCGCGGTCGGTGCCGACGCGACCGCCGGTCCCGCCGACGCCGCACTGGAACCGCGGCGGGTTCGGCGCCCACGCACCGTCGGGCCCCGCGCACGCCTACGAGGTCGTGACCGCGGCGGGACCGCCGCCCGAGCCCCGCAGCCGCTCGATCATCACCCCGATCGTGCTCTCGGCGCTCGCGGTGCTCGTCGGCCTCGCGGTGCTCCTCGACCGCTGGAGCATCGCGTCGCCCGACCGCACCGTGTGGTGGGCCGCCGCGCTGGCCATCGTCGCCCTCGGGCTGTTCGTCAGCGCCTGGGCGGGGCGGGCCCGTGGTCTCGTCGCGCTCGCGCTGTTCCTGTCGGCCGGGCTCGTCATCGAGACCACGGCGTCGCCCGAGATCCTCTTCTCGGCCGGAGAGCGGATCCACGAGCCCCGGTCGCTGGAGGGCACGACGACCTACGAGCTCGGGGCCGGCGAGATGCGGGTCGACCTGTCGGGCACGGACTTCGGCGAGGAGCCGGCCACGGTCGAGGCCCGGGTCCAGGCCGGTGAGCTCACCGTGATCGTGCCCGACGACGTCGACGTCGAGATCGTGGCCGACGCCACGATGGGCGAGCTGACGTTGTTCGGGGAGAACACGTCGGGCATCGGGGTCGACCGGACCATCGATGCGGAGGACGATCCCGACGTGCTGCTCGACCTCCACGTCGGCATGGGCACCATCGTGGTGGATCGCGTGCCCGCCGCCGAAGACGACGCCGCGGAGTCGGAGGGAACGACGCGCACCACGTCCGAGCGGGGCGACGGCACGTCCGCGACCGCGGTCACCACGCCGGCGCCGGAGTCTTCGACACCCTCACCGGAATCGTCGGTGCCCCCGACGACCGCCGCAGGAGCGTCGTGATGGCCGTCCCCAGTGCCCGCCCCGCGACCCTCGGCGCCAGCGTCGCCTTCGGCGTGCTCGCCGCGTCACGGCTGGCCGACGCCGCGTTCGACATCGGCCTGTCGATCGGGCTCTCCCTCGGCATCGCCGCCGTCGCCGGGGTCCTCGCCGCGGTCGGCGCGAGCGCCAACGTGGTCGTCGCCCGTCGCTCGGGCGAGCTGCACGTGGCGCCGGAGGAGCTCGGACCGGATCCCACCCTCTACGAGCTGGTCGCCGGCGAGATCCACCTCGACCTCACGAACACCAGGCTGAGCGGGACCCCCACCGTGGTCCACGCGAACCTCCGAGCCGGCGAGATCGAGGTCGCCGTGCCCGACG
Source organism: Actinomycetota bacterium (assembly GCA_034211175.1). Lineage (GTDB taxonomy): Bacteria > Actinomycetota > Acidimicrobiia > Acidimicrobiales > CAIXPF01 > JAXHUH01. The sequence goes on from JAXHUH010000331.1 coordinate 1,289, forward strand.
ACCGGATCGTCGAGGTCCACACCCGCGGCCTGGTCGGCGAGGCGACGGTGTTCGGCGACCGCAGCAACGGGCTGCGCCCACGCCGCGACGTCGTCCCGGTCCCCGAGCCCGACCTCGTCCTCCACCTCGTGGTCACCGTCGGCGAGATCGAGGTGACGTGGCGGAACCGGGAACCAGAGGTCCCCGAGCCCGGCGTCGGGCCGCGGGCACGACCCAACGCCGCCGAACCGGATGACGCCCGGAGGTCCTGATGCAGCGCCACGGCTTCCGGCCGTCCACCTTCGCCCTGAGCGTCCTGTTCGGCGCGTTCGCGGCCGTGTACCTGCTCGGTGAGGCCACCGGACTGGTCGCCGATGCCGAGCTCGCGCTCACCGTGTCGCTCATGTCCGCCGGGACGGCGGGGATGGTCGCCGTCGTCGCCAAGGCCCTCGTCGGCGATCGGTCCGGGCCCGGCCGGCGGCGGGCGACGGCCCCGGCCATGGCCGCGGCACCCGACCCGGAGCAGGAGCTGGAGGACGCCGTCGACATCGACGCCCTCCTCTCGGAGGACTGGCGCTCCATCGACGAGCTGGTCGACGAGTCGGCAACGACCGCTGATCGCGGCCGCAACGCCGCCGTCGAAGGCACCGATCCGAGCTGACGGCGCCGGCGCCTCGGCCACGACAGAGAACCTGCATGTACAGAACTACGTAGTTGCGTAATACTTGGGTGGTGCCCGACCACCCGCCCACCGATCCGCTCGACCCCGACGCCCACCCGGCCACGGTCGACCCGCCGGCCGATCTGCATGCCACGGTCGACGACCTCCGGCGCCGAGTCGCCCGCCTCGAGGCCGGGCAGAGACCGCTCGCGCGCCGGACGGCCACAGACACCGACGTCGTCGAGGGGCTGCTCGCCGACCTGCGCGGCGACGGGTCCGAGCCGGGTGAGCCGACGGTCCTCTACGCCGGCGTCGGCCCATGGGAGGACGGCACCGTCGCCTGGCAGCTCGGCCGCACCTGGGGCGAGGCCACGAGTCGCGCCGACGACCGTTCGGCCCGGGTGCTGGCTGCGCTCGCCAACCCCACCCGGCTGCGCATCGTCGCCGTCCTGCTCACCGGACCGCTGCCCACCGGCCGACTCGCCGAACGCCTCGATCAACCGTCGAGCGGTCAGCTGTTCCACCACCTCAAGGACCTGCTGGCCGCCGGGATCGTCCATCAGCCCGAGCGTGGTGTCTACGCGATCGACCGCAACCACGTCGTTCCGCTGCTGGCCGTGCTGTCCGCCACGATCGACCTCGCCGCCGGCGCCGACGCGGTCGACGAGCGGGCCCCCTCATGAGCACGCGACCGGCGGCGTCGTTGCGCGACCACCTCGTCGAGCTGCGCGACCGCACCGGCGTGCCCGCCGCGGGAGCCGCGATCGTGGGGCCCGACGGCCTCGAGGAGCTCGACGTGCTCGGCGTCCGGCGCAGGCACGGCAACGAACCGGCCACCGCGGCGGATGCCTGGCACATCGGATCGTGCGGCAAGTCCCTCACGGCGCTGCTGTGGGCCCGACTCGTCGACGCGGGCCGCGCCCGTTGGGGTGCGCCGCTGACCGAGCTGTTCGAGGACCTGACCGCACCGGTGGCGCAGGGCTGGGCCGGAGTCACGATCGACGACGTGCTCGTCCATCGGTCCGGGCTCCCGGCGAACCCCACGCGGGCCGACCTGCAGCGGGCCTACCGGGACACCGCGCCGCTGGCCGAGCGTCGAACCGCCGCCGCCACGCGCATGCTCGCCGCGCCGCCGCGGCACGCGGGCCGCTTCCGCTACTCGAACGTGGGCTACGTCGTGGCCGGCGCGGCCGTCGAACGGATCACCGGCACCGCCTTCGAGGACGCCCTGCGCGCCCACGTCCTCGGCCCGCTCGGCGTCTCGTCGGCCGGCTTCGGTCCCCCGCCCGACCTCTGGGGCCACGGGGGGCGGATGGTCGCGCTGGGGCCCCTCGGCATCGTCGACGTCGGCCGGGGCGGCGGGCCCGCCGATCCGGCCGACCCGACCTCGGACAACCCGCCCGTCCTCTCCCCGGCCGGCCGGCTCCACCTGACGCTGGCCGATTGGGCCCGGGTCCAGCAGGTGTTCCTCGGCACGGCGCCCGGCGGTCCGTGCATCACACCGGCGTCGCTGGAGCACCTGCTCACCCCGGTACGCGGCCGCGGCCCGAACCAGGCGATGGGCTGGGCTCCCGCCCGGGGCCTCGGCGACGCGACCCTCGGTCAGCAGGGTTCGAACACCTACTGAGTGGCCACCGCCCTCATGGACCGCCAACGCCGGCGCGTGGCGCTCGTCGTGGTCAACGAAGGGCGGGCCCGGTTGCTCCGTCGCACGGCGCGCCTCGCCGCCGAGCTCCTCGGCGGCTGAGACGCTGTGGGCTCAGGGCTCGAGCACCCCGTTGATCACGTGGATGACGCCGTTGGGGGCGTCGATGTCGGTCTCCTCGAACGACGCGTCGTTCACCCCGGAGGTGGTGACCTCGATCTCGCCGCCCTGCACCGTCTCGAGCGTCTCCGTGCCGTCGATCTGGTCGGACGTGACCGCCGCGCCCTCGACCACGTGGTACGAGAGCACCTCGGCGAGGGTGTCGGTGTCCTCCCGGAGGCCCTCCAGCTCCGACTCGCTGAACGTGTCCTCGAGCACCTCGTCGGTGGGGACGAACAGCGTGAACGGGCCGGGCTCCTCCAGCGCCGCGGTCAGGCCGGCGACACCGACGAGCTCGACGAGCAGATCGAAGCGTCCCTCCTCGTCGGCGGCCAGCACGTCGGTCACCCGGGCCGGCGACGGATCGGGCTTGGCCAGACCGGTGACCGAGATGTCATCCGACGGGCCGCCACAGGCCGAGGCCAGGAGGGGCGCTGCCAGGAGGATCGCGCCCACGGCACGGCGGGCGCGAGTACGCGCGCGTTCATCAGTTCGCATATCGGGAAGAGTTCTACCACCGAGCGGAGTCGATGCCGAATCGACGGGGCCTAGCGTGAGCACATGACAGCCGGGTCGAACGCTCGACGGACACTCGCGATCGGCCTCGCACTCGCTCTGGGAGCGATCGCACCGGCGTGCGGCAGCGTCGGCGAGGACGAGCCGACCGCGGCCCAGACCGACGAGTCGGCGCCGTCGACGACGACCACGTCGATCACCGTTCGCCCGTCGACGAGCACGACGGCCGCGCCGGCGACGACGACGGACACGGCCCCCGCCACCACGACCACAGCCGCCGCGCCGAGGGCGTTCGAACCGACGCTGAGCTGGTCGCCGTGTGGCGACGCCCGCTGCGGCACGATCACCGTTCCCGAGGACCACGACGACCCCGGCGGCGCGACGACGGAGCTCGCCATCGCCATGGCCCCCGCCCGCGCCCAGCGGATCGGGGTGCTGTTCGTCGCCCCCGGCGGCCCCGGCGGTTCCGGCGTCGACCTCGCGCTCGCACGCGGCGGTCTGCCGGCATCCATCGCCGCCCGCTTCGACATCGTCGGCATCGACCAGCGGGGCGTCGGCGCCAGCGGCACCCTGGCGTGCGCCGGCGCCCTCGAGGCGTTCTGGCCCCTCGACCCCTCCCCCGACGACGCCGCCGAGCTCGCCGACCTGCGAGCCGGCGCCGCCGCCTTCTCCTCCACGTGCGCGGCGTCGGAAGGCGATCGGCTCGCCCGCTACGGGACCGACACACTCGTCGCCGACATCGAGATGGTCCGGCGGGCGCTCGGCGCGCCGCAGCTGACGCTCCACGGCATGAGCTACGGCTCGTACACCGTCCAGCGCTACGCCGAGGCCCACCCCGATCGTGTGCGGGCCGCGGTCATCGAGGGCGTCGTCGACCCGGGCGACGACCTGACCGGCTTCCTCGCCACCCAGGCTGCTGCGATCGAGCAGGCGCTCGAGCAGATCCTCGTCGGCGCGGGCGCCGCCGACACCTACACCACCGTCGCCGCCCGGCTCGAGCAGTCACCGATCGACGGTGCGGGGCCCGCCGAGCTCGCCCGGGCCGCCGCCCTGGCCACCTACGGCCCCTCCGACGCCGAGGCGTTCGTCGCCGCGCTGCGCCGGGCCGCCGCGGGCGACGGCTCGGGCATCGTGGCGCTCGACGGCACCTACCACGGCCTCGTCGACTTCGCGCTCTACACCGCGGCGCTCTGTCGCGACTGGGAGGCGCCCCGGGACCCCGCCGCGTGGTCCACCGCGGTCGCCGCGGCCGAGGCGAGCGCACCGATGACCGCGGCACCGACGATCAACGAGCTGCTGCCGTGCGCCACGTGGTCCGCCGAGGCCGCGTACGAGCCCGGACCGATCGACGTGGGCGCCGACGCGCCCCCGTTCCTCGTGGTGGGCAACACCCTCGATCCGATCACCCCCTACGACGACGCCGCCGGGGTGGCCGCCGCCATCGGTGGGTCCCGCCTGGTGACGATCGCCATCCCCGGCCATCGCCGGTTCAACACCAACGCGTGCGCGGCGACGATCGTCGAGGGCTTCGCCGTCGACCTCCGGCTCCCGGGCGCCGCCACGACGTGCTGATCGCCGTGCCGTGCGGCGCCGCCCGGCCGGGACGCGGGCTCACGTGGCGCCCGCGCCGCGCCAACCTTTAGCGTCGCCACGAATGGCGTCGAACATCGCCGACCTCTTCGAGGCGGTGGCGGAGACCGCAGGTGGACGAACGGCAGTCGTGGGCGGCGGCGACCGTCTCACCTACGCCGAGCTCGATGCACGAGCCGAGCGGTTGGCCCGCGCCCTGGCGGCGAGGGGCGTGGTGGAGGGCTCCACGGTCGCCGTCGCACTGCGCAACCGTCCCGACCACCTGACCGCGTACCTGGCGGCGTTCAAGCGCCGGGCCGTGCCCGTCAACGTCAACCTCCACTACGTCACCGACGAGCTCCGCCGCCTCTACGCCGCCATCCGGCCGACCGTGGCGTTCGTGGAACCCGACCGGGTCGCGGTCACCGCGGCGGCGCTCGCCTCGGGCGTGCCCACGATCGTCGCCGGTGAGGGCATCGAGCTCGCCGTCGAGCAGGGCGACGGACCGGCCGAGCCCGTCACCCGCTCCGGCGACGACCGCTTCGTCATCTACACGGGTGGCACGACCGGCGGCCCGAAGGGCGTCGAGTGGCGCCACGCCGACCTCATCGTCGCCGCGCTCGGTTGCCGACGACCCGACGGCGGCCCCTTCGACACCGCCGACGCGGTCGCGGCCGTCGCGGCCCGAGCGCCCCGCACGCTCGTCGCCAGCCCCCTGATGCACGGCACGGCCCTGTGGACGGCCCTCGCCAACCTCGTCACCGGCGGGACCGTCTTCCTCGACGCGTCGACGTTCGACCCGAACCGGGTGTGGCGCATCGTCGACCGCGAGCGCATCACCCGGCTCGCCATCGTCGGCGACGCGTTCGGGCTGCCGCTGGTCGACACGCTGGAGGCGAACCGGGGCCGCTGGTCGGTCGACTCGCTGCTGGTCGTGTCCAACGGCGGCGCCCCGCTGTCCCGCTCGGTGCGCGAGGCCCTGATCCGCCTCATCCCCGGCGTCGTGGTCGTCGACGGCTACGGGACCTCGGAGACGGGCGGGCACGGGCGCTGGGTCGACTCCGCGGGCAGCTGTCGCCATCCGGGCGCCGCGCCCCGCTTCGTGATGAACGCCGACACCGCGGTGCTCGACGAGGACCTGCGCCCGGTCGTGGCCGGCTCGGGCAGCATCGGCCGGGTGGCCCGTCGTGGCGCGGTCCCCGTCGGCTACCGCGACGAGCCCGAGGCGTCGGCCCGGACCTTCCCGGTCGTCGACGGTGTCCGCTGGGCGTTGACCGGCGACCTCGCATCGGTCGAGCGGGACGGCACGGTGACCCTCCTCGGGCGCTCGGAGCGGGTGATCAACACCGGCGGCGAGAAGGTGTTCGCCGACGAGATCGAGCTCGTCCTGCGGACGCACCCGTCGATCGCCGACGCCATCGTCGTCGGCGAGCCCGACGACCGCTTCGGCCGCCAGGTCGTCGCCGTCGTCGAGGTCCAGCCGGGCTGCTCACTCGGCGCCGACGAGCTCGTCTCGTGGTGCCGGGGCAACGTCGCCCGGTTCAAGGTGCCGCGGCGGGTGGTGTTCGTGGACCGGGCACCCCGCACCCCGGCCGGCAAGCCGGACCCGCGCAGCGCCGCCGCACTCCTCGACGACGACTGACACTCGGGCGGCCCGCCTCCCCCGCACGCCCGTTCCTCACCGCGACCGGGCGCACCCGCCCCGTCGCCACCGCCCGAACCGTCGGGAGAAACGAGACCGACGGTTTCCCCAGCGGGCGGGACGGGGCCCGGACGTACGCTCGTCGCCTGGCGCACCCGGGCCCATCCGCCGGGCGCGCCGGCCGCCGCCCACCGATCCGAACCCTGGAGCCGTCCCTGCCCCGGACCGCGCGCGCCCTGGCCGCCGCCGGCCTCGCACTCCTGTGCCTGCTCGCCACGCTCCTCACCGTGCCCGCCGCGCCGGCGGGTGCCACGCGCCGCTCGCAGGAGCGGGAGCGCACCGGGGGCGAGCGGGTGGCCGACGCGCTCGTCGAGCTCCACCGCGAGCACCGGCGCGACCTCGGGCTGGGCGCGCTCCGGGTCGACCCCGGGATCTCCGGCGTGGCGGCCAACACGGCCTCGGTGCTCGCGTGGCGCACCGGGACGCTGGTCCACCGCCGCGCCGCGCTCGGGGCCGGCGTCGGCCACGACTGGCCCGAGCAGCTCTGGAAGTGCGGCCTCGGGCCGGTCGCCGAGAACCTGGCGTGGCGGTCCGAGCCCGGGGCCACACCGGAGGAGGTGGCCGCCGGGATCTTCGGGCAGTGGCTGTCGTCGCCGCCGCACCGCGAGGTGATCGAGACCCCCGGCTACACCACCCTCGGGATCGGCGTGGAGCCCGACGCCCGCGGTCGGTGGTGGGCGGTGGCCCACTTCGCCCGCCTCGGCCGGACCCGGTGCCCGGCGGGGGCGCTGACGGTCGAGGTCGGGCCGGCGGCCGTGGCGGTGGACGGGACGATCGGGGCGATCGTTCGGCTCCACAACGTCGGCCCGGCGCCGGCGGAGGACGCCCACGTCCGTGTGCTGGTCGAGGGCGCCGTGGTCGCGGCCTCGTCGCCGTCCGCCGGCCGGCTCGACCATGCCGTCGACCGCGCCGCCGCGCTGGTGTGGACGGTCGGTGACGTCGGGCCGGGTGCGCACACCGAGCTGCGGCTGCACCTGGTCGCCACCGGGCCGGGACCGGTCCGGGTGACGGTCGAGAGCGCCCGCAGCGACTGGTCGAGCGCGCCCGGGCGCCCGGCCGCCGCGGCCACGCTCGGGCCCACCGACGGGTGGGTCCGCGCCGACCGATGATGCCTTCGGGCCCGCGACGACGCAGACTCGTTGCCGCCATGACCAACGAGACGACCAACGAGACCGAGCAGCTGCCCACCGGGGCCGACAAGGTCGTCGCCGTGCAGTCGATGTTCGACCGCATCGCGCCCCGCTACGACGTCGTCAACCGCATCATGACGTTCCGCATGGACGTCGGTTGGCGCAGGCGGACGGTGCGTGAGCTCGGGCTGGCCCCGGGCTCGCTCGTCGTCGACCTCGCCTGCGGGACGGGCGACCTCATCGCCGACCTCCACCGCCACGGCTACGCGGCGATCGGCGCCGACCTCTCGCACGGGATGTTGGCCCACGCCACGGTCGACGCACCGCTGGTCCAGGCGGACGGGCTGCGGCTCCCGCTCGGTGACGGCTCCGTCGACGGGTTGACCTGCGGGTTCGCGCTCCGCAACGTCGTCGACCTGGCCGCGTGCCTCAACGAGATCGGCCGCATCGTGCGACCGGGTGGGCGCATCGGCCTGCTCGAGGTGGCCCAGCCGTCGAACCCGATCATGCGGTTCGGCCACGGCATCTACTTCGGCCGCGTCGTCCCGCTCGTCGGCGCCGCGCTCAGCGACGGTGCGGCCTACCGCTACCTGCCCCGGTCGGTCGCGTACCTGCCGCCGACCGACGAGCTGCTCGGCCTCGTCGGCGCCGCCGGGTTCGAGGCGGTCAGGCGGGACGAGCTGACGGGTGGCATCGCGCAGCTCATCACCGCCACGCGCCGTGCGGCGGGGTGAACGACGCCCAGGATCCGGCACCGCCACGAGCGGCGCGAGACGACGCGCGTTCGACCACCTGGGGACCGGTAGGTGGTGAACCGTCCTGAACTGCCCGTATGCTCGTCGCGATACGGCGGTGCCGTGAGGCTATCCAACCACACCCCGCGCGTGGCGCCCCAGTCAAGCCGTAGCGCGTCGACCGAAGGGCGGTGACAGGGATGCAGAGCACATCTTCGACCACGCGTCTCCTCCTGTGGGACGCACCCGACATGGACAAGCGCCTGTCCGAGGTGATCGGCACCGAGCCGGGCCTCACGACGCGCCCGATCATGGAGGCCGTGTACCTGTGGCTCCTGCGTCGGTGCACGTCCGGCCAGGACGCCGACGCACTCCTGTGCACCACGGTCCTCGAGGGCAGCGAGGACATCGCGACCCCGTCGATCACCCGGCTCCGCAACGCCGGCTTCGCGGTCATGGTCAAGCCCCAGCGGTCCCGCACGGGCACGGTCGACTTCACCGGTGACATCCTCGCCCGCATCGACGAGCTGCACGGCAGTGGTCGTCTCGCCGAGGTGATCGTGGCGTCCCACGACGGTGCGGCGTTCGCCGACCGCCTCGAGGAGCTCGCCGGCTCCGGCGTCTCGGTGGCCGTCCTCGGCTTCCGCGAGAAGGCCGGCTACGCGGCGCACAGCCGATCGGTCGAGTTCATCGACCTCGAGGACGTGCCGAACGTGTTCGCGCAGGAGCTGCCGCGCACCAACCTGTTCGACCTGCCGTCCGAGGGCAAGGTCCTCCAGCCGCTGCGCCGGCCCCGCCTCAACGACTTCTCCCCGGAGCCGGCCCGCCCGCCGGCGGCGACCCCCGCCGCGGCACCGACGACCCCGCCCCCGGCGGCTCCGACCCCGACGGCGGCCAGCCCCAACGGTGGTGGGCTCGGGCAGGCGAGCGCACCGACGCCGGCGTTCTCGCCTCCCCCGTCGCCGCCGCCGGCCAGCACGCCGGCGCCGTCGATGTCGCCCCCGCCCGACGTGTCGTCGGGCATCGAGGACGAGCCGGAGCCGGCCCCGTCGGCCGATGCCGGCCCGACCCGCAGCGAGGTGCTCGACGCCATCGTCGAGCTGGTCCGCGACCGGGGCTCGCAGGGCGTCGCCATCGACGACCTCGGCGCCGAGCTCGACCAGCGCATCGTCGGCTTCGAGCCGGAGGGCGCCGGGTTCGGCTCCATCGACGAGCTGGCCGACGTCGCCGCCCGCGAGCGGGGCCTGCGGGTCGATCCCAACGCCATCGGCGGCGCACGGCTGCGGCCGGGCGGCAACTCGCTCGACGAGCTGCTCTCCGGCATCCGGCCGACCTCGCCGGGGTCGCCGACCCCGCCCTCCGGCCTGGGCTGAGCCCCGGCGCGCGGCGCCGACCGACACGCACCATCCGATCGGCGCGGGCCGGCCGGCCCACGCGCACGATGACCGTCGCAGGTCGGGCCCGCCCGGCAACGACGGTCGCCGTCCGACCCGGTCGACCACCGGTGCCGACGGTGCCGGCACCTGCGCCGCTCAGGCGAACCAGCCGAGCAGCTCCACCTGCGCCGAGCCACCGTCGATGCCGCTGTGCACCAGCGCACGCTGGTCCTCGTCGAGGTCCACGATCACGAGCCCGGACACGATCGATCCGGCCTCGGTGGCGATGACGCCGCTGCCGGCGCCGGACGTGGCCGCGGCACCGATCGAGAGGGACGGCGTGCCGGTGTCGTCGATCCGGTTCACGACGGTCACCGAGAGCACCGCGGCGTACGCATCGCTCGGCGCGCCGGCGGCGCCCAGGTCGAGCTCGACGACCGCGCCCTCGGTGAGCGGGCCGCGGTAGGGCCCGGTGTCTCCCGTCGTGTCGAGCACCACCGTCGGGGCCACCGGGGTGAACGCCCCCGGCGCACCGGCCTGGCGGGGCGTCAGCAGGCCGTAGACGTCCATGACCACGTGGACGGGCGAGCCGTCGACCACGAGCTCGAACGCGCCGTCGTCGAGCGGCGCGACGACCATGGTGACCTCCGAGCGGTCGGCACGGTAGGCAACGGGGGCCGACGCGCCGTCACTCGATGCGAGCGTCACCGAGCCCCGTCCCTCGTCCGCCAGGGCGATGACGCCGGCGACCACGTGGGTGGCGCGCTCGGAGCCGTCCAGGCCCAGCTCCGGGAGGCTCACGGGCACCCGCCCGGTCGCCAGTGCGTCGGCGCCGCCGGTGCGGGTGTCGAGCAGGCGCGGACGGGGATCGGGCTCGAACGCACCGCCGGGCCGGCCGCCGAGGCTGCCGAACCATCCGGTGAGGCGGACGCGCAGCGCGGCGCCGGTGGACGTGGCGACCGGCAGGTCGTCGTCGCCCACCGGGACGAGGAACGACAGCGAGGTCGTGCCCGGCCGGTGGGCCTCGTCGACGCCGCCGATCGTCACCGTGCCGGCGTCCGGGGCGTCGAGGACGGTGACGTTCAACAGGACGGCGAGCGCGCCCTGCTGCGTGATCCGGTCGATCTGCTCGACGGCGACGGCGAGCTCGTCCGACCCCTCGTCATCTCCGTCGGCGCCGTCGTCGCTCCCGTCCCCGTCGTCGGTCTCGTCGGAGTCCTGGTCGTCGCCGTCGTCAGCGTCGTCGGCGTCGGCGTCGGCGGCGTCGTCGGCGTCGGCGGCGTCGTCGGCGCCATCGCCTGACGAGTCGAGGACGATGACCGGGACCTCGATGTCGTGGTAGCCGGCGGCGCTCACGACCTCGGCGTCCTCCTCACCCGCAGGGGCGAGCGAGGCGTCGGCCTCGGTGACGGGTGGGGCGAGCTCGGGGGCGGTGACCTCGGGAGGTTCGTCGAGCGTCTGCACGGCGACGAGACCCACGGCGCCGATGATCACCACCGGCAGGAGGATCGCCAGGACCGTCGTCAGGCCGTGATCGAGGTCGAACCGCACTCCCCATCCTTCACCGCGTCATTCGATCTCATCGCGATCGTACGTCGCACGGGATCGAAGACCGATCGTACGCCGCACGGGACCGAAGACCTAGCCCCCATGTTGCGTGGCCACCCCAGATCGGCATCGACGACCGCCGCGGATGCGGGCGCGGTCGCCGACGGCCGAGAACCCGCTGAACAGGGCAAACGGCGCGATGTCGAGGTCGTGGCCCGGGCGGTGGGCGGTTGCCGCGGAGAACGAACGGTGATCGGTCGGCGGGCCGGGGCCGACGTGGCGGCGGGGGGACGGGCGCCGGCGCGGGCCGGCCGGCCCCCTCAGCCGACCGACGAGACGGCGTCGATCGGCAGCGGCGCCTCGACGGCACCGGTGCGGAACCAGCGAACGGTGCGGGCGATGCCGTCGGCCAGCGGCACCGGCGCCGCGTCGGGGAACAGCTCCCCGAGGCGGCGGCCGTCGGCCTGTGAGTGGCGCACGTCGCCGGTGCGGGCCTCGGCCCACTCCACCGGTGGGGTCACGCCGAGGGCGGCGGCGATCGCCGCCCGCACCTCGAGCAGGTCGGCCCGTCGACCGAAGGCCAGGTTGACCGGCCCGGGCGTCGCCACCCGGCGGGTGACCGCGTCGGCGACGACGGCGGTGACCGAGTCCACGTAGGTGAAGTCGCGGGACTGGCGACCGTCGCCGTAGATGGTGACCGGCTCACCGTCGATGGCGGCCCGGATGAACTGGGGCACGACGGCGGCGTAGACGTGTCCGGCGGGCTGGAGCGGTCCGTAGACGTTGAAGAACCGGAACGCCAGGGTCGGCACGTCGAAGCAGTTGCCCGACGCCAGGGCCCACTGCTCCGCGGCGAGCTTGGACGCCGCGTACGGCGACATCGGCCGGGGGTCGAGCTGCTCGTGCTTGGGCAGCTCGGGGTTCGAGCCGTAGACCGACGACGACGAGGCCAGCACGAGGTGGGCGGCGCGACGGCGGCGGACCGCCTCGGCCACGTTCACCGTGCCCGCAACGTTGACCCGGTGGGTCGCGGGCGGGTCGTCGATCGAGCGGGCGACCGATCCCCGGGCGGCGAGGTGGACGACGGCGTCGCCGGGCCGGACGATGTCGAGGAGGTCGTCGCTGCTGATGTCGGCCAGCACGAGGTCGACGTCGAGGCCGGCGAGGTTGGCGGCGTCGCCGGTGGAGAGGTCGTCGACGGCGACCACATGGTCGACGGCGGGCTCGGTGAGGAGGCGCCGGCACAGGTTCGCGCCGATGAAGCCCGCCCCGCCGGTAACGACCACGCGCATGAGGGATCCCTCCGAGGAGTTGGGAATTCCGCCGGCCCCACCTCCCCCGGGACCTGGTCGGCAATCTATCGGTGATCAGACCACCTGACACGGTGCTGTCGCCGCCGCATGTCACGTGGTGAACGCCCTCCGCAGACGGTAGGCGGGTGATTCCACCCCTGGCGTGAACGGGCGGTGGTGGAGTAGAAACTCTGCGTCACCAGAATGGAACGTACGAACGCACCGGATGAGGGTTCCACTTCTCCGACCATCCGGTACCTTTCATCCGGACACGCCGCGACCCACGAGCACCCGCCCATGCACCGCCGCTGGCTACCAGCCCGCATCGCCACGACCGCCGTGGCCGGGATCGTCGCCGTCTCCGCCCCGATCATCATCACCCCCGCCGCCGCCATGGCTGAGGGTGAGGACGCGGGCCAGACGACGACCACAACCGAAGAGCTCCTGTCGACCGCGACGTCGTCGACCGTTCCCGTGGAGGGCGGCGGCAGCGGCATCGGCGACGGTGCAGACCCCTCCGCGGGCCCCGGCGGTGGCGGCCTGACCGACGTGCCGCGCTACACGCCGCCGTCCACGACGACGACCACGGCTCCGCCGACGACCACCACCACGGCTCCGGCGCCGACCACGACGACGGCCCCGCCGGCCACGCCGCCGCCGACCACGGGTCCGACGGTGAC
>JAXHUH010000332.1:0-40879 GCA_034211175.1 Actinomycetota bacterium
CCCTCGACCGGTCGCTGGCCTACCTCGTCGAGACCGGTCGAGGGCGAGGGCGTGGCCGCCGACGCGGCCCACGAGCCGGTCGACGGCGTCGGGGTCGGCGCCGGGGAGCCGTTCGTGCACGAGCGCGGTCGCGTGCTCGTCGCTGAGCCGGCCGAGCGCGACCGTTGCGACATCGGCGAGGTCCTCGGGGAGCCCGTGTGACGTGACCACGACCTGGCCGTTGCCCGACGCCGGACGGAGGCGGGCGAGCAGCTCGGGGTCGTCGACGCCGTCGATCACCAGCAACCAGCGACGATCGAGCGACGCGAGCCGCAGCCGGACGAGCTCGGCCGCGTCGCCGGCCGAGCGTCCCTCGACGTGCCAACCGAGCTGGTGGCCCAGCTCGCCGAGGTCGCCGAGCGCGGTCTCGGTGAGATCGGCGCGGATCCACCAGATGATGTCGGCATCGGCCAGCGATCGGTGGACGTGCTCGACGGCCAGCGCCGTCATGCCGCTGCCCGCCAGCCCGCGGATGAGCACGGCGTCGCCGGCGTCGCCGTCCAGCCCGGCGGCGAGGCGGCCGAGCTCGCCCTCGCGTCCGACGAACGACGCGTCCCGGGCCGGGACCAGCGGGCTGAGGACGAGGTCGTCACGCGCCGGGTATCGCGCCGCGGTCGCCTGGTTGGCCGCGGCCGCTCCCGCGGCCCGGTCGGCCGGTGTCGTCGGGGGAACGGTCGCGGTCAACGCCTCGATCAGCGCCTGCGCCGCGCCGTCGCCGTCGTGGTGGTCGGTGAGATCGATCGTGTCCGACCCGGCGAGGGCGTCCGGGAGCGGGCATGCCCCGACGACGACGGGGGTGACGAGCCCGATCGACCGGGCGTCGTTCCACCGGGCACCGTCGAGGAGGAGTCGGCGTCGGGCGTGCGGCGACCACAGCAGCACGACGCGCCCGAACCGGGGGCGCCCGGCGCCGATCAACGACGCGAGGCTCGTCCCGCCGTCGACATCGCCGGGTTCGCACCGTGTCGTGTACCCCGCCTCCCGGAGGGTGTGGTCGACCCAGGTCGCCCACGCCCGGTCCGGGCTCGCATAGGACACGAAGAGATCCACATCGTCCGCCGCCGTGCTCATCGCCACCCGGAGGGAGGCTATCGGCGCGACCCCCGCGCCCCCTCGGGGTGCCCGGCGGTCAGGGCCGAACCCTCAGGTGAGCGCCTGGACGATCCAGAGCGCGGCCATGGCCGACAGGAGCGACGCCAGGAAGTTGCGGGTCCGCCAGGCGACGACGAGCGCGACGAGGGTCGCCACGACCTCCGGTGTGTCGCGCAGGAACCCGCCGGCACCGCGCTCCGCGGTGAGCAACGACGAGACCAGGGCGGCGAGCACCGCAGGCCCGAGGTAGGGGAGCGCCCGCTCGACCCGCGCCGGCAGCGGGCGCTCGCCGACCCCCACGATGAACACGGCCCGGGCCGCGTAGGTGCCGAGCCCGGCGACGACGAACACCAGCAGCGCGGTCATGCGCCTGCCTCGCCGCCGGCACCTGCGTCGCCGTCGTGGTCACCGTTGACCGGCTCGTCCTCGGCCGCGGCCTCGTCGGTGCCGGTCCCGAGCGAGGCCACGGCCACCGCACACGCCACGCCGACGACGGCGCCGACGAGCATGCCGCCGCGGTTCGGGATCCCCGAGAGCGCCGCGGTGGTCGCCGCCGCGCAGACGGCGCCGACGACCCGGGGCCGGTCGGTGAGCGCGGGGACGAGCAGCCCGAGGAACATGGCGGGAACGGCGAAGGAGAGGTCGATGTCGGGCAGGTACGGCCCGGCGACCACGCCGATGGCCACGGCGACCTGCCAGCCGAGCCAGACGGTGAGCCCGGCGCCGAGGTAGTAGCCCCGCCAGTCGTCGCCGCGGCGTGGTTGGACCGAGACGAGCGCGAAGACCTGGTCGATCAGCACGTACGGGCCGGCCCAGCGGAACCAGCGGGGCTGGCCCCGGAACCGGGGGACCAGGGCCGCGGAGTACATGACGTGGCGGAGGTTGACCAGCATCGCCGCGCCGATGGCCGACAGCGCCGGCGCGCCGTCGCCGAGGAGCGTGACCGCCACGAGCTGGGCCGCGCCGCCGAAGATGAGCACCGAGCTCGACCAACCGATGATGGCGCCGATGCCGCTCTCGTTGATGGCGAGGCCGAGCACGAGACCGAACGGCACCGCCGGGACGAACAGCGGCAGGATGCCGCGGGCGCCGGCCAGCATCGAACGGCGCAGGTCACCGGATGCGTCGGGCCGGGGGCCGCCGGTGGTGTCCATGGAGGGCTCCGCGTAACGAGGGGAGCGGAGAGTCTGTTCTGAACCTGTCTCGTCCGGCCAGTCCAATCCGGACACGAGTGGCGGCTCGCAGGTGCCGGAGGTCCGGCGTGAGGCGACCGATCGTTCGGGTGCCGGTGCCGGTCTCGTCGTGGCTGCCGGCGTTCGCGCCGTCGATGGGGCCGGCGTCGTGTCGGGCGTGATCCCGGACCCTGTCGTCCGACACGAACACCGACTCGCTGTCCCCGTACGGCGACAGAATGGCCGTGTCCCCGTTCGGCGACAGACCATCTTGTCGCCGTACGGAGACGATGATACGTTGTCGCCGTACGGAGACAATGCCCACCCGGTTGTTCGGGTCGCACCGACGGAGGTCTGCGTGAGCGAAGCGGTTCGACCCGTGCGCACGTCGATGGAGCTGGGTGAGGAGATCCGCCGGGCGCGCACCGAGGCCGGCCTGTCGCAGGCCGCGCTGGCCGCTCGCGCCGGTGTGGGGCGGCCGTGGCTGTCTGAGCTCGAGGGAGGGAAGCGGACGGTCGAGGTCGGCCGGGTGCTGTCCGTGCTCGGCGCGCTCGATCTCGCCATCAACCTCGTTCCCCGCCCGGTCCCGGCGCCGGGGGAGATCGACCTCGACGCCCTCCTCGACGAGCTCGGCTGATGCCCGCCGATGTGCTCGTCGTCCTGCTCGAGGGCCGACGGATCGGCGAGATCGAGCGTCGTAGCGGCGGACTGCACCTGCGCTACGACGACGCCCACCGATCGGCGCCGAGCGCGACCCGCCTGTCGGTGTCGATGCCCGGGAGCCGTGCAACCCACGGCGACGACCGCGTGAGTCCCTGGCTGTGGGGCCTGTTGCCCGACAACGCGGACGTGCTGGAGCGATGGGGCCGGGACTTCGGGGTGTCGGTGGCGTCGCCGTTCCCGCTTCTCGGCACCCAGGTCGGCCATGACTGCGCGGGCGCCGTCCAGCTCTGTCGACCCGACGCGCTGGCCGAGCTCGTCGAGCGGAGCGGCGACGTCGAGTGGCTGACCGACGACCAGGTCGCAGGCCGGATCGCCTCCCTCCGCGTCGACGCGACGTCCTGGCTGGGGCCGGGGTTCACGGGACAGTTCAGTCTCGGCGGAGCGCAGGCGAAGACGGCGCTGCACCGCTCGGAGGGACGGTGGGGGGTGCCGCATGGATCGACCCCGACGACGCACATCCTGAAGCCGGCGATGGCCGGCCTGGAGAGCCAGGACCTGAACGAGCACCTGTGCCTGACGGCCGCCAGGTTCGTCGGCCTGCGCGCCGCGTCGACATCGATCCTCGACCTGGGACGCGAGCGGGCAATCGCGGTCGAGCGCTTCGATCGCGTCGAGATCGACGGCGTGCTCCGGCGGGTGCACCAGGAAGACCTGTGCCAGGCGCTATCGCTCCATCCGACGAGGAAGTACCAGGCTGAGGGTGGTCCGTCCCCAGGCCGCATCGCCGAGTTGATTCGCCGAGTGGTGCCGTCCCCGTTCACCGGCACCGACCTGTGGCGGTTCGTCGACGCGCTCGCGTTCAACTGGATCATCGGCGGGACGGATGCCCACGCGAAGAACTACGGCTTCTTGCTGACCGGGGCCCAGGTCAGGCTCGCGCCGCTCTACGACGTCGCGTCGATCCTGCCCTACGACACCAGCGAGGGTCATCGGGTGCGCTTCGCCATGAAGATCGGCTCTGACTACCGGCTCCCGCGGACGGATCGGCACAGCGCTTGGCAGAAGACGGCGGCCGAGCTCGAGCTGCGGCCCGATGACGTAGTCGAGCGGGTCGCGGGGCTCGCCGGTGCGGTGCCGGCGGCCTTCGAACGAGCCGCCACGGACGCCAGCATCGCTCGACTCGGGTCCGACCTTCCCGGACGGCTCGTCGACCTCGTCGGCCGACGAGCCGCAACGTGTCTCGCAGCGCTCGGGTGAGCGCGCCTGCGGCAGGTGATGCCGGTCGGGAACGACGAAACCCCAGGCAGGCTCGTTGAAGAGGCCTGACCTGGGGTCTTCGGCGTACGCCCCCTGGGACTCGAACCCAGAACCTGCGGATTAAGAGTCCGATGCTCTACCAATTGAGCTAGAGGCGCATGTCGGTGCCGAGCCCGAGAGAGCTCCGAACCAACAGCCTGACATCCTAGCCCACCCGGAAGGGTGGACAGGACATCTCCGGCGGGTGACCGAGGGGACTTGAACCCCCGACCTCCAGGGCCACAACCTGGCGCTCTAACCTGGCTGAGCTACGGTCACCAAGGCCCCACCACGATAGTGCCTCCGAGACCACCGGCGTAACCGGGGGCGGCGGACATTGGGCTGAACGACCGTCGTCAGGCCTCTGTAGCTCAGATGGATAGAGCAGCGGACTTCTAATCCGCCGGTCGCAGGTTCGAGTCCTGCCAGGGGCGCCACCACATCTTCCCAGTTCAGGGGTGGTCTCCGGCATGCTGGGCTGGCGCCCGTCAGGCCCGCTCTGGCACCATTTGGTCACAAAATGGTCACGAGCGGGATGGCGGAGCGGTGGCGCAGCGGGGTTCGATCCAGGTCAGGCGGGGCGCGAAGGGGAAGGCCTCGTATCGGGCGCGGCTGCGGGAACCACGCAGCGGCGACTGGTTGACGGCCACGTTCCCGACCCGCCGTCAGGCCCAGGAGTGGCTCAACGAGCAGCTGGGCGCCGCTCAGCGGGGCGAGTCGGTCCGCCGGCGCACCCTGACGGTCGATGACTATCTGGCGGGCTGGTTGGAGCACCGGGAGGCGGTCGTCGGCCGGCGACGGACGACGATGAACCGCTATCGGAGCCTGCTGGCCCACCACGTGAGCCCGACCTTGGGCCACGTCGAGGTGCAGCAGGTGACCACGGCGGACGTGGACGAGCTCTACGCGGCGATGATCCGGGCCGGATTGGCCCGGGCCACCGTCCGCCAGCTGCACGCAGTGCTGGGCAAGGCCCTGTCGGACGCCGAGGCCAAGGGCGTGATCGTCCGCAACCCGGTGCGTCATGCATCGCCGCCGTCGATGGCCGGCGCGACCGACGAGATGACGGTGTGGACGCCGGCCGAGCTGGCCCAGTTCTTCGAGCTGGCGGCAGAGCACCGTCTGGCGTCCCTGTGGCGCCTGGCAGCGATGACGGGGATGCGGCGGGGCGAGGTCTGCGGTCTGCGCTGGTCGGCGGTCGACCTGACGCAGGGCGTCGTGCGGGTCGAGCGGACACGCACGACCGCGGGCGGCGCCGAGATCGTGGAGAGCGAGCCGAAGTCGCAGCGCAGCCGGCGGGTGATCACCCTCGACCGCGAGACCACCCGGGTTCTGTCCTCCCACCGCCGGGCCGAGCGGGAGC
The DNA here is from genome assembly GCA_034211175.1 of Actinomycetota bacterium. Lineage (GTDB taxonomy): Bacteria > Actinomycetota > Acidimicrobiia > Acidimicrobiales > CAIXPF01 > JAXHUH01. The sequence goes on from JAXHUH010000332.1 coordinate 5,626, forward strand.
TGGAGATGTCGCTACGGGGGTCGGCTCGCCGGGGCGGCGAGGTGTTCACGAACCCGGCCACCGCGGAGGCGATGAGGCCCGACAGCGTGTCCCGGGCGTGGGAGCGGCTCGTGCAACGCCTGCCGCTGCCCACGATCCGGTTCCACGACCTGAGGCACACGCACGCCACCCACCTGCTCGCCGCGGGCGTCGACCCGCTGGTCGTCTCACGGCGGCTGGGTCACGCCAACGTGGCGTTCACCCTCAACACCTACGGACATCTCCTGCCCGGTCAGGACGGCCAGGCCGCCCAGGTCGTCGGCGACCTCGTCGACGGCACCGGCGCGTAGTCCGCCGCCGGCTACGTCGCCGCCTGTCCGCTGCGTCGGACGGAGTTGTCACGGGATTGGAACACGGCGCCGGTGTTGTCCGTTGTTGCCCGCAGTGTTCCGTTCTTTACCATTGCGTGCGGTTCTGTTCGTCACGCGAACGCTTCATGGCGCCCATCCCATGCCGTCGCCGTTGACTGAGCGGTACGTTCGCCGCGAGACAGGCAATTGCTTGTAACGAGGCGGGAGCGTGGTAGTGCGGCGGGAAGATCTTCCAGAGTTGATGACGGTCGAGGAGGCGGCGGGCTTCCTTCGCATCGGACGAGGGCTGGCGTACGAGCTGGCTCGGCGGTGGGAGGCGACGGACGGCCGTGAAGGCCTGCCGGTCGTCCGCCTGGGCCGCTTGTTCCGGGTGCCCCGCCATCAGCTTGTGCGGCTCGTCGACGGCGACACCCCCGCCACGGCAGCGGCCGACGAGACGCCGCAGTCGAAGCGGCCGCTGACCTCGAAGCGGAACGCACCGGCCAGTTCTTCTTCACAACTTCGTCTGCTCGACCGTCCCGACGCCTCCTGACGTCATGCGCAACTTCACCCCGGGCTATTCCGCGAATGAGGTGACAGACGGGTGCACGCCCCGTGCCGCGACCTCCTACTGCTCGAGCAGTAGGTGCGACGGGATGTCGTTGCGGTGACTGCTCGGGTGACGACGTTGAAGGGCGCTGATGCTGGCGCGTACTACGTGGAGGCGCTGCCGTCGTACTACTTGGACGCCGGCGAGCCGCAGGGCCGCTGGCACGGCAGCGGCGCCGAGCTTCTCGGTCTCGGGGGCGAGGTCGTGGACGGTGAGTTCCTGCGGTTGATGGCCGGCCTCGATCCGCACGCCGCTGGTGAGGTCCATCTGGGGCGCCCGTTCGGCGAGGAGTCGGTGCGGGGCTTCGACGTGACGGCGTCGGCCCCGAAGTCGGTGTCGACCTTGTTCGCCGTGGGCGATGAGGCCACGCGGGCGGAGGCGCTGGAGGCGCACGACACCGCCGTCGGCGTTGCGATCGGGTGGATCGAGGCGCACGCCCACACTCGGTACCGGATCAACGGCCAGGTCGCTGTCGTCGACGCCGAGGGCATCGTGGCTGCGTCGTTTCGTCAGCACACGTCGAGGGCGTTGGACCCGCAGCTGCACACCCACATCGTCGTCGCCAATCGGGTCCGCTCGCCGGACGGCCGCTGGCTGGCGCTCGACGCCCGGGGCCTCAAGCTCGATCAGCGCACCGTCTCGGCCGTCTACCACTCGGTGCTGCGCTCGGAGCTGACCGCCCGCCTCGGTGTCGAGTGGCAGCCGGTGGTGAACGGGATCGCCGAGATCGCCCACGTGCCCGAGCAGGTGTTGGAGGAGTTCTCCGCCCGCACCGCTGATGTGCAGCGTCGTCTGGACGTGAAGCTCGACCGGTTCGAGGACACGTTCGGCCGGGCACCGACGGCCAGGGAGCGCTGGCGGCTCGAACGCGAGGCCGTGGTCGACAGCCGCCCGGCCAAGCGCCACGACGTCAACGCAGCGTCGCTGCACGCCGACTGGGCCGAGCGGGTCGAGGCCCTCGGCGTCGACCCCGAGCGACTCGTCGAGGCGGCGACGAATCGGTGCAGGGCGCGGCGCATCGACCGGCGCACCGCCGAGGAGGCGACGGTGCGGGCGGTCGAGGCGCTGGCAGAGAAGCAGTCGACGTGGCGCCCGGCCGAGCTCACCCGGGAGATCGCCGCCGCCCTCCAGACCGACCTCCATGTCCCGCCCCATCTACTGGTCGACCTACTGGACGACCTCACCCAGACCGCCATCCGCACCTACTGCGTCGACCTGTCCCGCCCGATCCCCGACGGCGCCTTGCTGCGCCGCGACGGACGACCGCTCAGCGAGTCGGTCGCGGACCGAGCGTTGACCACGCCAGCGATCCTCGCCCAGGAGGAGCGCCTGGTGGCGTGGGCCGAACGCCGCATGACCAGCGACGCCATCGTCTCAACAGCCGCAGTCGACTGCGCTGAGGTGGCGCTCTCGGTGCCCCAGGCCGAGATCGCCTCTGCGGTGGCCGGCACCGCGGATCTGGTCCTGGTGGTCGGCCCGGCCGGCACCGGTAAGACCACCGCGCTCAGGCCAGCAGTGGAGCAGCTACGGGCAGAGGGCCGTGTCGTGTTCGGCGTCGCCCCGTCCGCCGCGGCGGCCGACGTCCTCGCCACCGAGACCGGCGTCGCGGCGGACACCCTCGACAAGCTCCTCATTGAGCACGCGCTGGACCGCCCGCCCGATCTCCGGTTCGACCTCCCGCTCGGCGCCACCGTCATCGTCGACGAGGCCGCGATGGCCTCGACCGACCGGCTCGACCGCCTCGCCCACCTGGCCGACACCCGAGGCTGGCGGGTCGTGCTCGTCGGCGACCCGATGCAGTTCACCGCCGTGGGCCGGGGCGGCATGTTCGACCACCTCGTCGACACCCACGGCGCCATCGAACTCGACCGGGTCCACCGCTTCACCAACCCCTGGGAACGCGACGCCTCCCTCCGCCTACGGCAGGGCGACCCAACAGTCGCCGAGATCTACAACGAGCACGGGCGCCTCCACGGCGGTACCGCTACCCGGGTCGAACGCGACGCGCTGGACACCTGGTGGACCGCCCGCACCAACGGTGAGACCGTGCTGCTGGCCGCGCCGACCAACGACACCGTCCGGCGTCTCAACACCGCCGCCCAGCAACGCCGAATCGCCTCCGGCGAGATCAACCCGAGCGGTCGCCACGCCGAGCCCGCCGGCTACCGGGTCTGGGTAGGCGACGAAATCGCCACCCGCCAGAACCTCCGCCGACTCCGCACCGACCGCGGCCTCATGATCGCAAACCACGACCGCTGGACCGTCGAGACCGTGCACCGTAGCGGCGATCTCACCGTCACCGGCTCCACCGGCCGAGTCCGCCTACCTGGCGACTACGTCCACGACCACGTCGAGCTGGCCTACGCCCAGACCAGTCACGCCACCCAGGGCCGCACCGTCGACCGCTCCATCCTCGTCCTCGACCAACCCACCGACGTCCGCGGCATCTACGTCCCCATGACCCGCGGCCGCCACCACAACCACGCCTACATCGTCACCAACGACGAGGACACCCCACTCGACGTCTTCACCGAGGCGATCACCCGCAACTGGATCGACAAACCTGCCCACGCCCGCCAGGCCGCCCTCCGCGGCGAGAACGCGCGTCGCCCCGGCACCCTGTCGGCCGCCGAGCTCCGCCGCCTCTTCCAACAACGAGCCGACCTCACCGCCCGCATCGAACGCCTCCGCGGCGACCTGCGCCTCCTCCCCGCCAACATCCGCCGCACCCAGGCCGACCACGACACCGCCATCACCCGTCTCGAGCGCCAACGCACCGCGCTCCAACACGCACGCAACACGCTCGCTACCTACGACCGCCCGCTCCGCCGCCGCGGTCACGACGCCGACATCGCCGCCGCCCGGCGTTCCGCCAACGTGCTGCCCTCGCAGATCGAGTCGACCGCAGCTGAACGCGACCGGCTCGCCGAGCGACTCCGAGGCCTTCGACGACGCCTCGACCGTGCGCGGCACCTCGACACCCGACAGACGGGGTGGGGCGCTCAGCTCGTCGAAATCGACACGCGCCTCGACAACGACAGCCGCATCCGCGGCCACGTGCTTCGGGTCGACCGACCTGCCCATCTCGTCCCCACGCTCGGTGCTCGCCCCCTGAGCGCCGTGCCCGCCGCTGCATGGGATCGCGCCGCGGGACGCTTCGATCAGCACCACACAGCGTTCAACAGCGAGCACCTACTCGGCGCCGAGCCCCTGGTTGGGTACGGCACCGCGTTCCTGCAGAGCCGCTCCCGGGCCGATGAATCGGGTCGTATGCTCCTTGACGCGCTGTCGCGTGAACGTCGGGCGACACCGGGCCCGGACGGACCCCATCTCGGCATCAGCCGGTGACCCGATGGGTTACCTTGAACGAGGTGGATGTGGCTCACGGGTTGGCGTCACGGCGGCCGGGCTCGGTGGCCGTGTCAACGTTGTGAGAGGACTGTTCAGTCGTGTACGGCCGGTTTCGTGCTCCAGCCGGCACAGAAGAGCACCTCGATGGCATGGAGATCTCGGGCCGCTGGAAGGGCCAGCGGGCGGGCATCACCATGTGCGATGACGGCTCGACGAATCCGCCGGCCGTCCGGGCCGAAACGGCGGCGATCGTCAGCGCGAGCTGCGGTGGCGCTGCGGCACTCGACGATGTCGATGACCTCGCCGGTGTCGAGATCGACGACGTCGGTCAGCGACGCCATCAGAGCCGGGTCTCGTCCAACCCAGCCGCCGTGGCGCCCGGTTCGGCGGCCGTCGGCCATCGCTGCGTGGGCTGCTGCGCTCGCGCCACGCGGTGGGCCGCCACACGCTGTACCGCGAAACGATCGAGGCCGTGGAACGGTCCCGACCGGCTTGATCCATCGCCGCAACGCTAAGGCTCGGGACTAGGCCGACGCCTCGTCGATCGCCTGGGTGAACGACTTGCGCTCGCATCCCGGCGTGTCGCTATAGAGCGCATGCTTGATCAAGCGCAGCGGGCACGGTCGATCCCGCACGGCGAGATCGAACACACCGTCGAGGCACGCCAGGACTTCAACCGCCCGAGAACACCGCACAGCCGGGCGCGGTGCCTACGGGCGCGACGGGATCACCGCGATCGCTAGGCGCTTCACAGGGCCGCTCAATGCGGCCGTGACCGCGTAGTCGATCAAGCCGGACAGGGGTCCGTCTCCTTATCGGGCCGCCGGCCGCCGTACGTAGGCTATTCACTCACTGGGGTCTATCCTTAACTCGTCGTTCAGCGACCACCGGCATGGGCAGTCGACGGAACCGCGCTCAGGTACCTACACCCGCGTCAACTTCGAAGCGCCGTCAATGCAGTGCTCGCGCGACTTCGATGAATCGCTCAAGGACTCGGCTGCCAGCGGGAGTCGCCGACGACTCCGGATGGAACTGGACGCCAAAGAGGTAGCGGTCTTTGTGCTCAAATGCAGCGATATTGCCGTCCGGGGACCTTGCCGTTACCAACAGGTCGTCCGGGAGCGGGTCGGCCAATGCATATTCATGATTCATGAACACACCCATGCTCGAGCCGCCCGGTTGCAGTAGGCGCCCGCGACCCTCAAGGCTGACCAATTCAACCTTACCGGTAGCACCGTGACACCTCTTGATCGACGCTCCAAGAGCTAGGCCTAACGCCTGACAGCCATTGCAGATGCCCAAGATCGGTATTCTGGTGTACGCCCAGGAGCTGGGCATCGCACACCCTGCCGGCGCCCTTAGCGGCGTCGCCGTCAAGACGATTGACCTTGGCCTCGTGAGTCCGATCTTGAGGAAAGTGGCTTCACGAGAGTCGACCTCAACCACGTCCGCCCCGAGGTCCCTCAACGCATGGGACGTCAGCATGCCATAAACGCCTGAGTAACGAACTACTAGGACATCAGGTCGTCGCCGCGAAGCCGGGGAACGTCGATCCCGTTTCACTCGATGTATCCGAGCTGTCGCAAGAACTCCTGGCTGTTGATATTTCGACGCTGCCGTCGTTCGACGCAACCAACGACTCGCTTCACGTTAGTAGATCGGGCATCATTCAGACACAGCCGGCGCAAGGCTAGACGTTCTATAGTGATCAAGGACAACGAGCGGCGCGAGTCGGCTGTCATAGTGCCCTCGCCTTGGGTGCGTTGGCCTACGGATCTTGGCCTGTTCGATCCAAACGGAGGTGATCAACGTCACGATCATCATCATAGCAGGAATCAGGCCCAGAACGTAGCTGTAGCTAATCGGCGATGGCTTGTAGCTCAGGATGAGGCTGACTGACACTCCAGCGAAGAGTGAATTGCGGACGGCATACCAGGCAGGCTTGAGGAGATTGATCGCATCGTACCCGGAGCGTTCGAGCTCGCCTCGCAGACGAACATCGCCAAAGCACCCACAGTCGCCGGGCCGCCCTCGTAGAAGTGCAATACATATGGCTGCTGAAGCGGCGCATACATATGCCAACGCAGCGAAGCCTCCCGCTTGCGGGCTTAGGAGAATCGAGACCACGATAGCGAACTCAAAGGACAGGGCTAACGCGTGAACCGTACGAACGAGTGGATCCCGAAGGCCGACGCTTTCGCGCAGAAACGTCCTGAAGAGATGGGCAGAGTGCAGCTTGCCTCCAGCTGCCAATACGAATACGGATGCAAGGACGAACGATTCAGGGCGCACTCTTGGGACCTCGCTGTACTCGGAGTGAACTGTTGTCAAGGGGCAAGGTCACTCTCGCTCCAGACAGCGATGCTATCCTGCGCGAGGAAAATCGTCGGCGGAGGTGACTGTCAACTCGAAGGCCGTGCGAATTTCTTGGCAGATGATATCCATCACGTCGCTGACGATATCAGATATTGGCTCGCCTCCCTCTGCTCGAGACCGGAGCACGCTTCCAGCGGGTACCGAGATGTGAACTTCACCGCCACCGGTGCGAGCTTCCCGAAGATAGACGGTAACGGTCAGGTGGCTCATTTGACGCTCGGCGAGCTCCTCGGGTGAGAGTTGGTCGCCGCTAACTGCTTCCCAGGGCACGTTTCACTCCGATCTCTGGTGGGGTTTGCCTCTCCGAAGCCAAGTTGCCGGTGCGCGAACCATCTCTCACCTCAACAGTATTGGCAGCAGAAATAGCAGTCTTTTGTTGAGCACACTAGGACTATCCGTGCATTGGAGCAGAATGTGATGCATTTGCAGCAGTAGTCATGTGTGCCGGAGTTGCAGCACGATTGTGTCGTCGTGCAATAGCCGATGCAGTCGATTGTGCAGCCTTGCGGGCACGTATACGGTCCCGCTGCTGTGCATACGATCGCTGAGGCAGCCGTTGGTCGAAACGACAGAGCGCCTCCAAGAATCCCGGTAAAAAAGATGCCGCTTCGAACCATCAGCCCAAGGAACTTGCGTCTAGGAAGCCCGGACTCTTCGGCGACAGACGCGACCGTCGAATCCGTTTGGCGCCCGAGTATAGTCCCGTAGGCGAACGAAGACGCGTCAGTGAAGTGCTCTACATCGCAAGATCGCCGATCTAGGCTGCTGAAGATGTCTCCGTCTGGGCGGCCGACCTTCGCCTCTCCTCTACCCATTCTGGCGTCCCTCCAGATACGTAATCGATGACTCGTTCCTGTGGTGACAGTATGATGGAGGCAGGTGTCCCCGTCACTCCTACGGCTGCAAATATGGTCTTCTCTGGATCAGCCAGTACCGGAATGCCGCTGGACTGGATCTGAGCTGCAAAACTCGGCAGTTGTTCTTCGGGCGCTGCAACGACCACTACATGATGTTTGGAATACGAGTTCCGCTTGCCTTGACTGAGCCGAGCCGCGAAGTCCAAGCACGTGCTGCACTGGCTAGTAAGAAAAGTCACGGCGACGTTCTCCGCGACCTCATTCGATCGCGCAAGCTGCTCGCGAAGAAGCGGGTGACTTGCGGCGCTGGGATCCAACTGTTGGCCTACACGAAGCTGGGCCAATGGCTTCGTGATTGCTTGAGAGATCGCTGTCAGCTCGCCTCGGACAAGAACGACCTCTCGCATCAGTGCCAACATGCAAGTAAAGGTCACGACAACAACAAACGCCATTATCATAGTTGTCAGGAACACGTGTCTCCCATCGAAGCACGAGCTGCGTCCATGCAGCGGGCTGAGCTATGTACTTGCGCCGGTCGGCGGTACCGCAGGGGAGCTCCAGATGGTTTATGGTCGCGTCCCCCATTGGGCTTGTCAAGCCCGTGATTTGATTGAAGTTGTGGGCTTCGGCAGTTCTAGCTCGTTGGTCAGACCTGCAGCTCGTCGGGTGGTCGGTCCGGGTTCCTGCACTGTTCCCGGAGCGATCAATTGGTACTGCTGGGAGTGTCCCCGCATTGCGGATGCGGCGATTTCGGGGGGCGGGGCGGAGCGGCTGCTGAGACCGTGGTGAGTGCGATGTGGGGCAAGGTCGAGCACCCCGTTCTTGATGTCTGTTGGCTCGGTGTTCGACTTTGCCGTCCACGAAGACGCGGCCTATCTGGCTGTCGTGGTTGAGGTCGCTGGAGGAGGTGACCGATTTGATGGGGTGGTGGAGGTGAGATCATGGCTGTGATGAGCGATGACGAGATCGAGGTACGCTGGGCGCTGCGGTTGTGGCCGGGCAGGACAAGCTCGGCATCTTGAACGAGATTCACGCGGCGAAGGAGCCGGGCGAGACGTCCGTGGCTGAGATCTGCCGTCGGGACGGCCTCTACTCGTCGCTGATCAGCGAGTGGCGCACACGACGCGATCGGGGCGCCCTCGAGGGTCTGCGTGACCGTCAGTCAGGACGACCGGCCAAGGATCGCACCGCCGCCGAGTTGGCTCGCCTGGCGGCCCCGGCTCGCTGAGCTCGAGGATCAGTTGGACGCCGCCGCGTACGAGTTGATCGAGACGCAGGGAAGGGTCTTGGCGCTCTTGCAGGAGATGTCCCGCAAGAGCGCCGAGCCGAACAGCAACGAATGCAGATGCGTTGATCGAGACCTGCGCAGGCCCGGCCGGGATCGTTCGTGCTGCCGTCGCGGGCGGAGCCACCCGAAGAGCACGCCCCGATGCCGTGGCGGATCCCCGACGCCGAACGCGACTCGATCGGTCGGCTGTTGTGGTGGGACGGTTTCGGTGATCTCGCCGCAGCGCAGATCCTCAACACGCTCCTTGACGCGCTGAACGGCCACCTCGATGCGGTCGTGCTCCTCGGCGTCCTGGCCGTCTACCTGCACATCGGGCGTGGCCGACCTCGCCGGTCCGATCGCGAGGTCGGCGTCGGACGTGTTCTCGGCCACGGGACGCACGGCGTTGCTCGACGCCAAGCACGTACAACGGGGGGTGTCAGCTGCGCCAGGCATCTTCGTTGTCCTTCATCCAGCCGAGAAGCTCTTCGCCCTGTGACGGTTCTCGGCCGGGGCCGGTGAGCAGGTCGACCGCCAGCGGGCTCGGCGCGACGCAGCGCAGGCCGTCGCGGATCGAGAGTGAAACACCCTCCCGGCGCCGCCGCCGGTCCCGCCGAGTCCGACCGTCAGGAATGGTCACGGCGTGGTCACGAACCGATCGGCACGAGCCGACAGCGGTCAACACGAGTTGCGACGGCCGAATCGCGAATGCCCAGCTCAGCGGCATGAACCGGCACGAGCCGACATGGCACGTCATGTACTTTCAGGCACTTCTAATCCGCCGGTCGCAGGTTCGAGTCCTGCCAGGGGCGCCACCACATCTACCGAGGCCAGGTCGGTGTCGGGCACGCGGTCGGCGGTCCGTGCGTCGGTGCGGCGCCACCCGGTGACGGGATCCTCACGCCGCACCCGCTCAGCCGAAGGTGACGCTGTTGAGGCGGAGCTCGCGCTCGGCGGCCGCGATCGTGGTGTCGTCGTCGATGGTGAGCAGCTCGACGCCGGTCATCGACGCGAAGTCCTCGACGACCCGTGTCGTGATCTGGTTGCTCATCGCCGTGTGGTGCGATGCGCCGGCGGCGAGCCAGGCCGTCGCCGCGGTTCGGAAGTCGGGCTTCGATCGCCACACGGCGTGGCCGACCGGAAGGTTCGGCATCGGCGCTGGTAGCGGCACGCACTCGACCTCGGCGGCGACCAGACGGAAGCGGTCGCGCATGTCGCTCAGCGCCAGGACGACGGCGGGGCCGGGATCGGCGGTGAAGACCAACCGGACCGGGTCCTCCTTCCCGCCGATCGACAGCGGCGCGACCTCGAGGCGCGGGCGTTGACTGGACAGCGCGGGGCTGACCTCGAGCATGTGGGCGCCGAGCGACAGCTCGGCGCCGGGAACCATGTGGTACGTGTAGTCCTCCATGAGGCTCGCACCCCCGGGCCGACCGGCACCCATGACCGTTGCGATCCGCACGAGCATGGCCGTCTTCCAGTCGCCCTCGGCGCCGAACCCGTAGCCGTCGGCCATCAGCCGCTGGACGGCCATGCCGGGTAGCTGGCGCAACGTACCGAGATCCTCGAAGGTCGTGGTGAACGCGGTGAAGCCGCCGTCCTCGAGGAACGTGCGGATGCCCAGTTCGAGTGACGCGCCGTAGCGCAGCGAGTCGTGGCGGTCGCCGCCGGGGACCAGGCACGGGTTCACGTCGTAGCGGTCGAGGTACTCCTCGACGAGCGCATCGACCCGGGCGTCCGCGACGTCGTCGACGAGTGCTGCGAGGTCCGTGACTGCCCACGTGTTGATCTGGGAGCCGAAGATCGCCTCGGCCTCGGTCTTGTCGCCTTCGGTGACGGCGACGTAGCGCATGTTGTCGCCGAAGCGGGCGACGCACATCGACCGCGCCGCCGCGCGGCCGGCCGCGGCACGGCACCAGTCGCCGATCCGCTCCGTCACGGTCGGGTCGGACGCGTGGCCCACGACGGTGGTGCGTGCCACACCGAGACGGGCCTCGATGTAGCCGAACTCGCGGTCGCCGTGCGCGGCCTGGTTGAGGTTCATGAAGTCGAAGTCGATCGTCGCCCACGGCAGCTCGGTGTTCGCCTGCGTGTGGAGGTGCAACATCGGCTTGTCGAGCGCCGAGAGGCCGGCGATCCACATCTTCGCGGGGCTGAACGTGTGCATCCACGCGATGATCCCGACGACGTGCGCTGCGTCGTTCGCGGCACGGATCGTCTCGAGGATGTGGTCGCGCGAGGTGAGGACCGGCTTCCACACGACGGTGCACGGCACGTCGGCTGAGCTGTCGAGCAGGCGGGCGACCTGTTGGGACTGCTCGGCGACCTGCGCGAGCACCTCGTCGCCGTACAGCGTCTGGCTGCCAGTGAGGAACCAGATCTCGTCGTTGCCGAGGTCGGGGATGATGCTGTTGCCCATCACGGTCTCCTCGGCGCTCAACGAGCTCGCGAACCGACGCGGAGCATCGTCCAGGACACCGGTGGCAGTCGCAACGCGACCACCCCGTCGTCACGCGGCCGGTCCACCGGGACGGCCCGAGGCCGGACCCGATCGGGCTCGTCGGCGGAGTTCCTCGCGAAGCGATCGGCGTCGGCCACCTCGAGGCACTCGACGACCTCCACCGGACCGAGGAGCGTGGTGTCGACGTCGAGGCGCACCTCGCCGTCGACCGAGCGGTTGACCGCGAACAGCACCGCGCCCTCGTCGTCGTGGGTCGCCACCGCGTCGACGAGCGGCACCTCGCCGAATCGGCTCGTCTCGTAGGTCGGCGTCTCGACGTCGAGCCGCAGCACGTCCCCGCTGGCATGGCGGGAGGTCTGGGCGAAGGGGTGGAAGATCGTCTGCCGCCAGGCAACACCGCCCGGCTCGGTGAAGATCGGCGCGATCACGTTGACGAGCTGGGCCTGGCAGGCGACCGCGACGCGATCGGTGTGACGCAGGAGCGAGATCAGCAGGTTGCCGACGACGACCGCGTCGGTGACGTTGTAGTGGTCCTCGAGCAGGCGGGGCGCCTGTGGCCAGCCGGGTGGCGGGCCCTCGTCACGGAACCGGCTCAGGTACCACACGTTCCACTCGTCGAACGAGAGGTCGATCCGCTTCTCGACGCCGAGCTTGGCCCGCACGTGGTCGGCGGTCGCGACCACGGCGTCGATGAAGCGGTCCATGTCGACGGCCGACGCCAGGAAGCTGCCGGGATCGCCGTCGTGCTCCTCGTAGTACGCGTGCAGCGAGATGTGGTCGACCACCTCGTACGCCTCGGTGAGGACCGTCTCCTCCCACTGGCCGAACGTCGGCATCGACGCTCCCGAGCTGCCGCACGCGACGAGCTCGAGATCGGGTTCGGCCTGGCGCAGCGCCCGTGCGGTCTCGGCGGCGAGGCGGCCGTACTCGTGGGCGGTCTTGTGCCCCGTCTGCCACGGGCCGTCCATCTCGTTGCCGAGGCACCACAGCTTGATCGCATGCGGCTCGGCGCTGCCGTTCGCGATCCGCCGGTCGGCGAGCTCCGTGCCCTTCGGGTGGTTGGCGTACTCGTGGAGGTCGAGCGCCTCCTCGACGCCCCGGGTGCCGAGGTTGATCGCCAGCATCGGCTCCACGCCGGCGAGGCGCGTCCAGCGGATGAACTCGTCGAGCCCGATCTCGTTGGACTCGGTCGTCCGCCACGCGAGGTCACGCCGCACGGGACGCCGGTCGCGCGGTCCGACGCCGTCCTCCCAGCGGTAGCCGGAGACGAAGTTGCCGCCCGGATAGCGAACCACCGACACGCCGAGCTCGCCGACCAGGTCGAGGACGTCGCGGCGGAAGCCGTCGGCGTCGGCGGTCGGGTGGCCGGGCTCGTAGATCCCGTCGTAGACGCAGCGGCCCAGGTGCTCGACGAACGATCCGAAGAGTCGGCGGTTGACCGGGCCGACCCGCCAGGCGGGGTCGAGCACCACCCGCGCGGTGGTCGGGGTCTCGGGTGTGCTCATGTGCGTCGCTCCATGTGGTGTTCGCCGCCTCGTTCTCTGTTGGTGCGGGTGTCGTCGAGCTCGGCGTCGGGCTCGTCAGCGTTGGAGAGGTCGGCGCGGGAGTCGTCGACGGCTCCTGAGTCGGTCTCGTCCTCGGAGTCGGCCGGGAGCCACTCCCTGACGAAACGGCCGTCGCCGCGAGCGACCAGGTCGCCGCTGTGGGCCCATGCCGCGGTCGCCTCCGAGCGATCGGCCGGCGCCAGCGTGCCGGCACCGGGATCGTCGATCGAGAGCACCGACGCCTTCAGCAGGCGTGAGTACGGGTGCTCCGGCGCATCGAGGATCGGCCGGGCCGGTCCCATCTCGACGATGTGCCCGCGCTGCATGATGGCGAGTCGGTCGGAGATGTAATAGGCCGTGGCCAGGTCGTGGGTGATGTAGACGATCGAGACCCCGAGCTCGTCGCGGAGCTCGCGCAGCAGGTTGACGATCGACATGCGCAGGGAGGCATCCACCATCGATACCGGCTCGTCGGCGATGAGGAGCGACGGGTTCGGGATGAGCGCCCGGGCGATCGCCACGCGTTGGAGCTGGCCGCCGGACAGCTCGTGGGCGAAGCGGCCTGCGATCTCCTGCAGGCTCAGCCCGACCTTCTGCAGCGCGTCGTCCATCGCTTCCTCGGCCGCCGACCTGGAGTCGGCCCCGAGAAGCGTCCGCGCCGTGGAGTACAGGTAGCGGTCGACCCGCTTGAGGGGATTGAACGTCTCGAACGGGTTCTGGAACACCGGCTGCACGCGTCGCATGAAGTCGAGCCGGGCCGCGCGGCCCCGGCGTTCGTCGCTCGTCATGTCCTCGAAGCGGATCCGACCACTCGTCGGCTGCTCGAGACCGAGGATCATGCGGGCGAGCGTCGTCTTGCCCGACCCGGACTCACCGATGATCGTGAAGATCTCCGCCGTATCGCTCGACAGGGAGAAGTCCGCATCGACCACCGCGTCCACGTGATCACGCGAGAGCAGCCCGCCCCTGACGAAGCGCTTGGAGACGTGCGAGACCTCCAGCAACGCTCGTCCTTCTCGCGGTGGGGCCGTACGGCGCGCACCGCCGGCCGGGTCCCCGGCGGTCGCGGCATCAGCCCCGGGCGTTCGAGGATCGGTCCGCATCATCGGGCCTCCGACCGGCTCGGCACGGGCGTTCGGTCGTCCAACGACACCAACGGCTCGACATCGTCGCTGCGCCAGCACGCGGTTCGATGATCAGGTCCGACCGCGTCGAGGGGCGGTGCCTCGGTGGCACACCGTTCGATCGCGAGCGGACAACGCGGGTGGAAGCGACAGCCGGCAGGCGGCTCCGCGAGGTTCGGCGGTCGACCCTCGAGGGCGGCCTTCGGCGTGGTGTCGCCGATGCGCGGCAGAGAGCCGACGAGATGGGCGGTGTAGGGATGACTCGGCCTCGTGAACAGCGTGCTGGTGGGCGCCTCCTCGACGAGCCGGCCGGCGTACATGATCCCGACGCGGTCGGCGATGGCGGCGTGCACGCTCATGTCGTGGGTGACGAAGACCACCGACGAACCGATCTCGCGCTGTACGTCGCGCAGCATCGCCAGCACGTCCTTCTGCACCACGACGTCGAGTGCGGTCGTCGGCTCGTCGGCGATCACGAAGTCCGGTCGGCAGACCGTGGCCAGAGCGATCGTCGCCCGCTGCCGCATGCCGCCCGACAGCTGGTGCGGATAGGCGGACAGCACGTTGACGGGCAGCTCGAGACGTTGGAGATGAGCTTCGACCGCCGCCCAGAACTCGCGCTTTGGCAACCCCATGGGCCGGAGGGCGAAGTCCTGGAACGTCGTGCGGATCCGCCGCACCGGGTTCAGCAGGCTCATGGAGCCCTGCATGATGTAGGACAGGTTGCTCCAGCGGATCGCCTCGACCTCGGCATCGTCCGCTGCGAAGAGGTCGACGTCGCCTCGGGGCAGGTGGTAGGTGACCGATCCGTCGACGAGCTCGAGCGGAGGACGGACCGCACCGGCCAGGAACTTGATCAGGGTGGTCTTGCCCGACGAGCTCTCGCCGGCGAGCCCGTAGATCTCGTTGCGGCGGACCGACATCGTGATGTCGTCGACCGCCCGCACCTCGCGTTCGATGCCGAAGTACTTCGTCTGGTAGTAGCCCTTGAGGTTCTCGACGTCGACGACGGAGACCGGCTCGGACATCATGCGCCTCCCATGCGGCGGAGGCGCGATCTCGGGTCGATGTACTCGTTGAGCGAGACCGCCAGCAGGAACAGGCCGATGAAGGTGATCACGACGAGGGCGACGGGCACGATGATCCACCACCATGTCCCGGCCACCATCGCCGAGTGGTTGTTCGCCCAGTAGATCGTCGTGCCGATGGTCGCGACCTCGATGTTCGTGAACCCGAGGACGGCAAGTGTGACCGAGATGCCGATCGACCAGATCATGTTCGCCAGTGCGGTCGCGATCACGATCGGCATCACGTACGGCAGGTGCTCCTCGAACATGATCTTGCGTCCGGTCATCCCGGCGAAGACCGCGTGCCGCGTGAACTCGCGGTGACGCAGGCCGAGAGCGACAGAGCGGATCAGTCGAGCATCGTATGCCCAGCCGAAGAACGCCATGATGATCGCGAGCTTCAGCGTGTCGAGGTCGTTCCTGAGCACGAAGTAGAAGAGCACCAGGATCGGGAAGATCGGTAGGGCGACGAAGATGTCGTTGAAGAACATCAGGATCCGATCGACGGTGCCGCCGATGTAGCCGGACAGGAGCCCGACCGTGATCGATATGACCCGAGAGAGCAGGGCGACGGCGACGCCGAACATGAGCGTGTTCCGGATGGCGAAGGTCGCTTGCCAGAACAGCTCCTGACCTCTTGAGTTCGTACCGAACCAGTAGTCGCTCGATGGTGGCATGTCTGGTGGGACCTGGAATATCAGCTCCGGTTCCACCGGCGAGAAGAAGCTCAGGCATGCGAAGGCCACGACGGCCGTCACGAGGACGACACCGATCGCGAACTCGATGTTGTAGCGGAAGAGGTCGCGGAAGATCCTGAACACGGCGTGCTACTCCGCTCTGACTCGGGGATCGAGCAACGGGTGGAGCAGGTCGACGACGAAGATCGCCACCGCCACGGCGGTGATCGACACGGTCGACACGGCGAGCACGGTCGTGCTGTCGCCGGCGTTGACCGCCTCGACGAGCAGCGAGCCCAGGCCGGGGTAGTTGAAGACCTCCTCCGTGATGACCGTCCCCGAGAACACGGCACCCAACGTCATCGCCAGCGCGGTCAGCTGCGGTACCGCCGCGTTGCGTATGACGTAGGAACCGACGATGCGCCCACGCTTGACGCCGGCGAGCTCGGCGTACGTGACGTAGTCCTCGGTAACGATGTTGGAGACCAGGGCTCGCATCCCGAGAAAGGTCGTGCCGAACCCGACGATGACCAGCGACGTCACCGGAAGGATCGCGTGCTGCATGACGGACATGACGTACGCGGAGTTCCACCCGGGCTGCACGTTGATCTCGTACCCGCCTGAGATCGGCAGGACGGGCCACACGAATCCGAAGAGGATCAGGAGCAGGAATGCCACGATGTAGTACGGGATCGGTTGGACGCCCATGGCCACGACGCCGAAGAGCTTGAGGGCGCGACTGTTCTGGAAGTACCCCGCCAGACCGCCGATCAGGTTGCCGAGAGACCACGTCACCAGCACCGAGGTGGTCAGCAGGCCGACCGTCCAGGGGAGCGCGCGCATCACCAGGTCCATCGCCGGGGTCGGGAAGGCGAGGAGCGACGGGCCGAAGTCGCCGGTCACCGCCCGGCGCAGGAAGTTCCAGTACTGCTCGATGACGGGCGTCTCGACGCCGTACATCTCGGTCAGCGCGGCACGCATCTCCGCGATCCCTTCTGGACTGGAGCTCGACTGCGCCGTCATGCGCCCGAGGACCTGCTCGACGGGGTCGACTGGCGACAGCTTGGTGACGAAGAACGCCACCGAGACACCGACGTAGATCACGGCGATCAGCTGCATCGCTCGTTTGGTTGCGAACCAGAGATAGGTCTTCATCTCGTGCTCCCGTGGCTGCTCGTCCGACGTGCCCGGCCCGTCTCGGCCCGGGCGGAGCCCGGGTGCCCGACTCGATGGAGGGGCACCCGGGTCTCACCGTTCCGCAGCGCTACCCTCCGGCGGGCTCGAGCTGGGTGAGGATGTACCTCGAGTTCGCCCAGTTGTTGACCGGGTTGGCGTACGGGTTCTCCGAGGACGGATAGCCCGTCCAGTAGCGCTCGGAGAGCGCAACGAACACGTTGTACGACATGACGGGGATGTTGGGCATGTCCTCGAGGTGGAGCCTGACGAACTCCTGCCCCAACTCGACGTTGCGCTCGAGATCGGAGAGCGGGACGGTCCGGATCTCCTCGATGATTCGGTCGAGCTCCGGGTTCTCCCAGCGCATCCAGTTCCTCGCCGGCTGGAGCTCCCCGGGCTCGACGATGTACTCGGAGTGGTAGCTGTCGAGGAAGAAGGAGAGGTCGGGGTGGCCACCCCAGGTCTCGACCGACCACGCGACGTTCGCCTCGTAGTCGCCGGCGGCCTGGCGGTCCCAGCTGTCGGGTGTGACCTCGGCGTTCACCTCGACGCCGGCTTGGCTCCAGAGCTGCGCCGCCATCGTGCCCAGCCGATTGATGACGCCCTCGGCGGGGATCATCATCGTGAACTCGAACGGCTCGCCGTTGGGCATGATCCAACGGTCGCCGTCCTGCGTGAACCCGGCGCTGCGAAGCAGCTCGCCTGCCGCGTCGAGATCCTGTTCCCACCAGCCGTAGCCGAAGGACCGGCGGATCTCGTCCTCGTCGGTGGGCACGTCATCGCCGAACTGGGGGCGAACCATCTCGGCGACGTCGAGGCCGATGTCCGGGTTGTAAGGGGTGATGGTCCGCTCGCCGGTGTCGAGCTCGAAGTTGATGAGCTCTTCCTGCATCGGCGCGTGGTAGTCGTCGGGGTGCGTGCCGGTCGGCGGGATCGAGATCGCCGAGAGCGTCGCCGCCCCGCGGTAGCTCGCCATGGAGAGCTGCCGGGCGTCGAGCATGAGGGCCAGCGCCCAGCGCACCCGGCTGTCCTCGAACTTCTCGTTCTGGTGGTTGAAGATGAACATCGGCAGCGTGGGGTCGGGGTGGGCATACGGGAACCCCGGGAACCAGCCTTGGACGTCGTCCTCCTCCTCGAGGATCGAGAACATCCCCTCCGGTGAGAGGTCGTGGATCATGTCGAGGTCGCCGTTGCGCATCTCGATCAGACGATTGTCGACCGGCATGTTGTTGCGGTAGATGACGTACTGCGGAGCCGGTTCGCCGAAGTCGGCGACCGACGTGCGGTCCCAGTCCTCGCGCTTCTCCCAGATGTACCACGTGCCGTTCGGATCGTAGCTGTGGAGCGTGTACGGCCCGAGTCCGACGGGCTCGTCGAAGGCGAACTCGAGGATGTTGTCGACCTCGGAGAAGACGTGCTCGGGCATGATCCACGCGCCGTTCCACCGCACCGAGAAGATCGACTCGAACCTGGAGTTGGGGTTCTGGAGCACGAAGTGAACGGTCTGGTCGTCGACCGCTTCCACGCTCTCGACCTGGGTCGAGAACGCGCCGCTCCAGGTCATCCCGTCGGTCTCCATCTGCGTCTCGACCGTGAACACCACGTCGTCTGCCGTGAACTGCTCCCCGTCGCTCCAGTAGATGTCGTCCCGCAGGTTGACGGTCATCTCGCTGAAGTCGTCGTTGTACTCCGGCGGGCCCGTGGCGAGGGAGTTGTGGACGACGCCGTCGATCCCGGCGTTCGGGTCGATGAACCAGAGCGTGTCCATCGCCAGCTGATGGAGTCCGGTCGACCAACCGCCACCGGAGTTGACCCAGACGTTGAACCAGCCCGGATTGCTGATGTTCGATTCCGGATTCTGGAGAATCAACGTCTGCTCACGCGGCAGGTCGTCGACCGGCGGCGCGTTTGCTTCCGTCCCACCGGCGGCGGCGCCGTCGCCCGTCTCATCATCTGACGAGGCGCCATCCCCCGATTCCGTGTCTTCATTGCCTCTGGCGTCGTTCGCCGCGTCGTCGTCTTGCGCCTGCGTGCCTCCGGAGCAGGCGATCAACGTTGCGACGAGAGCGACCGACAGCAGCAGCCTCGCAGGCCTGCGCATGATCATCCCCCCTGTCTGTCGGCGACGCCCCCCGACGTCGTCCGGCCGCAGTGTTACCGGTCACATGGGGCATGTCAAGCGATCGTGCCGAGAGAGTTGTTATCGGTCACATCCAGACCGTTCGTATGGTTCGTGCACGCTCCAGCAGCGCGATAGCGCCGCTTGAGGCCAACATCTGCTCCATGACGGCTCGGGTAACGGTGGTTTCGCTTTCTCGCCGGGCCGAGACAGATCGAGGCCATGCACGCCGACCTCGAGCAACTCCTTACATCGACGTCCGTGCTGATGCGTGAAAAGGATGAGTCCGATGTCGCAACCAACTGTTTCGAAAGCGGACCTGCCGGACCGTCGAGAGCCTGCGCGCCCACCGGTGTGCCCGTCGCGCCCCGAGGAGCGATGCTGCGGCCGCTGGGTGTCCGGGAGGTGTCCATCCGTCGTGGGTTCCTGGGTCGGCTCCAGGAGCGCAACGCCGCGGCCACGCTCTCCCACGTGGAGCAGTGGCCGGAGCGGAGCGGCTGGTTGGCGACTTCGACGCTGTCGCCGCCGGCCGGTTGCCGCGCGATCGACGCAGGCGCGAGTTCTCCGACACCCCGCGGCAGTCCCGTCCGTCGATGATGCGGGCCTGGATCCCCATGACGGCCGCGTCGAACGGCCGTGGCGTGAAGGTGTGGCGACGCATCGCGTCCGCGTGGGTGCTGTGTTGGGTGGCGCTGGGGCGGGAAGGACCCGTCGCCATGGGATACGAGATCCACATCGGCGGCGAGGTTCGGTGGTCCTGGGGCGCCGGCGCCGGTGAGGGCGAGGTCGTCGAGCGGTTCACCGAGAAGGTGACCCGCACCATCGACGGCCCCGAGATCACCCGCAACGCCTCCGACGACGAGGCCGCGTACCTGATCCGCCAGGAGGACGGGTCCAGGGTGCTCAAGAGCACGACGGAGCTCGACGTCATCAGCTGATCGCACAGGAGCGGTCTGTCCACGGGACGAATCGCCCAGGCGAATTGCCGCGGTTGGGCGGCATGGTCAAGTAGTTTGACGAATCGTGAGTAGCCGAATCGACCCTGTCGCCGCCGTGGACGGCGCCGCGTCCGGTCCGAACGATCCCACGGTCGGTGTCACGGCACCCGTGCTCGATGGCGCCAATCAGCCCCGTGTCGACCCCCGGGTGCTCGCATGGCGCCTCGCCGAGGACGGCGTCTCGCCCGAGACTCGTCGCACCGTGCTCGCCCACCAGCACGACGAGGACCGCGAGGCCGTCGAGCGGCTGCTCGACGCCTGGGACGTCGAGCTGGGCGAGGAGTCCCCCGACAACTGAACCTCTCGCCCGGCGTTGCGGTCTCGGAGCTGATCCGGCGGCCGTTCCGTACGTCGGAAGGCTCAGGTTGCTCTCCATCGTGCCGATCCGATGGCGTGCGCCCCGACGCATGCCGGCCAGCCGGTTGTGGAACGATCCTGCCGTCATGGTCGGTCCCGCGGCGGGGCGCGACGGCGGATTGCCCGACGGCGGATCACGGGGGCGCGAAGAGCCATGTACAACCAGCCGAAGCCGCCGGTCGGCACGGGCCGCTCCGCTCGTTCGATCGCGTGGGTCGCCTTCGTCGTCGTGACGCTCGGGGCGATCGTCACGAGCACGGTCGTGGCCGTGCGGGCCGTGGACGACGAGACCTCGGTGGCCGTCGCCGCCGGAGCAGACGGCGAGCCGTCCGGCACGACGTCGATCCTCGACGCGACGACCACCTCCACCTCGTCCTCGTCGTCCTCGTCGTCCTCGTCGTCGATGGTGCCGACGCCGTCCGAGACCGTGCCGGAGACGTCGCCTGCGACCGACGGGCCGAAGGGCCCGTGCGCGGAGGATGCCGGCGTCGATCGTTGCCTCCCGGTCGAGCCCCCCGGTGGCTCCGGCTCCACACCGACGACCGCGGTGGGCGCAGGCGAGCCGGGTGCTCCGGACAACCCGCTCGCCCTCGGCACGACGACGGAGGTCGGGCCGTGGGACGTCACGATGACCGCGTTCGACGCGGACGCGACCGAGGAGGTGTACGCGGCCGACACCCGCAACGCCCTCCCGGTGAACGGCGCGTACGTGCTGGTGACGGTGGTGGCCACCTACCGGGGATCGGGAACGGAGTCGGCGTTCGCGACGCTCGCGGTCGACCTGGTCGGCGACGACGGTGAGGTCTACACCGATCTCGGCTGCCGGGCGTTCGCGCCCGACGACATGTACTTCGAGCCGGCGATCGCGGCAGGCGAGACGGTCGAGGGCACGTTCTGCCTCGACGCCCCCGTCCCGAGCGCCCCGGCCCTGGTCGCCATCCGCCCCCTCACGGGCTTCGCCACCACCCCCGCCTGGTACACCGCCCCCTGACCAGCGACCGACCGCAGCGCGCACCGCGGTCCCCGGTCCCGGATCTCAGGTCGTGGGCTCGGTGCCATGCCGGGCGGTGAGACCTGTGCCAAGGGCCGGCCGGGCCTGACGGCCCCGAGCGGAGCGGAGGACACAACGGCCCTCCGTTGCGAGGCCGCAGGCCGAGCAATGGAGGATCCGGCGTCGGTGACGTGCCCCGCGAGCCGCCGGCGCTGCCGCGCTTCGAGACCTGTGCCAAGGGCCCGCCGGGCCTGACGGCCCCGAGCGGAGCGGAGGACACAACGGCCCTCCGTTGCGAGGCCGCAGGCCGAGCAATGGAGGATCCGGCGTCGGTGACGTGCCCCGCGAGCCGCCGGCGCTGCCGCGCTTCGAGACCTGTGCCAAGGGCCCGCCGGGCCTGACGGCCCCGAGCGGAGCGGAGGACACAACGGCCCTCCGTTGCGAGGCCGCAGGCCGAGCAATGGAGGATCCGGCACGAGCGGGTACGGGGAATCGAACCCCGATCATCAGGATGGAAGCCTGAGGCTCTACCATTGAGCTACACCCGCATGGCGAACGCGTCGCCGAGCCGCTCTGCGAGCGGCCGGAGGAGCAGCGTAGCAGGGCGGGTCGTTCCCACGGCCGGTCAGTGATGACGCTCGAGCGCCTGCCGCAGGGCGACGACGGCCTCGTCGGTGGTGATGCCGAGCTGGAGGACGGCGACGGCCATCGTGTCGGCCACCGCCGCCAGCTCCTCACCCGGGTCGATGCCCGCCGTGGCCGTGGCCCGCTCCCGGACGAAGGTCCCGGCCCGACCCCGGCTCTCGACGAGGCCGTCGGCCTCGAGCAGGAGATAGGCCCGCTCGATCGTTCCCTTGGCGAGCCCGAGGTCGGACGCGAGCTGGCGGATCGTCGGCAGCCGGGTCCCGAGGGCGAGCGTCCCGCTGGCCACCATCCGTGCCACCTGCGACCGCAGCTGCTCGTAGACCGGGACGTGCAGGTTCGGATCGACCTGCAGCACGAGCCCGCTCACCAGCCCACCCCGACCCTGGCCAGCATCACGATGACGGGCACGGCGGTCAGTGCCACGATCGCCAGCGTCCATCGGAGGGCGGTCGAGGAGCGCCACGATCCGGTGCGACGCGCTCGATCGGGGGTCAGGCCGAGGTCGCGATTGGACCACCACCACGTCACCGCCGCGGCCAGGAGGACGAGCGACGCCACCTGGGCACCGCCCGCCACGTCGGTCGGCGCTGCGTCGGACGTGGCGATCGCGTGGTACTGGGCTGAGGCGACGAGCGCGGCCAGGGTCGCGGTCGGTCGCCCGACGCCGCCGGCGGCGGCGAGGCGGCGCACGAGGTCGTCCGCCCTGCGGAGGTCTCCGGACACCGCCGGCCGGGGCCGCAACGCGATCCACCGGATCGTCCATCGTTGGGCGGCGACGAGGCCACCGATCACGGCGAACCCGGCCACCGACGCAGCCACCGCCGCGCCCCACGCGGCTCCGGCGAGCGCAGCACCGGCGGAGGCCGACGCAACCAGCGCGATCCGGCGGTGGGCGACCCGGTCCCGGTAGTCGTCGACGTCGCGGACCTCGAGCGAGGCGACGCGCCGGCCGCCGGGCCGTACTCGATGTCCTTCGGCGAGCACACCGCCGAGCACGGCCCCGGCCAACGGGGTCCACAACGGGACGAACCCGTACAGGGGGCTCAGCATGTCCCCCGCGAGCGCGGACCGGCCGGTGAGCTCGGTCTCGGCGACGACGGCGACGGTGATCATCGCCAGGATCCCGGCGAGCGCGCCGTTGCGTCGCCACCGACGGGACCGCTCGATGAAGCGCTCCACGAGCTGGCGCCCGGCCGGCGTCGGGTCCGCGCCGGCCGCGAGCGCCGCAGCGGATCTCCCAGCGGTCAGCGCCACGCCGGCGACGCCGAGCAGCACGGCGAGCAGCGGGATCAGGAGCACCGACGGCTCCGGGCCGTTCGTTCCCTGCGGGCTCGGCGACTGGACAGTCTCATTGTCCTAGGACAATATGACAAAGAGGTGATCGCAGTCCAGCGGTCGTATCGGCCGCTCGCAACGGCCGGCGCATCGAACGTGCCGCGACGAAGGAGGGGAGCGAACACGGTGAGAGAACGACCACCAGTAGATCCTGCGCTCGACGAGCTCGTGCCGCCCCCCGCGTCGCGGCTGCGCACCCTGCTCGTCGGCGTCGTGGCCGTGGCGCTCGCCATCGGCATCGGCTGGCTGTGGACCACGGGCCGGGCCAACCCGATCATCGGTGCATCGAACGGCAGCGCCCTCGGAGGGGAGGGGCCGGTCTACGTCAACATCCGCGTCCGGTCCGCTTCGGCCGCGGCCATCGAGATCGTCGAAGGCTTCGGGGAACCCCCGGGCCTCCGCCTGCTGGGCTACAGCGTCAGCGCCGGCAGCGACGACATCGACGGCACGGTCGTCACGCTCTCGCCGGCCGACCGGGAGGTGATGGTCCACCCGGACCCGTTCCCGATGCGCATCGAACCCGGCGCATCCCGCTGGCTCGAGGCCGTCTACGAGGTCACCGACTGCGACGCCATCCGCCGCACGACCGACGCCAACCTCCGCGTCACCGCTCGCATCGCGGACGGCCCGTTCTCCCTGTGGTCCCGCCGCCGCCCCGTCTACGACCTGCGAGCTTCCGCCCCCGACGGCCACCCCGGCTGGCCCGCCGCCCTCACCCAGTTCGCCTGCCCCGTCCCGAACTGACGCACCAGCGGAGCAAGGACAACGCGGCCGAGCCCTTCCCTGGCCTTCTTGCCGCCCGATCCGCGCCCTGGCCGTCGGTTCGGTGGGCCAGTTCCGTCGACGCCGCTCGGACCCGACCGCGCGCCGAGAAGCCTCCGGCGTGCGCGGCGACCGCAGATCGTCCCGACCGTTCGTACGACGCCGCGTCAAGGCCCCAGGCGTGGTGGCCTCCCGGCGGAACGGACGGAGGGAAGCCACTGCGGTCGCTGGCACGGGGTCGACCGCGAAGGGTGGGTGACTCGCGAGTGCCCGGCTCTGGCGAGCTTCGGGACCCGTGCCCAGGGCACGCCGGGCCTGACGGCCCCGAGCGGAGCGGAAGGTATTGCGGCCCTCCCGTCCGAGGCCGAAGGCCGAGCACGAGCGCGCCGAGCTCGTCGGCGGTGGGTCGACCCGACCGTGCCTCGAGGCCCGCGCCAGGGTGGGTGACTCGCGAGTGTCCCGCTCTGGCGAGCTTCGGGACCCGTGCCCAGGGCCCGCCGGGCCTGACGGCCCCGAGCGGAGCGGAGGACATGGCGGCCCTCCCTTGTGAGGTGGCTACCGAACAAAGGAAGGCCGAGCTCGTCGGGGAGGGGGGATTTGAACCCCCGACCGCCTGCCCCCAAAGCAGGTGCGCTACCGGGCTGCGCTACTCCCCGCGAACCCACCGGCAGACCGGCGGCCGACTCGTCTCCGGCGGTGCCGACGGAACGGGGGTCGCCACGTGCGCTGGCGGGATGTTCGAGGGGCAACGCTAGCACCGCGATCTGCGTCGCGTTGCGCTGTTGTGCCATCTCGGAGCGGTCCCGGGCGCCGATTCGCGCGGCGGTCCGGAGCGGCCGCGTGATGCCTCACGGTGGGCCGCGACGGCTGTGCCGTCCGTCGCTGTGG
The DNA here is from genome assembly GCA_034211175.1 of Actinomycetota bacterium. Lineage (GTDB taxonomy): Bacteria > Actinomycetota > Acidimicrobiia > Acidimicrobiales > CAIXPF01 > JAXHUH01. The sequence goes on from JAXHUH010000332.1 coordinate 30,560, forward strand.
GGGCTCCGATGGCGCAAAGGCGGGAGCAGGGGGTGCGGCCGCATTACACTCCTCCCCTTGTGAGAAGCAGCGTCGAGACGATCGATGACAAGACGGTCAAGCTCTCGGTCGAGGTCGACGAGGACGAGTTCGAGTCGGCGATCGAAGAGGCCTTCCGGCGGATCGCCCAGGAGGTGCGCCTGCCGGGCTTCCGGCCGGGCAAGGCGCCGCGGCGCGTCCTCGAAGCGCGGATCGGTACCCAGGCCGGCCGCGAGGAGGCCCTTCGCGAGTCGCTCCCCGAGTACTACGCCGAGGCGGTCCGCACCCACGAGGTGGATGTGATCGCCCCGCCCGAGATCGACATCACCGCAGGTCAGACCGAGGGCTCCGTGTCGTTCGACGCGGTGGTCGAGGTCCGGCCGCGGATCGAGATCTCCGGGTACGGCGGGCTGAAGGTGACGATCCCGAAGCCCCGTCCCGACGAGGACGAGATCTCCGAGCAGATCGACCGGATCCGTGAGCAGTACGCCGAGCTCGAGACCGCCGATCGCCCCGCGATCGACGGCGACAGCGTCCTCGTGGACATCACCACGACCCAGGACGGCGAGGAGCTCGAGGGCCTGACCGCCCAGGACTACCTCTACGAGGTCGGCTCGGGGGCGGTGGTTCCCGAGCTGGACGAGAACCTGAAGGGCGCGACCGCCGGGGACATCCTCGAGTTCACGGCCGCCCATCCCGAGGACGAGGACTCCGAGCTGGCGTTCCGCATCCTCGTGAAGGAGGTGCAGGCCAACGTCCTGCCGGAGCTCGACGACGACTGGGTGAAGGAGGCGAGCGACGGCGAGCACGACACCGTCGAGTCGCTGCGCGAGGCGGTCGTCACCCGGCTGACGAACATGCGGGTCTCGCAGGCGGGCTTCGCGCTCCGGGAGCGCACGGGTGAGGCGCTGGCCGAGCTCGTCGATCTCGAGGTGCCGGAGCCGCTCGTCGAGCACGAGATCGACAACCAGATCCAGAACCTGCTGATGCGCCTGCGCTCGCAGGGCATGGACCCTGAGCAGTGGCTCCAGGCCACGGGCCAGAACCGTGAGTCGCTCGCCGCCATGTTCCGCGAGCAGGCGGCGACGGCGGCCAAGGTCGACCTCGCCCTCCGGGCAGTTGCGGAGGCCGAGGACCTCGAGGTCACCGACGAGGACCTCGACGAGCAGTTCGAACCGGTCGCCGCACAGACGGGCCGCCAGGTCGAGGACGTGCGGGCCGAGTTCGAGCGCGCGGGCCACCTGCCCGCGGTACGCTCGGACGTGAGGAAGAGCAAGGCGCTCGACTGGCTCGTGGAGCGGGTGGAGATCGTCGACGAGGACGGCAACCCGGTCGACCGGGCCGACCTCGAGCCGCTGGCAGGCGAGGCAGAAGCGGACGCGGCCGACCCGTCGACGGACGCCGCGGCCGAGGAGAACGAGACCGCCGAGGGCGACGCGGCCACAGAGGTTCCGTCGTCGGAAGAGGACAACGCGTGACCCAACCAACGAGCTCCGCCGCCAGCCCGTTCACCGTGCCGCCGCAGAACTACCTGGTGCCCACGGTCGTCGAGCAGACCAACCGGGGCGAGCGGGCGTTCGACCTCTACTCCCGGCTGCTCAAGGAGAACATCATCTTCCTGGGCACGCCGATCGACGACACCGTCGCCAACCTGATCTGCGCCCAGCTCCTCCACCTCGAGTCCGAGAACCCGGACAAGGACATCAACCTCTACATCAACAGTCCGGGTGGCGACATCAACGCGCTGTTCGCCATCTACGACACGATGAGCTTCATCCGGCCGGAGGTCTCGACGATCTGCTTCGGCCAGGCCGCCTCGGCCGCCGCGGTGCTCCTCGCCGCCGGTGCGCAGGGCAAGCGGCTGGCGCTGCCCCACTCGAGGATCCTGATCCACCAGCCCTACGCCGGGGCGCAGGGCCAGGCCTCCGACGTGGAGATCGCGGCGAAGGAGATCCAGCGCCTGAAGGAGGCGCTCGAGGGTGTGCTGGCCAACCACACCGGCCAGCCCGTCGAGAAGATCGCCAAGGACACCGATCGTGACTTCGTCATGACCGCCGAGGAGGCGAAGGAGTACGGGATCATCGACGAGGTCATCGTCGCCCGTGACCTCGTCGACAACACGGGCCCGATCGCCGCGGTGCGATCCTGACGAGCCGGGAGCGGGGGAGAGACCGTGGCTAAGTTCGGAGATGGTGGCGAGCTGCTGAAGTGCTCGTTCTGCGGGAAGTCGCAGAAGCAGGTCAAGAAGCTGATCGCCGGTCCGGGTGTCTACATCTGTGACGAGTGCATCGACCTGTGCAACGAGATCATCGAGGAGGAGCTGTCGGAGCAGTCGGAGATCCGCTTCGACGAGCTCCCCAAGCCCCGTGACATCTACCAGTTCCTGAACGACTACATCATCGGTCAGGACGATGCGAAGAAGATCCTCTCGGTGGCGGTGTACAACCACTACAAGAGGGTCCAGTACGGCTCGGCGTCCGACGGCGAGGTCGAGCTCGCGAAGTCGAACATCCTCCTCGTCGGCCCGACGGGCTGCGGCAAGACGCTGCTCGCGCAGACGCTGGCCCGCATGCTCAACGTCCCCTTCGCCATCGCGGACGCCACCGCGCTGACCGAGGCCGGCTACGTCGGCGAGGACGTCGAGAACATCCTGCTGAAGCTGATCCAGGCCGCGGACTACGACGTCAAGAAGGCCGAGACCGGGATCATCTACATCGACGAGATCGACAAGATCGCCCGCAAGAGCGAGAACCCGTCGATCACCCGCGATGTCTCGGGCGAGGGTGTGCAGCAGGCGCTGCTGAAGATCCTGGAGGGCACGGTTGCGTCGGTTCCGCCCCAGGGCGGCCGCAAGCACCCCCACCAGGAGTTCATCCAGATCGACACGACGAACGTCCTGTTCATCTGCGGTGGCGCCTTCGCCGGTATCGAGAAGATCGTCGAGTCCCGCAACGGTCGCAAGGGCGTCGGCTTCGGTGCGGAGCTGCGTGGCGCCGGCACCGAGGACCTCGGTGCCCTCTACTCGCAGATCCTTCCCGAGGACCTGCTGAAGTTCGGGCTGATCCCCGAGTTCGTGGGTCGTCTCCCGGTGATCGGGGCCGTCTCCCACCTGGATCGCACCGACCTGGTGCGCATCCTCCAGGAGCCGAAGAACGCCCTGGTGAAGCAGTACCGCAAGATCTTCGAGCTCGAAGAGGTCGAGCTGGAGTTCGAGCAGGACGCACTCCTCGCGGTCGCCGACCAGGCGTTGCTGCGGGGCACGGGCGCCCGCGGCCTGCGGGCCATCCTCGAGGAGGTGCTCCTCGGGGTGATGTACGACCTGCCCGGTCGTGACGACGTCGCCAAGGTCGTCGTGACCGACGAGGTCGTCCACCAGAAGGTGAACCCGACGCTCGTTCCGCGGGACCAGGCCTCCAGGCAGAACCGGCCTCGACGCGCCGCGTCTTGAGCCCCGGTTCGTCCGCGCCAGACCGACCACAGCTCTCGTCCGCCCGGGAGAGGATCACGTGACCGACCGCGAGTCGGCCCGCGACGGTCGCGGTCGCGCCGTCCGGACGATGGACGACGCCGTCGCCTACCTCGAGTCGCACATCAACCGCCAACCGGTGGGCGGCAAGTACGAGGGCCTGTCGCTCGACAGCATGCAGGAGATCGTCGGGCTCCTCGGCGACCCGCACCGGGTCGCCCCGGTGGTCCACATCACCGGGACCAACGGGAAGGGCTCCACGGCCCGGATGCTGACCGCGCTCCTCGGAGCGCACGGTCTCAGCGTGGGGACGTACACGAGCCCCCACCTCGAGACCTACAACGAGCGCATCCAGTGGAACGGCGAGCCGGTGTCGGACGAGCGGTTCGCGTCGGCGATCGCCGATGTCGCCCGCATCGAGCCGATGCTGTCGACGACGCCGTCACACTTCGAGATCCTGACCGCGGCGGCGCTGGCGTTCTTCGCCGAGGTCGCGGTCGACGTGATCGTGGCCGAGGTCGGCGTGCTCGGTCGCTACGACGCGACCAACGTGCTCGACGCGGACGTGGCGGTGATCTCCAACGTCGGTCGGGACCACACCGACTTCGCCGGCGACTGGCGCCGGGCGATCGCCTACGAGAAGGCCGGCATCATCAAGCCGGACAGCCACGTGGTGCTCGGCGAGACCTCGCCCGACCTCGTCGAGGTGTTCGCTGCGGAGCCCGCCGCGAGCCTGTGGCTGCGTGAGCGGGACTTCCGCTGCACCGAGAACCGCCTCGCGGTCGGCGGCCGCTACGTGGCCGTGGAGACCCCGAACGGCGAGCTGCGTGACCTGTTCCTGCCGCTCCACGGTGCCCACCAGGGCGAGAACGCGGCACTCGCGGTCGCGGGTGCGGAGGCGTTCTTCGGCCGGGCGCTCGACCACTCGGTCGCGGCGCCGGCGCTCGGGACGGTCGAGGTCCCCGGTCGGTTCGAGGTCCTGGCCCGCAACCCGTTGGTGATCCTCGACGGCGCCCACAACCCCGACGGCGCCGAGGCCGCGGGTGTGGTGCTGGAGGAGGAGTTCACCGTCGACGGTCGACGCATCTACGTCGTCGGGATGCTCGCCGGGCGCGACCCGCTGGAGATGCTCGAGGCGATCGGTGCGCCCCGTGCCGATCTCGTGATCGCGACGACGCCGCCGTCGCCGCGGGCACTGGCGGCCGAGGAGCTGGCGGGCGTCGCCCGTGAGCTGGGCGTGAGGGCCGAGGTCGTGGCCGACGTCGCGGAGGCGACCGAGGTCGCCCGGCGTCAGGCGACCGAGGACGACCTCGTCTTCGTGACCGGCTCCCTCTACGTGGTCGGCGAGGCCCGCTCGGCGCTGCGCTCCGCGCTCGGCGTCAGCTGAGTCGCCCGTCCGGCACCGGCGGCGCCGGCCACCGGACCCCCTCCGGCCGCACGCAGCGATCCGAACCTGACGGCGACGTGTCCGGAGGTCCCCGGTGGGACCGGTACAGTTCCCGGTCATGGATCGGACCCTCGTGATCTGCAAGCCCGATGCGGTCGAGCGCGGCCTCGCCGGAGAGATCGTCGGCCGGATCGAGCGCAAGGGCCTGCGGCTGGTGGCCGCCAGGCTCCAGGTGATCGGCCCGGACGTCGCCGAGAAGCACTACGCCGAGCACGTCGGCAAGCCCTTCTACGGCGATCTGGTGGCGTTCATCGGCCGCTCGCCGTCGCTGGTCCTCGTGGTCGAGGGCCCGGCCGACACCTGGAAGGTGGTCCGCACGCTGATGGGGCCCACGAACCCGCTGGACGCGCCTCCGGGCACCATCCGCGGTGACCTCGGCAACCAGCTGACCGAGAACCTGGTCCACGGCTCCGACGGCCCCGAGTCCGCGGCCCGCGAGATCGGGATCTTCTTCCCGGAGCTCTGATCGGATCCCGTCGCGGGTCGCTCGTTCGGGCGGCCCGCGACACCCGCCCGCGGCGCGGCCGCAGAGCGGCTCCTTGTGGAGGGCGCGACCTGCTCCTAGGCTGTGCGCAACCCGAACGACGTCCCGGGCGGTCCTATGGGTGACAGATCATGGTCCGGCCTGATGGGCCGAGACATGGCGGTCGATCTCGGCACCGCCAACACGCTGGTCTACGTGCGCGGCCAGGGGATCGTTCTGAACGAGCCGTCCGTCGTCGCCATCAACACCAATGATGGTCGGCCACTCGCGGTCGGAGCTGAAGCGAAAAGGATGATCGGTCGCACGCCGAGCCACATCCAGGCCGTGCGCCCGCTGAAGGACGGCGTCATCGCGGACTTCGAGGTCTGCGAGAAGATGCTGCGCTACTTCATCCAGAAGGTGCACCACCGTCGCTGGGTGAAGCCCCGCATGGTCATCGCCGTGCCGTCGGGCATCACGGGCGTCGAGCAGCGGGCCGTCCAGGAGGCCGCCGAGTACGCCGGCGCCCGCCGCCCGGCCTACATCATCGAGGAGCCGATGGCCGCGGCGATCGGCGCCGGGCTGCCCGTCCAGGAGCCGACGGGCAACATGATCGTCGACATCGGCGGTGGCACCACCGAGGTCGCGGTCATCTCCCTCGGCGGGATCGTGGCCAGCCAGTCGGTCCGCGTCGGCGGCGACGAGCTGGACGACGCGATCATCCAGTACATCAAGAAGGAGTACAACGTCGCGCTCGGCGAGCGGACGGCCGAGGAGGTCAAGATGGCCCTCGGTTCCGCGTGGCCGCTCCAGGAGGAGCTGCAGGCCGAGATCCGCGGCCGCGACCTGATCACCGGCCTGCCGAAGACGGTCGTCGTGACGACGGTGGAGATCCGCGAGTCGCTGGCCGAGCCGGTCGCCGCGGTCGTCGACGCGGTGAAGGTGACGCTCGACAAGACGCCGCCCGAGCTGGCGGCCGACATCATGGAGCACGGCATCATGCTGGCCGGCGGCGGCGCCCTGCTCAACGGGTTGGACACCCGGTTGGCGCAGGAGACCGGCATGCCCATCGCACTCGCCCCGAACCCGCTGTACTCGGTCGCGCTCGGGTCGGGGCAGTCGCTCGAGGAGTTCGAGGCCCTCAAGGGAGTCCTGTTCTCCTCGAGCCAGCACTGACCGCCACCGGTTGAGCCGTGGCCTCACCGAGCCGCGAGCGACGGCCTCGTCACGTCCTCATCCTGCTGGTCCTCACCGCACTGGCGCTCCTGACGTTCGACTTCCGCGGCCTGGGGCCGCTCCAGAGCGCCCAGGACGGCGTCCGGTCGGTGCTGCAGCCGATCGCCGACGGCCTCGACACCGGCGTGTCGCCGGTGCGGCGCACGTGGCACGCCATCGTCGACTACGACGACCTCGAGCGCGAGAACGAGGAGCTGCGCGCCGAGCTCGAGGAGGCCCGCAGCGACGAGCTGGCCGACGATGACGCAGCGGAGACGCTCGAGGAGATCCTGGCCCAGGAGGACATCGAGCAGCTCAGCGACGTCGAGACCGTGCTGAGCCGGGTCGTGGGCGGCGCGCCGTCGAACTTCGAGAACACGGTGCGCCTCGACAAGGGCCGCTCGTCGGGGATCCGGCCGAACATGGCGGTCCTGACCGATGCCGGTCTCGTCGGGCGGGTCGTCGAGGTGAGCGAGGACCGCTCGGTGGTCGAGCTCGCCGACACCCGCGGCTTCGGCGTCGGCGTGCGGGTGGTCGGCACGGTGGGCCAGTCGTTCGTGGTGCGGGGCCGGGCGCCGGACGAGCCGCTGGCCGTCCAGGGCGAGGTGCTCCCGAACCGGGTGGAGGACGGCGACCGCCTGGTCACGAGCGGCCTCGACCTGAGCCTGTTCCCGCCGGACATCCCCGTCGGGGTGGTGCAGGGCGTCGAGGAGGCGGTCGCCGAGAGCGGCGGCGACGACGACGAGCCGGTCGACGGGGTCGAGGTCGAGCTGTTCGCCGACCTCGACCGGCTGTCGTTCGTGACGGTCCTGCTGTGGGTGCCGGAGGAGTCGTGAGCGGCCGGCGAGCCCGGCGGCGGGCCCACGTCGTGACGCCGGGGGGCGGGCGGTGCTGAGCGGCACCCCGATCCCGGAGGTCCTGCGGTTGTCGCTGCTTGTTCTTGTGGTCGTCGTCGTCCAGGTCGGCATCGTGTCCGACGTGCTGGTCCTCGGGGTCCGGCCCGACCTGGTGCTGCTGCTGGCCGCGGCCGCCGGCATCGCCGGCGGGGCGAGCGTCGGGGCCATCGTCGGCTTCGGCGGCGGCCTCCTGCTCGACTCGTTCCTCCAGACGCCGTTCGGGCTCACCGCGCTGACGTGTGCCATCGTCGGCTACGCCATCGCGTCGATCGAGGTGCCGTTCGCGGCGTCGGCGTGGTGGATCCCGATGCTGGGCGTCGCCGGTGCCAGCGCGGCCGGTGTGCTGCTGTTCCTGGCCACGGGTCTGATGATGGGTCAGGCCCAGCTCGCGTCGGGGCCGATCCTCGCGATGGTCGTCGTGGTCGCGGTGGTCAACGGTGCGCTCAGCCTGCCGGCGATTCGCCTGGTCAGATGGCTCTTGGGTGACCAGTCGCGGAGCGTCTCGACGCCCTGACGCGGGTTCCCGGCGGGCGCCGAAGGATCTGACAGACTCGGATCGTGGAACCCCCGGCGGTGGCGACCGCGACCGTTAGGCGTTGCGACGTGGTGGAATGGGTGACCGTGCGCCCTCGCGGTCACCGTTCGCGGATCCCGGCACGGCCCGGGCCCGCCGGTACCGTCGGGCGGTCCCGTGTGGTGCCGACCTCGGCCCGATCCCGACCATGAACGACGACTCCTCACGCCTGCGTCTCGCGGTCCTGGGCATCGTGACGCTCTCGCTGTTCACGGCGCTCTTCGCCCGTCTGTGGTACCTGCAGGTCATGTCCGCGCCCGACCTCCAGGTCCAGGCGGAGACGAACCGGTTCCGGCGCGTCCACTTCGAGGGCGAGCGGGGCAAGATCGTCGATCGCGAGGGCCGGGTGCTGGCCGACAACCGCGAGTCGATCGTCGTGACGATCGATCGCGAGGAGTTCCGCACGCTCGACGACACCGACGACCTGCTCGTACGGCTGGCGAACCGGCTGAACCAGTCGGGCGAGCTGGTGAAGGTGTCCGACATCGAGGCCCGCCTCGGCGACGCCCGCTACGACCCGTTCAAGCCGGTGCCGATCGCCGAGGACGTGTCCGAGGAGCTCGAGGTGTACCTGCTCGAGCGGGCCTCGGAGTTCCCGAGCGTCGACGTCGAGCGCATGTACGTGCGCACCTACCCCTACGGCGCCACCGCGGCTCACGTGCTCGGGTACACGGGCGCGATCAACGCCGACGAGCTGGCGACGGTGGAGAACGCCGAGAAGCCGTACGAGGGCGGCGACGAGATCGGCAAGACGGGGGTCGAGGCCTTCTTCGAGAGCGACCTGCGGGGTGTGCCCGGGGAGCGGGTCATCGAGATCGATCGGCGCAACCGCGACGTCGGGACGGTCCAGGAGGTCGAGCCCCAGCCGGGCTCGGACCTGCAGCTCACGATCGACATCGAGCTCCAGGAGGCGACCGAGCGCGCCCTGGCCGACGGCCTCGCGCTGGCCCGCCTCCAGGAGAAGGACGAGCCGGAGGACCCCGACTTCGTGGCCCCCGCCGGCGCAGCGCTGGTCCTCGACGTCGACACCGGCGAGATCCTGTCGATGGCCTCGAACCCGACCTATGACCCGGCGGAGTTCGTCGGCGGCATCAGCCGGGCCCGCTTCGGAGAGCTGAACGACGCGGCCAGCCATCACCCGCTGACCAACCGGGCGATCCAGAGCGGCTACGCGCCGGGGTCGACGTTCAAGACGATCACCGCGTACGCGGCGCTGACCAACGGGGTGATCTCGGCCGACGAGGTCATCGACGACCGCGGCTTCCACCGCCTCGAGAACTGCGACGGCGACACGTGCGAGTTCCAGAACGCCGGACGCGCCGTGCTCGGCGAGGTCGACATGCGCGAGGCGATGACCAAGTCGAGCGACGTGTACTTCTACCGCCTCGGTGAGACCTTCTGGGTGTACAGCGACCAGTACGGCGGCCGCACCGCCATCCAGGACGCGGCCAGGTCGTTCGGCTTCGGGTCCCGGACCGGTGTCCAGCTGCCGTCGGAGTCGAGCGGCACCGTCGGGGATCCGGACCTGAAGGCGTCGCGCCACGAGCAGAACCCCGAGGCGTTCCCCTACGGCCGCTGGTCGACCGGCGACAACGTGAACCTGTCGATCGGCCAGGGTGACCTGCTCGTCACCCCGTTGCAGCTGGCCAACGCGTACGCCACGTTCGCCAACGGCGGCACGGTCCACGCCACGAGCATCGCCCGGTCGGTCCTCGACCCCGAGGACGGCACCGCGGTCCGCAGCTACGGCGAGCGCGAGCTGGCGACCGTCGACCTGCCGCCCGGCATCCGGGACCCGATCATGGACGGCCTGGTCGGCGCCATCGCCGACGAGGACGGCACCGCCTACGACGTGTTCACCTCGTTCCCGCTCGACGAGTTCGGCCTCGCCGGCAAGACGGGTACCGCCCAGGTGAACGACAAGGCCGACACGTCGGTGTTCGTCGCGTTCGGCCCCACGTGGGACCCCCGCTACGTCGTGGTCGCCATCCTCGAGGAGTCCGGCTTCGCGGCCGACGCGGCGGCGCCGGTGGTGCGCACGATCATCGAGGCGCTGCCCGAGGTGTCCGACCTCGACTTCGACGCCGGCCAGTTGTACGAGGACCTGGCCGACGAGCAGGGCGACGACGAGGACGACGACGGCGAGGACTCGGACGACTCGCTCACCGTCGTCACCGAGGCGCCGACGACCACGGCGCCGCCCGCCACGACGACCACGACCGCGCCGCCGGCGACGACGAC
>JAXHUH010000333.1:0-50783 GCA_034211175.1 Actinomycetota bacterium
AGACCGGCCTGCGGTCGCGCGGGTCGACAGATCCGGTTGAAGCCAGACAGCGTCGACAGTCAGTCGCAGAGTCAGACCCAGCGACCGCAGGCCAGGCACTCCCCATTCTCACTGTCAGTCGAAGAGGTCGGGGTCGGTGCGGCAGATCTCGTCCCACAGGGGCTGGAACTGGAACCAGCCGGCGAGCGGGTAGCCGGTCTGCTCGCGGGTGTAGGTCGCGTGCTCGTGGTTGATCTCGTGGGGCGTGCCCGCGGCCATGGCGAGGAGCTGGGCCTGGCACGAGCGTTCCATCGAGACGAACCAGAACGCGGCCTCGTCGACGGTCTCGCCGACCGTGAACAGCCCGTGGTTGCGATGGATGGCGGCCTTCCCGGCACAGAACGCGGCCGCGAGCTCGTTGCCGGCCTCGACCTCGAACACGACCGCCCCGCCCTGGTCGGCGATCACCGTGTGGTCCTCGTAGAAGATGCACGCGTCCTGGGTCAGCGGGGCGAGCGGGATGCCGAGCGAGCTGAACGCCTTGCCGTGGGGCGAGTGGGCGTGGGCGGCGGCGACGACGTCCGGTCGGGCGCGGTGGATGGCGCCGTGGATCACGAACGCGGCCCGATTGACCGGTGCGTTGCCGTACACGACGTCGCCGTCGTGATTCACCAGGATCAGGTCGCTCGAGCGGATGTGGCGGAAGCTGGCGCCGAACGGATTGACCCAGAAGTGGTCGCGGTGCTCCGGGTCGCGCACGGTGACGTGTCCGGCCACGCCCTCCCCGAAGCCGAGGCGGCCGAAGATGCGCAGCGCGCCGGCGAGCTTCGCCTTGACGTGGACGCGTTCGTCCTCGACCGAGTCGAAGGGGGCGGGCAGGTCGAGCGCCACCTCCTTCGCGGTGAGGGGTACGCCGTCGATGGTCGGCGTGGTCCCGGGGGTAGTCGTCGCGGTCATGGTCGTTGCGTCTCCTCGTGGGCGGTCGCGGTGGATCGGTACGGGATGCGTCGTCGGGTCGGGCGGTCACGATCGGCTGATGTCGGGTGCGCGGCGAGTGCGTCGAGGACACCGTCGACCGCCAGGTCGGCCATCCGGGCCCGGGTCCGGACGGTGGCGCTGCCGATGTGGGGCAGCAGGGTCACGCCGGGCGCGGAGCGCAGCCGCGGGTGGACGTCGGGCTCGGACTCGTAGACGTCGAGGCCGGCGCCGAAGAGCCGCCCGGCGTGGAGGGCCTCGGCGAGGGCGGCCTCGTCGACCACCGCACCGCGCGACGTGTTGACCAGCACCGCGGTCGGTCGCAGCAGCCCGAGCCGCCGCCCGTCGATCAGGTGGCGGGTGTCGGGAGTGAGCGGCACGTGGAGCGAGACGACGTCGCTGCGGGCGAGGAGCTCGTCGAGGTCGGCGACGAACGAGGCGTCACCGGTGGGGCGACGGGCGTGGTGGATGACCTCGAGGCCGAACGCCGCCGCCCGCGCCGCCACCGCCCGCCCGATCCGACCCCAACCGACGATCCCGAGCCGCCCTCCGTCGAGGTCGAGGCCGAGGTGCTGATCCAGCCGCCAGCCCGTCCACGTCGCGCCGCGGACGGTGGCCTCGGCGTCCGACGATCGCCGGCACGCCGCCAGGATCAGCAGCATCGTGAGATCCGCAGTGGCGGCGTCGAGCGCGCCCGGCGTGGTCCGGACGACGACCTCGCGCCGGGCGGCGTGGGCGGTGTCGATGTGCTCGTGGCCCACCGACACCGTGGCGACGACGGCGAGGTCGGGCGCGGCGTCGAGCACCGCGGCGTCGACGCGGTCGGTCAGCGTGCAGACCAGCGCGTCGACGCCGACGAGTGCACCGTGGCGTGCCGCGTCCCCGAGCGGGACCCCGTCGGGCAGCGTGACGATCTCGCAGCCGGCGCCCCGGAGACGGCCGGTCGCCGCCTCGGGGAGCGGGCAGGTCACGAGGACGGCGTCGGGCCCGTCGCCATCAGTGCCGGGCGCGCCGGGCGGCGAGCTCGGCCGGGTCGAAGTCCGGCGAGCGGACCCAGTCGAGCAGCTGCTGCTCCCGTGCCGTGACCCGCTCGGCGGCGTCGACCACGTCGTCGATGCGGTCGACGGGGACGACGATGGCACCGTGGCGGTCGGCGTGGACGAGGTCGCCGGGCTCGAAGCGGGCGCCGCCGACCTCGACCGGTGTCCCGACCGAACGGATCCTCGTGTAGGCGCGGGCGACGCCGACGCCCCGGGCCAGGTAGTGGAAGCCGAGCGGCTCGACGTCGCCGACGTCGCGGACGAGGCCGTCGGTGACGACGCCGCGGGCGTCGAGGGTGCGACAGATCGTGGCGTTGACCTCGCCCCACAGGCACCCGGGACCCTGGTCGAGGTCGGCGACGACGACGAGCGTCGGGCCGTCGAGGGCCGCGACCGCGTCGTAGAGGGGCAGCATCGCCTCCCGCTCGGCCGCCGGGTCCTCGAACGGCTCGGACGAGGTGATCGTGATGGTCACGGCCCGTCCGACGGCCGGCCCCAGGTGCGGGAACAGGGCGCGGACCGGCGGTCGGGTGAAGCCCTCGGTCGCGGGCCGGATGCCGAGGCCCTGGATCGCGTTGGCGATGGTGGGCGTGTCGTGGTGGGCGAGCGCGTCGAGTCGGGCGGGGTCGATGGGCATCGTGGGGTCGGCCGGGTTGGTGGGGTTGGCGGCCATCGGCGTCACCCGGTCCCCGCGTCGAGGGGCACGTCGCGGAGTGGGATGTGCTGCTGGCCGGCGTGCACGTCGCGGTCCTGCACGGAGCCCGACGCGAACCGCCGGGGGAACGAGACCTTCACGACCCGGATGTTCGCCATCCGGAAGATGCGGACGTCGGCGGCCTCGACGCGGTACGCGGCGCCGATCCGCTCGGGGGTGAGGACGCCGTCGGCGGCGATGCGCTCGTAGGCCTCGTCGTCGTCGCAGAACACGTCGAGCGTCTGCCAGAACGGTCCGGCGTTCTTCGATCGCACGAGCTCGGCGACGTCGCCGATCGTCGCACCGGGCGGTGGGGTCGGCGGCGTCGACGGCGGGGGAGACGGTTCGGTCGTCATGATGCGCTCATCTCGATGCGGGCCAGGTCGAGCTCGTCATCGAGCTCGACGACGTGCTGGAGCACGAACTCGTAGACCGGGCCCCTGGGGGTCTCGGCCGGTGACCCGGCGAACGCGAAGCTCGGCAGGTCGCGCATGTGGGGCCGGGGCATGTGGAGCAGGTACGGGTTCGCGTACTTCGTGATCGCCGTGGCGGTCACCTGGTCGGCGGCGGTCACCACCATCAGGAGCCCGACCTCGCGGGGCGGTGTGTCGTGCGCCGGTTCCAGGTCGCCGAGCACGGCGTTCGCCCCGTAGCAGCGCATCTCGATCGAGTACGTGCCCGGTTCGAGGCCGAGCACCCGCACCGCGCCCTTGTCGACGAAGGCACCGAGGTCGGCGACCCACTCGTCGATCTCGGCCAGCACCTCGGGGTCCCGGATCCCGACGAGCGCCATCGACTGGTAGCCCGCGAGCGCCGAGCCCTCGAGCTTCATCGTGACGGTCGACGCGGCCTCGAACCGTGAGCCCTCGACCCGGACCCGGCGGTCGTCGAGCGGCGTGTAGGTCGCGGCGCTGGTGTCGAGGGTGCCGGCGGGCTCCCGCATGCGGAACGGGTCGGCGTTCTCGTAGAGCATGTGGGCCGCCACCGACGTCGGCGTGCATCGGCTCGTCGGGTTGAGCGGCTCGATGGTGAACCCGCCGTCGTCGACCTCGAAGATCACGCCGCCCGTCCGGGGGTTGACGGTGCACTGCCCGCCGCACTCGGCGGTCTTCGCCGCGTGCCACGTCGGGCCGGGAGCACAGCCGTGCAGGAGCGGCACGGCCGCGAGGACCGCGGTGTCGGTCGCCCGGCCGGCGAGCACGACGTCCGCGCCCTGCTCGAGCGCGTGCGTGATCGGGTGGTGGCCGAGCAGCCCGACGATGTGCTCGCACCGGCCGACCGTCGCCTCGGTGAGCGGTCCGGCCGGTTCGAGCGGGTGGACCCGTCCGGCGGCGAGGCGCTCGACGATCACCTCCTGGGCCTGCTCGCTGTAGATGCGCGCGACCGTCGGGCGCAGCCCCTCCTCGCCGACGATCTTGGCCACCATCTGCGCGACCCAGTCGACGCCGGCGTCGGTGCCGCTGGTCCCGCACGATCCGACGACCAGCGGGATCCGGGCCTCGAGCGCGGCGACGAGCAGGATCCGCAGATCGTGGCTGACCGCCCGTTCGGTGGTCTTCGCGGTGGCGGCGCCGAGGTAGTAGGGGCCCGAGTCGGTGGACCCGCCGTCGACGGCGATGGCATGGGCGCCGAGGTCGATGCCCCGCCGGATGCTCTCGGGGGTGAAGCCGGCGCCGAGCATGCCGGTGGGCACGAGCACCTTGGTTGGTTGCACGGGTCGGTCCGGTGTCACGGCGTCTCCTCCGCGGTGGGGCGGGTGGTGGTGGGGTGTTGTCGGCGGGGGCGCCGCCGGGGAGTGCGGCGGCACGGGTGTCGATGGCGCGACCGTCGTCCGTCGGCCCGGCGCCGTCGGCGCGGAACACCTTGCAGACGTCGGGGAGGCGCAGGACGGGGTGGTCGGGGATGGTCGACCGGTTGGTCTGCACCGAGATGGTCGCGGTGCCGATGCCGACGATCTGGCGGTAGTGGTCGCCGAGGAACCGCCGTTCGATGGCGGTGCCGCGCACGGTGCCGGGCGTGCCGAGCTCGCTCTCGGCGGCGATCGTGATCGCCTCGGGGCGCACGCCGAGGTCGGTGCGCCCGAGCTGCGCCCCGCCGTCGATGCGCACCACGATCGGCTGTGCCGTGCCGTCGGCCACGAACTCGGCGGTGTCGCCGTCGAGGTGGGTGATCTCGCCACCGAGCAGGTTGATGCTGCCCACGAAGTCGGCGACGAAGGTGTCGGCCGGGTCGAGGTAGACCTCCTCGGGTGTGCCGATCTGGGCGACCCGGCCGTGGTCCATGACGACGACCCGGTCGCTCATCGACAGCGCCTCGTCCTGGTCGTGGGTGACGAACACGGTGGTGATGCCGACCCGCTGCTGGAGGTCGCGCAGCCACGTCCGGGCCCGCTCCCGCAGCTTGGCGTCGAGGTTCGAGAACGGCTCGTCGAGGAGCAGGAGGCGGGGCTGGTGGGCGAGGGCCCGGGCGAGCGCGACGCGTTGCTGCTGGCCGCCGGACAGCTCGTGGGGGTACCGGCCGCCGAGGCCGTCGAGCTCGACCAGCGCCAGGACCTCCTCGATGCGCTCGTGGCGCTCGGCCCTCGCCACCTTGCGCAGCTTCAGCGGGTACCCGACGTTGTCGGCCACGCGCATGTGCGGCCAGATGGCGTACGACTGGAACACGACGCCGCACGCCCGCTCCTCGGGTGGGACCTCGAGCCGGCGGGCGGCGTCGAACACGACCTCGTCGCCGATGGTGATCGTCCCCTCGTCGGGTGTGTGCAGCCCGGCTACCGACCACAACGTCGTCGACTTCCCGCAGCCGCTCGGCCCCAGCAGGGTGAGGAAGCGGCCCTCCTCGGCGACGATCGAGACGTCGTCGAGCGCCCGAACGGCGCCGAACGACTTGCCGAGGTGCGAGATCGTGAGCTCAGCCATTGCTGATCCTTCCGAAGGCGAGACGGGCACCGCCGAGCACGACCGCGGTGATGACCAGCTGGATGACCCCGAGGGCCGCGACCGGGCCGGCGACGCCCGTGATCCAGAGGTTGAGCATCGTGAGGCCGATGACCTCGTTGCCGGGCGACACCATGAACAGGGCCGGGTCGTAGTCGGCGAACAGGGCGACGAACAGCAGCACGTAGGCCACGGCCATCGCCGGCCGCAGGAGGCGGGCGAGGATGGTGCGCATCGCGGTCAGCCAGTCCGCACCGGACACCCGGGCCGCACGGTCGAGGTCCTCGCCGAGTGCGGCGAGCGCCGGGTAGAAGGCGCTGTAGCCGAGCGCCAGGCTCCGCACCGCGAACGCCGCGCCGATGCCCCACAGCGTCGAGCGGACGACGCCGTTCGGGTCGATGACCACGAACGACCAGAAGAACGCCATGCCGGTGACGATCCCGGGGATGGCGCGGGGGTAGAGCGTCACGTACTGGAGCGAGCGGCGGTGGCGGAAGCTCGACCGGTGGGCCACGAGGGCGATCGTCGTGATCGCCAGCGTGGTGATGGCCCCGCCGATCGTGGCGATGAGCAGGCTGTTCACGATCGAGCGGCGGAACACCGGGTTGTCGGCCACGGTCGTGAAGTTGGCGGTCGTGGCGACGTCCCACGGGTCGATGTAGGGCGTGAGCACCGACGTGAACGCCCGCAGGAACAGGCCGAGCGCCGGGATCACGAGCGTCACCGCGAAGTAGGCGGCGACCAGCCCGGACAGGACCCAACGGAGCCGCCCGATGTCGACCGGGGCCGCGGCGGTGGGCTTGCCCGTGGTGGTCGTGAACCTGGCGAGGTCGCCGGCGAAGCGGTTCCGGGCGATGAGCAGCAGCGTCATCACCACGAGCAGCATCACCGCCCCGGCCGACACCAGCCCCTGGCGGGGCGGGAACTCGTTCGACCAGTTGTCGAGCAGGTAGGTCGAGATGAAGTCGACGTTCGAGGACGTCCCGAGCAGGAGCGGGATGCCGACCACCTCGAGGCTGAGCGCGAACGAGATGACACCGGCGTTGAGGATCCCCGGGCGCAGCATCGGCACCGTGACCGACCACAGCGCCCGCAGTGGGCGCGCCCCGTTCACCCGCGCCGCGTTCTCCAGGGTGCTGTCGAGCGTGGTCAGCGCGCTCGCGACGACCAGGTACACCATCGGGGTCAGCACACCGATGGCCACGAGGGCCATCCCCGTCACGCTGTAGAGGTCCCAGAAGATCGGCAGCGGCGTGCGCTCGTCGAGCCAGCTCGTGACGTAGCCCGACGGGGAGTACATCGCGATCCAGCCGAGCATCAGCGGCAGCCCCGGCACGACGAGCGGCCCGAGCACGGCGAGCCGGTAGAGGCGGGTGCCGGGCAGGCTGACGCGATTCACGAGGACGGCGAGGCTCGTCCCGATGAGCAGCGCGCCCGTGGTGGCGAGGACCGAGAACACGACGGTGTTGCCCACCGCGGTCCACCACGCACCGTCGCTCAGCAACGCCCGGTAGTTCCCGATGGTGAAGCCGCCGCCGTCGTCGTAGAGCGGTGCGGACCACAGCGACGCCCACACCACGGGCACCAGCGGACCGACGACCAGGACGGTGGCGACGAGCCACACCGCGTACTGGACGATCGTGGAGCGGCTCCGTCTCAGACGGGACCGGCGCGGGATCGGTGGCCTCCGGCCGGGCCGGCCGGGCGTGGCCGGCTCGACCGGAGCATCGACGGTGAGGGCCATCAGCGACCGAACGCCTCGTTCCAGCGGGACTGGATGGCGTCGCGCTCCGCCTCGGCGGCGGGGTCGTAGCCGACGACGATCATGTTGTCCTCGCCGACGACGTCGGCGATCGCGCTGTACCCGTACTCGCACGGGACGTCGTCGCGGTAGGGGGTGAGGCCGCCGAGGCAGATCGCGTCCTGGCCGTCGGGGCCGAGCAGCCAGTTGACGAGGAGCTTGGCCGAGGCCGGCGAGTCCGCCTGCGCCGTGATGCCCATGCCCCGGGGCACGAGCGGGGTGGCGTCGGTGAGGTACTGGTAGTCGAGCACCTCGCCCTGCTCGGCGGTGTCGAGCAGGAGCCGGACGGCGCCGGAGACGAAGAAGCTGGCCGGGTACTCGCCGTTGGTGGCCTTGTCGAGGAGTGCGCCGGTACCCGACTCGGCCCGGGTGTGGGGCCCGAGCGCCTCGAGCGTGGCCCAGCCGTCCTCGCCGTTGGCTTCGAGGAAGCCGTAGTTGCCGGTGTAGGCCTGGGAGTTCTCGATCTCGACGGTGCCGACGCTGCCGTCGAGATCGGGCGCCATCTCGGCGAGCTCGGCCAGCGACGTGGGCTGCGACTCCGGCGGGATGACGAACTGGTTGTACATCGCCACGAGCGGGTCGACGGCCATCGAGTAGACGCCCGGCGCCTGCAGCGCGAAGTCGGGGAGCTCGGCCAGCTGCGGGTCCTCGTAGGCGAGGACCTCGCCACGCTCGACGAGGTCGAGCCAACCGACGGCCTCGCTGGCGATGATCACGTCCGCCGTGGCGACGCCCGAGGACGTCTCGCTCAGGTACCGCTGGAAGGCCTCGAGCCCGCCGAGGTCGAAGGTCTCGACGTCGATCGACGGGTGGGCCTCGGCGAACGCGGCGAGGACCGGCTCCCAGATCCGGTCGCTCGGGTTGCCGTAGACGACGAGGGTGTTCTCGCCCTCGGCCTCGCCGACGAGGTCGTCGAGCGACACCTCACCCTCGGGTGGGGCGCTCTCGTCGTCGTCGCCGGCGGTCGTGTCGGCTGATGTGCTCGCCGTGGTGTCGCTGCTCGCTTCAGCCGACGACTCGCCCGACGAATCGCCGGACTCGTCGTCGCCTCCGCAGGCGGCCAGCGCCATGGCGGTGGCGAGGAGCGCGGCTCCCACTCGGTGTGTGTTCACGGGTCCCCCTATGTGTTATGTGCTATAGCAATGTTCGGAGAAGTGGTTGACGAAGTGCTGGCGAAGATCCCGGACCGTCGGCCTGCGTCGTGGCCGGCGGTTACGTCAGTGCGTGACGTCCTCGGCGGCGGTCCGGGCGTGATCGCTCATGATCCGCTCGGCCTCGTCCGCGTCGCGCCGACGGATGGCGTCGAGCAGCTCGTGGTGCTGCTCGTAGCGGGCATCGAGCACCCGTCCGCTCGTCACCCGTGCCCGCAACGAGGCAGCCCGGTGCTGGAAGCTGAACGCGTTGACGGTCGAGAGCAGGCGGAGGAGCACGGCGTTCCCGCAGGCGTTCTCGGCCTCGGCGTGGAAGGCGCGCAGCTCGAGGAGCAGCAGCTCGGCGGTCTCGGCCGGGTACGGGCCACCGCCCTCGATCACCCGGTGCATCTCGTAGCGGAGCCGGTCGGCTTCGACGAGGTGACGCTGCATCCGCTCGATCGCGGCGTCGGTCCGGTTCATCGCCGCGAGCCGTGCGGCCGTCGAGCGCAGTGACGCCTCGATGAGCGCCAGCTCGTAGCTGGGCGTGTCGCGGGCGTCGAACACGACCGTCGAACGGGTGCCCCGGCGCTCGACCAGGCCCTCCTGCTCGAGGCGTCGGATGGCCTCGCGCACCGGGGTCGCACTGACCGACAGCATGGCGGCGAGGCCGCGCTCGGTGATCTTCTCGCCCGGTGGGAGCTCTCCGCTGGTGATCGCGGCGCGAATCGCCTCGTAGGCCTGCTCGGCCAGCGACGCCGACGACAACCCCTGCAGCGACCGTGCCCCTTCCATGGGTGACGTAGGTTACATGCTATAGCAACGGCGTCAAGCCGGCGACCTTCACGTGCTCGTGGCGGTCGCGGACCTCCTTCGCCGCCACGTCGGCCGGAGGTGCCGTCAGGCCGTCGTCGCGACCGGTGCCTGCTCGGCCAGCGTGGGGCCGGCGCCGCGGACCCGGGTCTGGCGGAGATGGCGGCGCCAGCGGGTGGCGTCGTAGCCGCCGCCACGGTGGAGCATCGTGCGGTTGTCCCAGATCACGGTGTCGCCCGCCGCCCATCGGTGGCGGTACACGTTGGCCTCCACAGTCGCCCGGGCATTCAGGTCGTCGATCAGTCGGCGGCTGTCGACGCCCGACCACCCGACGATCGACCGGGCGTGGGAGCCGACGTAGTAGTTGCGCCGGCCGTTCGCCGGGTTCGTGCGGACCAGGCGGTTGACCACCGGGGGCAGTGACGCAGCGTGGTTCGGGTCGACCGGGGCCACCTGCGAGCGGGAGAACACGTAGTCGTGCAGCACGAGGAGCGGGTCGATCTCGTCCTGCATGGCCGGTGGCAGGTCCTCGTAGGCCGTGCGCATGCTGGCGAACAGGGTGTCGCCGCCCTCGCCCGGCACCTCGTAGGCGTGGAGGATCGACACGTACGACGGGATCTCCCGGAACGACGAGTCGGAGTGCCACAGCTCGTTGCCCCGCTGGTAGCGGGTGGCGGGGTCGTCGTTGTCCCGGCTCGTGGCCTCGTCGACGACGTTGCCGATCGTCCCGAAGTACACCCGCTCGCCGGTGCGGCCGAACGTGACGTGGTTCTCCTCCGGCTCGCCGAGCAGTTGGGTGAGCGCGAACTGCGCGTCGTCGGTCATGGGCTGGTCGGGCAGGCAGAGCACCGAGTGCTCGTCGACGAGCCGGTGGATCAGCTCGACCGTGCCAGGGTCGGGGCCCGCGGTGAGGTCCAACCCGCGGACGCGGGCACCGAAGCGCTCGTGCAGCGGCTCGATCACCAGCTCGGTCATCCCGATCCCCCCAGACCCACGATGTGGCCGACACCCTACGTGTCCGCCATCCGGTCCGCCCCGGGGGCTCGTCGGCCCGTCCGGCCGGGCGCGGCCCGGGGGTCGCCGCCCGGGCCGACATCGGGCCCGGCGCCCGGTGCCGCTCGCGAGGGGCGGTGGTAGCGTCCGCCGGGCGTGACGGTCGGGGGGCCGGACACCTTCGGGGGGACAATGACGACGATCGGCCGTTCGACGCGGGACTACGACCCTGCGTTGCCGGACACACCGACGATCGTGCACGCGTTCGTCGAGACGGCGCGCCGCGTGCCCGACCGCGCCGCGATCATCGCCGGCGGGCGCTCCATCACCTACCGCGAGTACCACGCCGCGGTCGCCGGGTTCGCCCACCGACTCGCCACCGTCGGGGTCGCGGGTGGTCGGGTCGCGCTCCTGATGCCGAACGGCATCGAGCTCGCGGTCGCGGCGATGGCCGGGATGGCGGCGCGGGCGCAGGTGGCCCCGCTCAACTCGAACTACCCGGCGATGGCGCTGGCGCCGTTGCTGGCCGACGTCGACGCGACGGTGCTGGTCTGCACGGCACAGACCGAGCAGCTCGCCCGGACGGTGGCCGACGAGGTCGGCGTCGGCCGGGTCGAGGTGCTCGGGCCCGGTGGGCTGGAGATCGACGAGTGGGTCGACGACCCCGAGCCCGCGTTGCCCGAGCCGCTCCCGGGCCCCGACGACCCGTCGCTCATCTTCTTCACCGGTGGCACCACCGGCGTCCCCAAGGGCGCCCACCACGTCCACACCAACGACATGGCCCATGCCCGCGCCGCCAACACCGTCTGGCCGCTCGAGCGCGACGCCGACGTGGTGCTGATGGTGGCGCCCAACTTCCACATCTGGGGCTTCTGCTACGCCGTCGTCTCGCCGACCTACCTCGGCGCCACCCTCGACTACCTGCCCGAGTACAAGCCCGGCACCATCCTCCGTCACATCGAGGAGCACGACGTCACCGTGTTCGCCGGTGGCCCCGCCGCGCTCTACGTCGGGCTGATGGCCAACGAGCGCTTCGCCACCACCGACTTCTCCAGCCTGCGCCTGTGCCTCGCCGGCGGCTCACCGTGCCCGGAGGCGCTGCTCACCCGCTGGGAGGCCGAGACCGGCTGTCCGATCATGGAGGGCTGGGGCATGTCGGAAGGTGCGCCGATCAACTGCAACCCGATCGACGGGCCCCGCAAGCCCGGTTCGGTGGGGCCGGTGCTGCCCCGCACCGAGATCGACATCGTCGACATCGAGACCGGTACCCGGGTGCTGCCCCAGGGGGAGGCGGGCGAGGTGCGGGTGCGTGGCCCGCAGTTCATCTCCGGCTACCGGAACCGGCCCGAGGACAACGCCCGGACCTTCCGTGACGGCTGGCTCCACACCGGCGACGTCGGCCGCTTCGACGAGGACGGCTACCTGTACCTGATCGACCGGAAGAAGGAGATGATCCTGGTCGGCGGCTACAACGTCTACCCCCGCGAGATCGACGAGGTGCTGGCGAGCCACCCGGCGGTGATGGAGGCGGCCGCGGTCGGGATCCCCGACGACTTCCGGGGCGAGACCGTCAAGGCGTGCGTGGCGCTCGACCCCGGCGCCGACGTCGGTGAGGCCGAGCTGCTCGCCTGGTGCTCCGAACGCCTGGTCAAGTACAAGCTGCCCACCGTCTTCGAGTTCCACGACGAGCTCCCCAAGACCGGCCCCGGCAAGATCGACAAGCTCCGCCTCAAGGGCAAGCGCTGAGCCCGGCCGTACTCCGATGCGGCCATTCGTTCCGCGTTGGCGATCGGTTACACTTGTTGCGGCTGAGGAGGTCGCGATGCCGCGGACGAACGCGCTGTCGAGCGCGGTGCAGGTGAAGCCGGCGAGCGCCGATCGCGAGTCCGCAGCGCTCGTCGCTCGTGCTGTCCAAGACGACAGCACGCCCGTCGCGCTGCGGTTGCCGGATGGCACGGCGGTGCCCCTGCCGCGGGCGCTTGTCGAGGTGCTCCGTGCGTCTGCCGACGAGCTCGCAGAGGGGCACGCAGTGACCGTCCTGCCGTCGGATGTTGCCTTGACGCCGGCCGAGGTGGCGGAGCTCCTCGGGGTGTCGCGGCCGTTCGTGGTTCGGCTGCTCGATGCCGGCGACATCCCCTCCGAACGCCTGCCGCGCAGCCGCCACCGTCGCGTACTCCTCTCGGACGCAGTGGCCTTCCAGGCCCGTCGCGAACGCCGCCGGGCCGGGCGACAGGCATTGGCCGAGGTCGTGGAGGACGCGGGCCTCCCGTACTGATGCGCCGTGTCCTGGCCGACACGAACGTTCTCTTCCCCTTCTCGGTCATGGACCTCCTGCTCGCCTTGAGCGAGGACGGCCTTCACGAGGTGATCTGGACCGAGGCCCTGCTCGACGAGTGGGAGGAGGTCATCGTCCGGGAACAACGTCGAACCCGGGAGACGGCTGCGAGCGTCACGGCAGCCATCCGCGAGTTCTTCCCGGACGCCGAGGTGGAACGCAGCGAGTACCAGCACCTCGTGTCCGAGATGACCGGGCCGGACGCCACGGACCATCAACACATGGCGGCCGCTGTGGCACGTCGGCCGTGCACGATCTTGACGAAGAACGCGCCGGACTTCCCGCCAGAGCCGCTCGCAGCGCACGGCGTCCGAGTCGCCGACCCCGACGACTACCTGAGCGAGCTGGCCGATGAATGGCCCGACGAGGTCGCAGCCGCAGTCGTGCGTCTCGCGAGCGAGAAGCAGCGCCCGGCGAGGTCACCGCACGACCTCGCCGACGCTCTCGAGCGAGCAGGCGTCCCGCGTTTCGCCGAGAGGCTCCGCAAGCTGCTTGCGGAGCGGTAGCCGGGACTCACGCACGAGTGGCGGAACGACTGGCGTCGGCGCCTTCACAGCACCGGCTGGCGCCGGAGGGGGCGCCGCCGGATGTCGAGTCCGGTAGACCCGGTCGGCGGCCTCTGCCCGGATCTCCTTCGGTCGCCGCGCGCGGTTCGCCGGCACCTCCCCGGACGCGACAGAGGCGGCCACCGGGACCGGGGACCGCCTCTCAGCTGGGATTCAGCTAGCGCGCTCGGAGGGACTCGAACCCCCAACCTTCTGATCCGTAGTCAGATGCTCTCTCCAATTGAGCTACGAGCGCTGGAGCCGGGACATCCTACGCCGTCCGCGGCACGCGCGGAAGCCACTCTAGCCCAGGCGGCGGAGTCGTCCCGCGCCGAGGGCGGTGAGCATCACCACGGCCGACAGGCCGGCCACCGTCACGCCGAGCCCGCGGGCGGCACCGGCCAGGCCGATCGACAGCACCAGCCAGCTCGCGGCCGCACCCGCACCGGTCACGATCACCAGCGCCACGGCCCGGGCACCCAGTACCTCGCGGCGGCCCACCATCGGGCGGCGGACGTCGAACGACCAGGTGCCGACCACGGCCACGACGACCAGCAGCACCCCGACGAGCGGCGCCTCCAGCGCGTCGCCGCCGTTCTCGGAGCCCGCGACCGCGAGGACGTAGCCCGTCGTCAGTGCCGTCGTCGCCCACGACACCCCACCGGGTGCACCGCGGAGCAGGCCGCCGGCGAGGGCGATCACCCCGGCGAGCCCGAGGACCACCCCGACCGCACCCGGCGGCGCGTCGGCGCGGACCAGCGTCAGCGCCACGACGGCGACACCGGCGACGGTCGCGAGGCCGGCCAGCGCCCACGCCACCGGTTCGGCCCGCCGGGCACGCGGCGGCGTCCGCACGAGCTCCTGCAACCGCAGCCGCATCATCATCGTCGGGTCACCCGCACGGCCCGCCGGGCCCGCAGCAGCCCGCTCAGCACCGGTTCGAGCTCGCCGGCCCGGGGCAGGCGGGCCGAGGCGATCCCGGCCTCGGCCAGGGTCACCTCGAAGCGCTCCCGCTCCAGGCGCCAGATCCGGCGGGCGGTCGCCTCGATCGGCGTGGTCGCCGGCCCGAGGAACGCCTCCGGCTCGCACACCAGCGCGACGACATCACGGCCCCGGGCCCGCAGGTCGACCAGCGCCCGCATGCCCCGGGGGTCGAGCAGGGGGCTCAACCCGACGACGAGGGCCCGGTCGGGCACGGCCCGGGTGGGTAGCACGTCGATCGTCTTGTCGACCCCGCTCGGGATCACGTTGGCGTCGAGCAGCGCGTCGACGATCCGCTGGAGCTGGACCACCCCGGTGCTCATCGGCAGCCACCGCAGGACCCCGCCGAGCTCGGCCAGGCCGACGCGGTCGAGGGCGCCGAGGTGGCGCTCGGCCAGCAGCATCGCCGTCGTCACGGCGAGGCGCAGCGTCCCGTCGGTCGCCCCGCCGGCCTCGGCGAAGGTGTCGAGGAACAGCACCACGTCGGACGCCTGCTCGGGGTGGCGGTCGGTGACGTGGAGCCGACCCCGTCGGGCGGTGACCCGCCAGTTCACGGTGCTGAGCGCATCGCCGGTCACGTGGGGGCGCACGTCGGCGAGCTCGATGCCCCGTCCGCGGGCCCGGCTGCGGTGGGCGCCGACCACGAGCCGGGTCGTGCGTGGGTCGAGCAGCGACTGCACCTTCGACACCGGCGGGTGGACCCGCACCCGGGCGGCCGGATCGGTCCTCGCCTCGAGCCGGACGAGCCCGAGCCGGTCGTGGAGCACCACGTCGACCGCGTCGAAGCGGTGGTCGCCCCACGCCCTCGCCCACAGGTCGACCTCGACCGACGCGCGCACCGGGTCCACCGGCTGCCACGGCTCCCCGCCGACCGGGACCTCGATCGGCGCGGCCGGGTACCGGCCCGGCCCGCCGTCTCCGTCCCCGCCCGGCGCGCCGTCTCCATCCCCGCCCGGCCCGTGGTCGGGGTCCGACGTCCCGGGCCGCAGCTCGACGAGGGAGCGCACCGCGGGCCCGGCCGCGAACCCCCGCGGCGCGCGCAGCACGACCTCGGCGGACGACCACGGTGCGTCCGCCTCCACGTCGACCGCTGCCGTCACCCGCTCGCCCTCGGTGCAGCGGTCGGAGTCGAACGACAGGCGAACCGCCAGGTCGCGCGGCCCGTCGGACGACAGCAACGACACCAGCAGCGGTGCGGTGACCACCGCGGCGAGCCCGGCCAGCTCCGGTCGCCCGCCGATCACGGCGCCGAGCGCGGCGATGACCGCGGCCGACGCCAGCGCCCCGAGGCCGGGCCCGGCCCGTCGCCGGCCGGTCGACCGCTGCGTCGTGGCGGTCACGCCCCGGTGAGCACGTCGGACGGCGACGGCGCCGGTACCCGCTCGACGATCTGGCCGATGATCTCGTCGCCCCGGGCGCCGCGCACCCACAGCTCGGGCTCGAGGATCAGGCGGTGGGCGAGGGCGGGGACGGCCAGCGCCTTCACGTCGTCGGGGGTCACGTAGGTCCGACCGGCGAGGGCGGCGCGCACCCGGGACGCCTTGAGCAGCGCCAACGAGCCGCGCGGGCTGGCCCCGGTGCTGACCCCGGGCGCGTGCCGCGTCGCACCGACGAGCGCGATGACGTAGTCGAGCACCGGCTCGGCGACGTGCACGGCCTCGATCCCGCGCCGGGCGGCGAGCACGTCGTCGAGCGACGCGACCGGCGAGATGTCGACGTCGTCCTGTCGGCGCCCGATCCGGCGCTCGAGGATCTCGCGCTCCTCCGACGGAGACGGGTACCCGACCGACACCCGGAGCAGGAAGCGATCGAGCTGGGCCTCCGGCAACGGGTAGGTGCCCTCGTACTCCACCGGGTTCTGGGTGGCGAGCACGCAGAACGGCCGGGGGAGCGGATGGGTCGTGCCGTCGACGCTGACGTGGCCCTCGGCCATCGCCTCCAACATCGCCGACTGGGTCTTCGGTGGTGCCCGGTTGATCTCGTCGCCGACGACGAGGTTGGCGAAGATCGGCCCGGGGCGGAACTCGAACGACGCACCCGACGCCTCGAGCACGGTCGAGCCGGTGAGGTCGGCGGGGAGCAGGTCGGGGGTGAACTGGACCCGCGACCAGCTCAGCCCCGCCGCTCGGGCCAACGAGCTCGCCATCAGCGTCTTGGCCAGGCCGGGCAGGTCCTCGATGATCACGTGGCCGCCGGCGAGCATGCCGGTGAGCAGCAGCTCGAGCACCGGCCGCTTGCCGATCACCGCCCGCTCGACCTCACCGAGCACCGCGTCGGCGAGCGCCGCGGCGGCCTCCGGCCCGGGCGCGCCGTCACCGCCGGGCGGCGGGGTGGGCTCGCCGTTCGTGCCGGTCACGAGTGGTCCACCCACTCGCCGGCGATCGGGTCGTGGTCGTACATGGTGTCGGCCCCCTGCGGGTCGTCGCCGGGCGCGCCGCCCGGTCGGAGTCGTTCGATCGCGTCGAGCACCACGTCGACGTCGGCGGGTGTCATCGGGCCGTCGCCGCGCAGTGCGGCGGCGGCGTCCTCGCCGAGCGCCCGCCGGACCGCGTCGGGGTCGGCGGCCTCGATGCCGGACGCGGCGAGGTGCTCGTCGGTCAGGTCCTCCAGGCGTCGGCGGAGGCGCTGGCCGCGTCCGAACTGCGGGTCGCCGCCGAGCACGAGGAGCTGCTCGAGCTGGTTGAGCGCCGCCGGGCGCCGGTCGGGTGGCGGCGTCCGGCGTCGGAACGAGATCAGCGGCGGCACCGCGTCGATCACCGGGGTCGCCCGGAGCGCGGCGCGGACGAGCCCGGCGGCGAACAGCGCGCCGACGATGGCGGCGGGCACCCCGACGGAGACGGTCGAGCCGGTCGCGCGGGCGGTCGCACTGACGGCGAGGGCCACGAGGGCGGCCACGACGGCCCGGCGCACGAGCTCGCGCCAGGTGTCAGTCATGGTGTGCGCCGCCGGTCGAGCCGCCGAGGCCCGTCGCCGGGACCCCGGCCGGGCCCGCCGGAGCATCGTCGGGCGTGGGGTCGTGGCGTCGGATGTCGGCGCGCACCGCCTCGAAGGCGTCGATCGCCGCGAGCTGATCGTTGCGGTCGAGCGGCTCGGCCGAGTACATCGCCCGCTCCACCAGCCCCGCCAGGCGGCTGGACGACTCGGCCGAGGCGTGGAGCCGACCGAGCGCCCGGCGGGCGAGCTCGGCGGTCGTCTCCTGCGGTCGGCGCCCCAGCTCGTGCCGATCGAAGACCTGTTCGAGGCGCTCCCACGTGCGCAGGATCGCCCGGCGGGGGTCCGGGTCGTCGCGCAGGTCGGCCACCCCCTCGGCCAGCGCGGCGGCCACGCCCGACGTCGCCGTCTCCTCCACGGCGGGCTCGCCGGCGTTCGCGCGGCCGAACCGGGTGGCGACCAGCGCGGCCACGACCACGAGTGCGCCGAGCCCGCCGAGCAGCGGCAGGTAGCCGCCACCCGCCGACGGCGGCTCGGCGACGGTCGTGCTCGTGGTGACCGGCGCGCCGGTGGCCTCGTTCCGGGCCGTCTCCTCGCCATCGTTGCGCAGCGCCATGAGCAGCAGGAACAGGACGGAGATGATGGCGAAGGCGACGATGTTGGCCCACCAGCGCCGCTTCGGCGCCGACCTCGGCCCGCTCCGGCGGCGCAGCAGCTCGACCAGCGCGGCGGTGAGGACGACGGCGCTGGCGACGACCCCGACACCGACGAGTGCGTCGCGCAGGTAGACCATCGCGGAGGGTGTCGCCGGGACCTCGCCGCCGGTGTCCCACACCGCCCGCCCGCTCGCCAGGGCGACGACCACGAGCCCGCCGAGCACCACGAGCGCGGCCAGCCCGAGGCGGACGTTGCGGCGGCGCTCCCCCGGCTCGGCCATGACGGGACCCTAGCCCTCGTGCCTGCCGGTCCCCCGCACGGCCCGGGGCGTCGGGGAAACCGGTGTCCCGCCCCCGGCCCGTCTGCAAGAAATCGTTCAGACAACCCTCACGCCCCGTTGACCTCCGCCCCTTTCGGTAGCCATGACGGGCGCACCACACTTGGTCGAATGCGAGTGGACGCGAACTTCTACGGGTCGGTCCCGATGCGAGACGCGGGCAACGCCGGGCCGGTTCCGGTCGACCGCCGCTACGGCAACGACGCGTTCCTCGGCTGCTACGACAACCTCATCTCGTGGGCCGGATCGCTCGACGAGCTCGGCTACGACACCATGTGGCTGACCGAGCACCACTTCCAGTACGAGGGCTACGAGGTCGTCCCGAACCTGGTCCAGTTCGGGCTGTTCCTCACCACCCGCACCGAGCGCCTGCGGGCCGGGCAGATGTTCAACGTCGTCCCCCAGTGGCACCCGCTGCGGCTGGCCGAGGACTACGCCATGGCCCAGATCCTCTCCAACGACCGGATGCAGTTCGGCGTGGGCCGGGGGACGGTGCCCCGCGAGGCGCAGTCGCTCGGCGGCGTGGTGGCCTCGGGCGACAACGAGATGTCCCGCGAGGCCGACCGCCTCAACCGGGAGATCTTCGAGGAGTCGATGGAGATCATCCGGCTCGCCTGGACCAACGAGCGGTTCAGCTTCACCGGCAAGCACTTCACGCTCCCGCCGCCCGGCATCCCCGACCGCGGCGCCACCGTCACCGACCTGACGCTCGTGCCCAAGCCGATCTCGCCGGTCGACATCTGGCAGCCGGTCACGTCGCCGGCGACGCTCGAGTACTGCCCGAGCGTGCGCCACCACGGCGTGATCCCGGCCCGGCCGCCGGCGCAGGTGAAGGAGATCTGGGACCGCTACGGCGAGCTCGCCGCGGGCCACGGGTGGGAGCTCGCGCCCGGCGAGGGCCGCTGCCTGGCGCTCAACGTCCACATCGGGCGCACCCGCGAGGACGCGTTCCGCACCGGCCGTGACCCCCACGACGAGTGGTGCCGCTTCCTCGCCCCCTACGGCCGGTTCCGCAGCTACGCGAACCCGGCCGGCGGCGAGACGCCGTTCGACTTCCAGCCCGCGCTCGAGGACTCCGTCGACCAGCAGATCATGGCGATCGGCTCGGTCGAGGACGTCGCCGAGGCCGTGGGCATGTGGCACGAGCTGCTCGGGATGGAGCACCTCGTCCTGTTCTTCGACATGCCCGGCATCAGCCGGGAGGCGATGGTCGAGCAGTTCCACCTGTTCGCCGACGAGGTCATGCCCCGCGCCGGCCTCGAGATGACCCGATCCGATGTTGGCCGGGGCGTACGTACGCCCGGGCCACCTGACATGTGGTGAGGACTCCATGACGACGCTGCTGCGGAGCGCAACCCTGGCCGACGGATCGATCGTCGATGTCGTGATCGACGACGGCCGGATCACCGAGGTCGCCCGCGCGTTCAGCGTCGCCGGTGCGGAGGTGATCCACGACCTCTGTGGCTACGTGCTCCTCCCCGCGCCCGCGGAGCCACACGCCCACCTCGACAAGGCGCTCACCGCCGACGTCGTCGCCAACCCACGGGGCGACCTGATGGGCGCGATCGAGTCCTGGCAGGCCCACCGCGCCGGGCTCAGTGCCTCCGACATCGCGGCGCGTGCCCGCCGCGCCGCCCGCCTGGCGGTCGCCAACGGCGTCACCGCGCTGCGCACCCACGTCGACGTCGGCGCCGACATCGAGCTCGCCGCCGTCGAGGCCCTGCTCGACGTGCGCCGGGAGATGACCGGCCTCCTCGACCTCCAGATCGTCGCCCTCGTCGGACGGCCGACGTCGGGCCTCGAGGGTGCCGACAACCGGGCGCGCCTGCGTGCCGCGCTCGACGCGGGCGTCGACATCGGCGGCGGCTGCCCCCACGTCGACCCGGACCCGAAGGCGTGCCTCGACGCCTGCTTCGAGATCGCCGGCGAGTTCGACCGGCCGATCGACCTCCACATGGACGAGAACCTCGACCCGGAGTCGCTCGACGTCCGCTACATGGCCGAGGTCGTGCAGTCCTCGGGGTGGGAGCGCGGAGCGGTGGCCAGCCACTGCGTGAGCCTCGGTGTGCAACCGCTCGCGGTGCAGGAGCGGATCGCGGAGGAGATCGCCGAGGCGGGTGTCGGGGTCGTGACGCTGCCCCAGACGAACCTGTTCCTCCAGGGCCGCGATCACCCGACGTCCACGCCGCGGGGCCTCACCGCCATCCGGCCGCTGCTCGACGCGGGCGTCACGCTCGGCGCCGGCGGTGACAACCTCCAGGACCCGTTCAACACGGTCGGTCGTGGCGACCCGCTCGAGACCGCGGCGCTCCTGGTGATGGCCGGGCACCTGACGCCCGAGGAGGCCTACCGGGCGGTCAGTGTCGACGCCCGTCAAGCGATGGGGCTCGAGGCGCCCGAGATCACCGCGGGTGCACCCGCCGAGCTGCTCGCGGTCCACGCCGCCACGCTGCGCGAGGCCGTCGCCTGCGCCCCGGCGAGCCGGATGGTGCTCCATCGTGGCGAGATCGTCGCCCAGACGTCGGTGCGCTCGGAGATCATCACCCCGACCGTCTGAGCTGCTCGCCCGGGCCCTCGCGGGCTCCGGCGCGGGCGGGTTGCGCCGCCGGCCTTCCCGGTCGCACACGGGCCCGGAGGGCCCGCGCAACGACCGTGAACCGCATTCGCCCGAACGTGGCGCGATCGTGCTCAGTCCGGCGCGATCGCACCCCGTTGTGTGCAAATCGGACCGTACTTCTCGATGCGCCGGTGGAGCGCGAAATCGAACGTGGTCGACTTGTACGAGTTGCATTGATCAAGGTCGATGTCGGCCACGACCAACTCGTCACCGACCGTTGCTGCTTCCGCGACGACACGACCCGACGGCGCGATCACACAACTCCCGCCGATCATCGGCACACCTTCTTCATCACCTGCTTTGGCGACACCGACGACCCACAGGCCGTTCTGGTACGCACCGGCCTGCATGACGAGATGGTTGTGGAAGTCGCTGTGCTCGTCGTGGTCGGGCGCCGGCGGGTTGTGCACCGGCGTGTTGTACCCGACGAGGACGAGCTCGGCGCCGCCGAGCCCGAGGCAGCGCCACGTCTCCGACCACCGGCGGTCGTTGCAGATCGCCATGCCGACCACGCCGCCGAACGCCCGCCACGTGCCGAACCCGTCGGGCGGCGACTCGAAGTAGCGCTTCTCGAGGTGCTGGAACTGACGCCACGGCTCGTGCTCGGCGTGGCCGGGGAGGTGGATCTTGCGGTAGCGGGCGATCTCGGCCCCGTCCGGCCCGACCAGCATCATCGTGTTGTAGCGGTGGCCGTCGGGGGTCAGCTCGGCGTAGCCGAGGGCGAAGCCGACGCCGAGGCGGATCGCCTCGTCCCACAACGGCTTGGTCTCGGGGCCGGGCATCTCGCGCTCGTAGAACGCGTCGAGCTCCGCCGGATCCTCGAAGTACCAGCGGGGGAAGAACGTCGTGAGGGTGAGCTCGGGGAAGACGACCAGGTCGGACCCGGCGGCTGCGGCGTCGCGCAGGTGCGTGATCAGGCGCTCGACGACGTCGGCCCGGGTGTGGTCCCGCTGGATCGGGCCCATCTGGGCGGCGGCAACGGTCAGCGGCCTGGTCATTGGCTCCACTCCTCGGCGTGCAGGTCGGGATCATCGGCGAGGCGCAGCATGGTGTTCAGCAGAACATCCGCGCCGGCGACGAGATCCTCGGGTTCGGTGTGCTCGGCCGGGTTGTGGCTGACGCCGTCGCGGCTCTTGGTGAACACCATGGCGGTCGGGCACACCCGGGCCAGCATCTGGGCGTCGTGGCCGGCGCCCGACGGCAGCCGACGGGTGCGGTGGCCGAGCGACCGTGCGGTCGACTCGACCAGGTCGACGACCTTCGGGTCGAACGGCACCGGCTCGAACCGGGCGAGCGAGCGGTGGGAGATCTCGACGTGCTCGTCGGCCGCCAGGTGCTCGATCATCTGCGCCAGGCGGCGCTCGGCCTCGCGCAGCTTCTGCTCGTCGGTGTTGCGCAGGTCGACGGTGACGAGGGACGAGCCGGCCACCACGTTCACGAGGCCCGGTGACAGCTCGCTGACGCCGACGGTGCCGACCTGGTGGCCGCCGAGCTCGCCGGCGAGCTCGCGGACGAAGGTCGTGATCCTCGCTGCCGCGTAGCCGGCGTCGCGTCGCAGGTGCATCGGGGTCGTGCCGGCGTGGTTCGACTGGCCCTCGATGCGCAGCTCCTGCCAGGAGATGCCCTGCACGCTCTCGACGACGCCGATGGTGATGTCCTCGATGTCGAGGATCGGGCCCTGCTCGATGTGGAGCTCGACGAACGCCGCGGGCGGGCGGCCGGGGCACGGCGCCGAGCCGGCGTAGCCGATGCGCTCCAGCTCGTCGCCGAGCACGGCGCCGTCGACGCCGTGGATGTCGAGCGCGGACTCGAGCGGGAGGCCGCCGACGTAGACGAGGCTGCCGAGCATGTCCGGCGGGAAGCGGGCGCCCTCCTCGTCGGTGAACGACGCGACCGCCAGCGGGCGCGACGTCTCGATGCCCAGCTCCATGACCCGTTCGATCACCTCGAGGCCGGCGAGGACGCCGAGGTTGCCGTCGTAGCGCCCGCCGCGGGCCACCGTGTCGATGTGGGAGCCGCACATCACCGGCGCCCGGCCGCCGTGGTCGGGCTGGCAGCCGACGATGTTGCCGATGCCGTCGATCGTCACCTGCAGGCCGAGGTCGCGCATCCACGTGACCACCAGGTCGCGTCCGTCACGGTCCTCGTCGGTGAGCGCGAGGCGGGAGTTGCCGGTGGTGCCGGGGATGGCCCCGATGCGGGCCAGGTCGTCGAGTCGTTGGAGGAGGCGGACGCCGTCGACGCGATGGGCCGTGGCGGCCGTCATCCGTCGCCCTTCATCGGCAGCTCGAACCGGGCGATCTCCCCGAACGCGGCGCCGAGGCGGGCCACGGCGGCCTCGAAGCGCGCCTTGCCCCGCTCCGCGGTCGCGCCGGTGGGGTCGCCGATGTGGCCGTCGGGCCCGAAGTCGTTGGCCAGCCACCCGAAGCCGACGGAACCGCCGAAGCGCACCTGGTCGTTGGCGACGAGCGCGCCGGGGATGTTGCGCTCGGCCAGGTCCATGCGGACGAGGTCGGGGCGCAGGTGGAGGACCACCGACGTCTCCTCCAGCCCGCCGTGGATGCCCATGCCGTGCTCCTCGGACGTCGATTCGCCGCCCTGGTCGGGCGGGACCGACGGGTGGGCCAGGAACGTGAGGAGCCCGTGGTGGAGGCGCAGCTCGCGGCACGCGACGCCGAGCAGCGCCGAGTTGCCGCCGTGCCCGTTGAGGAACACGATCTTGCGCGCCCCGGTGGTCGCGGCGCTGCGGCCGATGTCGTCGAGCACCTTGAGCAGCGTGTCGGGGCCGAGCCAGACGGTGCCGGGCGCCCAGGCGTGCTCGTTCGACTTGGTGTACGCCAGCGGCTCCATCAGCCACAGGTCGTGCTCGTCGCCGTACTCCGACACCACGGCCTCGCCGGCGGCGGCCGCGATGATCAGATCGGTGGCGAACGGCAGGTGCGGGCCGTGCTGCTCGATGGCGCCGAGCGGCTGGACCAGGATCGACGATCCCGTCACCCGTTCGGCGACCTCCGGCGAGCGCAGCTCGGCGAGACGACGGCTCACACGGCAACCTTTCTCGGTGCGGGACCCCTCGGCGGGGGGCCTCGTGGTCGGGCGGCTCCGGGCAGGACGATGCCGCGGAGGCCACGACGCTACCGACTGGGCGTGACGTGTTCGTTTCGCATGTGTGAATCGATGCTGAGACGCCGATCGGCCCCGCCGGCGACACCGGCGGGGCCGATCGAGCGCTTCCCGACGGGTGTCCCCGGATCGGGCACCGTCACGTCGAGGGGACGGTCAGTTCGCGGCGACCGTCAGTTCGACGGGATCCTCAGTTCGAGAAGGCGCGTGCCCCGCAGTGGGGCCAGGGCTGGGGCCCGGCCTCGAGGAGGAGGGCTCTCGCCATGGCGTCCTGCTCGTGGGGCGTCACGTTCGCCGGGCTGCGGCCGACGAGCCACGGCATCCAGCGGCTCGCGACGTCGTCCCACGTGCGCTGCGAGAACTGATAGGCCCCGTGGTAGAGGCCGTTCGAGCTGCTGATGTCGTAGCGGCCCGTGGACTCGCAGTGCCGGAGCTCGGCGAGGTCCTGCTCGGACGCAGCGGCCGTCAGGCCGTTCATCTCCTGGAACGCGGCGATCTGCTCCGGTGTCGGCTGGCACGCGCCGAGCACGAAGATCGCCACGAGCGCGGCGAGCGCGAGGAACAGAGAACGAAGGGTTGGACGCACGGCACCTCCCGGCGGGCTCCGCCACCGGGTATCTCCCGGGGCACGCGGGAACCGTCGGTAGAGCTGGGGGTGACGGAACAGCGCGGGCGGAGCGTTCCCAGCACGCCAGCATCAGGACGGGTGGAACACCGCCGTTCGGACACCCGGGCGCGACGCGCTGGACTCGGTTTGTTTGCGTTGCTGTCACGCATTATGCACGTACGGAAACACGTTCGCAACCTTACCGTTCTCCGTGACCACCACTTCACACCATGTGGTCACCCGCAACGACCCCCCAGCTCATCAACCCGCACCCCCCATCCCGCCGTGCCCCGGACCCCAAGCCCGGTACCCGCCGCCGGCCTCCGGCCTTGGCGGTGGGGAAGCTCCTGCGGCTCCCCCGGCCAGCGCCAGCTCGGCTCGGCTCGCAACCCGCGAGCGGGCCGAGCCCGCCGCGCCCTGGAACCCATGCCCAGGGCCCGCCGGGCCTGACGGCGGGCCTGCGGCCTTGGCGGAGCGGAGGTACTGCGGCTCTCCCGTGTGAGGCGGCTGCCGCGCACGGACGACTCCAGCTCGGCAGGTGACCCGCGAGCGGGTCGACCTCACCGCGGCCCTGAAACCCATGCCCAGGGCCCGCCGGGCCTGACGGCCCCGAGCGGAGCGGGAAGTACTGCGGCTCTCCCGTGCGAGGCGGCTGCCGAGCACGGGCCGAGCAGCTCGGCGGAGAGGGTGGGATTTGAACCCACGGATGGGATTGCTCCCATCAACGCCTTAGCAGGGCGCCCCGATCAACCAGACTCCGGCACCTCTCCTCAGCGGGACGTCATGATACACGGACGTGCCCTCCGCCCATCAACGCGGTTGTGGTGGTGTCGCCGCCGGTCGGGTGGGCCGACGCGGTCCCGGGCCCGTCGGTGGTGCCCGGCGCGACGTCGGGTCCTGCGCCGTGTTCGTCGTTCGGCCAGCGTCTGTTGGTGTGGGTGAGTTGTGGTGGAGCGGTGCATCGTTGGTCGTTCGGTCGGTGGTCAGGCAACCAAGGACGACGTTTCAATCTCGGTAAGCGAACACCGTCGTTGTGACGGTTGTGACGCTTCGGCCTGCTGGCCTTCGTCGTTGCACGCCGTGGTCGAAGGCGCGCGGATGGGGAGGGCAACTACGTTGATTCATCAGGGCGGATGGATTCTCTGCTTCGAAACGCACGTCGAGGCCCGTCGCGCGCAGTAATGTGACTGTGGGGAGGTCCGTAGCCGCCAACCACGTGACAGGAGAGAAACGCGACATGACAGGCGAAGAGGCGGTACGCCTCTACTTGCTGTACCTCGACGATCCGGCCAAGCTCCGAGATGAGCAACTGATCGAGAAGCTCGAGGGCGAAGCAGAGAAGGCCGGCGACCCGGTCGAGAAGCTCAAGGTGCTCGGCGAGCTCGAGCGGGCCAAGGCCATCAACGGCGATCAGTTCCGTTCGGACTTCGTGCGCCTGGCGCACGGTTGGGCCGAGGACCAGGGTGTGCCCGTCACTGCGTTCACGTCGATGGGTGTGCCCCAGGACGTGCTCGCCGAGGCGGGTTTCGATGTGCCCCGCGGCCGTGGCCGTGGTCGGCGCAATGGCACGGCGGCCGGAGGCGGGCGTCGTACGCAGCGCAGCCGGCGGGTCTCCGTCGAAGAGGTCAAGTCCGGCGTGCCCACCGGCCCGTTCACGGTCAAGGACCTCGAGGAGGCCTCGGGAGCGACTGGCGCCACCGTGCGCAAGGCGATCGCCGAGCTCGTCGATGCCGGCTCGATCAAGGACCTCGGTCCCGATCGGGAGTATCACGGCCGCGGCCGTGCGCCCACGCTCTACGGCAAGGTCTGAGAACCAAGACCCGACGCCCCCCGATCGTGCTCCTCACGCTGCTGGCAGCGTGAGGGGCCGGGCGTGGTACCAGGTCACACACGGTTGCCCATCAAGACGTGTGAGACCATCGAGCGATCGCCCGCACAACGATTCGAGCTGAACGGTCCGTAGGGGCCGACGGCGCCGCATCACACCGAGTCGACCTCGTCCACCCGGCGTGATTCGGCGCCGTTGCGCGTTCGGGCGCGAAACCGCGGCGCGGCGCTCGGGGTCCCGGTGGGGCCGGAGGTTGGAGGTGTGCACCGATGCGCGCACGGCCTGCGCCGGTGGTGTCGGGCACCACCGCACACCTTCAGGCCCGCGCCGCTTCGGTGGCCGGCGGGCCGGTGACGCACGCGGTCGGGGTGGTGCCGATCAGTGGCGTGCGCCGGATGTTCCTGTGTGTGCGGAGGGAGCGGGATTCGAACCCGCGGGACCCGCAGGCCCAACGGTTTTCAAGACCGTCGCAATCGTCCGCTCTGCCATCCCTCCTGGCCGGACCGAGGAAGCTCGGGCCGACGGTTCCGGTGCCGATGCGATCAGCTCGATGCGGCCCGTGAACGCTCGCACTCTACTCGCTCGTCCCGCGCGCCTCCGCTCGTGAACCGCTGCGGTGAGCGGCGCGCGCCAACGCGTGGTTCGGGCGGCGCGGTGCGGTCGGCGTGGTTCAGTTCGGGGAGTCGTCCGGAAGGTCACGGCCGGTGGCGTCGCCGAGGTCGAGCTCCGCGAGCCGTCGCCGGACGTCGTCGAGTGGGCGGCCCGTGTTCTGCACGATCATCGCGAGGGGTGCGCCGGCGTCGACGTGGCGGCGCAGCACGGCGTCCTCGTCGGCGCTCCAGGTGTCGCCCGTCCCGCCGGGCGGCGGCTCCGAGGTGGTCCGCGCGTCCGTGCGGGGTGTCGGCGAAGGCGTGTCGGGCGGGACCTGCTCGAGCCATCGTCGGGCGCTGGACACGACCTCGGTCAGGTGGGCGATGTGGTCGAGGAGCTGCTGGTTGTGAAGCCGCAGGTCGTCGCGCTCGACGACGAGCCGGTCGAGCTCCAGGCGCAGCTCGTCGGTCGTGGGTTCGCGGTTGCCGACGAGCGGCGAGCCGGACGCGATCTCGACGTCGCCGCCCAGCTCGACGGGCAGGCCGGCCGAGTGGAGCACGGTGAGCGTGCGGGTGGCGCGGGTGACGGCGACGTAGAGGAGCCGGTGGCCGTGCGGTCCCGCCGCGAGGACGGCCGCGGGCTCGAGGACGACGACGTGGTCGAACTCGAGGCCCTGGGCCAGGTTCACGGGAACGAGGCAGACCGCGGCGTCGTCGATCGGTGCGGGGGCCTCGACACCGAGGAGGTCGGCCCGCTCCATGGCGACCCGTGCGGCGGGCAGCGCCTCGTCGGGCGCGATCACCCCGACGAGGCCGCCGTCGCTGACGAGCGTCGTGAGCAGCTCGGCGAGATCGCGGGCGAGGTCGCTGCTCGATGTGATGTCGACGCGTCCGCCGTGCCGGACCGCCTCGATCGGCGGTGCGTCGGGGCTGATCCGCTGACGGAGGAGCTCGGCCGTCTCGACGACCTCGACGGGGACCCGGTAGCTGGTGGTCAGCCGCTCGACCCGCCACGGCCGCTCCCCGACGAGGTGGCCGGCGAGCCCGGACCAGTCGCCGCTCGCGGCGAGCCCGTCGCCGGTGGCCTGGGCGGGGTCGCCCATGGCGGTGATCCCCCCGGTCGGGCATCGCCGGGCGATCATCCGGGCCTCGAGCGCGGTGAGGTCCTGGGCCTCGTCGACGACGACGTGGCGGTAGGTGGTGGCGACGCCGGAGAGCTCGGTCGCGGCCTCGTCGATCATCGGGAGGTCGGCGGCCGACCACGACCAGCGCCGTCCGCGTTCGCGGGGCCGGACGAGCACCTGGCGCTCCCACTCGTCGAGCAGGTCACCGGCGAGCGACGTCAGCAGCTCCGCGTCGGTGAGCAGCTCTCGGATGAGCATCTGGGGGTCGGTGAGGTTGACGGCGTGGTCGACCTGGGTGGCGAGGGCCCGGTCGCCGCGGATGGCGTCGGCCAGCGCCCGGCGGTCGTCCTCGGTGAGGAAGGCGCGCTCGAAGCGACCGAGCGACGCGGAGAAGCTCTCCCACATCCGCTCCTCGACCCACCCGGTGCCGAGGCGGCGCCGCCCGTCGATCAGGTGGCGGCGGCACGCGGCGAGCGGTTCGCCGCGTTGGCGCAGGCGCCGGATCTCGTCGCGCACGGCCTCCGGCGGGACCCGCAGCTCGCGGCTGCGGAAGCGGGTCGACAGGCCGTCGACGGGGACGCGCACCCGGCGGTCGACGGCGCGGCGGATGACCTCCGCGAGGCGGATGTCGCCCTTGAGCCGTCGGGCCTCGGGGGCGTCGGTGCGCCCGATGCGGACCTGGTCGCGCGCCCGGCGGGTCAGCCCCCCGAGCGCGAGCTCGCCGAGCGTGCGGTGGCGCACGTCGCGGTCGCCGAGTGCGGGCAGCACCTGGCGGATGTAGCCGATGAACGTCGAGCTGGGCCCGATGACGAGCACGTCGGCCGGTTCGAGCCGGGCGGCGTCCTCGTACAGCAGCCGAGACAGCCGGTGGAGGCCGACGACGGTCTTGCCGGTGCCCGGTCCGCCGTCGATGACGAGCAGCCCCTCGGCCGGGGCCCGGATGATGCGGTCCTGCTCGGCGACGATCGTCGTGACGATGGTCGACATGCGGCCGGTGCGGTCGCGGGCGAGCTCGGAGAGCAGGAGGTCGGCGGCGGCCCACGGGGCGTCGTCGGCCAGGGGGCCGGGCCCCTCGCCGGCCCCGCCCGTGTCGGCGGCGTCGACGGCGTCGCCCACGGCCCCGTCGGTCGGCGGGAGCGGGTCGCCGAAGGTGTCGTCGGCGAGGTCGAGCAGCGTCCGCTGGTCGCTGTCGAGGTCGAAGCGTCGCCGCCGCCGTAGGCCGTGGGGGTCGGCGAAGGTCGCCTGGTAGTACGCGGCGGCGACCGGGCTGCGCCAGTTGACGAGCGTGTGCTCGATGTCCTCGCCGAAGGTGAGGTGGCAGCGGCCGATGTAGAACGTGTCGCCCTCGTCGAGGTCGATCCGGCCGAAGCACAGGGGCTGGTCGTCCCGGCGCAGCTCGTCGAGGCGCTCGCGCCACGTGCCGACGATCGCCCGGACCTCGTCGCGCCGCATCGCCGGGGCCGACCCGCCGAGGCGGCCCTCGAGGTCGGCGATCTCCGCGCCGGCACGATCGTGTGCGACGTCGACCCGCTTCTGCTCCGCCGCCAGCTCCGAGAGGTGGGTCGCGTCGTCCCCCCGAGCCTGACCCTGGTCGCCACCCATTGCCTCCAGGTCGGCGGATCCGGGGGTGACTTGAGCCGGTTCCCCGGTGCGGTGACCGCACCGCAGGTCGGGCGTTCGCGCCGTCGGACGACCTGGTTGCCCGGCGGTCCGGGCGGCCGGTGGCGGCAACCGGTCCGGCTACTCTGCCGCCACGTGGACGAGGACGCCCTCCGCCGGTTGCTGAGCGCCGTGTCCGACGGCGAGGTCCATCCGGACGACGCCGTCGCCCGGCTCCGTCGGCTCCCCTTCGCCGATCTCGGGTTCGCCAGGGTCGACCACCACCGCGCCCTGCGCCAGGGGGCGCCCGAGGTCGTCTACGGGCCGGGCAAGTCCCCCGAGCAGTGCGCGGCGATCGTCGGTGAGCTCCTCGCCGGCGGAACGGGCCCGGTGGTGCTCAGCCGCGCCGACGAGGCCCAGCGGGCCGCGGCACTCGCCGTGGACGACTCGGCCACGGTGACCGGTGCCGGGCTGGCGACGGTGGTGTGGCGGCCCTCGCCCCCCGGCAGCCGTCGGGTCGTCGTCGTGACCGCGGGGACCGCCGACCTGCCGGTGGCCGACGAGTGCGCGGCCACGCTCGCGGCGTGGGGCATCGTGGCCCGCCGTCTCGACGACGTCGGCGTCGCCGGCCTCCACCGCCTCCTGTCCTCGCTGGACGACGTCCTCGACGCCGAGGCGGTCGTCGTGGTGGCGGGGATGGAGGGCGCGCTGGCCAGCGTGGTCGGCGGCCTGGTCGGTGTGCCGGTGGTGGCCGTCCCGACGAGCGTCGGCTACGGCGCGTCCCTGGAGGGGGTCACGGCGCTGCTGTCGATGCTGGCCTCGTGCGCCTCGGGTGTCTCGGTCGTCGGCATCGACAACGGCTTCGGTGCCGCGTGCGCGATCAGCCGCCTGTTCCGGGTCACGCCGTGACCGCCGGGGCCGCCGCTGCACACGACAGCGCGTCGCCGGCCGGTCGGCGATGACCCGGACGGCGTGGTTCAACTGCTCGGCGGGCGCCGCGGGGGACATGATCCTCGCCGCGCTCGTCGATGCCGGCGCCGACCTCGCCGCGGTGGAGGAGACGTGCCGGTCGCTCGGCGTCGCCGGCTGGTCGTTGCGCACCGATCGGGTCGCCCGCGGCGCGGTCACCGGCACCCACGTCGTCGTCGACGCCGAGCCGTCCCACACCCATCGGCCGTGGCTCGACGTGCGCCGGATCGTGCTCGATGCCGGTCTCCCGGAGCGGGTGACGGCGAGGGCGCTGGCCGTGTTCGAACGGCTGGCCGAGGCCGAGGGCAGGGTGCACGGCCTGCCGCCCGACGAGGTCGAGTTCCACGAGGTCGGCGCGGTCGACTCGATCGTCGACGTCGTCGGCGCCTGCGTGGCTCTGGAGCTGCTCGGAATCGATCGCGTCGCGGCCAACGCGGTCGTGCTCGGCACGGGCGGGACGGTGCGCTCGGCCCACGGCCTGCTGCCGAACCCGCCCCCGGCCGTGATGATCCTGACCGAGGGGGCCCCGGTCGTCGGCATCGACGTCGCCCGCGAGCTGACGACCCCGACCGGTGCGGCGCTGCTCGTCGCGCTCGTCGAGCACTGGGGTGCCGTGCCCGCCATGTCGGTCCGCTCGATCGGCATCGGGGCCGGCACGCGTGATCCGGCGGACCGGCCGAACGTGCTCACGGTGACGATCGGCGACGACGCCGCGGGCGCGGCCCCGGAGGCCGGACGCCCGGCGGCGGTGTCGCACCCACCCCACGCGCCCCGCACCGTCGGTTCGGCGTCGTCGCACCCGGCGGGCCCCGCCGGCCCGTCGGAGCCGGCCGGCCCGTCCGACCACGTCGGCGCACGGGTCGATCCGCTCCTGCTCGTCGAGTCGAACATCGACGACCAGACCGGCGAGGTCCTGGGCCACACCGTTGCCGCGTTGCTCGACGCCGGCGCGGTCGACGCGTGGATCGTGCCGGTGACCGGGAAGAAGGGGCGCCCGGCCCACGTGGTGTCGGCCCTGGCCGACGGCGACCACGTCGACGCCGTGCGGGATCGTCTCGTCGCCGAGACCGGCACGCTCGGTGTGCGGGTCACGCCCTGCGAGCGGTGGGCCCGCCGACGGTCGCGGGGCGAGGTGCTCGTCGAGGGCGGGGCGGTCGGGATCAAGTACGCGGACGGCTGGGCCAAGCCCGAGCACGACGACGTGGTCGCCGTGTCGGAGGCGACCGGGCGTCCCGTCCGGGAGGTCGCGGCGGCCGCGCTCGAGCAGTGGCGCCGGTCGGCGGCGTCGGAGCCGCCCAGCTGAGTGGCGTGTCCGCGCCGGCCCGACGTGATCGGGCGCCGGCCGCCTACGATGCGTCGGTGTTGACGCCGGGTCAGGGCCGGGCCCGGTCGGGGGGTTCTGACGTGCCGGACGACGACCCGATCGCACAGGTTCTCGCCGTCGAGCGCCCGCTGTCCGCTCGCGGCGTGCTCGTGACGTGCCTCCTCGGGAGTCGTCGCAGCTCCATCCCCGGCCGCGACCTCGTGGCCGCCGCCCGGTTGTTCGGCGTCGCCGAGGGCACGGTGCGCACCGCGCTGTCCCGCATGGTGTCCTCCGGCGAGGTGCTCAACGAGGACGGCCGCTACGAACTGGCGCCCGGGTCGACGCGGAACCTGCGGTCCGAGCACACCGACGCCGGGACGGTGCGTTGCGACTGGGACGGGTCGTGGGAGCTCCACGTGGTCCGCTCGGGCCGCCGCAGCGCCGAGGAGCGGACGACGCTGCGTTCCGCGGCGGCGCGGCTGCGGCTCGCGGAGCTGCGCGAGGGGGTCTGGACGCGGCCGCGGAACCTCACCCGCCCGGCGTTCGACGCCGAGCAGGCGGTCGTCGTCGACCAGTGCGAGGAGCTCGTCGGCTCGCCGACCCGGGATCCCGGCGAGCTCGCCGCCCGGTTGTGGGACCTCGAACGCTGGGCCGAGCGCGCCGACCACCTCGTCCGTTCCGTCGACCCTGCGCTGGACGAGCTCTCGGCGCGCGGCCGCGAGGCGCTGGCCACGGTCTTCCGCCTCCAGGTCGCGATCCGGCGTCACGTCGGCGAGGACCCGCTGCTCCCCGACGAGCTGCTGCCGGCGTCCTGGCCCGGCGAGCCGCTGCGGGCGCGCTACGACGAGCTGCACCGGGCGTTTCGCGAGGTGATCGTCCCGATCATCCGCTCGGTGCGCTGAGCACGTCCCTCACCGTGGGTCGGCGATGCCGGCCCACGAACGGTCGGGTCACGATGGCCCCCGTGGCGCCTACGCTCGGCGAGTGGTCCAAACGAGCCGAAACACCCCGTCCGCGCCGCCGATCGCCAAGAAGGTCCCGGTCGAGCGGACCGTGCACGGCGACACCGTGGTCGACCCGTACTCGTGGCTGCGCGACCGCGAGGACCCCGACGTGCTCGCCTACCTGGAGGCCGAGAACGCCTGGACCGAGGCCGTCCTCGAACCGACCGCCGCGCTGCGCGACCAGCTGTTCGAGGAGATCCGCTCCCGGGTGCAGGAGACCGACCTCTCGGTCCCGGTCCGGCGCGGCACCTGGTGGTACCAGACCCGCACCGAGGAGGGCCTCCAGTACCCGATCTTCTGCCGGCGCCCCGCGGCGGCCGACGGCAGCTACGACACCTCGGCCGCCGACGAGGTCATGCTCGACCAGAACGAGCTGGCCGCCGGCCACGACTACTGCGGGCTCGGCGTGTTCGACGTCGGGCCGCACCACCGGATGCTGGCGTTCGCGGTCGACCTCGACGGCAGCGAGCGCTACGAGCTGCGGTTCAAGGACCTGAGCACGGGCGAGCTGCTCGACGATGTCATCTCCGACGTCTACTACGGCTCCGCGTGGGCCCGTGACCAGCGCACCTTCTTCTACACCCGCCACGACGACGCCATGCGGCCCCACCAGGTGTGGCGCCACGTGCTCGGCACACCGGCGTCGGACGACGTGTGCGTCTACAC
Source organism: Actinomycetota bacterium (assembly GCA_034211175.1). Classification (GTDB taxonomy): domain Bacteria; phylum Actinomycetota; class Acidimicrobiia; order Acidimicrobiales; family CAIXPF01; genus JAXHUH01. Next base: position 33,578 of record JAXHUH010000333.1, read on the forward strand.
CGAGGACGACGAGCGGTTCTTCGTGTCGGTCGACCTGACCCGCAGTGAGGACTGGGTGATCATCCACGTCGGGTCCAAGGTGACCGACGAGGTGTGGCTGCTCCCCGCCGACGACCCGCACACCGAGCTGCGGGTCGTCGAGCCCCGCCGCCAGGACGTCGAGTACGCGGTCGAGCACCACTCCGACCGCTTCTTCATCGTCACCAACGACGACGGCGCCGAGAGCTTCAAGGTCGTCGAGGCCCCCGTGGCGACCCCGGGCCGGGAGCACTGGCACGACTTCATCCCCCACCGCCCCGACGTGAAGGTCCAGGCGGTCGACGCGTTCAGCGATCACCTGATCGTGCACGAGCGGGCCGGAGGCGTCCGCCGCCTCGAGGTGACGCGGCTGTCCGACGGCGAGAGCCACGTGATCGAGGTGCCCGAGCAGGTCTCGACGACGACCAGCGCGGCCAACCCCGAGTTCTTCACGACGACGGTCCGGTTCAACTACCAGTCGATGATCACGCCGCCGTCGGTGTTCGAGTACGACCTCGAGACACGCGAGCGGACGCTGTTGAAGCAGCGACCCGTGCTCGGCGGCTACGACGCCGACACCTACGTCACCCACCGGATCTGGGCGACCGCGTCCGACGGGGCCGAGATCCCGATCTCGCTGGTCCACCGCCGTGACCTGACCGCGGACGGCACGGCGCCGGCGCTGCTCTACGGCTACGGGTCCTACGAGGCGAGCATCGACCCGACGTTCTCGTCGGCCCGCCTCAGCCTGCTCGAACGGGGCTGGGTGTTCGCCATCGCCCACGTCCGCGGTGGCGGCGAGCTGGGCCGGCCGTGGTACACGCACGGCAAGTACCTGCACAAGCGCAACACGTTCACCGACTTCGTCGCGTGCGGCACCGAGCTCGTCTCCAGCGGCTGGGCCGCCCCGGGGAAGCTCGCGATGCGGGGCGGCAGCGCCGGTGGCCTGCTGGTGGGCGCCGTGCTGAACCTGGCCCCCGACCTGTTCGGCGCGGCGATCGCCGAGGTCCCGTTCGTCGACGCGCTGAACACGATCCTCGACCCGTCCCTGCCGCTCACGGTCATGGAGTGGGAGGAGTGGGGCAACCCGGTCGCGTCGGCCGAGTTCTACGAGTACATGAAGTCGTACGCGCCGTACGAGAACGTGGCGCCGCGGGACTACCCGCCGATCCTCGCCACCGCCGGGCTGAACGACCCCAGGGTGTCCTACTGGGAGCCGGCGAAGTGGGTGGCGCGGCTGCGCGACACCAAGACCGACGCCAACCCGCTCCTGCTCAAGACCGAGATGGGCGCGGGCCACGGCGGGCCGTCGGGCCGCTACGACGCCTGGCGTGACGAGGCGCTCGTCCTCGGCTTCCTCATCGACACGCTCTCACCCGACGCCGAGCGGCGCGCCCCCGGCGCCTGAGCGCGCCAGCGGGCAGCCGGTGGCGTCGCCCGGCCCGCGTCCCGGCCGGCCCGGCGTCGGGTTTCTCGACGCGGGCCGGCGTCGGCGGCTGTACTGGGCGCCATGGACACCGACGCCCCGTCCGACGACCGGCTCTACTTCCGGCAGCTCCTCGCCGGCCGGGACTTCGCCTCGGCGAACCCGCTGGCCCGCCAGATGGTCAACTTCACCTACCTGATCGGTGACCGCCAGACCGGTGAGGTGGTCGTCGTCGACCCCGCGTACGACGTCGACACGCTCCTCGACGCCATCGAGGAGGATGGGATGTGCCTCGGCGGCGTGCTCGTCACCCACTACCACCCCGACCACGTCGGCGGTTCGATCTTCGGGCACTCGATCGAGGGCGTGGCCAAGCTGCTCGAGCGCGTCCAGGTCCCGATCCACGTCCAGTCCGTCGAGGCCGATGGTGTCCTCAAGGTCACGGGCATCTCCGACTCCGACCTGGTGAAGCACAGCGGCGGCGACCGGGTGACGGTTGGGGAGATCCCGATCGAGCTGATCCACACGCCCGGTCACACGCCGGGCAGCCAGTGCTTCCTCCTCGACCGCCAGCTGGTCGCGGGGGACACGCTGTTCCTCGAGGGCTGCGGCCGGGTCGACCTCCCGGGCGGCGACGCCGAGGCGCTCTACCACTCGATCCACTCGACGCTGTCACGGGTCGACGACGACGTGGTCCTCTACCCGGGCCACCTCTACGCCCCCGAGCCCTCGGCCCCTATGGGCGACGTGCGCAAGACGAACTTCGTCTACCGGCTCGGCACCCTCGACCAGTGGAAGATGATGATGGGCTCCTGACCCCGGAACCGACTCGGACCCGATCGGGGGACCTCGACGACCGCGGCGTCAAAGGGGATGGCGGCAGATCGGTCGCCGGGAACGGTCGGGGTGGGGGCGCGGCGGGGTGGTCAGGAGTGCCAGAGGGCGGCGAGGGTGGCCTCGTCCCAGCCGTCGGTGACCCCGGGGCAGCCGAGCAGGTAGCGGCCGAGCTCGTCGTCGTCGAGGCCGTGGGCATCGGCCAGGCCGGCGCCGACGTGGCGCAGGTACGGCGCCGACGGTGCGCCCGTGGGCTGTTCGGCGAGCGGCTCGGTCGCCGTGAACGTCACGATCGGCATCCCGTCGTGGTCGCCGACGTGGAGCAGGTGGTCGTACCAGCCGTCCCCGCAGCGCAGGTGCCCGTCACGGCGGAGCGCGTCGAGGTCGCAGCGCATCGCCTCACGCCCGCTCTCCTGGGCCGCGATGTCCTCGAACTGCTCGACGGTCACCAGCCACGCCCGGGCGAGCCCGACGTGGTGCTCGTGGCGATGGTGGTCGGCGAAGGCGACCGCGCCACCCCAGCGACGGGAGCTGCGGGCGAAGTAGACGGTGAACGGCAGCGAGACCGCCAGGTCGGCCTCGGGCGGCGACGGGTCACGGGCGCCCCGCTGGCCCGCGCCGGCGCCCGGCGCCGCACCACCCTCCAGGTAGGTGCGGAACCGGTCCCAGTTCGCGTTGGAGCCGTAGCTCGCGTACCAGACGCGTCCGTCGGTGTGCGCCACGGCGGCGACGGTAGCCGCAACGAACCCGGGGCCCTGACGGGCCCGACGCCCCGACGACGCGGCGGACGTCGTCGGGTGCGCCTGCGCTCGTGCGCCGGGGCCTCAGACCTCCAGCACGTTCATCCGCGCCGGCTGGGTCTTGCGGGTGTGGGTGAAGGTGGGGAGCGGCGCGTCGACGTCGGGGGGCATCTGCTGGAGGTACGCCGGCAGCAGATGTCGATACGTCCGCTTGATCGCCGGGTCCAGCAGGAGCTTCGCCGTCTTGCCCCGCACCCCGCGGAAGCCCGACTGGGTGAATCCGAGGACGGTGCTCTCCGTCTCGTCCTCGGTGAGCTCGAAGGTCACGATGGTGTCCACGGGGCCGCTCGTCCACGACCACGTCATCTGGTTGGGCTCGTCGAGCTCCAACACCTCACACGCGATCCGGCCGTCGAAGCCGGGCCCCGGATCCGTGCGTAGGCAGAACCGGTGGCCAACCACCGGCGCGAAGTTGTTGGGCATCAGCCAGCTGGCCAATGCCGTTGGTTCCGTCATCGCACGCCACACCTGCCAGCGTGGGTACGGGTAGTCGAATCTGTGGGAGATGCTCCGCCGCATGCCACTCCTGTCCGCCGAACGTCGCCCGCCGTTCGTGCCACCTCCGCCAGGGGTGGCGTCCTGGTGCGAGTTCTGCCATAGCCTCCCTGCGAGGTTATGTCGGTCGCATTACGTTTGACGCTGGGCTTGACGCAAAACCGTAACAAATCACGAGCGCGATGCCTCGACCGAGCCGAAATTGCGGCCGTTCGGGGGCGAACGTGGCTCAACTCCGACATGATGACTCCGATGGAGGCGTGCGGGCGTCGTACCGGTGGCGGCCGGTCGGGGAGCATGCATGAGTGACGAGCAGACGGCGGCGGGCGCCGGTTCCGGCGGGAGGAAACCCCTCGCGGCACTGAGTGATCTGCCGCGGCCCGACTTCGATGTCCGGCGCCGCGGCTACGACCCCGAAGAGGTCGACGCCCACCTCGCCGCGATCGAGCGCGACCGGGCCCGCCTGCTCGCCGAGCTCGCCCGTCTCCGCAAGCGCAACACCGCCCTCACCGAGCAGGTCGAGGCGGCCGACGGCGCCGCCGAGGAGCTCGAGCGGGCCATGGCGCTCGGCCAGGAGACGGCCGACGCCATCATCGCCGACGCGCGAGAGCGCGCCAGCGGGGTCGTCGCCGAGGCGGAGCGGGATGCCCAGCGCATCCGCGACGCCGAGCGCAAGCGCATGGCCGAGGAGGACAAGCGCCTCGACGGGCTGCGGATGGCGGTCGCCGCGGAGGCCGCGCACCTCGAGCACGTCACCGAGCACCTGCGGGCGCACATGAGCGAGCCGGCGGCCCGGCTGCTGGAGATCGTCGACGGGGTCGGCGGGCTCCACACCGACCCCGAGGCCACCTCGACGCTCCTCGAGTTCGCCGAGCTGCTCCACCGGACGAACGGCTTCGGCGCCGGACGGGGTGGCGAGCCCGGCGCCGGGAGGCGCCAGGAGGCTCACGACGGGCCGTCCACGGAGCCCTCGGCCGCCCGCCTGCTCGACGAGCTCGCCGCCCGCACCCACGCCGGCGGCTGAGCCGGCCCCGGGCCGCCTCGACGGCTCGGCGCACCTCGTTCGCGTCGACGCGGCCCGGCACCCGCTCGCGGCACCGCAGCGGGGCGCTCACGGCCCCGACGGGCCCGCCTTCCGACGCCTGCGCCCACGGCGGGGTCGGCCGGTGGCGGATCGCCTCTGACCGCCGTGCCCGGCTGCCGTGGGACCACCGTGACCGCTCGGGGCGGCGCCGGCCGGGGTGCACACCAGGAGTGCCTGTCGTGCCCGTCTGCAACGAGGTGATGGCGGCGCTGCCGGCGGGCAGGGCGTCGAGACGGTCCGGCCGAGCGGTCCGGGCCCGGACGCGCATCGAGCCGGACCAGCGGTCCGGCTCGACGAGCAACGATCGATCGATGCGCCGGGGTGGCCCCGGCGTGACGGCTCAGAGGCCGCCGATGAGCAGCTCGAGCGTCTTGATCAGGCGCGCCTCGAGCTCGTCGCCGAACACGTCGACGGAGGTCAGGTAGAAGAGCTGGGCGGCGAGTGCCGCGGTGACGTACCCGGCCGACTCCTCGAACCCGTCGCTCGACGTGATGTCGCCGCTCTCGGCGGCACGGCCGAGTTGGGTGCCCACCAGGGCGGAGGCGTCGTTCAGGTCATCCAGACGGCGTGTCCGCGTGCGGATCAGCGCGATCAGGTTGGGGTTGTCGGTCGCCCATCGGGATACCTTGCGCAGGCCGGCTCGCAGGGCCTCGACCGGCGGATCGTCCGACTTCCCGTCCAGGGAGTCGAACAGGCCCGCCTGGGCCCGTTGGAACACGGCGTCGAGCACGTCGTCACGTCCGCCCGTGTAGTTGTACAGGTTCGCGGGGACGGTGAAGAGACGGGCGGAGAGGCCACTCATCGTGAAGCCTGCTTCCCCCACCTCGGCGACGAGCTCGGTCGCGGCATCGGCGATGGCGTCGCGGCTGAGCTTCGCTGTCACGGTGTTCGAGTATCCCATCGTGTCCGTCCCGCCGGGCTATCGGTTGTATTTTCTGAAGTAATTTCACATATCTCGGAGGCAGATGGCAAGGGGTCAGTCGACCGGTCATCCCGTCAGGGCGGCGCTGAGCTCCTGCACAGCCGTCAGCTGTCCGCCGCTCGTCGACGATGGCACGAGGATCGGCGTTGTGACACCGGCCTCACGCCAGGCCTCGACACCGTCGCGGACCTCCGAAGCACTTCCGTACAGCGTACAGTCCGCGAGCCAGGCATCGGTCATCGAACTGGAGATCCGTTCACGATCTCCCTCGGCGATGGCCTGCTCGATCGACTCCATCTCCTCGACGTAGCCCGCCTCCTTCCAGTAGTTCCGGTAGTTCGGCAGCATCACGTAGCCCGCGAGCGTCTTGCGGTTGCGGGCCGCGGCCGCCTCCCGGTCCTCGTCGACCACCGTCGGGATCATGTTGCCGACGAAGAACCCGGCGTCGCGGCGCTCGGCCGGCACGTGGGCCAGCGACGCGGCCATCGCGGAGCGGGACCCGTTGGCCCACACCGCGCCGTCGGCGATCTCGACCGACAGCTCGACCATCCGGCGCCGGAGCGTGGCCAGCACGATCGGCGGGAGCTCCCCGACCTGGGCCGCCGCCTCCCGCATTCTCGCCACGGTGTCGCGGATGTCGGCGAGCGGCCGCCCGGGCGTGATGCCGAGCCGGTCGTGGACGGGGCCGTGGGTGACCCCGATGCCGAGCTTGAAGCGGCCGCCGCTCGTCTCGTGGATGTGCGCCGCCGTGCCGGCCAGTGCCACCGGGTGCTGGAGGTAGATCGGCTGGATGGCGGTGCCGACCTCGATCTGCGACGTGCGGGTCGCGATGTCGGCGCACAGCGTGAGGGCGTCGCCCAGGCTGGGGCAGTAGATGCCCGGGAAGCCGAGCCGTTCGAGCTCGACCGCGGCGTCGATCACCTGGCGCCGGCGGCCCGGCGTCGCGATCAGCGAGATCGCCGGCAGCCCGTTCACGCCGGGTCCTCCTCCGTCCGGTCGCGCCGACGCAGGAACACGAAGACGCCTCCGCCGATCGCGGCGAGCAGGATCGTGACCAGGGCCAGCTTGCGGGCCCGCTTCTTCGGTGTCGGCGCCAGGCTGCGGCCGAGCTCGTCGGCAACGATGGCGGCCAGGGCGACCGCGGCGGTCATCGGCGCCGCTGGCTCACCGGGATGGCTCTTCTCGAGCTCGGAGCGGCGGGCGAGGATGGCCGTGTCGAGCAGCGTGTCGACCTTGCGGAGGTCGTCGGCGTCCACCGCCGTGAGCCCGATCGGCACGGAGCGGGCGAGCTCGAGGACCCGTTCGCCGATGTGCGGCTTGGTCTCTTCCATGGCGCAGGGCGTAGTCGACCGCGGTGCGGTCGCGCCAGCCTTTCGCGGATGATCGTCGGTGGCGGGCGGCCTCCTCCGGTGAGGCCGGTCGTCAACCGACGGCGTCGAGCGCGCCCGGTTCCATCACCCGGCGCCCGGTGACCAGGCCGGCCCAGTTGCGGATCGTGCCGGCCCGCCAGTCCTCCACGGCGGCCGCACCGTCGCCGTCGAGCCAGCCGAGGGCGTCGAGCAGGGCGACGAGGAACACCTCGTGGCCGCGGTGGGCGCCATCGGCCACCTTCACCGCCAGGGCGCGGCCGTCGCGCCGGTGGGCGACGACGAACACGCCCTCCGCCCCGGTCTTGGCGACGAGGCGCCCGCCCGCCGCCCGCATGATCTCCGTGCACAACCGCCCGTTGGTCCCGCCGACCAGCTCGGGGTGGGCCGTCATCGCCCCGACGACGCGCCGGGACGCGGCCGCGTCGGGGCCACCCTCCGGTGGTGCCACCAGCCGGGCGAGGCCGGTGGCCAGCGCCCGCAGCGGCAGCCGGTAGGTCGGCGCGCTGCAGCCGTCCACCGCGACCACGAGGTCGCCGTCGGGTGTCCCGGTGGCGTGGGCGAGGTGGGCGCGGACGGCCCGTTGGCCCGCTCCCACGGGGTCGAGGTAGTCGGCCGGGGCCTGGTCGAGGTGGAGCGACAGCGTCAGGAAGCCGGCGTGCTTGCCCGAGCAGTTGTTGTGCACCGCCGTCTCCGAGCCGGCGCGAACCCAGGGCCGGGGCTGGGGCCCGCAGCGCAGGTCGGCGCCGGTCAGGCCGAGCCGGCGGAGCCACGTCTCGACGAGGGCGACGTGGCGCTCCTGGCCGCTGTGGGAGGCGCAGGCCAGCGCGACCTCCTCGTCGGTGACGTCGTGGGCGTCGGCCGCGCCCGACGTGAGCATCGCCAGCGCCTGCAGTGGCTTCGACGCGCTGCGGGCGAACACCGGGGTCGCGGGGTCGCCGCCGCCGGCGACGACCTCCCCGGTCGGCTCGACGATCACCCACCAGCCCGAGTGGCGGGACTCGACCTCGCCGCCCCGCTCGATGCGCACGAGCGGGACCGGGGCGTCGAGCCCGGTGTTCACGGCCGGCCCCGGTCGGCCAGCGACCGGTTCGACCACCGCTTGTCGCCCGTCACCTCCCGCCCGAGCCACGCCGGCGGCTCGAAGCGTGCCGCCTCGTCCAGCGAACCGAGCTCGACCTCGCCGACGACGAGCCCGTCGAGTGCGCCGTCGTACACGTCGACCTCGGCCACCAGGCCGTCGTCGAGCGGCACCTCGTGACGGGTCTTGGTCAGTCGTCGGCCCTCGGTGAGCGCCCACAGGGCGTCGAACAGGTCCTCGTCGACCTCCCCCTCGACCTCCCCCCGCACCATGCCGCCGCCGGTCTTCACGGTCAGCACGCAGCGCCCGTCGACGCGGCGCAGCCGCAGCTCGGCGTCGTCGTCCACGTAGCCCTGCTCGATCCTCCGGCCGCCGTCGGCGGGCAGGTGGGCCGACGGCACCGCGTCGAGGACGAACTTCCGCTCGATCTCGGTCGGGGTCTCGGGTGGCTCGCGATCGGGCGTCGCCTGGTTCTCGGCCATCGCGACAGATCTACCCGACCGGAGGGGCCCGGCGCGTCCGCGATCGCGCCGAGGACGCGGAAGGACCCGCGGCACGCGGCCGAACGCCGATCCGATCTGTGTCAATCTGCGGCCATGGAAGCACCGGGCGTGACACTGCTGGAGCTCCAGGACTGGGCCGGCCCCGAGGTCCTCGACGCCGCGCTCGACGAGCTCGGCTGCGACGCGCCCGAGCGTGTCGTGACCCTCGAGCGGGCGTTCTGGGACACGTTCGACTGGCGGTTGTGGCGCAAGGGCCTGGTGCTCGAGCACCGGGTGGCCGGTGGCTCGCGGCGGCTCGTGCTGCGCCGGGCGGGCGCCTCCGAGGTGCTCCACGAGTGGCCCTACGACGACGTCCCCGTCGTCATGCGCCACCTGCCGCCCGGCCCCATCGCCGACGCGGTGCGGCCGATCGCCGGCATCCGGGCGTTGCTGCGCTGCGCACGGACGACGGAGACGACCTCGACCCGGCCGTACCGCAACGTCGTCGACACCGTCGTCGCCGAGATCACCGTGACCAGGACGGAGGTCCTCGCCGGGGGCGCGCTCGGCGACGAGGGTGTCGCCGGGCGCGAGCTCCCGCCGCTCGTCGCCGTGCGCCCTGCGTCGGGCTACATCCGTCCGTTCGAGCGGATCGTCGACGACCTGTCGGCCAGGACCAACCCGTACGTGCCCGGCCAGCCGCTGGTGCGTGGCCTCGACGGCGAGGTGACCGAGCCGCTGGCGCCGGCGATGTGGGCGCTCGGGCGGAGCGTCGGCGACTACTCGTCGAGCCTCGACGTCACCCTCCACCCGACCGCTCGGGCCGAGGACGGCCTCCGCCGCCTGCTCGAGCACCTCGTCGGCGTGCTCGAGCGAAATGCGCCGGGTGTCCGTGCAGACCTCGACATCGAGTTCCTCCACGACTTCCGGGTCGCGGTGCGCCGCGCCCGGACGCTGCTCGCGGGGGCGAAGGGCGCGATGCCCCCGGACCTGCGGCGACGCCTGCGGGCCGACCTGAAGTGGCTGGGCGACGTGACGACGCCGGTGCGTGACCTCGACGTCCACCTCGAGGAGCTGGACGAGCTCACCGCGGCCGGCCCCGACGCGCTCCCCTGGGGCCTCGGTACCGGGCTCGCACCGATGCGCGACGTGCTCGCCGCCCGCCGCGAGGCCGCGTTTGCCGACCTGCTGGCCGCGCTCGACGACGAGCGCTACGGCGCGACCCTCGCCGCGTTCTCGTCGTGGTTCGACGGCCCGCCGACGCCGACCGACGTGGCCGCGCACGCGGACGACCCGATGTTGTGGTTCGCGTCGCGGCGCATCGCCAAGGCCCACCGGGTGCTGGTGGCGGCGGGCGAGGCGATCGACGACGACAGCCCGCCCGAGGACCTCCACGAGCTGCGCAAGGACGCCAAGCGCCTCCGCTACTACGTGGAGGCGTTCCGCGGGCTCCACCCGTCGGGCCTCGTCGACCCGGCGCTGAAGGAGCTGCGCCGTCTCCAGGACGTCCTCGGCGAGTTCCAGGACACGACCGTCCAGGTCGAGCTCATCGTGCACGTCGCCGACGACCTCGCCGGCCGGTCGCCGCGGGCGCTGCTGGCGATGGGCACGCTCCTCGCCCACCAGTCGGACCGCCACGACCGCTCCCGGGCCCGGTTCGCGAAGCGGTTCGACCGGTTCAGCGCCAGGAAGGTGTCCCGCCGGTTCGCCCGTCTCGGCTCGCGCCCCGCCGCGGTGTTCGCCGAGGAGGCCGAGGCCAAGGCGACGGCGAAGGCCGCGGCCGACGGCCCCGGAACCGGGGACGGGGCGGCGCCGGCGTCCGCGTCGTCCGGGCTCGACACGACCTGGACCGACCGGGGGCCGGAGCCCGCCGACGGCGACCACGACGCGGCGCACGGGGCTGTCGACACGCCCGGCCGCGACGACGCCACCGTCGGCCCGGCGGGACCCACGCCGTCGACGCCGGCTCCGGCCGACGTCCCCGCGATCGGTGGGCCGCGGCCGTCGCCGGCGACGAACGGGGCGTCCCACGACCACGGGCCGGACCCGGCACCGACCCGGCCCGACGAGGAGCCCGGTTCGTCGGCCAACGGCGACAGCACCGCGTCGCCCGACACCTCCGAGTAGCGCGTCGCCGTCCGGGTCCGGTCGCCGACCGGTCACCCGGCCGTGCCGACCGCCGGAGCGGTTCGGCGCGCCGGCGGTGTGACCGATGTGCGAAGGTTCATCAGGCACACCTGGAGCGGTGCCCGGGAACGTGGGTAAGCTTCACGAACGCTCGAGGGCGCAGCGGGAGAGCCCCGTGCGGTGGTCACACCACCGGACGGGCGCCGAAGGAGCAACCGCCCCGGAATCTCTCAGGCCACAGGACCGCTGTCGTCCCATTCGAGCGTCTCTGGAGAGCAGGGTGGTTCCGCCACCCTCACCGACGGGGTAAGCGGCCGGTGACGGTCGCGAAACTCTCAGGTCCCGCGACAGAGGGGGCACGGGCCGGCGTCGCGACCGACGTCGGCGCAGGACCGTGCGCCGAGGGACACCGAGAGGACAACCGTGAGCGACTCCAGCGACACGCTCGACCGCACTGCGCTCTACGACCTGCACCTCGAGCTCGGTGGGCGGATGGTGCCGTTCGCCGGCCACGAGCTACCCGTGCGCTACGGGCCCGGGCCGGTCGCCGAGCACAACCAGGCCCGCACCGCGGCCGCCCTGTTCGACGTCTCCCACATGGGCATCGTCCAGCTCCGCGGTGACGACGTGCCCGGCGCGCTCGAACGCCTCGTGCCGTCCAACATGCGCGAGCTGAAGCCGCAGCGCATGCGCTACACGTTCCTCACGACGCCCACCGGCGGCGTCATCGACGACCTGATGGTGACCAACGACGGCGAGGGCCTGACCCTGGTCGTCAACGCGGCCAACAAGGCGGCGGACCTGGCCCACCTCGAGGCCGGGCTCGACGGTGTCGACGTGATCAGCCGTCCCGACCTGTCGCTGCTCGCCCTCCAGGGCCCCACCGCGGTCGACGCCCTCGCCCGCCTCGCCCCCGAGGTCGCCGACCTCGTGTTCATGGAGACGGCGACGATCACGATCGACGGCGTCGGGATCGGCGTGAGCCGGTCGGGCTACACGGGCGAGGACGGCTTCGAGCTGTCGGTCCCCACCGACCACGCGGATGCCATCGCCCGCCGGCTGCTCGCCGAGCCCGAGGTCGAGCCCGCCGGGCTCGCCGCCCGCGACTCGCTGCGGCTCGAGGCCGGGCTGTGCCTCCACGGCCACGACCTCAGCACCGAGATCACCCCGATCGAGGCCGGTCTCCTCTGGGCCATCCAGAAGCGCCGGCGGACCGAGGGTGGCTTCATCGGCGACGACGTGATCCTGCGCCAGATCGCCGACGGCGCCCCTCGCCACCGCGTCGGCATCCGCCCGTCCGGCCGCAAGCCCGTGCGTGAGGGCGCCGTGCTGCGCGGCGCCGACGGCACCGAGATCGGCGAGATCACCTCCGGCGGCTTCGGGCCGACGGTCGGCGCGCCGGTGGCCATGGGCTTCGTCGCCACCGGTCACGAGGCGACCGGCGCCGAGCTGGTGGCCGATGTCCGGGGCACCGAGGTGCCGTGCACGGTGGCCGACCTGCCCTTCGCCCCCCATCGCTATCACCGGGGCTGAGCGGGCGATCCGGCACGCCCCCGCGAGCCGGTCCCCGACGAGCGGTCCACCGGAGGGCCGGGCGACCGGACGACCTCCGACAGCCCGACGACCCGATCGACGAACACCCGACGCCCGGGTCCCCGGTCGTCCGGAACCCGAACCCGATCCGAACAACCGATGACCCCATCCGGCGGAGACACCCAGGAGCGCGTGCAGATGACCACCCGGCCCACCCTCGATCAGCTCGAGCAGGCCCAACGATTCGTCGACCGTCACCTGGGGCCCCGCTCCGCCGACGTCGACGCCATGCTGTCGGCCCTCGGGCTCTCGTCCGTGGACGAACTGGTGGAACGGGCGGTACCGGCACCGATCCTCGACACCACGCCCCTCGACCTGCCGGCCGCGGCGTCGGAGGCCGGGGCGCTGGCCGAGATGCGGGCCCTGGCGAACCGCAACCGGGTCGCGACGTCGCTGATCGGGATGGGCTACCACGACACGGTCACCCCGCCGGTCATCCTCCGCAACGTGCTGGAGAACCCCGGTTGGTACACCGCCTACACGCCGTACCAGCCCGAGATCTCCCAGGGCCGCCTCGAGGCCCTGCTCAACTTCCAGACGATGGTCACCGACCTCACCGGCACCGGCCTGGCCAACGCCTCGCTGCTCGACGAGGGCACCGCGGCGGCCGAGGCGATGACCCTCGCCCGCCGGGCCTCGAAGGCGAAGGGCGACGTGTTCTTCGTCGACCGCGACTGCCACCCGCAGACCCTCGACGTCGTTCGCACCCGGGCCGAGCCGCTCGGCCTCAAGGTGATGGTGGGCGACCCCGACCGTGACCTCGAGGGCGTCGAGCCGTTCGGCGTGCTCGTCCAGCACCCGGGCAGCAGCGGCGCGGTCCGCGATCTCGGTGGGTTGATCTCGTCGATCCACGAGCGCGGCGCGCTCGCGGTCGTGGCCACCGACCTGCTGGCCTGCTGCCTGCTCACGCCCCCGGGTGAGCTCGGCGCCGACGTGGTCGTCGGATCGAGCCAGCGCTTCGGTGTGCCCCTCGGCTTCGGCGGGCCCCACGCCGGCTTCATAGCGACCAGCGAGGCGCACAAGCGGTCGCTGCCCGGTCGCCTCGTCGGCGTCTCGGTCGACAGTGCCGGCCGCCCCGCCCACCGCCTCGCCCTGCAGACCCGCGAGCAGCACATCCGCCGCGAGAAGGCCACGTCGAACATCTGCACCGCGCAGGTGCTGCTCGCGGTGATGGCCGGCCTCTACGCCACCTACCACGGCGCCGAGGGCCTGCGAGCGATCGCCGCACGGGTCCACCGCCTCACGACGATCCTCGCCGCCGGCCTGCGCGAGGGCGGCGTGAGCGTGGTCCACGAGGCGTTCTTCGACACGATCACCGTCTCGGTGCCCGGCCGGGCCGACGAGGTGGTGGCCGCGGCCGTCGCCGACGGCATCAACCTGCGGCGGGTCGACGCCGACACGATCGGCATCTCGCTCGACGAGACCACGAGCCGTGACGTCGTGGAGCGGGTGTGGCGTGCGTTCGGGGTCGAGGGCTCGGTCGCCGAGCTCGACGGCCGTGCCGAGGATGCCATCGGCGAGGCGCTGCGCCGCACGTCGGGCTTCCTCGAGCACCCGACGTTCACGAAGTACCGGTCCGAGACCGAGATGCTGCGTTACCTGCGGGAGCTGGCCGACCGTGACATCGCGCTCGACCGGGCGATGATCCCGCTCGGGTCGTGCACGATGAAGCTCAACGCCACGACCGAGATGATCCCGATCACGTGGCCCGAGCTCGGACGGATCCATCCGTTCGCGCCGCTCGACCAGGCCGAGGGCTACCGCGAGCTGATCGGCGACCTCGAGCGGTGGCTCGCCGAGATCACCGGCTACGACGCGGTCTCCCTCCAGCCGAACGCCGGCTCGCAGGGTGAGCTGGCCGGCCTGCTCGCCATCCGCCTCTACCACGAGAGCCGCGGCGAGCCGGCCCGGACCGTCTGCCTCATCCCGTCGTCGGCCCACGGCACCAACGCGGCCAGCGCGGTGATGGCGGGCATGCGGGTCGTGGTCGTGGCGTGCGACGAGAACGGCAACGTCGACCACGACGACCTCGCGGCCAAGGCGTCCGAGTACGCCGACAGCCTCGCCGCGGTCATGGTCACGTACCCGTCGACCCACGGGGTGTTCGAGACCGGCATCCGCGACCTGTGCGCCATCGTCCACGAGCACGGCGGTCAGGTGTACGTGGACGGCGCCAACCTGAACGCCCTGGTCGGGGTGGCCAAGCCCGGTCACTTCGGGGCCGACGTCTCCCACCTCAACCTCCACAAGACGTTCTGCATCCCCCACGGTGGCGGCGGCCCGGGCGTCGGCCCGGTCGCGGTCCGGTCCCACCTGGCCCCGTTCCTGCCCAACAGCGCCGTCGTGGCCGAGGCCGGTCCGGCGTCGGGTCCCGGCTCGGTGTCGGCGGCCCCGTGGGGTTCGGCCGGGATCCTGCCGATCTCGTGGAGCTACATCCGGATGATGGGCGACGAGGGCCTGCGGCGGGCGACGATCACCGCGATCCTCTCGGCGAACTACGTGGCCCATCGGCTCGAGGACCACTTCCCGGTGCTGTACCGGGGGGCGTCGGGCCTCGTGGCCCACGAGTGCATCATCGATCTGCGCCAGATCACGGCGTCGACCGGCGTGACCGTCGACGACGTGGCCAAGCGCCTCATCGACTACGGCTTCCACGCGCCGACGATGTCGTTCCCGGTGGCGGGGACGCTGATGATCGAGCCGACGGAGTCGGAGTCGCTCTACGAGCTCGACCGGTTCTGCGACGCGATGATCCGGATCCGGGCCGAGATCGACCGGGTCGCCTCGGGCGACTGGCCGGCGGAGGACAACCCCCTCCACAACGCGCCGCACACCGCCGAGGACCTGCTCGGCACCGAGTGGGCCCATCCCTACACCCGGGAGGAGGCCGCCTACCCGGTGGCCGAGCTCCGGGTGCGCAAGTACTGGCCGCCGGTGGGCCGCATCGACGGCGCTCACGGCGACCGCCACCTGGTCTGCGCCTGCCCTCCGGTCGAGGAGCTGGCCGAGGACTGAGGCGGATCGTCCGGCCGGGTGGGAGGACCGATCCACGGTCCTCCCGCCCGGCTGACCAGGCTGTCTCTCCAAGAGTGGTCAATTGAATCCGTAACGTGGTCGTTTTCCGATCGTCACACGTTCGGACGGGCAGTCGACCCGTTTACCTGGGTCTGACATCACGCGCTGAGCGTGGTGTAGCCGCCACTGATTTGCAGGAGACAGCTTCATGCAGAACTCCCGCCCATTCCGCCGCCGCGTCGCGTACGGGGTCGGGGCGCTCGGCCTCGCCGCCGGCGTCGTGACGGTGTCCGGCACCGCGGCGCTCGCCCAGGACGAGCCCGCCGACGGTCCGGCGTACGTCAAGGTCACCGTCGAGAACCTGGCGCCCATGTACGGCACCTGGCAGAGCCCGTTCTGGATCGCCGCCCACGACGGCTCCCACGACACGTTCCAGGCCATCTCGCCGGCGTCGGACGCGCTCGAGATGCTGGCCGAGGACGGCGACACGTCCGGGCTGGCCACGGCGTTCGACGCGTCGGGCGTGTTCGGCGTCGACGCTGTCATCGCCGGGCCCGAGGGCCTGCTCGCACCGGGGGAGGTGGGCGCGGCCATCCTGGCGGTCGATCCCGCCGCGGGCCCGTCGTGGTTCAGCTTCGCCTCGATGGTCGTTCCCAGCAACGACGCCTTCATCGCCAACGACGACCCGTTCGCCCACCCGCTGTTCGACAGCGAGGGCAACTTCATCGCCTCCGACGCCTTCGTGACCGGTGCCGAGGTCCTCGACGCCGGCACGGAGTTCAACGACGAGGTGGCCGAGCACACCCCCGGTCTCGGCCAGATGGACCCGGGTGCCGGTGTCGGTGAGGAGTGGCTGATCGAGAGCCACCTCGGGTACAACGCGACCGGCAGCGGCGGCATCCTCGACCAGGAGATGTTCGCCGGCGCCGACTTCGTCCAGCCCGGCTACCCGCTGGTCGAGATCTCGTTCGAGCTCCTGACCGGGCTCCCGGCCGACGAGTGCCTGCCGGTCGAGGACATGCCGACCGACGAGGCCCCGGTCGAGGACGAGGCCCCGGTCGACGAGGAGACCACCGGCGATGAGGTCCCGGTGGACGAGGTCCCGGTGGACGAGGCCCCGTTCGATGAGGTCCCGGTGGACGAGGCCCCGTTCGATGAGGTCCCGGTGGACGAGGCCCCGTTCGATGAGGTCCCGGTGGACGAGGCCCCGGTCGACGAGGTCCCGTTCGAGGACGAGGTCCCGTTCGAGGACGAGGTCCCGTTCGAGGACGAGGTCCCGTTCGAGGACGAGGTCCCGTTCGAGGATGAGGTCCCGTTCGAGGATGAGGTCCCGGTCGACGAGGTGCCGATGGACGAGGCGCCGATGGACGAGGTCCCGGTGGACGAGGCGCCGGTCGACGAGGAGGCCGCGGGCGACGAGGTCCCGGTCGAGGATGAGGTCCCGGTCGACGAGGCGCCGGTCGACGAGGTCCCGATGGACGAGGACGTCGACCTGCCGGTCGAGGCGACCGACGCCGAGTGCATCGAGGTCCCGGTGTTCGAGAGCGACCTCCCCACTCCGGTCGACGAGTCGCCGGTCGAAGACGAGCTGCCCGTCGAGGACGAGGCGCCGGTGGACGAGGTCCCGGTGGACGAGGTCCCGGTGGACGAGGTTCCGGTGGACGAGGTTCCGGTGGACGAGGCTCCCGTCGAGGACGAGCCGGTGGACACGCTCCCGGTCGACGAGGCCCCGACCGACGAGGATGACCAGGACGCCGAGGGTGGTGACGGCTCGCCGCTCGACGAGCCCACCGACGTCCCCACCGACGACGTGAGCGCCGACGTCTGATCGACGCCGACGGTCGGGATCCGGGGCGCCCCAGGCGTCCCGGCCCGACCGCCGCGGCCGGCCGTTGAACCGGTGCCGGTCCCACGGAGCCGAGCCGCGACGAACCCCGGCCGGGCCCGCCCACCCCTGGTGGG
>JAXHUH010000334.1:0-3971 GCA_034211175.1 Actinomycetota bacterium
GGCGGGCACGCGGCGCGTGCCCGCCACCGGCAGGGGCTCATGCGGGCACGTCGCCGCCGGAGCCGACCCGCAGGGTTCCTACTCGTCGGGGGTGTAGGCGTCTGCGCTGATCTGGCCGAGGAGGGCGTCGAACTCGCCATCGGCGACCCGCTGGAAGAGCGCGTCGAGCTCCTCCTTCTGCGCCTCGGCCCGCGGGGTGTTCCCGCAGATCTCCGCGCCGTTGAGGAAGACCTGCTGCGGCTGGCCGTCGTCGCCGATGACGGTCTCCTCGACGCCGGTGGCGAAGTACCGGACGTCACCCTCGAGCAGCTCACCGCTGAACAGCTCGTCGAGGATGACCTCGAGGTAGTCGCCGCCGTCGAAGCGGACCTCCATGTCGTAGGTGACGGTGCGGGTCTCGCCTTCGGGGTCGCCGGGATGCTCGTAGGACACCGGGCTGTCCTCGCAGCCGGTCGAGGAGCCCGCCGTCATGACGAAGTAGCCGGCCGCATCGGCGTCATGGGCCACCGGGAGATGGGCGTTGCCGAGGTACGGGTAGACGGCGCCGATGTTGTCGTTGGCCGCCACCACCTGGTCGTAGGCCGCCTTCGCCCCGGGCGTGACACCTGTCTCCTCGTTCGGGAAGTAGTCGTCGAAGCCGCCGGCCCGCTCGTACACGGTGGCGTACTCCCCCGCGTCGGCCTCGCCCTTCACCGCCTCTTCGACACCGGCCCGGTACGCCTCGAGTGACTCGGTCTCGAACGGGAGCCCGAAGCCGCCGATGAAGGCGGTCACGGTACCGACGTCCTCGCCTGCCGCGCGAGCGTCACGCATGAGCATGGCCGCCGCGTAGCCCGCGGTGAACGAGATCTCGGCACCGCTGTCCTGGCTCTGGGCGTAGAAGTCGCCGGGCGTGAACCCGGCGCCGCAGCTGCAGTACCAGAAGATGTCGCTGTAGGTCTCGGCCAGCTCGGGCATCGGCTCGGCGATCTCGCTGGCGCCGACGAAGATGACGTCGGGCTCGCTCTCGGCCAGCTCCTCCATCCGGGGACGGGGATCGTCCGAGGGGATCTGGTCCTCGATCTGCGGCGCCGGCCAACCGCGGCCGGCCGCGTACTCCTCGACGGCCTCGACCAGAGCCTGGTAGTAGGCGCCGTCGTTGCGGACGCCCGGAGTCGCCACCGCGAGCTGCAACACGCCGTCACCGTTGGCGTCGAGATCGGAGAGCACCGCGTCGTCGACGATGCCGCCGCCGCCGGGCGCCGCCGGCGCTTCGCTCGTCGGGGTGTCGTCGCCCGTGAGGTCGAGGGTTTCCGAGGTCAGTGCGTCGAGGCCGATGAGGTCGCCATCGTCATCGTCGCCACCGCAGGCTGCCGCAACGAGCGAGAGACATGCCAGGACTCCCGCCATCAGTCTCCACGATCGGGTCATGTTCGAGCTGCTCCTTTGCAGCGGCTCGTTCCCGACCACACCACGCGATCCAACTCGCGAACACGTGGACCCGATGAACCGATCCGGTAGGATGGTCTGACCAACTGCGTCCACCACGGTGCCGGCACCGCCCTGCGGTGCGGCCGTGATCGAACCGGCCCGACCGAGGGGAGACGGTCCGCGCCAGTGGTGATCGTGTCGGGATGGGTCGAGGACTCTGCCGCCGTACTTCCGCCGTGTTGCACTCTCGAGGCCTGGGGGGCCGTTCCGGGTGTGACAACCTTCCCGTGCCGGATGCGGCGGACCGCTCCGACCGACCGCCGACGACCGCACCCGCGTGTTGCGCTCGCCGCCCGGTCCCCCAGTTGGGGCACCGAAGGTGTTGCACACCGTACTGACCACAATGCGGAACAACGCCCGATCCCGCACCATTTCTGGCGCCCACTGAACCAGTCGTCACACGTGGCCTGAGCTGCCGAACCGTGGTCTTCGGGCGGTGGCCGGGCCGGTTCGGCGTTGGGGCGGCCGCCGGCGCGGCCGCCCGAAACCTCGATGTCACGCATCCGTCATGCGCACGTGACGACTACCCGGGCCGGGCGACGACCGGCCGGATGCTGCGGACGACGTCACCGTCGCGGGTGGGAGCAGCGCTCCCGCCACGCCGCCGAGCCGGTCATCCGCCGCCGTAGGCCTCCGCCCGGATCGCGTCGAACCGCGCCGCGAACTCGCCGTCGGCGATGCGTCCGTAGATGGTGTCCATCGCCTCGCTGATGCGCGCCCTGGCCTCCGGCGACAGCTCGGCCTCGCACACGACGGCGCCGTTCATGACGAAGTCGGGCTTCACGGTGCCGGCGTCGTCGACGATGATCTCGCCCGTCTCGCCGACGACGAACTTGCGGTTGTCACCCTCGAGGAGCTGGCCGGAGAACAGCTCCTGCATGACGACCTGGAGGTAGTCGCCGCCGTCGAAGCGGACCTCCAGGTCGTAGAACACGGGCTCGCCGGTGTCCTCGTGCACCGGCGGGTCGGTGCACACCCGCGAGGCGCCCGCGCTCATCACGATCAGGCCGTCCTTGTTGGCGTCGGCCACGATCGGTACGTGGGCACCACCGAGGTAGGGGTACACCGCACCGAACCCGCCATCGCGGACCACCTGGTCGTAGATCGGCTTGGCGCCGACGATGCCCTCGTGGTCCGGGTCCTCGGGATCGGGCTGGTAGACGTCGAAGCTCCCGGAGGCGAAGTACTGGACGGTGTACGTGTCCCGGGGTTGCCCCAGGTGCTCCGCCCCCTCCTCGAGGCCGAGCTCGAAGGCGGCGAGCGCCTCGTTCTCGAAGCCGTAGTGGTTGTTGCCGATGAACGCGGTGCCCTTCGGCGCCGCCGGGTCCTCGTTGAGGAGGAGGGCGGTCGCGTAGCCGGCGGTGAGCGAGATCTCCGAGCTGTCGTCCGAGCTCTGCGCCACCCAGTCCGTCTCGGGGAAGTCCGCGCCACAGCGGCAGTACCAGAAGATCTCCTGGTAGGTCTCGGCGATCCCGACCAGGGGTTCGGCGATCTCACTGGCACCGACGAAGATGACGTCCGGTTCCCGCTCGGCGAGCGCCGTGAGCCGCGGCTCGGCGTCCGCGGCCGGGATGTTGTCCTCGATGATCGGCGACGGCCACTGCCGGCCCAGCGCGTACGCCTCGGTCTGCTCCACCAGCGCCTGGTAGTAGCCGCCGTCGTCGCGGGGCCCCGGCGTGGCCACCGCGAGCTGCAACACGCCGTCGCCGTTGGCGTCGAGGTCGACCAGGACGGCGGCGTCGATGCCGCCGCCGGTCGGCGCGGCGGCGGGCGCCGCGGTCGTGGAGTCGGACGTCAGATCGATCGTCTCTTGGGTCAACAGGGCATCGAGGCCGATGAGATCACCGTCGTCATCGTCGCCTCCACACCCTGCGGCAACCATCACCAGACATGCCAGCACCGCCGCTGGCAGTCTCCAGGACCGGGTCATGTCGATCTCCTTCGCGAGGCGACGCGCGCCCCGACCGCGACCCGCCGATCGCCCGCCCGCGATGCGGGCGGCGTCGGCTCAGGAGGTCGAGATGATCGAACCGATGGGCGCGGATCGAACGGGAACGGGCTCGCTGCCTCCGAGCCCGGGCCCCGTCGTGGACCCATCGCCACCGCCGACCCGGTCGAGAAGGTCTGCCGCCGTGCTCTCCGCCGTGTACGTGCGCTCTGGGCCTGGGGGGCGTTACAGGTGCAACCACTCACTCCGACCGGCCGGGGCAGGCAGCGCGACCGACCACCGTGCGGCCACGCGTACTCATCGCACTCCGGCTCTCCCCGAGATGGGGCATCGAAGGTCTGCCACCGTACCGACCGTCACCGTGGACGCGGCCCGTCGGCTCGGCATTTCCGCCGAGCAACAAGAACACTGAATCAGTCGCGCCAGCGGCGGACGGGATCGACGATCCTTCCACCGGGGCCGGTTCGTGCCGGGCGTCGCCCGAGCCGTGACGAGTGGACCGACCGTTTGACCGGTGGCGGGGGGGCCAGCCCCCCCGGCCGGGCCGCGGGGC
>JAXHUH010000335.1:0-16399 GCA_034211175.1 Actinomycetota bacterium
TCGGGTGGGCGCTGCGGTCGCCGGCCCGGCGCCGCCGTGCTCGTCGGTCATCACGTGCTCACGGGTGCGCTCCTGGGCCGGCGCGGCCGCGGTGGTCCCGCTCGAGTCCTGATGGACCCGGTCGCGATCGCGGTCCCGGTCGAGCGCCGGAGCGGTCGTCCCGGTCGTCCCGTCGGCGGTCGCGCTGGCGCAGGCCTCCGGGTCGCGCAGTCGGTCGCGGTCCCGGTCCGCCGCCGACGCGGTCGCCGCCGTCCTGGCGTCGGCCGTCGCGGTCGTGCACGTCTCGGGATCACGCACGCGGTCCCGATCCTGGTCCTGGTCGCGGTCTGCGACGGTGCTCGGTGTCGATGCCGTCGTCGGTGTGACGTCGTCACCGCTGTCCAGTGCCGCTGCGGCGGTCATTCCGACCATCAGTGCCATCACGCCCGCAACGACGAAGGCGAACAACGACTTCCTCGTCATCGTCGACCTCCCTTCCTCACCGGTGACGGTACGGAAGCGGTGGTGAGCAGGCCCCCAGGCCAGGGCAAGGGTTCGGTAAGGATCGGCGAACCGGTCCCCGGCTCAGGAGCTGGCGCGCTCCCGGGCCGACGCCCCGTACGAGGAGACGTCGGCGAACAGCGCGAGCGCGACGAACAGCCAACCGACCGGGCTCACCTCGCGGCCGTTGTAGGCGAGGGCGTACACCAGCGTCGTCCACGGCAGGAACACGAACCCGAGGACCGGGACGATGAAGTCGTCGTAGGCCCGGTCGACGTAGATCGTGAACGCCCACGTGAAGAACAGCGCGACGCGCGGGCCGATCAGCGCGAGCAGGAAGATGAGACAGCCCATCGAAGCCCCTTTCGTGTCGGGCCGAGCCTTGCGCATCGTTGCCCGTCGCGCCCCGCCCTGCCGGGGTGATCCTCGCGGTGTCGGTGGCGACCGGCGGCGAGTGGTGTGCACCGTGGCCGACGCGCCATCGTGGGCCGCGACATGGCCGCGGACCAGGGGGGGGCGCCGACATGGCCTACGCAGGGGATCTCCGGATCGTGGACGCCGACAGCCACCTGATGGAGTGGCCCGGCTTCCTGACCGACAACGCCGACCCGTCGTGGCGGGAGCAGATGCCGCCGGTCGGTGGGGGCCGGTCGGGCCTGACGCTGACCGACGGCGACCGCGACACCGCCGAACGGGAGGCGCTCGTGTCGATGGGCGACGACCTGCTGCGCGGGCCCAAGTGGCACGCCGCGCTCGGCAGCGTGAACCGCGCCGAACGGACCACGGCCCTCGACCTGTTGGGCTTCGAGCACCAGGTCGTCTACTCGTCGCTGTGCGCGCCACTGTTCCTGCTCGGCGATCCCGAGCTGCGCTACGCGACCTACCGGGCCCACAACCGTGCCGTCGCCGGGTTCTGTGCCGACGACGACCGGCTCCATGGCGTGGCGCTGTGCGACCTCGACGACATGGACCGGGCGATGGCCGAGCTCGATGTGGCGCTCGAACTGGGCCTGCGCTCGGTGTGGCTGCCGGCCCGGGCCCCGGGAGGTCGCGCACCGGGTCACGTCGACCACGACCCGTTCTGGGCCCGGCTCGCCGAGGCCGGGGTGCCGTTCGTGCTCCACGTCGGCAGCGGCCCGTTGGGCATCGGCGACGAGTGGTTGAACAACGGCCAGCCCGCGGCGGCGGAGATGTCGGGTGCCGAGATCATCGGCTCGAAGGACGTGATGGTCGTCTACCAGTCGGTCGAGCGGTTCCTGTCGGTGCTCGTCCTCGACGGCGTCCTCGAACGCCACCCCGGCTTGCGGGGCGGCGCGATCGAGATCGGCGCCGGCTGGGTGCCCGACATGTTGCGCCGCCTCGACCACGCGGTGCGGATCTGGTCACGCTCGGAGCCCCGGCTCGCCACGTTCGAGCGGCTGCCGTCCGAGCAGGCGGGCGAGCAGCTGCGGTTCACGCCGTACCCGTTCGAGGACGTCGGCCGGCTCTGCGTCGAGTCCGACCCGAGGCTGTACCTGTTCTCGTCCGACTACCCCCACGCCGAGGGCGGCCGCGACCCGCTCGGCCGATTCACCCGCTCACTCGACGGCCAACCCGCCCCGACCCTCGACGCCTTCTACCACGACAACGCCGCCACGTGGCTGGCCCTGGCTTGACCCGGGCCAGCATGTCCACGATGAGGTGGGTCACGACCACGCGATGCGCCGTGATCCTCGCCAGGTTCGCTGCGAGCGTGGCGTAGTCGAGGTGCCAGGGGATCTTCTTGTCCACGAAGTAGGCCTCGGCGATCAGCAGATCGGCGAAGTCCGCGGTTCCGAACCAGATCTGGAGCCCGCCGGAACCAGGCGGACTAGAGATCGAGCGGCTTGCGAGCAGTAGCAACAAGCAGCAGATTCGCTACCCGCAGGCCGCCGACCCACAGGTCCGCGACGTTAGAGATCCGGAGATCCGGCTCGATGGCAGCCAGCCCGAGCCGCTCTCGAAGCAAATCGACGAGCCTGCCGTACGCGAGATCGTACCGATGTATTGCGACACCTACGTCGACGAGTTCGGCCGCAGCAATCGCCGCGATCGCCGCGTCGACGTTGCGGACTGCGACGAGCGTCTCGCTGTCGGCCACAACGGCGGTCTTCGCCCGCTGAGGCGCTATACGGTGGAACTCCTCGCCCAGGCTTGGACGCTCCCCAAGGATCCCCTCCGCCTTCAGGTTGACGAGCAGCTGCTCGCCTAGTTGCTCGAGCCTCGTGTGCACCGCCCACACGGCTGCCTCTGAATGCGTAGCAAGGATCTCAGCCATGTACTGCGCCTCCAACACGTGTAGATCGTGACGGCGCTGCTGCTGCATCGCCCACCGGGCTGAACCCAACGCCAGTGCAGCTGCGATCAACACGCCGACGAGCGACCCGACGAGCGCCAGGAGACCGCTGTCGGTCCACCACTCGAGATCCATCCAGTCCGGATCGCCCGTGAACCGCAACAGCTGCGCACCACCGAGAACAACCGCGGCAGTGCCCGCCCCCCACCAGACACTACGCGACAAAGCATCCACGCCGGCGACGCTAGAAGATGCCCGGCGTGCATGTCGCAGGATCTCAACTGTCGAGCAGACGAAGCGGTGATCCCCCTGTGGCATCGAACGCCCCACGCGGTCGTACGCGCCCGGGCAACCACCGAGTTCGTCGTGCGACCCGCACGTGGCGATGCCTCCAGGTGAGCCACCTGGCGCCTGTGACTCAGAGGGGGAGCGCCGTGCCCGCCGGCTTGGCCCCGGTGTGACGTGCCCCACGTGTCGAGCCACGCCGGCTGTCACACCCCTCACGTAGAGTGATGGCTACATACCGATGACTCGCTTCGCGCATGACTGAGGGTCTAACGCATCGGTATCAGCTGCCCACGCTGGGACCACAGCCGGGCCGCTGATCCGCCTCCAGGATGCGTATTACAGGCCGACGCGGCAGCCTCCAAGTACCCAGGCAACAGACCGGAGGCGACGCATGATGAAGACGACGCTGCTCGGGGCGACTTCGCAGGACGTGAAGGCTGTACTGCTCGCTGGCTGCGGCTGGATCGAACGCGACTCAGGCCCCAACGATGGCGAGCCGGACGGCGACGGCGGACGGGTGATCCGGTTCGAGCCCGCCGGCGGCGGGGCGGCTATCAAGTGCCGACCGGAGGCCATCCTCGCTGTGCTGACGAGCAGCTCGACCGGCCCCTACCGCGTCAAGATCGTCGATGGCCAGATCACGCAGGGGCCAATCCCGAAGTACGAGTAGTCTCGGCACGCCCCCGTGGGTGCGTACGCAAGCTCGACCTACAGTCCGTCGCCGCCGTCGATTAGTTCCGGGTTGCATTCGCCGGACTCGCCGTCAGCTGCAAGGAGCCGGCCGATCTGCTGGCCTTCTTGGACGTAGGCGCCGAGGCCGACGGCGTTGCAGAGCCGGTAGAGGATCCCTTCGAAAGGTGTCTTGGTGGTGTTGGACCGCGGCCTAGAACGGCTGAGGGCCTCCACCGTTGCCGGCGAAGGCCCTCGAACTGTTGTGCGATTACCCGACTAGCTCCTTGCGATCAGCTCTGACCTTGCTCTGACCGTCCTTCCGCGTGTGGAACCTCTTCCAGAGACCCCACGCGAAGAAGGCCGCACGCATGACGTTAGACGCCATGCCGAGCTGCTCTAGGAGCTCTTCCATTAGTCAACGACCCTTCTTGTGTTTCGTTGACCCCACGTCGACGATGCTCCCTGACGGACGTTGATGACCGTAGCAGGAGGGCTCACATGGTTGGAACGTGCGATTAGTCACATAGCATTAGCCACTTGCCGCGGCGCTCCTTCTCCGGTGGATCGTCATCCTTCTTCGGGCCGGTGCCTCATCGTTCTTCAGCCGGCGACGCGGCTTCCAGGAGCGGATCGGTTGACCGGGCGAGCGGGGTTCTTGCCATTCGAGGAGCTCGGCCTCGGGGGCCTGGAGACGGTCCTCCTGAGACCGGGCGACGGCGAGCAGGGCAATGCTCAACCGGTCGTACGCGATGGAAGGGCTGGTCGTTCTCGTCGAAGTCGACGAATTCCTCCAGGCCAGCCTGGAGCAGGTCATCGGCAACGAATTCGACCGGCCGCTCGTCAGGGTCCGTCGGCCCCGGCGGCTCGTTCGCAGCGTGCGAGGAGCTGGCGCAGTTGGCCGCCGCCGTCGAGGTGGCGGTCGGTCACGAACCGGCCGATGTCGGCGAGCAGCGTCGTGACCTCGTCGGCCCGGAGCCCGAGCGTCCCGCCGCCGCCGAGTCCCGCGAGCAGCGAGGCGAGGAGCGAGCGCAGGCTGTAGTGGAGCGCGATCAGCGAGGGCTGCTCGACGGCACGGGCCCGCTCGAGCTCGCGTCGGCACTCGTCGAGCGCCACGCCGACCTCGTCGGGTTCGGCCTCGGCCCGGAGGTGGGCGGCGACCCGGTCGAGCGTCCAGTCGCTATCGAGCAGCTGCGCGGCCGTGGGGAACCGCTCGGGACGCTCGGCGAGCGAACGCTCCAGCCGGTGGATCAGGCTCTTGCGGGCGGCGAACGATCGGGCGTGCTCGAAGCGGAACGCGTCGTCGACGTAGGCCTGCTGGGCCGGGTCGGTCACCACGGCAACGAGGTCGCCGATGGCCTTGCGGCGCCGTTCGAGCACGGTCTCGACCCCGAGGGGGACGTCGCGGCGGCCGTTGTCGAGCAACGGGAACTCGGCCGGGCTGAACAGCAGGGCCCGCAGGTCCATGACGTAGCCGTCGATCTCGTCGATGAGCTGCTGGTAGGCGTCCGCGACGAACGGCCCGCACTCGGTGGCCACGATCGCCCTGCGCTCGCGCAGCCGCGCCAAGGTCAGCACCGCGGCGTCGTAGCGGTCGAACCACCGCTGGTCCATGCACTCGGTGATCGGCTCGTCGAACGTCTTGCGGTCGAACAGCTCGTCGAAGTCGGCGACGACGTCCACGACCCGCTCCGCGGCGAGCGCCTCGATGCCGCGCTCGAGCTCGACCCACGCCTGCTCGAACTCGTGCTCGAAGCGCTCGCTGGCCGTCGGCGGCCCGTTGGTGAGCGCGAGCAGCGACGTGACGAAGCGGTAGGTGTCGGCCTTGGTGGCCATGCTCGACTGGTACGAGGCCAGCGGGCCGGAGAGCGTCGTGGGCCGCACGTCGAGCAGGTAGCTGAAGATCCGCTCGTGGCCCGTCCGCTGACGCACCGACGCGACGAGCGCGCCGGACTCGAAGGCGATCCACCGGGAGTCGAGCGACTCGGGCGTGAGGCACACGACGCCGGCATCGGCGCTGGACAGCTCGTTGCCGATGGCGCCGAACCAGGCCGCACCCTTGGCGATGTCGGACGACACGAACGCGCTGACCCCGTGTGACGGGCCGTAGTGCGTCTCGAGCCAGGTGCGCAGCAGCTCGGCGAGTCGGTGGCTCCGGCCGCCGGACCAGGCGAGGAAGAGCCGCATCGGACCATGTCCTCCCGTCGATCGGCCCCAGGACCGTACTCGTCGCCACCCGCCAGTGGGGCGACCGCGGCGCGTCGATCCCCAGCTGCGGCTTCGGCGCGGAAGCTCGGTGACGGAGGGCGACGGGGCCGCGTGCTAGGACGGCGGCTTGGACAGCTTGGTCAGCCCATGGCGCATGTTGCAGGCCGCCGAGCCGGGCGCGAACGGCACGGGGGCCGTTCGGTGAGCGACGGGTGGGTTGCGGTCGAACGAGCCGCCGTCGACCCGGTGGTCGCCCGCCGGGCCGCCGCGTCGCAGGCCTCGCTCGCCGAGAGCCTGGAGGAGCTCCGGAGCTACCGGCCGGGGCTGGTCGACATCATCGAGTCCGACGTCCGCGACTCCTCCGGTGACCGGCGCCCGCCGGTGTTCGCCCCCGAGGATGGCCTGCGTTGGTGGTCGCCGTCCGCGCCCGACGGCGTGGTCGGGCTGCTGGACGGGTACCGCTCCGGTGCGCTCGATCCCGTGGCCGTCATGGCCGACACCCTCGAGCGACTCGACGCCGATGCCGCCCGCGAGGCGGTCGTCACCCGCTTCGACGCGGCTGCGGTCGCGGCCGGCGCCGAGTCGGCGCGTCGGTGGCAGCACGGCGAGGCGCGGCCGCTCGAAGGGATCCCGTTCTGCGCGAAGGACAACCTCGCGGTTGCCGGGACGGTCACGACCGCCGGGTCGCAGCGGCTCGAGCACTGGGTCCCGGCCCGAACGGCGGCGGCGGTGCAGCGCCTGCGCGACGCCGGGGCGATCCTCGTCGGGAAGACGGCGCTGCCGGAGTGGGGCTTCGGTGACGCCCGGCCCGGCCACGAGCCGACGAACCCGTGGTCACCCGACCACTGGACCGGCGGGTCGTCGTCCGGCTCGGCGGTCGCGCTGGCCGCCCGGGTCGTGCCGCTCGCCCTCGGGACGGACACGGGCGGTTCGATCCGGGTGCCGGCCTCGTACTGCGGGGTCACCGGGCTCAAGCCCTCGTACGGGTCGGTCCCCCGTGCGGGGCTGGTGCCCGTGTCGTCCACCCTCGACCACGTGGGGCCGATGGCCCGCTCGGCGGTCGACGCGGCGATCGCCCTCGACGTGCTGACCGGCGCCGAAGCCCGCCCGCTGGTGCCGCCCGCCGCCGGGCTCGACGAGAACGCCCTCGCCGGGATGCGGGTGGGCGTCCTCGGCGGATGGTTCGAGGACCGGTGCGATCCCTCGGTCCTCGCGGCGCGCGACGAGGTGGCCCGGGTGCTCGGCGACCTCGGCGCCACGGTGTCGCAGCTCGAGCTCCCCGGCGCTCGGATGGCGACCACGGCCGCGTGGGTCATCACCGTGTGCGAGTTCGCCTCGGTCCACGACGACCGGGTCGACTACCCGGACGGCTACACCGCCTCCGCTGCGGAGCGGATCGAGACCGGCGCGGCGATCGCCGCGGCCGACCACCTGCGGGCGCTGCGGGTCCGCGCCGACCTGCAGCGCCAGGTCGCGTCCCGCTTCGCCGACGTCGACGTGTTGCTGGCGCCCGGGACCCCGACGCCGGCGCCCCGCCTCGCGCCGACCCCCGGCGACATGTTCTTCGGCGGGGACCGCATGTGGATGCACGACGTCGCCCGCCACCTCATCGGGTGCAACCTGCTACGGCTGCCCTCGGTCGTCGTACCGGCCGGTTTCGCTCCCGACCCGGTCCGCCCGGTGAGCGTCCAGTTCGTCGCCGACCACGGTCGGGACCACCTGGCGCTCATGGTCGCCTCCGCCTGGCAGGCCGCCAACGACGCGCACCTCACCGCCCCGCCCGGAGCGCCCGCCACCCCCTGAGGCCCGATCCCCGCGCCGCAGTGCCCGCACCACGGCTGGGACTTCGCTCCCGACGGCGCGATCACCGGGTCGGGGCGCAACCGGGGCGCCCTGTCGCCCAGCCGCAGTTCACCCGGGGTTCGACCGGGCGACTGCTCACGGACGGTCGCCGGTCAGCTCGTTTCCGTAGCTTCGCCCGCCATGTCCTTCAACGACATGACCCTTCATCGACGTGCGCTGATCCGCAACGCCTTCGCCGCCGGGGCCGTGGTGGCGACCGGTGGCGTGTGGGCCGGTCTCGCCGCGGGGCCGGCCGGTGCCGCCTCGCCGTACCGGGGCGGCTACGGCCCGCTCGTCGCCGACCCTGCCGGGATCCTCGACCTGCCGGCGGGCTTCCAGTACAAGATCCTGGCCAAGGGCTCGACGCTCTATGACGGCTCGGGCCGCAGCACCTACGACGACGGCCAGCCGTTCGCCGGGTACGCGGACGGCGCGGCGTCGTTCGCCATCGCCGGCAACCGCACCGCCCTCGTGACCAACCACGAGGTGCGCATCGGCCTCGACGGCGAGGTCGAGGACGACCCGGGCGACGCCGTCCCCCACACCTTCCGCGGCGAGCCGGTGCCGACGTATGACCCCGAGGACATCGGCGGCTGCTCGGTCATCGTCGTCGACCGGAACAACGAGGTCGTCGGCATCCGGCCGGCGATCGCCGGCACCCGCAACAACTGCGCCGGCGGCCCGACCCCGTGGGGTACGTGGCTGACGTGTGAGGAGAACACCGACGAGGGGCCCACGAAGCCCCACGGCTACGTGTTCGAGGTCGATCCCAGCTGTGGCGAGACGGTCGCCACGCCGTACACCGGCATGGGGCGGATGGACCACGAGGCCGTGGCCATCGACCCGCGCACGTCGATCGCCTACCTCACCGAGGACGACGGCAACGGCTCGCTCTACCGCTACGTGCCGAACAACACGTCGATGCGCTACGGCTCGCTGCACGCCGACGGCGGCACGCTCTCGTGCATGAAGGTGGGCGATCTCGAGCGCCTCGGCGAGGTGACCGTGCCCGGCACCGAGCTGCCGCTCGAGTGGCTCGAGATCGCCGAGCCCGACGTCGGTGGGCTCAACTCGACCCTGCCCGACGGCGTCACCCGCTCCGACAAGCTCGAGGGCTGCTGGTGGAACGCGATGGACAACCGGTTCTGGTTCGTCGTGTCCGAGGAGGGTGAGGTCGAGGAGCTGTTCCACCGCGGCCAGGTGTGGGCCTACGACCCGGCGACCGGGCTCGTCGAGCTGATGGTCCACATCCCGGGCCCGGACGAGGACATGCCCTTCGACGGCCCCGACAACATCACCATCGCCCCGTGGGGCCAGCCGTTCCTGTGCGAGGACGGCGACGGCGACCAGTTCGTGATCGGCGTCGACCCCGACGGCTCGCTTTGGCCGCTGGCCCAGAACCGCATCGAGGTGGAGGACGAGGGCGAGCTCGAGGTCAACGAGTTCGCCGGCGCCAACTTCTCCCCGGACTGCCGCACCCTGTTCGTGAGCGTCCAGGTGCCGGGCACGACCTTCGCGATCACCGGCCCCTGGGGTGAGGTCCGCAACGGCGCCTGATCGCGCTTGACCTTGACGCGAGGTCAACCCCGCATGCTCCTCCTCGAGCTCCCCCGCAGTCGGCGGGAGGGGCCCGAGGAGGAGTCGCGATCATGCTCATGGAGAGGATCCACCGGCGGGTTGGCCGGGCCGAGCCGGGCGGGAACCCCACGGCGACGACCCGTGCCGAGACCGGTCCGGCGATCCGGGTGCTGGGCGTCGAGAAGTCGTTCGGCGAGCTGGAGGTGCTGCGCGGCGTCGACGTCGAGGTCGACCGGGGCTCGATCTTCGCCCTGCTCGGTTCGAACGGCGCCGGCAAGACGACGCTCGTGAAGATCCTGGCGACGCTGCTGCGGGCCGACGCCGGCTCGGTCGCGGTGAACGGCTTCGACGTCGCGACGCAGCCGGACCGGGTGCGGGAGTCGTTCAGCCTCACCGGCCAGTTCGCCGCGGTCGACGAGGTCCTCAGCGGTCGAGAGAACCTGGTGCTCGTCGCCCGGCTCCGTCATCTGCCGGAGCCCGGCCGCATCGCCGACGACCTGCTCGATCGCTTCTCCCTGGCCGAGGCCGGGGCGCGGAGGGTGGCCACCTACTCGGGCGGCATGCGTCGCCGCCTCGACATCGCCATGAGCCTCATCGGCGACCCGCCGGTCATCGTGCTCGACGAGCCGACGACCGGGCTCGATCCCGAGGGCCGCATGGAGGTGTGGCGTGCGGTGCGGGAGCTGGCCACACACGGCACGACGGTGCTGCTCACCACGCAGTACCTGGAGGAGGCCGAGCAGCTCGCCGACCGGATCGCCATCCTCCACCGGGGCCGGATCATCGCCAACGGAACGCTCGCCGAGCTGAAGGCCCTCCTGCCGCCCGCCGAGGTCGTCTACGTCGAGAAGCAGCCGACCCTCGAGGAGATCTTCCTCGCGGTCATCGGCGACCGCGGTCCGGGCGACTCCGCCTACACCAGGCCCGCCGACGCCACCGGCGCTGCTGCGAACGAGCAGGTCCGACCGTGAGCGCACATGCCGTCAGCGACACCGCAACCCTCGCCGGCCGCACCCTCCGCCACGTCACGCGCAGCCCCGACACGATCATCACGACGGCGATCATGCCGATCGCCCTGATGTTGATGTTCGTCTACGTGTTCGGTGGAGCGATCGACACCGAATCGGTCGCCTACATCGACTACATGCTGCCCGGCATCCTGCTCATCACGATCGCGTCGGGCATCTCCTACACGGCGTTCCGGCTGTTCACCGGCGTCCAGGGCGGGATCTTCGAGCGGTTCCAGTCGATGCCGATCGCCCGGTCGGGGGTGCTGTGGGCGCACGTGCTGACCTCGTTGGTCGCCAACGTCATCTCGCTGGTGATCGTCATCGGGGTCGCGTTCCTCATGGGCTTCCGCTCTGGCGCCGGCGTCGGGGCATGGCTCGGGGTCGGCGCCATCCTCGTGCTGTTCACCCTCGCGCTGACCTGGCTGGCCGTGATCCCCGGGCTGTCGGCGGGCTCGGTCGAGGGGGCGAGCGTGTTCTCCTACCCGCTGATCTTCCTGCCGTTCGTCAGCTCGGCGTTCGTGCCGACCGACACGATGCCGGCCGCGGTGCGGTGGTTCGCCGAGCACCAGCCGGTGACGTCGATCGTCGACACGATCCGCGGGCTGTTCGCCGGCCAGCGGGTGGGTGACGACCTGTGGATCGCCCTCGCCTGGTGCGTCGGCATCCTCGCCGTGTCGTACGGGTTCGCGATGGCCACGTACCGTCGCAAGATCACCTGAGGCAACCTGTGGCGATGCTCACCATCAGCCAGCTGGCGGCGTACGCCGGGGTCACGGTGCGGGCGGTGCGCCACTACCACAAGGTCGGGCTCCTGGCGGAGCCCGGCCGTGACGGCTCCGGCTACCGGACCTACGACGCCGCCGCGGTCGTCCGGCTGATCCGGATCCGCACGCTCGCCGCCGCCGGTGTGCCGCTGGCCCGGGTGCAGGAGCTGCTCGACGCCGACCCGGCCGAGTTCGCCGACGGCATCGCGGAGATCGACCGGGACCTGCGGTCGGAGATCCGGAGGCTGCAGGACAACCGGCAGCGGATCGCCCGGCTCGCGGCGGGCGAGCAGCTGGCGCTGCCCCAGAGCGTCGTCGACTACCTCGACCGGCTGCGGAGCCTGGGCGTCGAGGAGCGCTACATCGAGCTGGAGCGGGACGCCTGGATCATGCTCGCCGCCCAGATGCCCGATCGCATCGACGAGATGATCGCCGAGAAGCACGAGCACCTCGACGATCCGGACGAGGTGGCGCTCTACCGCCTGCTGAGCGGCGCGCTCGACTGGTCGGCGGACGATCCCCGCATCGTCGAGGCCGCCGACATCATGGAACGCCTGCTGACCCGTGCCCTGGAGGCCGGCGAGCTGGGCGAGGACGACCTCGACGCATCGCTCGGCGATCTGCTCGACGCCGCCGCGGTGCAGGCCGCCCCGGCCGCCGGGCGCCTCCTGGCGATCCTCGAGGAGCGGGGTTGGAAGGGCCTGGCCCGGACCGAGCGCATCCCGCCGGGTGGTGACGCTGCGTGTCGCCGATCCACCGGGCCGCCCGGCTGAGCTGCCCGGCCACGCACTCGACGGGCGCCGGGTCGGTCCGGCGCCCGTCCGAACTGGTGGCGGGTCCAGCGCCGGTCGCCGGCCTGCAGCTCGTCGGGGGACGGAGCCCCGTCCGGTCTCGACGAGCGCCCCGAGGAGTGGCCGGTCACTCGGTGCCGGGCTCCTCGGACGGGGACGAGTCGCCCCGGCGGCGTTCGAGGTCCTCGGCAATGCGGGTGATGCGCCGCAGGCGACCGTCCCAGGCGGTGCTGACGCCGGCCAGCTGCTCGGCGGCCTTCGCTAGCTGGGCGTCGTCGAGCCGGTAGCGGCGCTCCCGCCCCGCCGTGACGCCGTGGACGAGGCCGGCCCGGTCGAGCACGCCGAGGTGCTTCGCCACCGCCTGACGGCTGACCGGCAGCTGCTCGCTGAGGCTGGTGGCCGTGCCGGCCCCGTCCACCAGCAGGAGGTCGAGCATCCGGCGGCGGGTCGGGTCGCCGACGGCGGACCAGAGCTCGTCGTCGACGACGGAGGTCACGACCGCACCTCGACGGAGGCGGCGTAGGTGACGAGCTGCGGGAGGAACCGGTCCCAGCCGTGCTCGTGGTCCCGGTACTGCTCCTCGAGGACCGCGACCTCCCAGCCCTTCTCGCGAAAGCCGGTCTCGGTCATGCGCAGGCGGGTTCCACGGCCGGTCGGGGTCAGCTCGAACGTGACGAGCAGTGAGTTGCCCTCCCGGGCGGTCTCGTCCTCGGGATAGACCCAGCGGAACGAGAACAGCTTCGGTGGCACGGCCTCGACGACGGTGACCTTCGGGATGTGGGCCTCGGGGGAGGATCGGTCGCCGAAGACCAGCTCACCCTCGAACCCGGGTGTCGGCTCGAGCACGGCCTCGTCGGGCCACCACTCCTTGAGGTGCTCCGGGCTGGTGATGACCTCGAACACCGTCTCCGGCGACGCCTCGATCTCGACGGCGCGCTCGAGCGTTCCGTACTCCATGTGCAACTCCTGACCTGCAACCATCGGTTGCAGGTCAGGGTGTCACACCTCACCGAGACGCGCAACCATGAGTTGCGTGTCTCGGCCTCGATCGGCGCCCGGCTCAGAGCTGCGGGAGCACCGTCTCGACGATGAACCTGACCAACTCGTCGTGGTCGGGGTTGTCGCGCTTCTTCACCGCGCCGCCGAGCACCTCGGCGGTCGCCCCGTCCCGGATCTCGTCCGACACGGTCCCCACGTACACGCAGCTCACCTCGCGCTGGCGCTCCTCGGCGCACACCGGCGTCACCGCGTAGACGGACAGCGTGTCCATGTTCACGACGTCGCAGCCCTTGTCCGTCATGGTCCGGAGCGTCTCGGCGTACTCCCGGTACAGGCTGTTGCCGTTCCACACCGTGTACTCGGTCAGCCCGGCCTCGTCGGTCTCCATGCACGAGGCCACGAGCGTTGCCAGGTCCTTCGTCGGTTCGCACCGGACGTCGGCGCCGATGCCGTAGTGGGCGGCGAGCGGCAGGTCGGACATCACGTCGCGGGCGAGGAACCGCTGGCCGTGGCGCGCGCCGTTCATGGCGCCGACGAACCCGACGCCGATGATGTGGCGGAAGCCGTGGTGCACGAGCTCCTCGACGGTCGTCGCACCGACCGCGAAGCCGTAGACCTCGCTGATCACCACGAACGCTGTCTCACCGAACCGACAGAGACGGACCTCGGACGGGGGCGAGTGGAGGAAGTACCTGTCGGCGGAGATGCCGACGACGTACTCGTCGAACGCCGCGGGGAGCGGTGTGAAGCAGATCAGCGCGACGTCCGCCGCGGCCCATTCCGGTGGTAGCTCGGTGCCCGACAGGAAACTCGCCGGCGTGAGGTGCGGTGTGCTCATCGTGCGACACTCCCGGTCGTCTCGCATCAACACGTCGATCCAGGCGAGACGCTAGAGCTTCGCAGGTCGTCGGTCGCGGCGAGTTCCATTGAGCACACGACTGAGGGTTGTGCGTTCGTTCGTCAGGAACGCTCTGAACGCCGGTGCATCGGGCAACGCGCCGGCGCACCGGCGCACCACCGCGAGATCCCGGCGGCACTCTCGCCGTGCCGCCGGGCCTTCGAGCGGTCGGACGGTCGCCGGTGCGGCCGTCAGGCCTCGCTGTGGGTGACGGGCTCCTCGCCCATCCACTCGCGGAGGGTGTTCTTGAGCTTGATCTGCTGGATGAAGATGTCGTGCTCGGGGTGGAGCATCGGGTCGGTCGTCATCGGCGCCTTGAAGTAGAAGCTCAGCCACTCCTGGACGCCCTTCTCGCCGGCACGTGCGGCGAGATCGAAGAACAGTGCGAGGTCGAGCACCAACGGGGCGGCGAGGATCGAGTCACGACACAGGAAGTTGACCTTGATCTGCATCGGGTAGCCCATCCACCCGAAGATGTCGATGTTGTCCCAGCCCTCCTTGTTGTCACCACGGGGCGGGTAGTAGTTGATCCGCACGACGTGATCGACGTTGCCGTAGAGCTCGGGGTAGGCGTCGGGCTGGAGGATCGTGTCGATCACACCGAGCTTCGACACCTCCTTCGACTTGAAGTTCTCGGGGTCGTCGAGGACCTCGCCGTCGCGGTTGCCGAGGATGTTGGTCGAGTACCAGCCCCGCAGGCCGAGCATGCGCGACTTGAGGCCGGGGGCCAGGATCGTCTTCATCAGCGTCTGGCCGGTCTTGAAGTCCTTGCCGCCGACCGGCACGCCCTCGCGCTCGGCCAGGGCGAGCATGCACGGCAGGTCGAGGCTGATGTTCGGGGCGCCGTTGGCGAACGGAACGCCCGACATGATGGCGGCGTAGGCGTAGATCTGGCTGGGCGAGATCATCTCGTCGCTGTCACGCAGGCCCTGCTCGAACGACTCGATGGTGGCGTGGACGTCGGTGACGTCCCGGTAGGCCTCGGTCGAGGCGCACCACACCATCACGAGGCGGTCGCACTCGTTCTCGACCCGGAAGTTCTCGATATCGGCCATGAGCTGCTCGGCCAGGTCCATCTTCGAGCTGCCGGTCTTGACCCGGGCGCCGTCGAGGCGGCTGACCCAGCTCTTGTCGAACACGGCGTCCATGGCCACGATCCCCTCGAGCTCGCCCGAGATGGCGGCCAGGTCCCGCTCCTCGAGCACGCCGGCGGTGCGGGCGGCCTCGAGGGCGTTGGCCGAGATCGGGTCCCACCCGCCGAAGACGATGTCGTCGAGCGAGGCGAGCGGGACGAGGTCCTTGATGAGGGGATTTCGGCCCTCTTCACGTTCGCCGAGGCGAATGTGGGCCATCTGGGTCATCGACCCGATGGGGTCGACACCCTGGGTGCGGGCGGCGAGGACGCCGGCCATGAACGTCGAGGCGACGGCGCCGAGGCCGGGCGTCAGCACTCCGAGTCGACCGGTGGCGGGGGCGATCGTACGAGGGGTCGTCATGGCCCGAGACTGTAAACAGGTCTGATCGTCCGTGGAGTTCTGTTCAGAGATGCTGAACTATTCTCCCCGGTGTGGCGACACCCCGCTCGGTTGACGACGCCGTCCCCAACCTCACGGTCCAGCAGCTCCAGTACCTGGTCGCGGTGGCTGACGCCCCCACGTGGGCCGTCGCCGCGGCCGAGGTGGGGGTGACGCCGAGCGCGCTCAGTCAGGGCCTGGCCGAGCTCGAGCGGCGCGTCGGGCTCGTCCTGTTCGAGCGGGACGGCCGCCGCCGGGTCCTCGCCCCGACCGCGGCGCCGGTGCTGGCCCACGCCCGCGATGTCCTGGCCCGCACCGTCGACCTTGCCCGCTTCACCCGTCAGCTGGGCGAGGGGCGGGGCGGCGCGCTGCGGGTCGGCATGATCGACGCCGCCGTCGTCGAGCACTTCCCCCACACGCTGCGGCGGTTCCTCGCCGGCCGGCCCGACCTGGACCTGCGCCTCACCGTGACGAGCTCGGCCGGTCTGCTCGGGCTGCTCCGCCGGGCCGAGCTCGACCTCGTCGTGTGCGTCGAGCCGCCCGGACTGGCCGAGTCGATCGTGACCCGGCCCCTCACCAGTGAGCCGCTCTTCGTCCACGCCCCCGATGCCCCGGCCCTCGACCGGCCGTTGGCGGAGTGGGGCCCGTGGGTGACCTTCCCCGCCGGTGCGCACACGCGGGTGCTGATCCAGCGGGCGCTGCGGCGCCTCGGTGCACCGTTCGACGTGGTCGCGGACTCGCACCAACCCGAGGTCCTGCGGGAGATGGTCGCCGTCGGCCTCGGCTGGACCGTGCTCCCGGCGCTGGCCCGCACCCCCGACACGACGAACCTCGCCGTCGGCCCGGCGATCGCCGAACGTCGCCTCGTCGTCGCCCGCCGCGCCGAGGCCGTCCCCAACCCCGCCGGCGAAGCCCTCGAAGCCGCCCTGCACAACGCAGTCGCCCGCTCCGAGGTGGACGATCGAGGGTGATCCGCTGGCTGACGTGGCGTCCGTCGGCAACGCCTTGATGCCCGCGGGCCGGGGACTTGGACTGTAGGCGGGG
>JAXHUH010000336.1:0-11448 GCA_034211175.1 Actinomycetota bacterium
ACTCGATCGTGGCGGCGTCGCTCTCCCTCGACGTCGTGGTCGAGGACAGCTTCAACCTCGACGCCGAGAAGAACTTCGAGCAGGAGATCACCGACATCGAGTCCGACGTCGAGCTCGACAAGAGCGACGACAACGACCTCGAGATCCTCGACTGAGGACACGCTCGAACGAGCCTCCCCACCGCCGGCCAACCCACAGCCGGCACGCCACACGGCAGGGCCCCGGGTCACCACGACCCGGGGCCCTCGCCGTTTTCGCCTGTTCGTGGGGGTTCCCGGCGGTCCCGCCCGTCGTTCGACGGCTCCGGTCCCCGGCTGACGCGGCGAGGAGCTACGGGACCAAGAAGGACCGAACGCGGGGACGACAGGTGACGCAGCCGGGCGACCGCCGACCGGATCTTGCGGGATCACCTCGACCCGCACGCACCCCGCCACGCGCAACATCCGGGCGCCGGTCGCACGCCGTCGAAGCGTCGAGCGAAGCGAGACCTGCTTCGACGGAACCAGCAAGCTCGAGCGAAGCGAGAGCCGGCCGCAGACTCGAGCGAAGCGAGAGCCGGCTGCCGAAGGCGACCCAGCAATTCACACGAGCTCGTCAGAGCTCGTGCGAGGGCCCGTCAGGGCCCTTGCGTCAGAACGGTCAGCTCGATCCGGCGGTTGGCGGCACGGCCGTCGGAGGTGGTGTTGTCGGCGATCGGCAGGGACTCGCCGTACCCGACCGAGGTGAGCCGGGCGGCGTCGACCCCCCGGTTGACCAGCTGGGCGACGACGGCGTCGGCCCGGAGCTGGCTGATCGTGAGGTTCGAGGCCTCCTCGCCGTTGTCGTCGGTGTGGCCACCGACCTCGATGGCGAGGCCCGGTTCGGAGGTGAGCAGCGCGACGAGGTCGTCGAGGGTGTCCATCGACTCGGCCGTGAGGCTGGTGGAACCGATCTCGAACGACAGCGGTCGGGCGGCGAGCAGGGCGTCGATCTGGTCCTGGAGCTGCGTGGCCCGCAGCTCGGGTGACGGCGGCGCCGTCGCCGCGGTCGTCGTGACCGGCGCGGAGGCGGGGTCCTGGACGGTGCCGGCGACGGTGGTCGTCGCCCGCAGTGCGGTCGTCGTCCCCGTCGTGTCCGACCCGTCGGTCCCCGCCGAGGTGACGTCGACGAGGAACCCGGTGGTGGTCGTCGTGCCCGCCGCGACGCCGTCGTCGTCGGCGGCGAACGCGCTCGATGCGACCAGGGCGAGGGCGATCACGAGCGGGCCGCCGACGGCGGGAACCAGCCAGCGCCACCGTCCGGAGCCGCCACCGTCGTCGTCGGCGAAGGCGTCGGGTACGTCCGCGACGGGTTCGGGCGGGCGCTGGGACTCGGCGACCGCGAGCCGGGCGAGGATGTCGTCGACGTGGACCTCGCCGTCGCGCCCGTCGATGACGGAGGCGCCGTCGACGGTGACGGAGGCGTCGTCGGTGCGCAGCGCGAGCACGGGCCGGCCGGCCTCGCGGGCGAGCTCGACGTCGCGGCGCACCCCGGGGGCGCTCTCGAGTGCGGGGCCGGCCACGACGACCACGGCGCGGCTGCGACGGGTCCGCTGGCACTCGGCGACGGTGCGGGACCAGCGGGCGGCGGCGACCGGGTCGTCGGGGCGACGAGCGTCGACACCCCGGTCACGCAACGCGGTGACGACCCGCTCGCCGACACCCTCGTCGCTGGGGTGGTGAACCACCAACACCCCGCTGCTCTGTCCGTCCACTCGGCCTCGCTGGGATCGCCCCGGTCTCGCCCGACACCCGCTCGGTCAGCTGAACGCCGTCAGTCGTGACCGTGGATGTGGACGGCCCCAGCCTGCCACCAGCCGGCGCCCGAGCCAAGGAACGTCCCCCGGATCGATGGTCGTACCCTCGATGGGTGGTCGGCGCGGCCCGATCGGTGGTCGGTGGCGTCCGGTGGTCTCGGAGTCGGTGGGGCCGTGGTAACCAGTGCCGGGTGAAGAGCCCGGATTCGTTGTCGGCGGCCGAGCTGTGCGAGC
Source organism: Actinomycetota bacterium (assembly GCA_034211175.1). GTDB lineage: Bacteria > Actinomycetota > Acidimicrobiia > Acidimicrobiales > CAIXPF01 > JAXHUH01. The sequence goes on from JAXHUH010000336.1 coordinate 2,009, forward strand.
TCGCCGATCTCCGCCCCCGCCTCCTCGATACGTGGCGTCGTCGCGGTGTCGTGAGCCCCGACGACCGGGGCCGGTGGGGTCGTGCGGAGGCGACGGCGGTCCTGGCGCTGTCCGATGCCCTCTGGGTCCTGGCCCGCGCCGGGGACGCGCAGGTGTACACGCGCGACGAGCTGGTCGGGCGCGTCGCGGAGAAGATCGCCCGCGGCGTGCGGATGCGCCTCGCCGAGGTCGACATCGAGCTCGAGGGCCGGGGCTCGGCCTCGATCACGATCACCGCCCGTCTCGACGTCGCCTCGTCGAAGATCGAACGGGTCCTCGCCACCCGCTCCTGACCGGACGCCGCCACCCCGTTCCGGCCTACGAGAACGACGTGCACCGCGCGGATCGGTAGGCCGGTTCGGCGCAGGTGGGGCGTCTGGCGCCCGACCCCCAGGTGGCCGGTAGGGTCCTGGCCGCCCGCAGGAGGCGAACGGGGAGGTGGGGGTGGACGTCCTCGGCACACGACTGGACACGCGCAGCGACGAGTACCGGCGCAACCGTGCCGCGATGGCCGCGCGCTGGGACGAGGTGCGGGCCGAGCTCGACGCGGTGCCCACCGCCGGCGGTGAGAAGTACATCGAGCGCCACCACCAGCGGGGCAAGATGCTCGTGCGCGAGCGGGTCGAGGCACTGATCGACCCGGACTCGCCGTTCCTCGAGCTGTCACCGCTCGCCGCGTGGGGCACCGACGACCCGGTCGGCGCCGGGGTGTGCCAGGGCATCGGGCTGATCGCCGGGGTCGAGTGCCTGATCGCCGGGACCGACATGACCGTCCGCGGCGGCGCGTCGAACCCCCACACCGTCAAGAAGATGGCGCGGGGCCGTGAGATCGCCATGGTCAACCGGCTGCCGTACGTGAACCTGACCGAGTCGGCCGGTGCCGACCTGCCCCGCCAGGCCGAGATCTTCGTGCCGGGGGGCGCCGGGTTCAAGGAGCAGACCCAGATGTCGGCGGCGGGCCGGCCCAACATCTCGGTCGTGTTCGGCCCGTCGACCGCGGGCGGCGCGTACGTGCCCGGCATGAGCGACTACACGATCTTCGTGAAGGAGCGGGCCACCGTCTACCTGGGCGGGCCGCCGCTGGTGAAGATGGCGATCGACGAGGACGTCGACGAGGAGACGCTGGGCGGCGCGGAGATGCACGCCCGGACCTCGGGCCTGGCCGACTACCTGGCGATCGACGAGCTCGACGCCCTGCGCCACTGCCGCAACGTGATCGCCCACCTGAACTGGCGCAAGCTCGGCCCCGAACCCCGGGGCGTCGCCGACCCGCCGCTCCACGACCCCGACGAGCTGCTCGGCGTGGCCAGCGACGACGTGCGCCTGCCGTTCGACGCGCGCGAGGTGATCGCCTGGGTCGTCGACGGCTCCCGCTTCGAGGAGTTCAAGCCGCTCTACGGCACCCAGCTGGTGTGCGGCTGGGCCGAGATCTGCGGCTACCCCGTCGGCATCCTGGCCAACAACGGGATCCTGTTCTCCGAGGAGGCCCAGAAGGGCGCCCAGTTCATCCAGCTGTGCAACCGCCAGGACCAGCCGCTCGTGTTCCTCCAGAACATCACCGGCTTCATGGTCGGCTCGGAGGCGGAGCAGGGCGGCATCATCAAGCACGGCGCCCAGCTGATCAACGCGGTGTCGAACTCGACGGTCCCCCACTTCACGGTGATGATCGGCGCCAGCTACGGCGCCGGGAACTACGGGATGTCGGGCCAGGCCTACGACACCCGCTTCGTGTTCACGTGGCCCAACCACCGGATCGCGGTGATGGGCCCCCGCCAGCTCGCCGGGGTGATGGACATCGTGCGCCGCCGCTCGGCGCAGAGCCGGGGCCTGACGGTCGACGAGGACGAGCTCGCGGCCCAGCGCCAGGCGATCGAGGACCAGATCGAGCGGGAGTCGACCGCCCTGTTCGCCACCGGCCAGCAGTGGGACGACGGCATCATCGACCCCCGCGACACCCGCACCGTGCTGGGGATCAGCCTGTCGGTGGCCCACAACGCCGAGATCCGGGGCGCCGAGCGCTTCGGCACGTTCAGGATGTAGCGGCCGTGTCGAGGCCGTCGAGGGACCCGTCGGGGGAACGATGATCACGACGTTGCTCGTCGCCAACCGGGGCGAGATCGCCCGCCGGGTGTTCCGCACGGCGCGGGCGATGGGGATCCGCACCGCCGCGGTGTACTCCGAGCCCGACCGCACCTCCCCCCACGTGCGCGAGGCCGACGTGGCCGTGGCGCTCACCGGGGCAACAGCGGCGGAGACGTACCTGAACGTCGACGCGCTGCTCGACGCCGCCCGCCGCGCCGGCGCCGATGCGGTGCACCCGGGCTACGGGTTCCTGTCGGAGAACGAGGCGTTCGCCCGGGCGGTGATCGACGCCGGGCTGACGTGGGTCGGTCCCCGGCCCGAGCACATCGCGACGATGGGCTCGAAGCTCGAGGCCAAGCGGCTCGCGTCGGACGCGGGCGTGCCGACGCTGGGGTCGGTGACGGTCGGCGAGGGCACCGACGCGGCCGCGGTCGTCGACGAGCTCGGCCTGCCGCTGCTGGTCAAGGCGTCGGCCGGTGGTGGCGGGCGGGGCATGCGGGTGGTCGAGCGTGCCGAGGACCTGGCCGACGCCATTGCGTCGGCGGGCCGGGAGGCGGCCGCGGCGTTCGGCGACGGGACCCTGTTCTGCGAGCGCTACGTGCGCGGCGGCCGACACGTCGAGATCCAGGTGTTCGGCGACACGCACGGCGACGTCGTCCACCTCGGCGAGCGGGAGTGCTCGATCCAGCGCCGCAACCAGAAGGTGATCGAGGAGGCGCCGTCGCCCGGCATCGACGACGCGCTGCGGATGCGGATGGAGGCCGCCGCGGTGTCGCTGGCCGCGTCGATCGGCTACGTCGGCGCCGGCACGGTCGAGCTGCTCGTCGACGGCGACGAGTTCTTCTTCCTCGAGATGAACACCCGCCTGCAGGTCGAGCACCCGGTGACCGAGGAGGTGTGGGGCGTCGACCTGGTGCGTTGGCAGCTCGTCGTCGCCGACGGCGGCCCGCTTCCCGCCACCCAGGACGCGCTCGCGCCCCGGGGCCACGCCGTCGAGGCCCGCCTCTACGCGGAGGACCCGGCGGCCGGCTGGTTGCCCTCGCCCGGCACGCTGCACCTCTACCGCGAGGGTGACGCCGCCGCCGGGACCCGCTTCGAGCACGGTGTGGCCGAGGGCGACGAGATCAGCCCCCACTACGACCCGATGGTGGCCAAGGTCGTGCGCTGGGCGCCGACCCGGCCCGAGGCACTCGCCGGGTTGGCCCGCACGTTGGCCGGCATGGGCGTCGCCGGCGTCGCCACCAACCGGGACACGCTGGTCGCCACGCTGCGCCACCCCGAGGTCGCGGCCGGGAACACGACGACCCGGTTCTTCGACGACCACCCCGAGGTCGTCACCGCCGGGGCGGGGGCCGACGCGGAGGCGCTCGCCGCGGTCGCCGCGACCCTGGACCGGGAGCGGGCGAACCGGGCCGGCGACCGCCACTGGGGGTTCGCGCCGAGCGGTTGGCGCACGGTCCCGACCGGCCGCCGCAGCGTGACCTGGGACCTGCCCGGCGAGCGGGCGCTCACGGTCGAGTACCTGATGGGGGCGGCGGGGTGGTTCGAGGCGACGGTGCTCGACGGCACCTCCGGGCCCGACGACGCCGACGCCGGCCCGCGGGACCTGTCCGGGCGGGTCCTGGCCCACACCGACGAGCCCGACGGCGGGCGACGGCTCACCGTCGAGGTCGACGAGGTGAGCCGGTCGGTCACCGTCCATGCCGAGGGCGACGGGCCCGGTCGCCGACGCTGGTGCCACGGCGCCGACGGCCAGGTCGAGCTGGTCGAGCGCTCCCGGTTCCCGATCCACGCGGCCGACATGGTCGGCGGCGGGCCGACCGCGCCGGTGCCGGGGACGATCACCTCGGTGGCCGTCGCCCCGGGGGACGAGGTCGCCGACGGCCAGGTGCTCGTGGTGATGGAGGCGATGAAGATGGAGCACCGCATCGTCGCCCCGGAGGCGGCCCGGGTGACCGAGGTGCTCGTCGCCGAGGGCGAGCAGGTCTCGGCCAACGCCGTGCTCGTCCACCTCGAGCCCCTCACCTGACCCCGTCCCGACGGGCCCACCGACCGCCGCACCTGCCCGCCCCGACCACACCACCCCGAACTGGCCCCACCCGAGTGCCACCGGTGGCACCTCACGGGGACCAGAACCGCTACGAGCCCGCAGCCGCACGACCGACCCCGAACTGGTCCCACCTGAGTGCCACCGGTGGCACTTCGCGGGGGCCAGAACGGGATGGGGGTGGTTCGCAGGGGGCCAGAACAGGATTGGGGTGGGTTCGCAGGGAGTGCCGGGCGGGCCTCGGGCGGGTGGCGGGACCTACGATCGACCACTGCCATCCCGGCAGGACAGCGAGGGGGAACCATGCCAACCGCCGACGGTGCCATCCGGGTCGCCAACTGCAGCGGGTTCTACGGCGACCGGGTCGCCGCGGCGCGCGAGCAGGTCGAGGGCGGCCCGATCGACTACCTGACCGGCGACTGGCTGGCCGAGCTGACGATGCTCATCCTCAGCCGCAACCGGGCGAAGGCGCCGGCGACCGGTTTCGCCAAGACGTTCCTCACCCAGATGGAGCAGGTGATGGGCACCTGCCTCGATCGGGGCATCAAGGTCGTCTCGAACGCCGGCGGGCTCAACCCGGCGGGCTGCGCCGACGCGGTCGCCGACGTGGCGGGCCGGCTCGGGCTGTCGCCCACCATCGCCTACGTCGAGGGCGACGACCTGATGGACCGCCTCGACGAGCTCGCCGCGGCCGGGATCGACCTCACCAACATGGACACGGGCGAACGCCTCGCCGACCGGGGCGTCGACGTCCTGACCGCAAACGCCTACCTCGGCGTGTGGGGCATCGTCGAGGCGCTCGGCCGGGGCGCGGACATCGTCATCACCGGGCGCACGACCGACGCCGCGGTCGCCGCGGCACCCGCCGCCCACCACTTCGGCTGGAAGCGCGACGACTGGGACCGCCTGGCCGGTGCGATCGTCGCCGGCCACGTGATCGAGTGCGGCGCCCAGGCGACCGGCGGCAACTACTCGTTCTTCGGCGAGGTCCCCGGCATCGAGTACGTCGGCTTCCCCATCGCCGAGCTGTTCGACGACGGCAGCTGCGTCATCACCAAGCACGAGGGCACCGGCGGGCAGGTCTCACTCGGTACGGTCACCTCCCAGCTGCTCTACGAGGTCGGCCCGCCCGCGTACGCCAACCCCGACGTGGTCGCCCGGTTCGACACGATCCGCCTCGAACAGGTCGGCCCCGACCGGGTGCGGATCAGCGAGACCCGGGGCGAGCCGGCGCCGCCGACGCTCAAGGTGTGCATCAACTACCAGGCCGGCTACCGCAACGGGTACACGTTCGCCCTCACCGGCCTCGACGTGCCGGAGAAGGCGGCGCTGGTCGAGCGGCAGCTGTTCGCCCCGTTCCCCGGTGGCCGCGACCACTTCGAGGAGACCGAGGTCCAGCTCCTGCGGACCGACAAGGACGACCCGGCCACCAACGAGGAGGCGGTGGCGCTGCTGAAGATCACGGTGAAGGACCGCGACCCGGAGAAGATCGGTCGCCGGTTCGCCAACGCCGCGGTCGAGATCGGCCTGGCCAGCATCCCCGGCTTCTTCGGGGTGAGCGGCGCCCCCGGCCCGGCCCAGCCGTTCGGCGCCTACTGGCCGGCACTCGTGCCGGCCGAACTCGTGCCCCAACACGTCGTGGTGCGCGATGGCGAGCGGACCGTGGTCGACAACACCTCGGGTGATCTTCCCGGCGCGGCGATCGATCCGTTGGAGATCCCCCTCCCGGCCCCGCCCACCGGTGAGACCCGTCGGGCGCCGCTCGGGCTCGTCGTCGGGGCGCGCTCGGGCGACAAGGGCGGCAACGCCAACGTCGGGCTGTTCTGTCGCTCGGCGGAGGCGTTCGCGTGGCTCGACTCGTACCTGACGGTGGAGCGGTTCCGAGAGCTGTTCGGTGACCTCGCCCACCTCGACGTCGACCGCTACCGGCTGGCCAACATCTGGTCGCTCAACTTCGTCGTCCACGGGATCCTCGACGAGGGCGTCGCCGCGTCGAACCGCCAGGACGCCCAGGCCAAGGGCCTCGGCGAGTACCTCCGCGCCCGCCACGTCGACCTCCCCGTCTCGCTCCTCTCCAACTAGCTACTTGCCCCTGAAGAAGTCGGTGGCTGCTGCCGGTAGCGGGGCGGGCATGGTTGATCGTAGTCCTTCCGCCGGGGCGCGTTGAACTGACGTGAATCGATGAAGCTGGCGTTGCTGGATGGTCAGTTGGCGAGTGCGGCGATCTTGCTGGCGTTGTGGCAGTGCACACCCCAACCGCACCAGATGCGGGCGCCGGTCAGCCCACGGATTCGTGCCCGGTCGAACCCATGTTGTCGTTTCAATGTGGCGATCCGGCCTTCTGACCCGGTCCGCCATTTCACGAGCTCGGTGAACTCCGCGGTGGTCTCGACCAGCCGGCGTTCTTCGCTGATCTTGCCTTTCCGTAAGATCGCAACCAGGCTGACGCCCAGCTCTTCGAACTCTACGTCGACCGAGGACTGGCCATACCCGCGATCGGCAGTGAACGCTCGGGGTGTCTGGCCGGTCGCTTCGATCGTTCTCGCGACGGCTGACGCGAGACGGGGTGCGTCTGGGGGCATCGCTGCTTCGAGTTCGAAGTCGACAATGACTCCGTCGCGAGTGTCGGTGACCTGCGCGGCGTAGCCGAACCGGGTCGGTGTCGTCAGGCTTCCTTTGCGGATCGGGCGGGCGTCGCCGTCGTCGAGCGACACTCGCCGCGTCTTGGCTGGCGGGGTCTGCCCGTCGAGGCGGCAGCGGGCCTGAGGATGATCTGGCCGACCGCGTCGAGGAGGTGCTCGAGATCGGCCAACATCTTCCGGAGCCGCCGTACCGGCCGACCCGCCATCCGTTTCGCGTTCACGAGGACACGCGTTTGGTCTGTTCAACGACGGTGTCGGCCACCTCGGTCAGCTCGGCGTTGATGGCCAACCCCTCAGCCCTGGCGTCCTCGGTCCGGCGCCGCAGCCTCGAGCCGATCCGGTGCGCCGCCTGGCGCGCGGCGGACTGGTTGTCGAAGGGGATGCGGGGCTCGATGTTGGCGTCGTGGAGCCGGGCGACGAGCCGGCCGATGCGGCTGATCTCGCGACACAACAAGCCCGAGTCGGTCGGGTACTTGATATCGGCAGGTACGACGGTGGTGTCGGCGCGTAGCCAGCCGATATCGACCACCGCGGCATCGACGGCTCGGGCCAACAGTTCAGCATTGAGCGCTTCGATCAACTTCACGCCGCATCAGGTTGTGATCTTCATCAGCGTCGACGGATGCGGTGCACGCTCTCCGAGCGGGATGCGACAGAACCGTGTCCAGCTCAACGAGTCCGACACCTCCGCACACAGCGTCTCGTACCCGAGCCGGTACCGGTACTTCAAGAACATCAGGCCAAGGTAGGTCTCGACCGGGATCGACGGGCGACCGACCTCGGGGTCGAACCAACGCCGGAACGGTTCAAAGAACCGTGGATCGTCCAACAGGCTATCCACCGCAACCAGCTCCGCCGCCATGACCAGCGCTTCGGGCGACAGCAACGCTTCCCACGGCGTCGGCCGAGCACAAACATTAGGCAACACGGGATGATGGCTCCGATCCTCAGGTCTCAACTCAGGTCTCGGAGCCATCATCCCTCGTAGCGACCGCGAGGACCCCCGACCAGGTATCTCAGGGGCAAGTAGCTAGCCAAATCGGGCCAACTACAGCCTGGACACGCGCCGAGTTGCGCGCCGACCGGCCACGACCAATTACGAACTGGACGTGACCGGCCAGACGAGCCCGCAACCTCTATCAAGGACGTGCGGTCGGGTCGCTTACATCAACGCGGGGTGTCCGAGATATGCTCGACTCAAGACAGGCTTCCCTGGGTGAAGTCACCCAAAGTAGTACAGAATACGCTGAGTCGTTCTACACAGATGCCCTGTGTGGCCATCATCATCCGAGTCCCACACCCTGAAGGACAGCTCTACGTATCCGGCTCCATTCTCGCTGATGTGATAGGCCCCGAAATAGTTGAACGTTTCCCAAGTGAAGGGCTCGATTGGCCTTGAATGCCCGTGACCCTGCAGCGATAGTGTCACTTCTCGGTCGCCACTGCCGTTGTAGACTTCAATGAGCGGTGTGAGCGTACCCCCCGTGGTCGTTGTATTGGACCACACGACTCGATAACGGATCATGTGGACGTCCTGACAATCCCACGGCGACTCCAAAGTCGTTCTCACCCACGTGTTAGTCACGAAAGACGACATTCCAGCAGGCACCGATTTGGTGACGTACGTCGTCTGCGCTCCAGCAACCGGGGCCGCGAGAAGTAGGACTGCCGACATCACCGAGATGAACATCGCGGCCAGATGACCAAGTCGCTGGCGCGTCATCGATACATGATGGAGTTGTGCCATAGTACTCAATCCCTTCAACACTTGCAGGCACTCATTTTGAAAGTAACACGCTCTTCCCATACCGTCAAGTTGGCAGAACGGCAACTCTTCCTTAAGGTCACAAGGTCATGAAGGTCATAAGGTCTGACCGACCGTACCCTAGAGTCGAGGGCTCCTCGAGGTTGACGGCTCTTCGAGGTTGACGCGGGTGTAGGTCCCTGAGCGCGGGTCCGGGGTCTGTCCATGCTGGTTGTCGCTGAACGACCAGTTGAAGGACAGACCCCGGTGAGTGAAGAGCTTATGGCCCCCGGCGGGGCCGATGAGGTGATGCGCGCCCTGTCGGGCTTGGCCGAGTACACGGTGATGGCGGCGTCGAGCGGCCCTGATGGGCTGGTGATCGACGTGATCGCCTCCCGGCGGGAGGCGCCGTGCCCGGTGTGTGGGGTGTTCTGGGGGCGGGTGAAGTCCTATCGGGCCTCGATCGCGACCCACGCGCCTGCGCAGGGCCGGTCGTGCCGGTTGCGGGTGGTCAAGCGGGCGTTCTACTGCGACACGCCGGGCTGTGAGCGCAAGACGTTCACCCAGTCGACCGACGAGGTCCCCGCCACGGCGAGGGTCTCGAGCCGCTGTCGTGCGGTGATGGGTCGGGCCGGTCGGGATCGTTCCACGGCGTCGGTCGCGTCGGAGTTCGGCGTGTCGTGGCCCACCGCGTGGCGGGCGATCAGCGCCGCAGCCCACGCGGCGATCGCTCAACGGCCACCGAACCGGGCGCCGCGGCGCCTGGGGTTGGACGAGACCCGCTTCTGGTGGCGTCGGCCGTGGCTGACCGGCCTGGTCGATCTCGACACGGGCGAGGTCATCGACATCGTCGAGGGCCGCAGCGCCGCCGCGGTCGAGGCGTGGG
>JAXHUH010000337.1:0-10709 GCA_034211175.1 Actinomycetota bacterium
GTGGGCTGAGCCCACAGACCAGCGAACCGACGCCGACCACGACCCGCTCGAACAGGCCGAGCCGCACGACCAACGGGTGGGCGACCAGCGTGGCCGCCGGCAGCGCGCTCACGACGAGGGCGCCGCCCAGTGGTTCGAAGCGCCACACCTCGATCGCGCACAGCACGGTGAGGAACAGCGCGCCGACCGCCGCGGCGAACAGGAGCCCGAAGGCGATGTTGGCGAGGACGACGCCGCGAACACCGGGCGTCCCGTCGGGTTCGTCGTCGCTCGTCGGCTCGGCGACCGGGCCCGAGGACGCGGCGGCGCGCACGGCGGGAAGCGCGAGAACGGCGAGCGCGGCGACGGCCACCGGCGCCTGGACCCAGAAGATGGCCCGCCAGTCGAACACCTGGGTGAGGAGGCCGCCGACGGCGGGGCCGAGCACCGCACCGACGACACCGGCGGCCGACCACGACCGGACGGCGCGGTCGGGTGCGCCGACGACGGCGGTCAGCGTGGGCAGGGTCGCGCTGAGCAGCAGTGCGGCGCCGACACCCTGGACCGTCCGGGCGCCGATCAGCACCTCGATCGTCGATGCGGCGGCGGAGCCGACCGAACCGGCGGCGAAGAGCACGAGACCGGCTCCGAGCGCCAACGGCGGGGCGACCCGGCCGCCGAGCAGCGCGAGCCCGGCGGCGACCACGACGACCGCGGCCGCGTAGGCGGTGACGACCCAGGACACGGCGACGATGCCCACGTCCATCTCGCCGTAGATGTCGGCGAGCCCGAGCACCACGATCGACGCGTCGGCGAAGGCGAGCGCGACGACGCCGAAGACGAGGGCGCCCGGCCAGCGCGCCGTCGGCGGGCCGGTCGCCAGGTCGGGTCGGTCAGCGGTGTCCACCACGGCCTGCCTCGATCGTCGGGGTTCTTCGCGCCCAGTGGACCGCGCCCACCTGTGGGGACGTCATGAGCCGGGCGTCACAGGCGTCGGGCGTGAGGACTCAGCCGGCGAGGAAGCTGAGGCGGAGCTTGCGGCGGGGGTTGTCGGCGTTGGTGTCGACGAGGACGATCGACTGCCAGGTCCCCAGGGCCATCCGCCCGCCGACGACGGGGATCGAAAGCGACGGGCTGACGAGGAGCGGTAGGACGTGGTCGGCGCCGTGGCCGTGGCTGCCATGGCGGTGGACCCAGCGGTCGTCGCGGGGTAGCAGGCGCTCGAGGGTCTCGGCGACGTCGGGCTCGGTCCCGGCACCCAGCTCGAAGAGCGCCAGCCCGCAGGTCGCGTGGGGGGCGAACAGGTGGAGGAGGCCGTCGCCCCGGCCGGCGACGAAGTCGGCCGCCTCCGAGGTCACGTCGGTGACCCAGCGATCGCCCGTCGTCAGCTGCAGCTCGGTGGTGTCCACCTCGGACAGCCTGCCAGGTCCCGCCGTGCGGCCGAGGTCACGGAGTCCCGACCAGGCACCCGGCGGCCGCCGGCGACCACGGGCGTCAGCCGCCCCGGCCGTCCTCGAGGGCTTCGAGCGCGTCGAAGCGGGCGACGCGGGACTCCGCTTCCGGGCCGAGGCGACCGATCGTGGCGGCCGCGAGGACCTCGATCAGCGCGAACGCCCCCGTGGTGCCGTCGTGAGGCAGCGGGCTCTCCACCGCTGCTGTGAAGACCGAGTTCGCATGGCGGGCCAGCGGTGAGAGGTAGCGGTCGGTGATCAGGACGACCTCGGCGCCGACCGAGGCGGCGTGGCGGCCGAACGCCACCGTTGACGCCTGGTAGCGCCGGTAGTCGAACAGCACGACGACCGCGTGCTCGTCCAAGTCGAGCTGGGCCCGCAGCACGGCTCCCGACTCGGGACCGACGACGTGGACGTCGCGGCGCACGAGTTGGAGGTGGAACGCGAGGTGCGAGGCCAGGACCCAGCTCATGCGACCGCCACCGACGTACACGGGCCGCTCGACGTCGGCCAGCGCGTCGACCGTGCGTTCGAGCGCGGCGAGGTCGATCTCGCGCAAGGAGGCGGTCACGGTACGGGTCAGCACGTCGGCCGCCTGCTCGATCAGCTCCTCGAGCGACGAGGGGCTGCCGCCGGACCGGTTCACCGGCGACGCGAGCATCGATGCGACCTCGCCCAGCAACGCGTCGCGGAAGTCGCCGTAGCCGTCGAACCCGAGCTTGGTCAGCAACCGGAGCACCGTCGGAGCGCTGACACCTGCGTCGTCGGCCAGGCGGGTCACCGGTTGGAGGCCGGCGATCGGGTACGAGCCGAGGACGACCTCAGCGATCCGTCGCTCGGACTCGGTCATCGACGCCTCGAGGCCGCGGAGGCGGTCCGCGACGGTCGCAACACCGGGCGGGGAGGTCCCGGTCAAGGCAGGGGGGCGTGGCGCGGGACGGGCGACCTCGTCATGTTCGCCGAGCATACGGGACACGCGATGTTAACGATCAAACACTCACTTTGTCCTCTGTACAGATATATACATGGCCCATGTCAGCCCGCGACACCGCTCATCCGCTCGACGAACTGGTTCGCGACGACCGGGTGCACCGCAGCCTCTACACCGATCCGTCGGTCTTCGAGACCGAGGTGACCCGGGTGTTCGGGGCCACGTGGACGTACCTCGCCCACGAGAGCGAGCTGCCGGAGACCAATGACTTCGTCACCCGCCCGCTCGGCCGCCGCCCGGTGATCGTCACCCGCGACCGCGACGGCGAGGTCGTCGTGCTGTTCAACCGGTGCAGCCACCGGGGCGCCACCGTCTGTCGGGCCGAGGCGGGCAACACCCGCATCTTCACGTGTCCCTACCACGCCTGGAAGTTCAACGAGCACGGCAGCCTGGTCGCCGTCCCGTTCAAGCGGGCCTACCGCGACGACCTGCGCCAGGACGAGCTCGGGCTCGGTCGGGTCCGGTGCGAGAGCTACCGCGGCTTCGTGTTCGCCACCCTCGACCCGCACCAGCCGCCGCTGGCCGAGCACCTCGGCCCGGCGGCCCGTCGCCTCGACGAGTGGATCGACCGGTCGCCGACGGGCGAGGTGTTCGTCCGCCACGGCGCGATGCGTCTGGAGTGCCGGTCGAACTGGAAGCTCATCCTCGACAACTCGGCGGACGGCCTCCACGCCGGCTTCTCCCACCGTTCGCTGCTCACGATGCGCCACCAGCGCTACGGAGCGGGCGTCGACATGCAGTACACCCTGGAGGACGTCGACGCCGGCGCGCAGTACGTCCAGGACCTCGGCAACGGCAACACCTTCCTCGACCAGCGCGGCGAGATCCCCCGCTACTGGCCCCAGGCGGCGCCGAGCCCCGGACGGGAGGCCTACGAGGCCGTCCTGCGGGAGCGCCTGGGCGACGACGCCGCGCTCGAACACCTCGAGGCGGCCGTCGGTTCGGGCATGAACCTCAACATCTTCCCGAACCTGTTGATCATCGGGAACCAGATCCAGGTCGTCACGCCGATCGACGTCGACCGCACCGTCATGACGTGGTGGTCGACCTCGATCGGCGGCGTGCCCGACGAGATCAACAGCATCCGGATGCGCCTCCAGGAGGACTTCCCGAACTTCGGCGAACCCGACGACATCGCCAACTTCGAGGAGTGCCAGCGCGGCCTCGCCATCCCCGAGGCCGAGTGGGTGATGACCCACCGCCACCTGCACGGCCTCGACGAGCACCTCGACGAGCACGGCCTCGTCACCGGTCCGGCGTCCGACGAGCTTCCCGTGCGGGCGTTCTGGCGACGCTGGCACGAGCTGATGACCTCCGAGCGGAAGCTGGTGGCCCAGTGAGCGACACCGTGCGACCGACCGTCAACGACCTCGTCTCCTCCTACGTCGACGACACCTTCTACGACGTGCTCCGCCGTGACATCGCCGAGTGGGCCGCCGCGGGTGCGCCACCGCGAGGCGACCAGGCCCACGAGATCGCGACGCTCCTGCTCCACGAGGCGTGGCTCGCCGACCAGCAGGACTACGAGGGCTGGCTCGACCTCTACACCGACGACTGCCTGTACTGGGTGCCGATCGGCCCCGGGCTCCCCGACCCGCAGCGCCACGTCACGATCGCGTGTGACGACCGCCGCCGCCTGCTCGACCGCGTCGGCTGGCTCCGCACCGACCTCGCCTACGCGCAGATCCCACCGTCACGCACCGCACACCAGCTCACCGGCAGCGTCGTGGTGCCGTCCGCCGACCCCGACGAGCTCAAGGTGCGCAGCTCACTCGTCGTCCACGAGCAACGCACCGGCGACACCCGCTCACTCGGCGGCTGGTGCGGCCACGTGCTCGTGCGCCACGGAGACGCCTTGCGCATCCGCCGAAAGGTCGTCTCCCTCGTCGACTCCGAACACGCCCAGCACAACCTGACGTTCCTGCTCTGAGCGGACGCCGCCCGTACCCGGGTGCCTCCCGTTGTGCCCGTCGTCCCCCGTTCCGCCATGCCCCGACGCAACCCCCCTCCCCCCGGACCCGAAGGAAGAGGCCACCCCATGACCACCCTCCTCGACACCGCCGCATCCGTCGGCAAGGACGACTTCATCGCGCGCCACCGGCTGTGGAGCGCCGAGCAGCAGGAGGCGGCGCAGCGGGTGCGGTCCCAGCTGCGCGAGCACGACATCCGTTTCGTGCGGGTCACCATGGTCGACCCCCATGGCAAGCAGCGGGGCAAGACGCTGCTCGCCGACGCGTTCGAGGGCGTCCTGCGCAACGGCGTCGACTTCTCCACCGCCGCCTACCACTTCGACACCGCGGACGCGATCGTCTACGACGCGTTCCAGGCCGGCGGCGGCCTCGGGATCTCGCAGATGTCGGGCTTCCCCGACGCGGTACTGGTCCCCGACCCGACGACGTTCCGCATCCTGCCGTGGGCGCCGAAGACGGCGTGGGTCATCGGCGACATCTACTTCGACGACGGCACGCCGATGCCCTTCGACGCCCGCAGCGTCCTGAAGCAGTCGCTCGAGACCCTCGGCGCGGCCGGCTACCAGTACCTGGCCGGACTCGAGGTCGAGTTCTACCTGACCAGAGTGGTGTCCACGTCGCTGGCGCCCGATCAGCTCGGCGGGCCGGGCCAGCCGGCGATCCCCCCGGTCGTCGAGGCGGTGGCGAACGGCTACTGCTACCAGTCGGATGACCACCAGGACCAGATCGAGGAGATCCTGGCCGTGCTGGCCGACAACATCCTCGGTGTCGACCTGCCCCTGCGCACCATGGAGGACGAGTGGGGGCCGGGCCAGTGCGAGTTCACCTTCGCCCCCATGCTCGGCCTCGCCGGCGCCGACGCCATGATGTTGTTCAAGTCGACGGTGAAGCAGGTGTCCCGGCGGATGGGCCTGCACGCGACGTTCATGTGCCGCCCCGGCCTACCGAGCTTCTTCTCGAGCGGCTGGCACCTCCACCAGAGCCTCGTCGGCGCCGACGGCACCAACGCGTTCGCGACGCCGGAGGGGTCGACCGAGGCGATCTCGCCGGTCGGGCGGAACTTCGTCGGCGGGATCCTCGAGCACGCGACCGCCGCCTCGGTGCTCACCACGCCGACCGTCAACGGCTACCGCCGACGCAAGCCGTTCTCGCTCGCCCCCGACCGGGCGACCTGGGGCCACGACAACCGGGCGGCGATGGTGCGCCTCCAGGGCGGTCCCGGCGACCCGAGCACCCACGTCGAGAACCGGGTGGGCGAGCCGGCCGCCAACCCCTACCTCTACCTGGCCAGCCAGGTCGTCGCGGGGCTCGACGGGCTGGATCGCGGCCTCGATCCCGGCCCGTTCGAGGTCGAGCCCTACTCGGCCACCGAGCGGCCGCTGCTGCCGACGTCGCTGGGTGAGGCCCTGTCGCTGCTGAAGGCGAGCACGGTGTACCGGGAGGCGTTCGGCGACGCGTTCGTCGACTGGTACGTGGGGCTCAAGGAGTCGGAGGTGAACCGGTTCCTGGCGGCCGAGCCGAACTGGGAGGACGATCCCGACACGGTGACGACGTGGGAGCACAACGAGTACTTCTCGCAGTACTGACCCGTGACCGGGCACGTTCATCGCACCGTCGCCGTCGTCCACGGCCCCCGCGACCCACGGGGCACGCTCGGGTCGCTGATCGGAGCGTTCGACGGCCGGACGGAGCTCCAGTTCGTCGTTGCGGGGCGAGACCCGTTCCCCGACCCGTCGACCGTCGACCTCGGCATCGTCATGGGCTCGGGGGCCAGCGCATACGACGACACGGTGCCCTGGCTCGCCGACGAACTGCAGTGGCTCTCCCGCATGGCCGACGAGTCGAGCGTCCTGGGCGTCTGCTTCGGCGCCCAGGCGCTCGCCCGCGCCCTGGGCGGCTCGGTCGGGCGCGCCACCGAGGCGGAGCTGGGCTGGGTGACGGTCGAGACCGACGACCCCGCCCTGGTCGGCCCCGGCCCCTGGTTCGAGTTCCACTTCGACCGCTTCACCACGCCGCCGGCAGCGAACGAGCTGGCTCGCAACCGGGTCGGCGCCCAGGCGTTCCGCTACGGGCGGAGTCTCGCCGTCCAGTTCCACCCCGAGATCAGCCCCCGGGCGCTCGACGCATGGCGGGCGGCCGGCGGCGCGGACACCGACCCCGCGATCGTGGCCGCGTTCGACCGTCTCGAGGCGGGCATCGCCGAACGGGAGGACGCGGCGCGCTCGCGTGCGGCGGGCCTCGTCGAGGCGTTCTGGTCGGAGGTGGCCGGCTTCGGGGCGTACTGAGCCCTGGGCCCGTCGGCGGGCTGGACCCGGGCGCTCAGGACCGCGGCCGACGCGCGGCGAGCACGGGGATGGCGGCGATCTTGTCGTCGTCGAGGTCGGCCCAGACGATGCCGGGCGGGCGCGCCACCCGGGGGCAGCGGATCACCTCGTCGGGGGTGACGATCAGGTCGACGCGGAAGTCGTGCGAGGTCTCGGGGAGCTCGTCGTCGACCACCTGGATCGGGTGGACCGTGGTCACGATCACCGTGTCGTCGGTGACGAGGCCGCACTCGATGGCGAGACCGAGCTCGAGGTCGCTGTAGCCGCCGCCCTTGCCGATGCGGGCACCGGCGGCGTTCACTGCGACGCTGCCGCACACCACGAGATCGAGCGGCTCCATCGCGTCGACCGCGGTGGGCACGCCGTGGATCGACGAGCCCTTGATCGACGCGGCCTGCCTCGGCCGCACGTCGAGGCGGTCGGGGTCGAGGAGGAGGAACGGGTCGGGCTCGCGCAGCCTCGGCACGGCCATGAACACGGCCTTGCCGGCCTCGAGCGCCGCAGCCCGCACCGGGAGCTGGGGCATGTCGGGGTTGGCCTTGAGGGTCGCCGCGCGCTGCCACTCGTCGGTGCCGGCGAGGAGCCGGGCGGCATCCGCGGCACCGGTGAAGTTGGGGATGCGACCATGCACACCGGGGAAGCCGACGACCTTCGCCCGGTCGAGCGCGTCCCACACCCGCTCGCGAACCTCCTGCTTGGCGTCGTCCTGCTTGGCGTCGTCCGGCCCGGACGGGCTCACGGGGCCACGAGATCGTCGTGGTCGACCGGGCGGACGACCAGCGCGCCGGCGATGCCGAGCGCGGCGACGATGCCGCCGAACACGAACACGGTGGCGAAGTCACCCGGGTCGCGGCCCTCGCCGAGCACCACGAACATCGCCTGGATCCCGGTCACCATGCCGATGTTCATGAGCGTGGTGCCCATCCCGTTGGCGATGCCGAGGTCCTCGGGGTCGACGGCGTCGGCCAGCGTCGTGTTGTACGACGGCGCCGAGATCCCGAGCGCGACGCCGGAGAACACGAGCCCGGCGACCACGAGCGGCAACGAGTCGGCGAGTGCGGCGCCGGCGAGCGCCATCATCGACGCGACCATCAGCACCGACCCGCTGAGCAGCATCAGCCGCTCCCCCAGCTTCACCGCCAGGCGCCCGCCGATCGGCGAGCTCACGCTGAACGCGCCGGGGCGGAACAGCAGGACGAGGGCGATCACGCCGACGCTGAGGCCGAACTGGTAGTCGAGCAGGATCGGGGCGATCAGGAACCCGCCCATGTACGCGAACTGGGCGAGCGGCTGGGCGACGAGTGGGCCCGAGAAGTTCCGCCGGCGGAAGTAGCGCAGCTTCAGCAGCGGCTCGGCCGCTCGGGACTCGACGACGACGAACGACACGATGGCGACCGCACCGAGCGCCAGGAGCACGAAGAACCAGACGTCGCCGAACCCGGCGGCGCTGCCCCGCTCGAGGGCGAGGAGGACGCTGAGCGTGCCGGTGCCGAGGGTCGCGGCACCGAGCCAGTCGATGCTGACGTCGGTCCGCCGCTCCGACGGGCGGATGACCTGCCAGGCGCGCACGAACCCGAAGGCGGACAGCGGGGTCAGCGCATAGAACACGGTGCGCCAGCCGAACGCCTCGATGGCCGGGCCGCCGATGACCAGGCCGACCACCGGGGCACCGGTCATGGCCATCTGGAACCAGCCCATCGCCACCGGGCGCTCCGAGACCGGGAACGACGCCATGATCAGGGCCATGGCCGTCGGCATCGTGGCGGAGATGCCGAGCCCGACGAAGATCCGGAACCCGATGAAGGTCCCCGCGGTCGGCGCCACGGCACACAGTGCGGTGCCGACGGTCAGGGCGCCGGCGCCGATGAGGAACACCTTGCGGTGGCCGAGGATGTCGCCGAGCTTGCCCATCACCGGGGTGCCGACGGCCATGCCGAGGAGGAGCCCGGTGACCGCCCAGCTCAGGGTCCCCTCGGTGGAGTCGAGGTCGTCGGCGATGACCGGGAGCGAGGCGCTGACGATGGTCATCGACGAGCTGAACGCGACGATGGCGAGGAGCGTCGTGACCAGGAGCCGCCGGGGGTAGCCGTCGTCGCTCGGCTCGTCGGGTGCGGCGGGGCGCGACCCGGCGGGCGAGCCGCCCGGGCCCGGGCGGTTGGTCGGTGGGTCCACCGCCGTCATGGAGGCATGGTGCCGTCCTGTCTCGACCAGACGCCAGACGTTGTGACGTGCGTCACGCAGCAGGCTCGGTTCGGTCCCGTCGGAGGGCTTGAGCGCGGGGCGGTGCTACCGTCCGACAGGGCTGACGCTCCACCGACATCCCGATCAAGAGGACCTCCCGCCGATGGCCAAGATCAACGTCGCCAACCCCGTGGTCGAGCTCGACGGGGATGAGATGACCCGGATCATCTGGCAGATGATCAAGGACAAGCTCATCCTCCCCTACGTCGATGTCGACCTGGTCTACTTCGACCTGGGGATCGAGTCGCGCGACGCCACCGACGACCAGATCACGATCGACGCCGCCAATGCCATCAAGGAACACGGCGTCGGCGTGAAGTGCGCGACGATCACGCCCGACGAGGCCCGCGTCGAGGAGTTCGGCCTCAAGAAGATGTGGCGCTCCCCCAACGGGACGATCCGCAACATCCTCGGCGGCGTCATCTTCCGCGAGCCGATCATCATCTCGAACGTGCCCCGGTACCTGCCGCACTGGAAGAAGCCGGTGATCGTCGGCCGCCACGCGTTCGGCGACCAGTACCGGGCGACCGACTTCAAGGTCCCCGGCCCGGGCAAGCTCACCCTCACCTACACCCCCGAGGGCGGCGACCCGATCGAGCACGAGGTCTACGAGTTCCAGGGCCCGGGCGTGGCCATGTCGATGTACAACATCGACGAGTCCATCTTCGACTTCGCCCGGGCGTCGATGAGCTACGGCCTCCAGCGGAACGTGCCGGTCTACATGACCACGAAGAACACGATCCTCAAGGCCTACGACGGCCGCTTCAAGGACATCTTCGAAGAGGTCTACGAGTCGGAGTTCAAGGCCGAGTTCGAGAAGGCCGGGCTCTGGTACGAGCACCGCCTGATCGACGACATGGTCGCCCAGAACATCAAGCAGGAGGGCGGTTACGTCTGGGCCTGCAAGAACTACGACGGCGACGTCCAGTCCGACACCGTCGCCCAGGGCTTCGGCTCCCTCGGCCTGATGACCTCGGTGCTGATGACGCCCGACGGCAAGACGGTCGAGGCCGAGGCCGCCCACGGCACGGTGACCCGGCACTTCCGCCAGCACCAGCAGGGCAAGGCCACGTCGACCAACCCGATCGCCTCGATCTTCGCCTGGACCCGGGGCCTCGGCCACCGGGGCCGCATGGACGAGACCCCGGCGGTCGTCGACTTCGCCGAGAAGCTCGAGTCGGTCGTCATCCAGACGGTCGAGCAGGGCAAGATGACCAAGGACCTCGCCCTCCTCATCGGCCCCGAGCAGGAGTTCCTCACCACCGAGGCGTTCATGGACGCCCTCGACGAGGGCCTCAAGGCGGCGATGGCCTGACGCTGCCGGCCCAGCAGCCGAGAGCGGAAGCCCCGCCCAGCGGCCGAGAGCGGCAACCAACGCACGATGCACGGCCCGGTCCCGAGGGACCGGGCCGTGGCGCGCCCGGGGCACCGGGGCCAACACGGCCGTCTGGCGGGTGACGCGGCGGGCTCCACGGTCGTCGCACCCGTCGCGCTCGGCCTGCTCGCAACCGGCGCCGGTCTGCCGCAGTTTCCGGGCGGCCCGTTGCCTGGGCTCCAGCTCGTCGCCCTCGACTGAACAGGCCCCGCCCCAGCCCGAACCGACTCCGAACTGGCCCCATTCGATGCCACCCGTGGTCGCC
This sequence comes from Actinomycetota bacterium, assembly GCA_034211175.1. Lineage (GTDB taxonomy): Bacteria > Actinomycetota > Acidimicrobiia > Acidimicrobiales > CAIXPF01 > JAXHUH01. The sequence continues at coordinate 10,597 of JAXHUH010000337.1, forward strand.
TGCGCTGGCAAGAACGAGATCTGGGGGCCGAGACCGATCTCGGCGGGGACGCGGGAAGCGCCGGGCCCCAAGGGGCCCGCCCGAGGCCGGGGGGCCAGGTGTGGTGGGGGGGG
>JAXHUH010000338.1:0-18330 GCA_034211175.1 Actinomycetota bacterium
CGGAGCCCTTCTGTTCTGGAGCTTGTGGATCTCGACAACCCACATCTTCCCAGCTCAGAAGGGCTCTTCCGCGCACCCGCACATCACCGAATCACATTCGCCATGACCATTCGGGGCTAGACGGTGACGGCGGCGCGGCTCGCCGAGAGCTGGAGGGTCGAGATCAGGGCCAGCGTCGACTCGGCGCCCTGGTTCAGGTTCGGCCCGTCGGCGCGGAGGCCGTCGTAGCCACCGCCCGAGGCCGGGTCCCCCATCGCGGCGCTGGCGTCGTTGTCGCCCTCGAACCAGGCAACCGCGGCGTCCGTACCCCGCTCCCAGCCGGCGTCGCCGGTGACGATCGCCGCCCGGCGGCTGGCGTCGGCCATCGCCGCCACCTCGATCGGCTGCTGATCGAAGCGGGGCGCAGTGTCACCGGGGCCGGCCCCGCCGGCCGGAGTGGGGGAGAGGTGGCCGTCGAGCGTCTCGCGCTCGAGCAGCCACTCGAGCATCGCCAGCCCGTCAGCGAGCAGGTCGGGCCGTTCGAGCACGTCGCCGGCGACGACCAGCGCCTCGGCGAGCGCGGCGTTGGCGTAGCTGAGGCGCGCCTCGGGCCAGCGCCACGCCGGGTCGTCTCCCGGCCGGCCGATGACCTCGGCGGCGTCGCGCACGAGGCGCCGGGCCCGTTCGTGGCGGGGATCGACGGTCAGGACCTCGGCGGCGCCGAGCGCGGCGAACGCCATCGCCCTCCGGTGCGGCGAACGCTGCTGCACGCCGTGGCCGAAGTAGGCGAGCGCCATCTGGCGCACGTGGTCGACCGGCGAACGCCGCGCCGCCGTCCCGAAGCCCCACAGGCTGCGACCCCAGCAGTCCTCGACGCCGTGGCGGTCCAGCCACCGCCCCGTCTCGCTGCGCCGGTTGCGGATCCGGCCGACGACGTCCTGGGCCTCGGCCACGAACCGGCACGCCGTGCGCGACAGCTGCAGCACCGCCTGGGACGGGTCGGGCTCCCGGCAGGTCACCACCAGCACGCGGGCCATGTCGTCGGTGCAGTACCCGTGCTCGGGCCGGGCGCCGGTGTGGTCGGCGTGCTCGAAGGTGCCGATCGCCGTCGACAGCGTCAGCAGGTGGTCGAACGTGTACCCGCTCATGCCTGCGCCGCTGCGGCGGCCGCCCGGCGCTCGTCGAGCAGCGCACCGGCGAGCGCGGCGTAGCGCCCCGCGACTGCGGTCCACGACAGCTCGGGGGCGACGCGACGGGCCTCCGCGGCCATCGCGTCGGCCCGGCCGGGTTCGCTCAGCACCGATCGCAGCGCGCCCGCCAGCGCCACCGGGTCGCGCTGGGGCACCACGATGCCGGCTCCGCCGCCGAGCAGCTCGACCGCATGGGGGAACGCCGTCGACACGACCGGGCGACCCGCGGCGACCGCATCGACGAGCACGCCCGAGGTCACCTGGTCCTTCGAGTCGTAGGGCAGCACCACGACATCGGCCGAGCGGATGAGGGTGTTGAGCGCCGGCAACGCCCGGTAGGTCGCGTCGAACGTGACCATCGACGCCACCCCGGCGTCGTGGGCCCGCTGCTGCAGCAGGTGCCGGTACGACTCACCCGTGCGCGCCGCCACCTTCGGGTGCGTCGCCCCCGCGACGACGTACTCGGGGGCGGGCGAGCAGTCGCGGAGCCGGGCGAGCGCGTCGATCGCCCACTCGATCCCCTTGCCCGGGCCGAGCAGGCCCCAGGTCAGCAGGCGCGGCCGGCCGACGCCGTCACGCGGACGGTCCGGCTCCGGGCCCGCAGCGGGCGGGGTCGCGGCGCCATGGGGGATGACCAGGACCTTGTCGCGCGGGACCCCGTAGATGCCGACCAGCCGGTCGCGGGCCGTGCGGGTCATCGCGACGATGGCGTCGGCGGCATCGCACAAGCGGACCAGCACCGATCGTTGGCCGGCCGTGGGGTTGGTCACGACCGTGTGGGCGACGACGATCGTCGGCACGGTCAGCGTCCGCACGACATCGACGATCGACGAACCGTCCGCACCGGCGTAGATGCCGTACTCGTGCTGGACGATGGCGACATCGGCGGCGTTCAACGCGGCGATCGCGGCACGGGCCGACGACCGCCCGCCCGCCGGCAGGCGGGCCACGACCGAGGCGTCCTCGACCGCAGGGCGCGGACCGACCCGCACGACGTCGACGCTCGCGCCTGCGGCGATGAACCCGGCGCACAGCGCGGCGGCGAAGGTGGCGATGCCGCACTCGGTGGGAGGGAACGTCGACACCACGCCGAAGCGGCAGCCGTCGGCCGGGCCCACCGCTGGCCGGACGAGCGAGAGGTTCGTGCTGTCCAAGACGGAGCTCCAGAGGGTCGGCTCGGTCAAGGCGTCGAACCTGCGGAGGGCGACGAAACCGCTGCGGTCGTCCGGCCCAAGCGAGGCGCTCTCTTCCAAGGTGAGAGCTCACGTTATCCCGACCCCGATCGGCACGGACCGGTACCCTCACCCACGTACCTCCCGCCCGACAGGCCGACCGCTCACCGCTGCGCGTCGCGGTCCTCTCGCCGATCTCGTGGCGAACACCGCCTCGCCACTACGGCCCGTGGGAGCTGTTCGCCTCGGTCCTCACCGAGCGCCTGGTGGGCCTCGGCCACCGCGTCACGTTGTTCGCGACCGCCGACTCGCTCACCGCCGCCGAGCTCGTCGCCACCAGTTCGACGAGCTGGTCGGAGGACGACGGGATCGACCCGAAGGTCGCCGAGTGCCTCCACATCGCCTCCGTGTTCGAGCGCGCCGGCGATTTCGACGTCATCCACAACGGCTTCGACTTCCTCCCGCTCACCTACAGCGAGCTGGTGCGCACGCCCGTGGTGACGACGATCCACGGCTTCTCGTCCGAACGCATCGTCGCGGTCTACGAGCGCTACAACGCCACCGGCGCCTACGTCGCCATCAGCGACGCCGACCGCCACCACCGGCTGGACTACGCGGCGACGATCCACCACGGCATCGAGACCGACGGGTTCGCCGTGCACGACGAGCCCGGTGACCACCTGCTGTTCTTCGGGCGGATCCACCCCGACAAGGGCACCGCCACCGCCATCGCTGCGGCCCGGCGGGCGGGACGGCCGCTCGTCATCGCCGGGATCATCCAGGACCGCGGCTACTTCGACGCCGAGGTGGCGCCCCACCTCGGCGACGACATCACCTTCGCGGGGCCGGTGCCCGCCGAGCGCCGCGGCGAGGTCCTCGCCAGCGCCCACGCGTTGCTCCACCTGATCGACTTCGACGAACCGTTCGGCTACAGCGTCGTCGAGTCCCTCGCCAGCGGGACGCCGGTCATCGCCCACGACCGGGGCTCGATGCGCGAGATCGTCGATCACGGCACCACCGGCTTCCTCGTCGCAGGAGCCGAGCAGACCACGGCCGCGATCGACGCCGCCGGCGCCCTCGACCGCGCTGCGATCCGCGACCGGGCGGTGCGGCGCTTCGGGGCCGGGACGATGGCCGATCGCTACGTCGAGCTCTATCGCTCCGTCATCGCACGCGCGGCCCGGTGAGCTCGCCGTTCGGGGTGGCTTCGACGAGCGGCGGGGACGTGCCCCGGGCGCGACCACCGGACGCAGCGTCACCGGCACGGATAGGGTGAGGCTCCCTGGGAAGAGTCGCCTCGTCTGGGTTGTACGGCCTCCGTGCTGTCGCCCTGCTACAGGCCCGACGCCTCGACCTACCGAGTCGAGGAGCTGCCGATGGCCGCCGAACCCGTTCCCCACGATGCGTCGACGGGCGCTGCCACACTTGCCCAGCGTCGATGCGCCCGCTGCCGTCAGCTCTTCGACGGCGACCCCACCCTGCCGTCCACGCCGATCGCCGACTGGTGGGCGTGCGAGCCGTGTCGCGAGCGGTTGCTCTGATGCTCGACTTCGCCTGGCGATTCGCCGAGGTCGGCGACAAGGTCCTCGTTCACCGCGTCGGCCGGGCGGTCGGCCGCGCCACCCCCGGGGTCGTGGCCTACGTCGAACGTTCCCGCGGCAAGACGCGCCTCGGCATCCGCACCGAGGACGGCGGCGACTCGAACATCGAGTGGCCCTCCCAGCAACGCGTCCACCCCGACCCCGTCGACCCCGGCGAGCGCTGCTGGCGCTGCGACGAGGCCGCCGGGGTCGCCACCGCAGCGACCGGAGCCGCCGAGCCGGAGGTCGACGCCGCGCCGGACGCGGACCCGACCGGGACGGAGCAGACGCCGCCGAGTGCCGCGTCCGAGCAGACCGACGAGCTCGCCGTGGCGCGGCGACGTCGGCTCGACGCCGGCCGCTGACGAGGTCGACCCCGCAGACGGCGCGGCCGCGCGTCGGCCGCAGCACACCGCACGGCGACGCCCCCGGCGGCCTTGTCGACCGGCCAGTAGAACGACCGGCGCAGCTTGCGACACGCGACGCGAGCCCCGCGTTCGCGACGAGCCCGGTTCGTGGCGACAGGGCTCGCTGCCGCTGCCTCGCACGCCGCTCCGGCCCGAGGCGTCTTCAGGGGCCGACGACCCGCAGCGTCGTGTGCTGTGCGATCGCGTCGTAGTCGCGGTCCCGGTGGAGCACAGGCAGGTCGAGGCGTATCGCCGCTGCGGCGATCAATGCATCGACCTGCGACCGTACGGTCACGCCGCTCCGGCGGAGCTCTCGGAAGATCGTGGCCGCATCGAGCCAGTCGAGCTTGGGCTGGAGCGCCTCGGCGTGCTGGGACTCCAGCAGGAGCTTGGTGCGGTCGACGGCGCCGCGGCGCGCTCCCGCCATCACCTCCATCACCACCGGATCGACGACGACGACCTCACGGTCGGCGATCGCCCGCCGCAGACGCAGCGCCTCCGGCGAACCGGTTGCCCGGAGGAACTCGATCCACGCCGAGGTGTCAGCCAGGATCATCGTCGTCGGAGGCAACCGAGCCGTCGGTCCGCATGGCGTCGAGATCGCCGTCCCAGCCGACGCCCTCCATCTCGAGCTGCTCCTCGATCGTCATCGGTCCGCCGCCGACGAGGCGCTCGAGCGCCAGCTGGACGACTTCCCGCTTGGTCCGCAGCCCGAACGTCCGCATCGCTCGATCGACGAGCTCGTCGTCGAGCTCGATGTTGGTCCGAGTCATGCCCACCACGATACACATCGATGTGTATGCGGTGACCCGGTCCTGCGGGCGGCCAGTGCTTCAGCCCTCGGCGGCGGCTGACGCTGCCGTGGCGCTGGCGTGGGTGACGGGGAAGTGGCAGGCGACGAAGTGGTCGGTCTCGCCCTCGACCGGCATGATCTCGGGCTCGGTGTCGGCGCAGATCTGCTCGGCTCGCGGGCAGCGGGTGCGGAACCGGCAGCCGGTCGGTGGGTCGATGGGGGAGGGGAGCTCGCCCGACAGCGCCGCCCACTCGTCGTCGGCGACGTCGCCGGCCGGCACGTCGACCAGGTCGGGGTCGGGGATCGACGCCATCAGCGCGTTCGTGTACGGGTGCGCGGGATGGCGGTAGAGCTGCTCCGACCCGCCGATCTCGCACAGCTTGCCCAGGTACATCACCGCCACCCGGTCGCTGTTGTTCTTCACCACCGCCAGGTCGTGGGCGATGAACACCATCGTCAGCCCGTAGCGGGCCTTCATGTCCTCGAGCAGGTTCAGGATCTGGGCCTGGACCGACACGTCGAGCGCTGACACCGGCTCGTCGCAGATCAGCACGTCCGGCTCGAGCACCAGCGACCGGGCGATGCAGATCCGCTGGCACTGCCCGCCGGAGAACTGGTGCGGGCGCCGCTCGGCCACCGCCTCCAGGTTCATCCCCACCGCCTCGACGACGTCGGCCAGGCGCTGCTCGGTCTCGGGCGCGGCGAGTGCCCGGCGGCCCTCCCAGATCGTGATCCCCTCGCCGACGATGCCCCGGATCGTCCGCCGCGGGTTCAGCGACGAGATCGCGTCCTGGAAGATCATCTGCAGCTTCGTCCGCGTCCGCCGCAGCTCCTTGCCGTCGAGCGCGGTCAGCTCCCGGCCGTCGAAGCGCACGGTGCCCGACGACGGCGGCGGCAGCTGCATGATCGCCCGCCCCGTCGTCGACTTCCCACAGCCCGACTCGCCGACCAGCCCCAACGTCTCGCCCTGCACCAGGTCGAAGCTGACGTCGGACACGGCGTGCACCACGTCGCCGCCCCCGGCGGGGAACTCCACCACCAGGTGCTCGACCGACAGCATCACGTCGTCCCGTTCGCGCAGGTGCGCGGTCCCCGAACCGGCCATCAGACCCCAGCCCCCTCGGTCGTCTCGCTCGTCATCGCCGTCCCCGCCGCCGTCTCCCCGGCCCTCGTGTTGCGGGCCAGCGCCTCGGCCCCCGCGTCGGTGCCCACCGGGTAGAAGCACGCGAACACGTGGTCCGGCCGCCCGGCCGCGGTCATCGGCGGGTCCTCCTCCAAGCACCGCGGCTGCGCGTAGGGGCAGCGCGGCGCGAACCGGCAGCCCACCGGCGGGTCGACCAGGTCGGGAGGCCGCCCGGCGATCGCCCGCAACCGCGTGTGCGGCGGGTTCGCCAGCCGGGGGATCGACGTCATCAACGCCTCCGTGTACGGATGGCGCATCTCCCGGAACAGCACCGACGTCGGCGCCTGCTCCGCCGCCTTCGCCGCGTACATCACCAACGTGTCGTCGGTCCGCCCCGCCACCACCCCCAGGTCGTGGGTGACGAGGATCATCGCCATGTTCCGCTCCCGCTGCAGCTCGGCGAGCAGGTCGAGGATCTGGCGCTGCACGGTCACGTCGAGCGCGGTCGTCGGCTCGTCGGCCAGCAACAGCCTCGGGCTGCACGCCAGCGCGATGGCGATCGTCACCCGCTGGCGCATCCCGCCCGACAGCTGGTGGGGGTACTCCCGGATCCGCTGCTCCGGCGCGGGGATCCCGACCTGGCGCAGCAGCTCCAACGCCCGCTGATCGGCCTCCTTGCGGCCCAGGTCGAGGTGGAGCCGCAGCGACTCGGTGATCTGCTCGCCGATCTTCAGCACCGGGTTCAGCGACGTCATCGGGTCCTGGAACACCATCGCCATCTCGGGGCCCCACAGCTTGCGCATCGCCGGACGGCTCAGCGGGCGCAGGTCCCGGCCGTCGTAGCGGACCTCACCACCGGCGCGGATGGCGCTGCGCCGGGGGAGGATGTTCATGATCGAGCGCGACAGCACCGACTTGCCGGAGCCGGACTCGCCGACGATGCCCAGCGTGCGGCCCCGCTCGAGGCGGAACGAGACCCCGTCCACCGCGTGGACGACACCCCGGGGGCTGTGGAACCAGGTGCGGACGTCGTCGACCTCCAGCAGCGGCACGCCGTCGCTGTCCCCGGTGCCGGTGCGCGGGCTCGTGCCGGCCGCAGCCGCCGCGGCGGCGCCGTTGTCGTCGTTGCGTCGGAAGCGGGCCATCAGACGTTGCCCTCCCGGACGTCGAGGCCGCCGCGCAGGCGGTCACCGACGAAGTTCAGCGACAGCACGGTCAGGAACATCACGAACGCCGGGATCATCGCCACGTACGGGCCGGTGCGCAGGTGGCGCTTGCCCTCCGCGATCATCCCGCCCCACGTCGCGGTCGGCGGCTCGACCGACAGGCCGAGGAACGCCAGCGAGCCCTCGAGGATGATGATCACGCCCATGGCGACGAGCCCGTAGGCCAGCACCGGCAGGATCACGTTGGGCAGCACCTCGGCGAACAGCAGCCGCCGCCGGCTCGCGCCCATCGCCCGGGCCGCGAGGATGAACTCCCGCTGCGCCACCGACAGGGTGTTGGCCCGGGCGACCCGGGTGTAGATCGGGATCGACAGGAACCCGATCACCACCGCGATCGCCGTCAGGTTCTGGCCGACGTAGGCGACGAGCGCCAGCAGCAGCACGAGGCCGGGGAACGCCAGGATCACGTCGACCACCGCCATCACGATGGTCTCGAGCCGGCCCCGGAAGAACCCGACGGCCATGCCCAACGTGCCGCCGACGACCATCCCGATCGTGATCGCCGACAGGCTCACCACCACCGACACCCGGGCGCCGTAGATGATCCGGGCGAAGATGTCGCGCCCCGTCCCGTCGGTGCCCAGCCAGTGGTCGGGGCTCGGGCGCTCGAGCATCCGGCCGATGTTCAGCTCGTTCGGGTCCTGCACCGGCAACCACTGGGCCGTCGCCGCGAAGAAGGCGATCATGCTCAGCCACGCCACGGCGATCCAGAAGACGATGCCGTGACGACCACCGAGGCGTTTGCGGGGCGCCGTGGTCTCGACCGCGGCGACGGTCTCTTCGGCCGGGCTCTCGGTGACCGGCGCCTGCGGATCAGACGGCGGCGCGTGCGTTGCCATGACGGATCCTCGGGTCCAGGTACGAGTAGAGGAGATCGACGACGAAGTTCACGGTGATGTAGGTCACCGAGATCACCAGCACCACGCCCTGCACCATGAGCAGGTCGCGCTGGAGGATCGAGTCGTAGAGCAGCCGGCCGACGCCGGGCAGGGCGAAGATCTGCTCGACCACCACCGACCCGCCGATCACCGCGCCGAGCTGGATGCCGACCACGGTGAGCAGCGAGAACGACGACAGCCGGAACGCGTGGCGGAACAGGATCCGCTTCGTGCTCAGCCCCTTCGCCTCCGCCATCGTGACGAAGTCCTCCTGGAGCGTGGCGATCATGTCGCTGCGCAGCAGGCGGCTGAACACGGCCAGGTTCACCGCGGCGAGCGACAACGCCGGCAGGAACGCCGAGCGGAGGCTGCCGAACGGGTCCTCGGTGAAGCGGGTCCACCCCGTCGCCGGGAAGATCGGGAAGTAGACGGCGAACCCGTAGATCAACAGGATCGCCATCATGAAGTTCGGCACCGACAGCAGCGCGAACGTGCCGCCGGTGATCACCCGGTCGGCGGCGCCGCCCGAGCGGTAGGCCGAGATCACCCCGAGTGGGATGGCCAGCACCAGCGCTATGCCCACCGCCATCAGCCCGAGCTGGAAGGTGACCGGCACCCGCTCGGCGATGGCCTGCTCGACCGGCTGGCCCGTCGTGTACGAGCTGCCCAGGTCACCGGTCAGTGCGGCGCCCAGCCAGTTCAGGTAGCGGATCGGCAGCGGGTCGTCGAGGCCGAGATCGTCCCGCACCGCGTCCACCGCCTCCGGTGTGGCCTGCTCACCGAGGATCTGCCGCGCCGGGTCGCCCGGCAGCAGGCTCGTGAGCATGAACGTGAGGAAGGACACCGCGAGCACGGTGAACACCAGCCACGGCACCTTCTGGCGCAGGATCGTCATCCCCCTCCTCTCCGGCGCCCCCCGGTCCCCACCGGCGGCGCCTTCGTCCCCCAACGCTGCGGCCCGATCGGCATCGGGTCGGGCGGCTGTCGTGCCACCCGACCCGGGCCGAACTGATCGAACGAACGATCAGGCGGGCGGCCCGGAGGCCGCCCGCCGACTCACTGACTCAGCGGCTCACTGCTCGAGCCAGACGTGGCTCCACACGACCACCGTCATCGGGTGGCCGTTGCCGAGCGTCCCGTCGGGGAACGTCCAGCCGGAGATGTTGCGCAGCTCCGGGCGGGCGCCCACGGTGGTCGGGGTGTGGCCCGTCCACGTGTGGGGCACGTTCTCCGCCAGGATCATCATGATGTTCTCCACCGCCTCATAGCGGGTGTCGAACTCGGTGGTGCTGCACAGCGTCTCGAGATTCTCCTGCAGCTCCGGCGTGGAGAAGTTCGAGTAGTTGGTCGGCGTCGTCGCCGGGTCGCCGAAGGCGTTCCGCAGCGTGATGCACGGGTCGTCCTCGTTGCCGAACCGGGACGTGTTGATCATGAAGTCGCCCGACTCGTTGGTGTCGATGATCACCGCCACCTCGACCTGGTTCATGTTGTGCTCGAACCCGACGGCCTCCCACATCGACTTGTAGCCGAGGCCCATCTCTACGACGCTCGGGTCGGGGATGATGTTGTGGTCGAGCGACACCGGCTCGCCCGGCGCCTTGCCGTCGGAGCGCTCGGGGTCGTCGACGTACTCCTGGAGCAGCGCCTCGGACTGGGCCGGGTCGTTGGTCGGCCACACCTCGGCGACGGCCTCCGAGTACCACGGGCTGTCCGGCGAGTACCACTGGGTGGCCAGCGGCGAGATGTCCGACCCGCCGAGGATGTCGAGGATCGCGGTCTGGTCGATGGCGTACATCAGCGACCGGCGGACCCGCACGTCGTCGAGCGGCGGCACCTCGGTATTGAACAGCTGGCCGCCGGCGAGGTTGCCGATGAAGTCGTGGGACTCGAAGCCGTCGAGCGCCTGGACCTGGCGCACCGCGCTCTGGCGCAGCGTCTGCATGGCGTCCACGTCGCCCGACTGCAGCGACGCGATCCGCGACTCCTCGTCGGTGATCACCCGGAAGGTGATCTCGTCGAGGTACGGCAGACCGTCCTGCCAGTAGTCCTCGTTGCGCTCGACGACGAGCTCGCCGTCCCGCAGCCAGCTCACGAACCGGAACGGGCCCGTGCCGACCGGGTTGGAGCCGTACTCGTCGGCACCCATCTCCTCGACCGCGGTCGGCGAGAACGGCCAGCCGGCCGGGCCGGTGAGCACGTCCGGGAACGCGGCGTCGGGCTGGGACAGCGTGTAGAGCACGGTCAGGTCGTCGACCACCTCCATGCCCTCCACGTAGCGCAGCGAGCCCAGCAGGTTCGACGTCTCGGCCATCAGGTGGTCGTCGAAGTTGGCCTTCAGCGCCTCGGCGTTCAGCGGTGTGCCGTCGTGGAACGTGACGTCGGGCCGCAGCGTGAGCGTCCACTCGGTGAGGTCGTCGTTCGGCTCGAGCGACTCGGCCAGGTGCGGCTGGACCTCGCCGTCCTCGTTCCGCTTGGTGAGCGAGTCGTAGAACGTGTTGGCCACCGTCTGGCCCGGGTAGTTGGTCATCAGGTGTGTGCCCGGCAACCAGCCCGGGGTCTCCGACTCGAGCCCGAAGGTGATCGACCCGCCCTGGACGGCGTCGCCCGAGTCGTCGACGGCGGCGGGTTCGTCGCCGCCGTCCTCGTCACCGCCGTCCCCGTCGGACGAGGCGTCGTCGGACGATTCGTCAGCGGCCGGCGCACCGGAGTCGTCGGTGTCGTCGACGGCGCACGCCCCCATGACGACCAGGCACAACAGCACCGCGAGGACGCGAAGGCGTCTCGAAGCAACATGCATCTCGGAATCCCCCCCTGCTCCGTGTTCCCCATGACGACGGAGCGCGGAACCGACGGTATCGACCGATCAAACGTTCAGTCAACCAAACGGCACATCGGTAGGGGATGGCGCGAGCAAGCGGGCGGTTGCGTGTGCAGGTGTCGCTCGGGGCTGGGCGCGCTCGGCCGACGTGGACCCGTCGGTCACGATGTCCGGCCGGTGCTCGCGACCGGCGTGGTGGTCAGCGCTCGCCGGGCCGCCCCGGTCGGAGGTGGTCGGCGCAGGTTCCGCTGGAGGGCCGGCGTCCACCGTCGCCTCGGTCCGCGACGTGCGACACGGGGGCGAACGTGCGGGTGGCGATCAGCCCGGCCGAGGCCCGTCGGGCGAGCTCGGCCCAGGGTTCGTCGTCGCGAGGTGCTGGACGCTGGGCGACGGTGCCGAGCGGGAACCGTTCCATGGTCGAACCTCCGGTGAAGCCGTACGCCGTTCCACCTTGGCCCGGTCCGTCCCGGGTGTGAAGTGCCATCAGGCCCGTCCGCTCGGGACGTTCCACCCCGCGCCGGTTGGCGCCCACGGGTGGGATGGTCCGGGTGCGGTGCCGCGTCGCCCCGGTCATCGGTGCGAACCCGAGACCGCCGTCCGGCGAAGAACCAGGGAGACGCAGGATCACCCGAAGCTGAGATCCGAGAAGGAGCGGTGATGCCGGAGCGACCAGCCGACCACGCCGTCGACCGGTTCGGGGGTCGGCCGCCGACGAGCCACGAGCGGATGACGGGCCAGCCGTGGGACGCGTCGTACGACGACGGGCCCGCACCGTGGGACACCGGGCGGCCCCAGCCGCCGTTCGTACGGCTGGCCGCCGAGGGCGCGTTCTCGGGCACGGTGCTCGACGCCAGGTGTGGGACGGGCGAGCACGCCCTGCTCGTCGCGTCGCTCGGCCTGCCGGCGCCGGGCGTCGACGTGGCTGCGACGGCGGTGGCGATGGCCCGGGCCAAGTCGGCCGAGCGGGGGATCGACGCCGAGTTCGCGGTCGCCGACGCCCTCCACCTGGAACGCCTGGGCCGCACATTCGACACGGTCCTCGACTGCGGGCTGGTCCACACCTTCGATGCCGCCGAGCGCGCCACCTACGTGGCGAGCCTCGCCGCGGTGACCGAACCCGGCGCCACGCTCCACGTCCTCTGCCTTCGCGACGAGGGGCCCGACGCCGGCCCCCACCCCCTCAGCCGCGCCGACATCGAGTCGGCGTTCGGCCCGGGCACCGGCTGGCGGATCGCCTCCCTCGACGCCGACCGGGTCCAGACCCGGTTCCACGGCGACGGCGGCGCTCCCGCCTGGCTCGCCGAGGTCCGCCGCATCTGAGCTGGCCGTTGCCGGCCGGGCGGCTGCGGGCTGACGTCCACGCCGTCGTCGACGATCGCGGTGAGCCGCGACCCGATCGGGCTCCTCGACACGAGCGCGCTCGTGGCGATCGACGGGCTCGACCCGGGTGATCTCCCAGCCGAGCCGGTGATCTGTGCGATCACCCACGCCGGGCTCTCGGTCGGGAACTCGTCGACGCCGGGCGGATCGACCGTCAGGTGAGGGTGATCGGGTTGGCGGCCTGGTCGGCGAGGGTGGCCCAGCTGGTCGACACGTCGGCGCCGCCCTCGGCGCTGAGGCGGCGGCGGGTGCGGAGGTAGCGGGGGATCGGGGCGATCGGGCCGGCGACCAGCACCTCACCCTGACGCAGCGACGGGGCCCGGCGGATCATCCCCTCGGGCACGTGGGAGAACACCGCCGCCAGCTCGTCGACGTCGGTGCGCGAGTTCACCCGCAGCATCACCAGGTTGTCGCACTGGGACAGCACGTTCGGGTGGAGCTTCGCCGGCCGCTGGGTGCACAGCAGCAGATGGAGGCCGAACTTGCGGCCCTCCCCGGCGATCCGCACCCCGAGCTCGACCAGCGCCCGGCCCACGGCGTCGTGCGCGTCGGTCGGGAACAGGTTGTGGGCCTCGTCGATCACGATCAGCCGGGGCCGCCGCTCGTGGCGCCGGTTCCACAGCACCTGGAGCACCACGAGCGACGCGAGGGCGACCTCCCGGGGCGTGGCGACCGAACCGAGGTCGATGATCACGCCGCGGTGGTCGACCACGCCGGTGTGGACGAGGCTGCCCTCGCCCTCGCGGCACCACAGGCCCCAGTCGGGCACGTCGAGGTTCCGTAGCCGCTGGGCGAGGCGCAGGCCGGCGTCGGTGCCGTCGGCCTCCGCGGCCTCGGTCAGCTCCGCGGCCGAGAACAGCGCCGACAGGCTGGCGGTGAGCCGGCGCAACGCCGCGAAGTCGCCGAGGTCGTCGATCGGGTCGAGGTCCAACATCCCCGCCTGCACACCGAGCGGCAGGTCACTCACGTGCGACGCCAACAGCTCGCCGCCTGCGCCCCGCCCCCGGGCGACGATCAGGTCGGATGCCCGGCCCACGTAGTGCTCACCGACCGCCGGGTCGACCTCGCCGGCGAGCTCGGCGATGCGCACGTAGTCCGAGTTCGGGTCGAGCACGACGATCGGTAGGTCGGTGCCGGTGAGCAGCTCCTCGAGCAGCACGCCGGTCGTGTACGTCTTGCCCGAGCCCGACTGGCCGCACAGGAACGTGTGGCGGGCGAACCCCTTCGCCACCAGCGGCGCCGCCACCCCGTCCTGGCCGAGCACGTCGCCCAGGGCGAGGCCGGTCGCGCCCGCCGAACCGCCGGCACCGAACACGGCCCGGGTCTCCTCCGCGGTCGCCCGCCGCAGCGGGGACTCGCCGAACACCGGCCCCGTCCCGGGCGTGAAGCCACCGTCGAGCCGCCCGAGGATGGCGGCCTCGCCCCGCAACGTGCGCCGCAGCGGGCGGACCCGGATCGGGCCGAGCTCGTCGTCGCCGGCCAGGTCGATCTCGGCCGCCTCCCGCTCGACGATCGCCAGGTCCCGCAGCTGCACGACCCAACGCTCACCGCTGTCGAGCTCGACGACCAGCAGCTCACCGAGGGCGGCGCCGAGGTCGAGCGGCGCCTCGATGATGGCGTCGATCCCGTCGACCGACAGCGCCATCGGCGCCACCGGGATCCGCCGGTACATGAGCTTGGCCCGCTCGACCGCCCCGGCCCCCCGCGACGGTCCGTCGTGCACGGCGTCCACCCTTGCCCTCCCTCCGACCTGCGATCAGCGGCACATGCTGCCACCGATCCGCCTGGCCGGCCGCAGCGCTCGTGTTGCGTCGCGGTCAGGACGACAGGATGCGGGCGACCTCGTCGCGCTCGGGCCAGACGACTGGGCGGGCGTCGGTGCCGACGACGCCGGCCCCGGTCGAGATCGTGCCGATCACGGCGGTCGGATGGCCGGCGGCGGTGAGCTCGTCCACCGCGGCGGGTGCGTCGGCCGGGTCGAAGGTGGCGAGGAGCGCGCCCGACGCCAACGTCGCCCACGGGTCGGCGCCGATCGCCCGGCACACCGCCAACCCCGGCTCGAACCACACCACCGCCGAGCGGTCGACGTGGACCGCGACCCCGGCCGCGGCCGCCAGCTCGTGCAGCCCGCCGGCGAGGCCGCCCTCGGTGGGATCGTGCATCGCGGTCGCCCCGAGCGCCGCCGCGACCAGCGCCTGCTCGACGACCGACGTCCCCGGTTCGTCCGCCGCCTGCTCCGCTGCGGCCCGCGTCGCCCGGTCCAGGTCGCGCAGCCGGTCGGCGGCCTCGGCGGCGAGCACCGCCGCGCCCTCGATCGGTGCGGCGCCGACCTGCACCACCACGTCACCCGGGCGGGCGCCGGCGGTCGAGCAGGGTCGCGCCTCGCCGGCGGGGCCGTGCTCGATCAGGCCCAACATCTGGCCGACCACCACCGGCTGGTTGACGGCACCGGTGACCTCGGTGTGGCCACCCACCAACGCCGCCCCGACCGCCGCGAGGCCCTCGTGGAGCGAGCCGAACACGGCCTCCACCTCGGCCTCCGTGGTCCCCGGCGGCAGCAGCACCGCGGCCAGGAACCACCGGGGCCGCGCGCCGGTCACCGCCACGTCGTTGGCGTTGATCGTCACCGCCAACCGGCCGATCCCGCTGCCGGTCAGCGTGATCGGGTCGGTGGCGACCACGAGCGCGCCGGCGGCGACGTCGAGCACACACGCGTCCTCGCCGACCGTCGGCCCGAGACGCACGTCGGGCGGCCACGGCGCGAAGCCCGCCAGCAGGCGCGCGAGCAGATCGCTCGACAGCTTCCCCACGGGAATCGGATCACGGGCCAGGCGCCAAGGGTCGCGCAGCACGGCCCACCCGGCCACGTCCCGACCGGGCCGCCCGGGGCCGCTGCGCGCACGGACGGCCGGTCGGTGGCTCAGCGCTCGGTGTCGGCGACGTCCCTGATGGGCCAGACGATGCGGGTGCGCCACCGGGCCGGATCGGGCTCGGAGGCCGAATCGGACAGGTAGCACTCCCACATGGCCGGACCGGGCCGGAGCCCGCAGCCGGCCATCCACGCTTCGAGGCGCCCGTAGGTGGCCTCCATCGCGTCGTACGGTCCGACGTGGACCGTCACCGCGGCACGTCCGCCCGGTAGGTCGACACGGTGGACGTCGCCATCGGTGACGACGGGGCCCGAGGTCGTGAAGCCGGCCTCGACCGTCACGGCATCGGTCGGCATCGACGGGTAGAACGCCAGCGGCGGTCCGGTCACCTCCACCCCGGCCCGTGCGATCGCCTTCTCGGCCGTCGTGAACGCATCGGCGAAGAACGACGTCAACCCTTCGATCGGCACCTCGCCGCGCACTGCGACCATGGCCTGCGGCTCGAGGTCCACCAGCTCCACGGCCGGCCAGGCCGCAGGGTCGCGGCCGAGGAACGCGGCGAGCCGGTCGAGCGCCGATGCGTCGTCGGCGACGGGCACCGCCGGCCCGAACATGCCCGGCACGCGGATCGTGGCGTCGTCGTAGCCGCGGGCCAGCTCGAGGGTGCGCGCGGCCAGCTCGTCGGAGAAGCCGGCGACCTGGCCGGTGGCGCGGGCCAGGTCCCAGCCGTGGGTCAGCTCCTCGAGCACCATGAAGCCGAGCAGCATGGTGCCCGGTGTCTCGCCCCACGGCATCGCGTACGACCGATCCGCGGCCCCCGCACCCGCCCACCTCGACACCATCCGGTTGCTCGCCGCCCGGAAGGCGTCGAGCGCCGCCTCCGGGGTGAGTGTGACCTCGCCCAGCGCGCCGTCGGCGCCGGTGGGGATGGCGGCGAACTGCTCGAGCCCGCCGACGACGTGTTCGACGAGGCCGAGCACGTCCATGTCCTCGCACGGCGTCGGTGCGGCCCACCGGGCGCCGTTGATCCCGTCGATCAGCCGGTCGATCTCGGGGACGGCTTCCTCCAACAGCTCCAGCATCCCGGCGGCGTCGAGCGTCGACTCGTGCTGCGTCATCGGACGTCCTCCTCGTGCGGCGGGCCGTGGGTCGACGTCGAGTCGGCCGCGCCCGGGCGCGTGAACAGCCGGGCCGGTCGGTCCCGGCCCGGTCGGCGGGCGCGCCCGTTCGAGGGTCGTCGCCCGATCAGCGGCCGGGCGTGACCCGTTGAGCGGAGGCGAACGAGCCCCAACGGTGACCCTCGTCGGCCCACGCCCAGAGGATGCGCCGGCGATCGGCGTCGGACGAGAGGCCAAGGTCCCGCCGCCGGTGCCGCCGGTGCCGCCGGTGCGGCCGGTGCCCGGGGTGATCCGTCGGGCTCGGTCGACGACGGGCGTGGCGGGAGGTCGGATGCCTGGTCGTTCGTGCCGCTGGGCACGGCGCACGGCGTGCCGACGGTCGGGCGCGTCGATGACCTTGGGCTCTGGTGAGGGACTGCGACCGGGGGGAACGTGAAGCGCGGGGCCGCCGTTGCGGACGAGGGTTCCCGTTGGCGGGTGACCACGGGCGGGGTGAGAACGGGAGGTGTCCGATGAAGAGGATCCTGGTAGCGACCGACGGTTCGAGCTCTGCGGAGGTGGCGGTGCTCTGGGCGGGTGAGCTGGCCGCCGCCACCGGCGCACAGGTGGTCGCAGCCACCGTCGTCGAGCCCCACGGCCACGACCCCCAGCCGACGCGCGACGAGGTCGCGCTCCAGCTCACCGATCAGTGGACCCTGCCGCTGACCAAGCTCGGCGTCGACCACGAACCGGTCGTCCTCGTCGGCGACCCCCGCGTCGAGCTGGCGGACCTGGCGAGCAGCGGCGACTTCGACGTCGTCGTCACCGGGGCCCGGGGCGCCGGTGGCTTCCACGGCCTCGTCCTCGGTGGCGTCGCCCACTACCTCGCCCACCACACACCGTGTCCGCTGATCGCCGCACCGGCCGACGGTGGCGCGCTGCGCGGCGGGACGATCGTCGTCGGCGCCGACGGCTCCGAGGCCAACGAGGCGGCCATGCAGTGGGCCGCAGGGCTCGCCGCCGAGCTCGGTGCCACCGTCGTCGCCCTGTTCGTGCACAGCCCGCTCGCCGACGTGATGACCCACACTGCGTCGAACTGGCAGTACCCGGGTGAGGCCGACGTCCGCGCCGCCGCCAAGCGCGCACGCTCGAAGGGCGCCCGCATCGAGGTCGTCCTCGCCGCCGGCAACCCGGCCCAGGAGCTCGCCCGCGCCGGGGTCGCCCGCAACGCGTGCCTCCTCGTCGCCGGCCGCCGCGGCCGCGGCGGGCTGCACGGCATGGTCCTCGGCCGTGTCCCGACCCAGCTGCTCCACCACGCCGACCGCGCCGTGGCCATCGTCCCCCACTGAGGCCGCTCCGACGGAACACGTCCCGCCGGGGCACTCGCCGCCGAGACGCAGCCGTCCATGCGCGCGTGCTCAGGCCTGGGTCGGGTCGCCTGCTGACCCGCGCCGCCGGCGCCGACGCCGGTCGGGCCGGGTCGCCGCGAGCAACAGCACGCCGGCGAGGAGGAACGGGCCGCCGCTGAACGCGGCGGCGAGCAGCTGGTTGCGGCCCGCGGTCGCCAGCGCGAAGACCACGAAGCACGAACCCGTCCCCACCAGCAGCCAACCTCCGGGTCGGGCCCGACGGAGCGCGACGACCACCGCCGCGATGTTGGCGAGCGAGAGCACGATCACGCCCACCACCTCCACGACCGTGCCGCCGTCGCCGCCCTCGCCCTCCCCGGCGCCGAAGATCGCACCGAGGAGCGGCGCAGCCCACAGCAACGCCGCGCCGACCGCGAGCGCACGGGCCACGAGCCCGACCGCGGTCGG
>JAXHUH010000339.1:0-20432 GCA_034211175.1 Actinomycetota bacterium
GCCGCCCCGCCGTCGGACGCCCCGCCGTCGATCGCCCCGCCGTCGGTCGCCCCGGTGGCATCGCTCCCGTCGTCGGTCGCGGCGACGGCGGCCGGACCACCGTCGGTCGCCCCGGTGGCACCGGCGCGGGCGAGCAGCTCCCGGGCCCGATCGGCGAAGTCGTGGCGCTTGGCCCCGTTCGCCTCGACCTCGGCCTCGAGCAGCTCCAGGCGCCGGGCGGCGGCCCGGGCGCGGCGCACGGCGGCGAACAGCTCGCCGACGCCCTCCGGGTCGAGCTCGACCGGGATCCGGCGCTCGGCCTTCCACGCGACCCACTCGGCCCGCACCCGCTCGGTCTCGGCGCGGACCTCGCCGGCCCGCTCGGCCAGCCGGGTCCGTCGCTGTGCGGCCAGGCGCTGACGGTCGATGAGCTCGGCGCGGTGCTCGGCGAGGCGCTCCGCCTCGCGTCGGGCATCGCGGTAGTCGATGATGTCGCGCTCGCGGCTGTCGATGTCGGCCGGCGACGGCGGATCGGGGAGCTGGAGCTGGGCCGCGAGGCCGGTCACGACCAGCTGGAGGTGCTCGGCCTCGTCCCGCCGGGCGGCCAGCGCCTCCTCGGCGGCCGCGATCCGCTCCGGGCCGGCGCGCTTGGGGTCGGGCGGCGCCGGTCGGGTCGGGGCGACGAACGCCAGGCCGGCCACGACCACCGCGGTGAGGCCCGCGATCGTGGCCGCCAGGTTCTGCTGGGCGAACAGCGCCCCGCCGGCCGCCATGATCAACAGGACGGCCGTGGTCAGCAGGAGCGGCTGGAGCCACCGGGCCAGGCCGGTCAGCTCGGGCTGGTCCAGGGCGCGGCGGCGGGCCGTCTCCAGCACCGCCAGCGTGTTCTCGGCCGAGTGGACCTCGGAGCGCTGGCGATCGAGCTCGGCGATCGCGGCCCGGAGCCGGCGGACGGTCGTGTAGGCGGTCTCGATGTCCGCGCTCGCCGGCACCCCGAGGAAGCGGCCGAGCGCCTGGCGGGCGCGGTCGGCCTCCTGGGCCGCCTCCCGCTCGTCGACCTCCGCCGCGGCGCGCTCGTCGTCGAGCTCACGCGCCCGCTCCTGCTGCTCGTCGATCCGCCGGGCCCAGCCCCGGATCTCCTCGGCGGCCGGCATCGATGTCGTGAACGACTGCAGCCGGTCCCGGTCCCAGTCCGGTCCGAGAGCCGCCAGCTCGTCGTCGAGCTCGGTCTCCTGCGAGCGGCGCGACCGGCTCAGCTCGTCGGTCCGCTCCGCCCGCATCGTCTCGGCGGCCAGCTCGGCGTGGAGGCGCCGAACCGGCTCGGTCAGCTCGGAGAGCGCGGCGTCGACCGAGATCGTCGCCGCCCGCTCCTGTGCCCGCTCGAGGCGGGCCCGCTCCTCGCGCTCGGTGCGCTCGGCCGCCTCGACCTCGGCGATGAGCCGCTCGAAGCGGACCTGGGTGTCGTCGTCGAGCGGTGCCGGTTCGCCGAGCGTGTCGAGCTCGGCGCGGGCATCCCGCCCCTCCCGGTAGTCGTCCCAGACCTCGAGGATCGTGCGGTAGCGGGCGACCGCCCGGCGGGCCTCGTCGAGCTCGCCGGCCAGGCGGTCGGTCTCCTCGGCGCGCCGGGTGACCTCGAGCGCGTGCTGCTCGTGGTTGGCCGACTCGCGTCGGACCTCGGTCAGGCGACCCGTCGCGTCGCGCAGCTCGTCGCGGAGCTGGTTGATCACGCCGCCGCCGTCGGGCGACCAGATGGCCGCCCGCTCGGACTCGAGCTCGATGAGCGCGGCACGGGCCCGCCGGGCGCTGCCGGACGAGCCCGCCGACAGGAGACGTTCGCGGACCTCGTCGACCTCGAGGCCGGCGAACGCGTCGAGATCGGGGGCGGCCAGGGTCAGCACGCTGTCGAACACCGACGCGTCGATCTCGCCGAAGACGATGTCGAGCGCCTCGGGCCGCAGCTCGCCGCCGTCGCCGGCTCGCACCGACAGGTCGCCCGGCTCGGCGTGACGGGTCACCGTCATCGGGCCCCGCGTGGTCTCGAGGGCGACGGTCCCGCCCCAGTGGCCGCCGCGCACCGGCCGGTAGCGCCCGGTGGTGATGGCGTCGTCGCCGAAGCCGAACAGGACGGCGCGCAGGAAGGTGACGAGGGTCGACTTGCCCGCCTCGTTCGGCCCGGTGACGATCACCAGCCCGTCGGGCAGCTGCTCGACCCGGTGCGGCCCGAGCAGGCCGAAGCCGTCGATGTCCCAGCCCGTGACGTGCACGTCAGCCCCCCGTCACGGTGTCGAGTGCGACGAGCAGGGCCTCCTGCCACCGCTCCGGTGGCGGATCGGTCGGGTCGGCGCCGTCCGGGTCGAGGTCGCGGGGGAAGCCGGTCATCCACTGGGCGGCGAGCGACCGGCCGCCGTCGGCGCCGAGCGCGTCCTCGGTGACCAGCAGGAGGTCTGCGGCCAGGTCGGCGCGGCGCCGGATGGCGGCGAGGTCGACGCCGGGCTGGGTGCGATCGGCGATCCGCTCCCACCACAGGAAGGGGCGGTCGGTGCCGGCCCGGTCGCCGAGGTCGGCGAGGATGTCGCCGAGCGCGCCGTCGGCCAGCGCCCGGTGGACGGGGCCGGTGCCCACGAGCTCGGCCCGCAGCACGATCGACCGGTGGCGCCGCACCTCGCGCAGGTCGTCGGCCTCGCGGGCGAGGCGGTCGGCCAGCTCGTCGAGGTCGCGCAGCGGCGTGACGTCGATGGTGAGCCCGACCACCCGGACCCGGTCGAGCTCGAGCAGCGCGACGGTGTCGGTGTCGTGGAGCAGCGCGCCCTTCGGCCCCCGTGCGTCGGCGTCGGTGGCGCGTGCCTGGTGGGTGCCGGCCCACACGATCCACGGGCGCTCCCTGGCGGGGTGGCGCAGCACGTGGATGTCGCGGCGGCCGCCGAGCGCCCAGCCGTCGACCGCCACGTCGGGCAGGCGATCGGCATCGTTGGTGACCGTCGCCGCGAGCCGCGGCCCGTCGACGTCGGCGAGTGCGCGCTCGATGGCGTCGGCGTCGTCGAGGCGGTCGGCGCCGATGGCCACGATGGTGCCGGCGGTGCGTCCGTCGCGGTGGAGCGGGATGGTGTGCACCTCGTCGGGACCGACGCTGACGAACGACGAGGGCCACGAACCGATCGCCGTCCACGCGTCGGGCTCGGCGTCGCCGGCGTGGCGCACGACGACGAACGGGATGCCGTGGCGGGCGAGGCGCTCGGTGGCGATCGACACCCGCCGCTGGGCCCGCAGGCCGTGCTCCGGGCCCCGGTAGAGGCCGCCGGTGACCAGCACGGCGTCGACCCGCTCGTCGAGCGCCGCCTCGATCAGGTCGTCGAAGGCGTCGAGGCTGGCGTCGCGCACGGCGTCGACGATCGACGCCGGGATGCGGGCCAGCCCCTCGAATGGATGGTCCAGGCGTAGCTCCGCCACATGGAGAACCCGCAACCGCGCTCCTCTACCCACACCGCCGACGTCGTGTCGTCCAACCACCGGCCCGGCACGTCGGGGACGGGCCGCACGGATGGTCGACACCGGTCGGCATCGTCCGCCGTCTCCCAGGGTAGGGGACGCGCGGGCCGGTCCCGTACCACGCGGGTGGGTCACCGTTGGTGGTCGAAGAACCCCCGCCCGGCCTTGCGACCCAACAGCCCGGCGTCGACCATCCGGGACAGGAGCGGCGGCGGGGCGTAGAGCGGCTCCTTGAACTCCTCGTAGAGCGATTCCGCCACCGCGAGCGTCGTGTCCAACCCGATCAGGTCGGCCAGCGCCAGCGGCCCCATCGGGTGGTTGCAGCCCTCGACCATCCCGGTGTCGATGTCCTCCGCGGTCGCGAACCCGGACTCGAGCATCCGGATGGCGGAGAGCACGTACGGGATGAGCAGCGCGTTGACCACGAAGCCGGCCCGGTCCTGGGACCGGATCACGTGCTTGGCCAGCTCGTCGCCCGCGACGGCGCGGGCCCGCTCCGCGGTCTCGGGGGACGTGAGGAGCGACTCGACCAGCTCGACGAGACGCATCACCGGCACCGGGTTGAAGAAGTGGAGCCCGACGACCTGGCCCGGCCGCCCGGTCGCCATCGCCAGCTTCATGATCGGGATCGACGACGTGTTCGTGGCCAGGATGGCGTCGGGGTCCTCGACCACCCCGTCGAGACGGCGGAACACGTCCGACTTGAGGGCCTCGTCCTCGCTCACGGCCTCGACGACCAGCTCGCGGTCGGCGTGGGCGCCGAGATCGGTCTCGATCGTGATGCGGGCGAGCGTGGCGTCGCGCTCGTCCGCGGCGAGCTTGCCGGCGCCGACCGCCCGGTCGAGCGACCGCTCCAGGCGGGCCCGGCCGGCCTCGGCCGCCTCCGCGACGGCCTCGGTGACGACGACGTCGAACCCGGCCCGGGCGAAGACCTCGGCGATGCCCGACCCCATGAGGCCACAGCCGACCACTCCGACACGACGCATCCGGTCCCCCCTGTGCGTGTGCAGGCCCGGGTTCCGGCCCCGGGCTCGGTGCTCAGATGGTGTAGCCCATCGAGGACACGACGCGTTGCCCGAGCTCGGCGTCGCCCGAGATCTCGAGCCCGTTCGCCCCGGCCCGCTCCGCGCTCCACCGACCGGCGGCCAGCGCGCAGAACGTCTCGCCGTCGCAGCGGATCGTGACGGTCGGGTCGTCGGGCACGTCGACGACCGACGCCCGCCCGGCGACCGCCACCGCGAACGGCCGGCCCATCGGCCCACCGACGTCGAAGAGCACCGACGTGCCGTCCGGGCACGCGGCCCTCTTGCCGACGACGTAGCCCATCGGGCGCACCATCCGCTCGAACGTGTGGCGGGCGGGGGCGGTGTCGAGGCCGCCGGGGCGACCGACCGCCCGACGGATGTCCTGCTCGTGGAGCCAGCAGTCGAACACCCGGATCTCCATGAACTGGCGGTACGGGCCCTCGCCCTCGGGCGTGAACCCCGGGGCGTCCCACTGCTCGGCCGACATGGCCCGCAGGGCGTCGAGGCGGCGGGCGGTGACCTCGCGCAGCTCGGCGAGCACCTCGGGGCCGGGCAGGGCGCGGCGGGCCTCGACCCACGCCTCGTTGGCCCGACCGATGTCGTTGCGCACGTGGGGGCCGAACGTCGCCGGGTCGACCTCGGGGGCGCGGTCACCGGCGAGCATCCGCTCCGTCCCGATGATGTGGGAGACGACGTCGCGCACCGTCCATCCGGGCAGGTCGGTCGGCGTGTCCCACGCCGCGTCGTCGAGCCCGTCGCAGACCTCGCCGATCGCGGTCCACGTCTCGTCGAGCAGGTCGATGGTCGGCTCGGTCACCGTTCGTTCGGACATCGGTACCCCCTTCGCCGGGGGCACGTTAGGACCAGGGAAGGACGGGTGTCACATGTCGAGCGCCGGCTCGCCGCTCAGGCGCCGGCGCGGTCGCGCGCTCCCGCCGCGAGCAGCTGGGCCGGGCCGATCGAACCGACGAGGCGCCCGGCGTGGTCGACCACGGCGATCGGGCGGACCCGCAGCTCCTCGTGGTCGGCGAGGGCGTCGGTCACCGCGTCGGTCGGCTCCACGCGGGGCACCGAGGTCGCCGGCTCGGCGATCTGGAGGACCCGGACGTACGCCCGGCTGGCCTCCGGTACCCGATCGAGGGCCTCCGAGGTCACGACTGCGGTGATCGAGCCGTCGAACGCCCGGACCCCGAACAGCTCGTGCGACGAGTCGACCGAGTCCTGGGCGAGGTGGGCGCGGAACGTCTCGACCGTCATCCAGTCCTCGGCGACGGGCACGTCGCGCAGCATGAGGTCGGCCACCGACTTGTCGGCGAGGCGGTCGGTGACCGCGGCGCGCTCGCGCTCGTGGGTGGCGGCACCGAAGATGAACCAGCCGATGGCGGCCGTCCACACGCCGCCGGTGCTGGACCAGACGAAGCTCTCGTAGACGCCGAACGCCATCAGCGCGACGCCCATCGCCCGCCCGACGCCGGCGCCGACCCGCGTCCCGGTCGAGCGGTTGCCCGTCACCTTCCACGCCGCGGCGGCGAGGATCCGGCCGCCGTCGAGCGGTAGCGCCGGGAGCAGGTTGAACACGGCGAGGGCGATGTTGACGATGGCGAGCCAGCGCAGCACCGAGCCGGTGAGGCCCGGGTCGGCCACCGCCGACCACAGCTGGTAGGCGCCGGCGAAGGCGACGCCGACTCCGACGCTGGCGAGTGGGCCGGCGGCGGCGATCTGCAGCTCGGAGCCCGGGTTCGGGCTGTCGTTGCGCAGGTGGGTCGCCCCGCCGAGTGCCCACAGCGTGATGCCCTCGACGCCGACCTCCTTGCGGCGGGCGACGACGGCGTGGCCGAGCTCGTGGATCAGCACGGAGAAGAACAGGAGCGCGGCGGCCGCGAACCCGGCCGACCAGTACGCGGACGTGGGCAGGTCGGGCTGGGTGACGGGCCAGCGGCTGCTGGCGAGCAGCCAGGTGAACGCGCCGACGATCACCACGAGACCCCAGCTGATCCCGACCGGGATCCCGGCGATGGTCCCCAGCCGGAGGTCGTCACGCATCGTTTCGCGCGTCCTTTCGCATCGTTCTGCACCAGACAACGTCCGGGAGGCCCGAGAAGTTCCCGCCGCGGGGCCGAAACCGCGTCGTTCGCCGCGCCGTGGCGGGACGCGTGGGCCGATCACCTCATGGGCGGGATCGTCCGCGACCGCCAGCATCAGTGGTGCGGCGGGAACCGGTCACGCCTCTTGCGAGGCGTGGTCAACCCAAGGAGCGGGACCCGACCCCCGAACGTCTTCGGGGAGGGTCCCGCTCTCCGCCGCCGAGTCGACCACTTGGTCGGTATCGTCCAAAGCCGTGGTCACGGCTGTCTCCGCCCAGTCCCTCGCCCGCCGCTTCGGCTCCGTCGATGCCGTGCGCGGCGTCGACCTCGCCGTCGGCGAGGGCGAGATCTACGGATTCCTCGGCCCGAACGGCGCGGGCAAGTCCACGTGCGTCCGGATGCTGTGCACGCTCCTGCGGCCCTCGTCGGGCTCCGCGTCGGTCGCGGGCCTCGATGTCGTCGCCGACGCCGAGGCCGTCCGGCTGCGCATCGGCGTGGCGCTCCAGGAGGCCGCGCTGTCCGACAACCTCACGGGCCGCGAGCTGCTGTGGGTCCAGGCCCGTCTCTACGGCCTGTCCTCCGAGGACATCGTCACGCGCATCGACGAGCTCGGCGACCTGGTCGACCGGGGTGCGCTCGACCGGTTCACCAAGGAGTACTCGGGCGGCATGCGCCGGCGGCTCGACCTCGCCGCGGCCCTCATGCACAACCCGGACGTGCTGTTCCTCGACGAGCCGACGACCGGGCTCGACCCGGCGAGCCGCACCCGGGTGTGGGACGAGGTGCGGCGACTGCGCGAGGAGCTGGGCAAGACGATCTTCCTGACCACCCAGTACCTGGAGGAGGCCGACGCGCTCGCCGACCGGGTCGGGATCATCGACCGCGGCCGGATCGTGGCCGAGGGCACGCCCGCGGAGCTGAAGCGGCGGATCGGCACCGACGTGATCGTGGTGACCGTTGCCGGCCCGACCGACGGCGCCGCGACCGACGGGGTCGCGGCGGGTGACGCAGGCGATGGCCACGACCCCGCCGACCCGACGGGGGGCCTGGCCGAGCGGGCGAGCCAGGTGGCGTGGCGCATCCCCGGGGTGACGTCGATCGACATCCACGGCGCCGAGCTGACCGTCGGCGTGAAGGACGGGGCCGCGGCGGTGAGCCCCATGGCGGTGGCGTTGAGCGAGGCCGGCATCCGGGTCGGCGAGCTGACCCTGCGCACGCCGACGCTCGACGACGTGTTCCTCGAGCTGACCGGTGCGCACCTGCAGGAGGAGCCATGACGTCCACGGCCCGCGACGAGGCTCACGGGTACGGCGACGACCGCCACGACGGCCCGGTCGGCCCCGAGCCGAACGGCGCGATCGGTGACCTCGGGGTCATGGCCCGCCGTGCGCTGTGGCTGGTGCCCCGGGACCCGGCGTCGCTCGTGCCCGCCTTCATCGTGCCGCTGTTCTTCTTCGCCGTGATCACCGGCGGGCTGGGCAACGTGTCCGAGGCGATGGCCCCGGGGCTCGACTACAAGGCGTTCCAGCTGCCGGTGGCCATCGTGTTCGCGGTCACCGGCATCTCCCAGGCCCCGAACCTGGTCGTCGACATCCGCAGCGGCTACTTCGACCGCCTGCTGATCACGCCGATGCGTCGGCCGATCCTGCTCCTCGGGCTGATCCTGGCCGACGTCGTCGTGCTCGTCTGCCTCGTCGTGCCGGTCATCGGCGTCGGTGTCCTCGTCGGGGTCGACTTCGCCACCGGGATCGCGGGGATGGCGGTGTTCGCCCTCCTCGGCGTGGCCTGGGGCATCGCGTTCGCCGGCCTGCCCTACGCCATCGCGCTGCGCACGGGCAGCCCGTCCGCGGTGAACGCGAGCTTCGTGCTCTTCTTCCCGTTCGCGTTCCTGACCTCGACGTTCGCGCCGGAGGAGGCGCTGTCGGGCTGGTTGGCCGCCGTCGCCGAGGTCAACCCGGTCACCTACCTGCTGGACGGCATGCGCTCGCTCGTCACCGACGGGTGGGACGGTGGTGCCATCGCCGGCGCGGTCGCCGCCATCGTGGTGCTCGGCGCCCTGAGCCACGGCCTCGCCCTGGCCGCCCTGCGGGGCCGGCTGCGCCGCGGCTGATCGGCGCCCGCCACGCCCCCGGGCGGGCCGCGGGAGACGTGACCGTCGGGCGGCCCGCCGGCGCGTCGCTACGCTCGGCCCGTGATCCTCGTCGACCTCGTCGATGTCGGCGTCAGCCGGCCCGACCGCCCCCTCTTCGAGCACCTGTCGGTCACCGTCTCGAGCGGTGACCGCCTCGGGATCGTCGGCATCAACGGCACCGGCAAGTCCACGCTGCTCGGTGTCCTCTCCGGTGAGAACGAACCGGAGGCCGGCGTCGTCCGTCGCGGCCAGGGCGTGCGCATCGCCGCGCTCGGCCAGCGCCCGGAGCTCGGTGCCGGGACCGTGGCCGAGGCCATGGGCGACAGCTGGGAGGCCGAGGCCGCGCTCGACCGGGTCGGCATGAGCGCGTTCGCCGACGTCGACACGGGCCGGCTCTCCGGGGGCCAGGCCAAGCGGGCCGCGCTGGCCCGCACCCTCGTGACCCCGTGTGACCTGCTGATCCTCGACGAGCCGACCAACCACCTCGACATCGACGCCATCGCCTGGCTCGAGGAGCGTCTCGCCGGCCACCGCGGCGGCCTCGTGCTCGTCACCCACGACCGCCACCTGCTCGACCGGGTGACCAACCGGATCCTCGAGCTCGACCGCGGGCGCGCCTACACCCACGACGGCGGGTACGCGTCCTACCTCGAGGCCCGGGCCGAGCGGGAGAGCCGGGCGGCGGAGGCCGAGTCGGTGCGGCGCAACCTGGCCAAGCGCGAGCTGGCCTGGCTGCGGCGGGGCGCGCCGGCCCGCACGTCGAAGCCGAAGGCCCGGATCGAGGCCGCGACCGCCATCGTCGAGGGCCGGGCCGAGGCCGCGGCCCGCGAGGGCTCGCTGCCGCTGCACTTCGGCACACCCCGCCTCGGCGACGTCGTCGTCGAGCTGGAGGGTGTCTCGATGGGCCACGGCGACGGTCCCGACCTGTTCGCCGGGGTCGAGCTGCGGCTCGACCCGAGGGAGCGGCTCGGCATCGTCGGCGTCAACGGCGTCGGCAAGTCGACCCTGCTCGACCTGATGGCCCGGCGGACCGAACCGAGGACCGGTTCGGTGACGTGGGGCTCGACGGTGCAGCTCGGCTACTACGACCAGCTCGGCCGTGACCTCGACCCGTCGGCCCGGGTGCGCGAGGTCGTGGCGGGGCCGACCCGGCGCCCCGACCACACCGACGCCGCGCTCCTCGAGCGGTTCTGGTTCGACGGCGACGCCCAGTGGGCGCCGGTGGGCACGTTGTCGGGTGGCGAGCGGCGCCGGCTCCAGCTGCTCGTCGAGCTGGCCGCCCGGCCCAACGTGCTGCTGCTCGACGAGCCCACCAACGACCTCGACGTCGACACGCTGCGGGCGCTCGAGGACTTCCTCGACGAGTGGCCGGGCGCGCTGGTCGTGGTCAGCCACGACCGTGCGTTCCTGGAGCGGACCGTGGCCGACGTCGTCGTCCTCGACGGGACCGGCACGGTCGCCCGCCGGCCCGGCGGCTACGCGGCCTGGGAGGACGAGCGCCGGGCGTCGCGCACGAAGGGCCGGGCGGCGACCGCCGGCTCGGTCGCGGAGGTGGCCGAGCGCGCCGGAGGCGGTTCGAAGGGCTCGGGCGGCTCCGGTGGTGGGCGATCGTCGCGGGAGCGGACCGGGCGTTCGCCGAGCACGCTGCGCCATCTCACCAAGCAGGTCGAGTCCGAGATGCGGCGCCTCGAGCGCCGCCGCGAGGCGCTCACCGCCGAGCTGGCCGACGTCACCGACGACCACGTCGCGCTGGCCCGCATCGGTGGGGACATCGCCGCGGTCGAGGCCGAGCTCGCCGACGCCGAGGAGCGTTGGCTGGAGCTCGCGGAGGAGGCGGAGAGCGCCTGACGATGCGGGTCGCGGAACACCCCTAGGCGGCCCGCGTCCCGAGCGGGCGCTCAGATGTCCTGGTCAAAGGGTCGCGACCCCGCGGCGACCGGCGATCTCGCAGCTACCATCGGCCGGGTGCTGCGGGTGATGTCGTGGAACCTCTGGTGGCGTTTCGGGCGGTGGTGGCCGCGCCAGCGCGCCATCGGCGAGAC
Source organism: Actinomycetota bacterium (assembly GCA_034211175.1). Classification (GTDB taxonomy): domain Bacteria; phylum Actinomycetota; class Acidimicrobiia; order Acidimicrobiales; family CAIXPF01; genus JAXHUH01. The sequence goes on from JAXHUH010000339.1 coordinate 10,748, forward strand.
CCTGCAGGCCGTCGACGCCGACGTGATCGGCCTCCAGGAGGTCTGGGCCGAGCAGGACGGCGCCAACCAGGCCGAGATCCTGGCCGACCTGCTGGGCTACGACGCGGTGCAGACCGACCTGCGCTACCACGAGGGCCTGGCGTTCTCGAACGCCATCCTCTCCCGCTGGCCGATCGACGCGGCCGAGTCGCGGGCGCTGCCCGGGGCGGACGGGCGACCGGGTCACCGTTCCGTGCTCTACGCGCAGGTGCGGGCGCCGTTCGGGCCGCTGCCGGTGTTCACGACCCACCTCGACTGGCAGTTCGATGCCAGCGCGGTGCGTGTCGCCCAGGTCGCCGCCCTGTGCGAGTTCGTGGCCGAGCACCGCAACGAGCCCGACGCCGGCTACCCGGCGATCGTCACCGGGGACTTCAACGCGACCCCGGAGTCGGACGAGATCCGGTCGATGACCGGTCGCACCGCCCCGCCGGTCGGGGGCCTCGTGTTCACCGACGCGTGGGAGGTCGGTGGGGACGGCTCGGCCGGCCTGAGCTGGTCGCGCTGCAACCCGCACCTGCGCGACGCGACGTGGCCCGAGCGCCGGCTGGACTACGTGTTCGTCAGCTGGCCCCGGCCGTCACCGCTCGGGACGACGGTGCGCTGTCGCCTCGCAGGCCAGGACCCGATCGGCGGCGTCGTGCCGTCGGACCACTTCGGCGTGGTCGCCGAGCTGCGGACCCGCTGACGCGGGCGCCGGGCCGGCCGAGGGAGGACCCGCGGTCGGGCCGGTCAGCGCTCGACGACGGGAAGGGCGTCGTACTCGTCGAACGCCTTCTCGCCGCCGTGCTCGGACTGGATCTGGTCGTCGAACGTGTCGGCGATCGTGCCGATGGCGCGACAGGCGTGCTCCAGCTCCTCGCGGTCGAGGTGGCTGCCGACGATCTCGGTCACCACCACGATGTCCTCGTCGACCCAGAAGACCCGGCCCGAGACGATCTGGGCATTGATGTCGTTGATCGTCTTGAAGAGCTTCTTCGTGGGCTTGACGCCGGTCAGCATCGTCGAGAACACCCGCACGAGGGACGGGTCGCCGTCGAGCACCCGCACGTAGAACAGCGCGCTCCCGGAGCGGACGGGGATGTCGCCATCCTCGTCGACCACGAGGTCCTCGCTGCCCAGGATCCCCTTGAGCAGTTGTTCGACGTGGGGACGGACCACGTCAGCACGCATTCGTAGCTCCTCGATCGACGACGATCCTCGCCCTGCGATTCTCCCATCGGTAGGCGGCGGGTGTCGTTTAGCGGACTGGGGTTTTCCGGCCGATTCCTCCGCACGTTCAGGCCCCATCCCCTCCGACGGTGGGGCGGGGTTCACGACGGGCGCGCGCGGGGTTTTGCGCACGGTGACCGGCGACGGGGACGATGCCGTGCCGACCGGACGAGCGAGGCCGCAGGGGGACGACGATGGATCTCACAGGACGAGTCGCGATGGTGACCGGAGGTGGCCGGGGCGTCGGGCGCGGCATCAGCCTGGGCCTGGCGGAGGACGGCGCGGACATCGCCATCGTGTACCGCAACGACCGCGAGGGCGCCGAGCAGACCGCCAAGGAGATCGAGGGCCTCGGTCGGGGCTGTGTCCTCCTGCAGGGTTCGGTCGACCGGGTCGAGGACTGCCGTCGGGTCGCCGGCGAGGCGGTCGAGGCGTTCGGGTTCGTCGACATCCTCGTGAACAACGCCGGGATCGCGTCGCGTGGCCGGTCGGTCGTCGACACCGACCCGGAGGAGCTGGAGCGGGTCGTGCGGGTCCACTCGCTCGGGCCCCACCACCTGTGCCAGGCGCTCGTGCCCCAGATGCGGGAGCGGCCCCGCGGCGACATCATCATGATCTCGTCGGTGGCGACGCTCAGCCACGGGGCCAACGGCGCGCCGTACAACATGGGCAAGGCGGCGATGGAGTCCCTGGCGCTCACCCTCGCCAAGGAGGAGCGCCCCCACGGCATCCACGTCAACATCGTGGCCCCGGGGCTCGTCGAGACCGAGATGGGCCGCCGCCTGGCCAAGGCGGTCGCCGGGGTGGCCGACATGCGAGAGCTCGACGCGACCATGCCCTTCGGGCGGGTGTGCCAGCCCTCCGACGTGGCCGACGTGGTGCGGTTCCTGTGCTCGGAGCGCGCGTCCTACCTGACCGGCGAGAAGCTCAACGTGTACGGCGGTGGCCAGAACTGGCGCTGAGCGGTCGCGGCGCCCCGCTCGGTGGGGCAGCGGTCGGCCGCGTCGCCCACCGGCCGCGACGAGGTCGGGCCCGCCGGTACCATCGGGTCGATCGGAGGTGCCGAATGGCGTACGAGACCCAGATCGACGAGACCACGACCGCCGAGTCCGGCCACGTCCTCACGGTGACCGAGCGCGCCATCGAGAAGGTGCTCGAGATCCGTGCCGGCGAGGACGACCCCGACGGCGTCGGCCTGCGGGTGGCGATCACGGGGGTGTACGGCGTCGACTTCACCTATGACCTGGCGTTCGACCCGATCGCCGACGTCGCGGCCGACGACGACGTCAGCGAGCAGTCCGGGCTGACCGTCATCGTCCCGGCCGACAGCGTCGACCGCCTGCGGGGCGCGACGCTCGATCTCCCGGCGATGGACGGCCAGGGCGGGCTGGTCATCCGCAACCCGAACCGGCCCAACCCGCTCGAGGACATGGACCTCGAGCTCGAGGGCGACGTCGCCACCAAGGTCGGCGTGCTGCTCGAGAAGTCGATCAACCCGTCCCTCGCCGCCCACGGCGGGTTCGCGACGCTGCTCGGCGTCGACGAGTCCCAGGACGTCTACATCACGATGGGCGGCGGTTGCCAGGGTTGCGCGATGAGCCGCGCGACCCTCACCAACGGCATCCGCGCCGCCATCAAGGAGACGATCCCCGAGGTGCGTGACGTCATCGACGCCACGGACCACACCGCCGGGGAGAACCCCTTCTACAGCTGAGCCGGCCCCGACCGGCGGGTATCGGCCGGCGGTGTGGGCCGAACGCCCCATCGGTGTTCGTCGACCCTCGGGATCTGCTCGCGAGGCATGGAGCGCCGACGCCGGGCCGCCGATGTAGATGGTGCGACGTCGCTCGACGCGGGACGCTCCCGTCACCGCCGACGCGTCGCACTCGTCACCAGCGAGGTCGTTCAGGCAGCCCCGCCCGGCTGCCTGAACGGCGCGTCGGGGCGCGGTCCGCACCCGGGCGGGGTACGGTCCCGGCCCATGGATCTGGGCATCGCCGATCGACGCGCCGCGGTGGCGGCGTCCTCCGCCGGGCTCGGGCTCGCCACGGCCCGCGCCCTCGCCGAGGCCGGGGTGCGCGTCGCCATCTGCGGGCGAGACCGCGAGCGGGTGGAGAAGGCGGCCGCGACGCTGCCCGGTGACCCGGTCGCCATGGTCGCCGACCTGTCCACGGGCGACGCCGCCCGCCGCTGGACCGAGGAGGCGGCCGAGGCGCTCGGCGGCATCGACATCCTCGTCGCCAACAACGGGGGCCCGCCGCCCGGCGACTTCGCCTCGACCGACTACGACCGCTACCCGGCGGCGCTCGAGCTGAACCTGCTGACCACGGTGGCCATGTGCCAGACCGCGATCCCGGCGATGCGGGCCCAGCGGTGGGGGCGGGTCGTGGCCATCACGTCGGTCTCGGTGCGCCAGCCGATGGCGAACCTGATCCTGTCGAACACCGCCCGGGCCGGGGTCACCAACTTCCTCAAGACGGTGGCCCTCGAGGTCGCCGGCGACGGGGTGACGGTCAACTCGGTCCAGCCCGGTGTCCACCTCACCGACCGGCTCGGGGCGCTGGCCGCCGACCCCGACGCACTCGCCCGGGTGGCGTCCGGGGTGCCGGCCGGGTTCGTCGGCGACGCCGACGACTTCGGGAAGGTCGCCGCCTTCCTGTGCTCGGAGCCGGCCCGCTTCGTGACCGGGACCCACGTGCCGGTCGACGGCGGCGCCTACCGGGGCATGCAGTAGGCGGCGGGCAGCGGCCCGACCGGGACCCTTTGCCCCGTGGCGGCGCCGGTCCGTAGGCTCGGGTCGAGATCGGACGAACGTTCGATCGGCTGCGCCGCGGTGGTGCGAGGGGGAGAACGATGCGGGGGATCATCAGCTACGGCGCCTACGTGCCCTTCAACCGGCTCCGGCGCGAGGCGATCGGTGCCGCACTCGGCACCTCCGCGGGGCGGGGCACCCGAGCCGTGGCCTCGTTCGACGAGGACTCGACGACCCTCGCCGTGGAGGCGGGACGGCTCGCGCTGCGTGGTGCGCCCGACGGGGCCCAACCCGGGGTCGTCCTGTTCGCCACCGCGGCCCCGGCCTACCAGGACAAGAACAACGCGTCGGCCATCCACGCCGCCCTCGACCTGCCGGTCGGTGCGCCCGCCTACGACGCGGTCGGCTCGGCCCGCTCGGGGTTCGGCGTCCTCGACGCCGCGGCCCACGACCGGCGCACGGTGCTTGCGCTGGTGTCCGAGGTCCGCACGGGCCTGGCCGGCGGCGCCGACGAGGCCCAGTCGGGCGATGCGGCCGCCGCGTTCCTCGTCGCCGACGACACCGTCGGACCGGTGTTGGCGGAGCACGTCGGCGGCGCCCACGCGTCGAGCGAGTTCCTCGACCGCTGGCGCACGCCGGGGGAGAGCCACTCGAAGATCTGGGAGGAGCGCTTCAGCGAGGCCGCCTACCTGCCGCTCGTCGAGGACGCCGTGCGCCGGGCCTACGACAGCTGCGGGCTGACGCCGTCCGACGTCGACCGCGTCGTGACCGCCGGGCTGGCCGCACGCGCCGTGCGGGGCGCGGCCAAGTTCATCGGCGTCGCCCCCGAGAAGTACGCGGACCCGCTGACCGACACGGTCGGCAACGCCGGTACCGCCCACGCCGGCCTCGTCCTCGCGTCGGTGCTCGACACCGCCGGCCCCGGTGAGCTGATCATGGTCGTGTCGCTGGCCGACGGCGTCGATGTCGCCTTCTTCCGCACGACCGACGCCATCACGTCGTTCGAGCCGGCGTCGACGGTGGCCCACCAGATCGAGCGGGGCGACGACTCGCTCGACTACGCCAAGTTCCTGACCTGGCGGCGCATGCTCACCCGTGAGCCACCGCGCCGGCCGGACCCGGACCGCCCGGCGGCGCCGCCGTCGCGTCGGGGCGAGCGGTGGAAGTTCGGCTTCTACGGCTCGCAGTGCACCGAGTGCGGCGCCCGGCACCTGCCCCCGGCGCGGGTGTGCGTGAAGTGCGAGGCCGTCGATCGGATGGAGCCGGTGCGCCTCGCGGATGTCGGCGGCACGATCGCCAGCTACACCATCGACCGGCTGGCGTTCTCCGAGAGCCCGCCGATGGTCGGCACCGTCGTCGACTTCGACGGCGGCGGCCGGTTCCAGATCGAGATGACCGACGTCGATCCCGACGCCGTCGCCATCGGCGGCCGGGTCGGCATGACCTTCCGCCGGCTGTTCACCACGGACGGGATCCACGACTACTTCTGGAAGGCACGCCCGGCCATCGAGGGGTGACGCCGGGGCCACGCCACCGGAGGGCCACACCACTGGTCGTCCACACCGCGAATCGGGCTCACCAGCGATCCAGCCACACCGCACAGCACGAGCACAGCACGAGACAGGGCCACAGCACAGCAACGGGGGTTCACGGGACATGGCTTCGCACGGCATCAAGGACCGGGTCGCGATCGTCGGGATGGGGTGCACGCCGTTCGGCGAGCACTGGGACCGCGACGTCGACGACCTCCTGGTCGACGCCTGCCAGGAGGCGTTCACCTCCAGCGGCATCTCGAAGGACCAGATCGACGCGTACTGGCTGGGCACGATGGGCTCGGGCGTGAGCGGGCTCACGCTGTCGCGGCCCATGAAGATCGACTACAAGCCGGTCACCCGCCTCGAGAACATGTGCGCAACCGGTTCCGAGGCGTTCCGCAACGCCTGCTACGCCGTGGCCTCCGGTGCCTACGACACGGCCATGGCCGTCGGGGTCGAGAAGCTGAAGGACTCGGGCTTCAGCGGCCTGACCGGCTCGAAGCCGCCGAGCGACGGCACCGACCCGACGCTGACCGCGCCGGCCATGTTCAGCCTCCTCGAGCCCGCGTACCGGGAGAAGTACGGGGTCGACAAGGAGGAGATGAAGCAGGTCCTGACCCGGATCGCGTGGAAGAACCACTACAACGGCGCCCGCAACCCCCGGGCCCAGTTCCGCAAGGAGGTGCCGACCGACACGATCTGCAACTCGCCGCTCGTGGCCGGCCAGCTCGGCATCTTCGACTGCTCCGGCGTGTCCGACGGTGCGGCGGCGGCGATCATCGTGCGGGCCGAGGACGCCCACAAGTACTGCGACAACCCGATCTACGTGAAGGCGCTGTCGTTCGTCGCCGGGCCCGCCGCCGGCCCGATCGACCCCGACTACGACTACACCACCTTCCACGAGGTGTCCCGGTGCGCGGCCGACGCGTACGCCCAGGCCGGCGTGACCGACCCCCGGGCCGAGATCGCCATGGCCGAGGTCCACGACTGCTTCACGCCGACGGAGCTGGTCCTCATGGAGGACCTGGGCTTCGCCGAGCGGGGCATGGGGTGGAAGGAGTGCCTGGCCGGCACCTTCGACCTCGACGGCGACCTGCCGGTCAACCCGGACGGCGGCCTCAAGAGCTTCGGTCACCCGATCGGTGCGTCCGGCCTGCGGATGCTGTTCGAGTGCTGGCTCCAGCTGCGCGGCCAGGCGCCCGAGGACCGTCAGATCGAGACGGACAAGACGCTGGGCCTGACCCACAACCTCGGCGGCCAGCCCGGCGCGTGTGTCAGCTTCGTGTCGATCTGGGGTACCGAGCTGGGCTGAGCCCGCCGGCGTCCGCTGCGTTCTCGCTGGTCAGACCGCCGCCTCGTGCGGCGGTCGCGGCGCGTGCCCACCAGCGCTGACATTCGGTCAGAAGGACCGACCGAACCGCGATTCTGGTACGCCCGGATGGGCTAAGCTGCTGCTCTTGCGGGCTCCGCTTCACCCCCGGTCCCGCCACCATCCGGACGTCGCCGAGGACGTGGGCAGGGTCGCCCAGCAACGTCGAGGCGCCCGGCGGTGACGTATCTGCTCGGGCCCGGTCCCGCTCCCCTGTTGCTCGGGGGCTTCCGTGCCCGGAGGACAGAGGAGCACGGCATGACGTCGGGCGAACGTCGGGCGGCTCTGCTCGCCGACATTCGAGGTATTCCGGACCACGCCTGCTCGGGCTCACTCGTTGCCCGGTGGCACGGCGAGCAGCTCCACTGGGTCGTCGTCGGTGGCGCGACACGTCGTGGTGCACGTCAGCACCCGGGTGTCCGCCTCTCCCGACGTGATCATCGCCCCGGTGAGCTCGCCTTCGAGCCGCCGGTCGACCCGGTCGGCTGAGCGAACCCTCAGCTGCTCGAGCGGTCCGGCCGCTCGAACCACTCGGCTGCGCGAACCTCTCAGCTGCTCGAAACCCATGAGCGGACGGTCGCGGGAACCGGGCTCGTGAGCCCCGACCTCCCGGCCGGGGCGCCGAGCACGCTCTGACCCGCCGGCCTCAGCGGCTGATGACGGGGTCGGCGTGCAGCGCCGAGGTGTCGGACGTGTCCCGGGCCCGCACCCAGCGGGCGGCCTCCGCCGCGATGCCGTCGGCGTCGAGCCCGAGCTCCGCCAGGATGGCGTCGGCCTTGCCGTGGGGGATGTAGGCCGTCGGCACGCCGAGGACCCGCACGGGGGGAGCGACCCGCCCGAAGCACCGCTCGGTGATCGCATCGGCGATCGCAGTGCCCGCGCCACCGTCTCGGAGGCCGTCCTCGACGGTCACGACCACCGGGTGTGCGGCCGCGTCGGCGATCATCGCCGGGTCGAGCGGCTTGACGACCCGGACGTCCCAGACGGTCGCGTCGATGCCCTGGGTCGCCAGCTCGTCGGCCGCGGTCTCCGCCGCCTCCAGCATCTTGCCGACCGCGAGGATGGCGACGTCGCTGCCGGCACGGGCGCGTCGGGCGGCCAGGCCGGAACCGACCTCGTCGTCGCCCACGTTGCGGGCCGCGGTCTTCGGCCAGCGGATCAGCGACGGCCCCTCCGTCAGGTCGAGCGCGTCGTGGAGCATCACCTGGAGCTCCTGGTAGGACGACGGCGCGAAGACGGTCATGTTCGGGATCTTGCTGAACAGCACCATGTCGAGCACGCCGTGGTGCGACGCACCGTCGTCGCCGGTGATCCCGGCCCGGTCGAGGCAGAACACGACGGGCTGGCCGTGGAGCCCCACATCGAGGTTGACCTGGTCGAACGCCCGGCTCAGGAACGTCGAGTAGACGGCGATGACGGGGCGCAGCCCGCTCATGGCCATGCCGGCGGCCGAGGTGACCGCGTGCTGCTCGGCGATGCCCACGTCGAAGCAGCGGCCGGGGAAGCGCTCGTCGAAGGGGAGCAGGCCCGTCGAGTCGGGCATGGCCGCGGTGATGGCCACCAGCTCCGGTCGGGCCTCGCCCTCCTTGATCAGCGCCTCGCTGAACGCCTCCGTGTAGGAGCCGGGCTTGGCCACCGACGTGTCGTGGAGCTTCTTGATCGGGTCGTTCTCGGCCTTGGCGTAGCCCCGGCCCTTCTCGGTGAGGACGTGGACCACGATCGGGCCGTCGATGTCGGCGGCCTGGAGCAGGGCCCGCTCGAGGCGCTCCATGTCGTGGCCGTCGAAGGGCCCGACGTAGGCGACGCCGAGGTCCTCGAAGAACGCCCGCGGCTCCCAGAACTCCCGCACCGCGGCCTTCGTGGCGTCGAAGCCGCGCTCGAGGCGCTCGCCGATCTTCGGGACCCGCCCGAGGAGCTCCTCGATGCGGGCCTGGTTGCGGCGGTAGCGGGGGTCGAGGCGGAGCTGCTTGAGGCTCTCACCGAGGCGGGAGACGGTCGGGGCATAGGAGCGGCCGTTGTCGTTGAGCACGATCACGACCCGCCGGCCGCTGTGGCCGAGGTTGTTGAGGCCCTCGAAGGCCATGCCGCCGGTCATCGCCCCGTCGCCGACGACCGCGATCACCCGGCGGCCGTCGCCCAGCGCCGACTCCTGGCCGGTGGCGATGCCGTGGGCGTAGGAGAGAACGGTCGAGGCGTGGCTGTTCTCGACCCAGTCGTGGGCCGACTCCTCGCGGCTCGGGTAGCCGGACAACCCGTCGGGCTGGCGCAGGCTCTCGAAGCCGTCCTTGCGGCCGGTGAGGAGCTTGTGGACGTACGCCTGGTGGCCCGTGTCCCAGAGGATGATGTCCTCGGGTGAGTGGAACACCCGGTGGAGGGCGATCGTCAGCTCGACGACGCCGAGGTTCGAGCCGATGTGACCGCCGGTGCGGGTCACGCTGTCGACGATGAAGTCACGGATCTCGGCGGCCAGCTGCTGCAGCTCGTCGTCCCGAAGCGTGCGGAGGTCGTCGGGGCTGGTGATCGTGTCGAGCAGCATGGACCGCCGTTCTCCTCCGGGGTCGTGGGGATTGGTCGGGAGGCCGTTCCGGCAAGCACGCTACCGGCCACTTCCCGGATAGACCCACGTGCAGGCCTGCGCCGGTCGGCGACACGACCGAGTGTTCGTTCAGGTGGCCGGAGCCCGACGCTGCGTGGGGTCGCGGGCCGCGTCGGGATGGGCCACGTCGTCGTCGCTCTGGTCGTGTTCGTCGTTGCCCCGCGGGGCGTCGGCGGGTGTGTCGG
>JAXHUH010000340.1:0-13948 GCA_034211175.1 Actinomycetota bacterium
CGGAGCCCTTCTGTTCTGGAGCTTGTGGATCTCGACAACCCACATCTTCCCAGCTCAGAAGGGCTCTTCCGCGCACCCGCACATCACCGAATCACATTCGCCATGACCATTCGGGGCTAACCGGGCGACGGTTTCATGCGTGTGACAAACCTATTACCGAGGTAGGTCAAAAGACCCGGCCGCCTGTGCACCATTTGGTACAAAAACGGCTCGCGACGAGCACTGATAGGCCGTTTCAGCAGTGTTCCGACTGCTGCATCAGCTGAACGGCGATCTGGATCGGCACGACCGATACCACCGATACGTTGCTCCGGACATGCTCGATCTCCGGACGCTCACCCGGCGCAGATCGCTCGTCGACCCCTCGGCGGGGGCGCGACGCGCCCGGGCACGACACGGTGTGGTGCTCGTGCTCCTCCTGCTCGCCGCGGCCTGCTCGGGCACCTCGTCGTCGGCGGCCGAGGACACGGCCGCCCCGACCTCGACAACGGCGGCCGTTGACGCGGAGGCGGTGGTGTCGACGCCGCTCGGCCCGGTCCGCGGCGTTCGCTCCCCACTCGGGACCACGTTCCGGGCCATCCCGTACGCGGCGGCCCCCGTGGGCGACCTCCGCTGGCGCCAGCCCCGGGAGGCTGCGCCGTGGGACGGGGAGCTGGACGCGACCGAACCCGGTCCCGTGTGCCCCCAGCTCGACGGGACGGGCCAGCTCGAAGCCGGCTCGGACGAGGACTGCCTGCGACTGAACATCGACACGCCTCGCGCACCGGACGGGCCCGCGGCCGAGGAGGCCGCGTCCGACCTCGGGCCGCCGGACCTGCCGGTCGTCGTGTGGGTCCACGGCGGCGGGTTCATCGAGGGTGCCGCCAACGAGTACGACGGCGCGCGGCTCGCGGCTGGTGGCGATGTCGTGGTCGTGACGATCAACTACCGACTCGGTGCGCTCGGCTACCTGGCGCTGGAAGGCTTCGAGGACCCCGGGTCCGCGGGCATGTTCGCCGTCGACGACATCGTGGCCGCGCTCCGCTGGGTCGAGGCGAACATCAGCGCCTTCGGCGGCGACTCGGCCAACGTCACGGTCGCCGGGCAGTCGGCCGGCGGCATCAACATCTGCTCGCTGATGGCCACTCCTGCCGCCTTCGGGCTGTTCGACCGGGCCATCGTCCAGAGCGGCCCGTGCACCTGGGCCCGGCCGCTCGACGAGGCGACGGAGGTCGGCGCCGAGCTCGCCGCCGGCCTCGGCTGCACCGGGAGCGGCGCCGCAGTGGTGGCGTGCCTGCGCGCCCTGCCGGTCGAGGACCTGGTGGCGGCGTCACCGCCCATCCCGAGCGCGCTCGGCACGGCCACGTGGCTCCCCGTCTCGGGGGGCACGACGATGCCGCGGCCGCTTCCCGACGCCATCGAGGCCCGGGAGTTCGCCGAGGTCCCCGTGCTGCTCGGCACCGTCCACGACGAGGGCCGCGGGGAGATCCCGAGCTGGGACACCGCGGAGAACCCACTGGACGACCAGCGCCTCGACGAGGCGTTCCTGGGGATCTTCGGCGACGGGGCCGCCGCGGTCGCCGAGGCGTACCCGTCGGGGTCGCTCACACCGCAGGAACGGCTGGCCCGGGTGATCACCGACGCCGCGTTCGCGTGCCCGACGGAGCTCACCGCCGCGGCGCTCCACGCCGGCGGGGTCGCCGTGTACCGCTACGAGTTCGACCTCCCGGACAACCCACCGGTGGCCGGGGGCGCGGACCCGGGCGCCACCCACAACTGGGACCTCCCCTACGTCCTCCCCGCGTCCGACGACTGGGACGACGACGAGTCGGCGCAGCTCTCGGCCCGGATGATCGGCTACTGGAGCGGGTTCGCCGCCTCCGGGGTGCCGTCCGCCGCCGACGCCCCGACGTGGGCCCCCTACGAGATCTCCGACCCGGTCGTCCTCGAGCTGACGCCCGGCGCCATCACGCCGATCACCGACTTCGCGACCGAGCACCACTGCGACCTCTGGACGTGACCGACGGCCCGGGGCGGCGACGAACGGCGTTCGTCCACACGCTTCGCGGAATCGGCCCGCGTCCGGAGAACCATTGACGCGAAACCGTCTGCTCATCGTGCGCAGCGGCGGGTTCGTGTCACGACCTCGCCCCGGTACCCTCCGAACTACTCCGGTTCATTCGTCACGTCGTGACGCTCCGGAGCAATGCAACGGCGGGCGGAACAGGCGGACCAATGAACGTACTCGTCGCGATCGCGTACTACGGCACGACGAACGAGGAGCACCTCCTCGAACTGGTGCGCAGCTACGACGCGATGACGGATCTCGACGTCGACATCGTGGTCCTCACCGAGGCACCGAAGGCACTCCCACCGCACGTGAGGCAGGTGATCGGCCTCCCGACACCCGATCCCTACTCGCTGCCGTTCGCGCACAAGACGCTCTTCGCGCGCCACCGCGACGACTACGACCTCTTCATCTATTCTGAGGACGACACGCTCATCACGCGCACCAACATCGATGCGTTCCTGTGGGCCACGGGTGTCCTCGGCGAGGACCGCATCGCCGGGTTCCTGCGCAAGGAGCAGCACCCCGGCGGGACGGTGCGGTGCTCGTCGGTCCACAACCACTACCACTGGCGTCCCGACTCGGCGTTCCGGGCCGGCGGCCAGACGTTCGCGCGGTTCACCAACGACCACGGGGCGTGCTTCCTGCTGACGAAGGCCCAGCTGGACCGGGCCATCCGCTCGGGTGGCTTCCTCCGGCCCGCACGGTCGGGCCGCTACAGCATGCGGGTGACCGCGGCGACCGACCCGTACACGGGCTGTGGCATGGAGCGGGTCGTCTGCATCTCCCGGCTCGACGACTTCCTCCTCCCCCACCTCACCAACCGCTACCTGGACACGCTCGGCCGCCCGATCGACGACGTGCGTCGCCAGACCGCCGCGCTCGAGGCGACGCTCGACGGCTCCGTGCCGACCGCGCGGCTGATCGACCCCACCGGCCCCGACGACGATGCCCGGTGGGACAAGCGGTTCTACGAGCGCATCGATGCGGACGTCGTGGGGGTCCTCGGGGCGCTGGGCCCTCGCCGGGTCCTCTCGCTCGGTGCGGGCTCGGGCGAGCTCGAGGCGGCGCTCGGGCACGCGGGCCACGACGTCGTCGCCATCCCGCTCGACGCCATCGTCGGCGCCACCGCCGCGGCGGCCGGGGTGAGCGTCACCAGCCCGGTGCTCGACGAAGCGCTCGCGGGCCTCGACGAGCCGTTCGACGCGCTGGTCGCGGCCAACGTCCTCCATCACTTCGACGACCCGGTCGCAACCCTCGAGCGCCTGCGCACGGTGCTGCGGCCCGGAGCGCAGGTCGTCGTCACCACGCCCAACCTCCGCCGCGACCGGGTGCGGGCCGTGCTCGGCAAGGCCCCGGCGCCACCCCGCGCGACCGGCGGCGCCGGGCGACCCCACCTCGTCGGACGCAGCGGCGTCGTGCGGTGGCTGCGCGCCGCCGGGATCGGCGAGCTCACCTGTGTGCCGTCGGGCGGCTCCGCCCGTGGGCGACGGGCCGCCACCGCCGCCGTGCGGGCGCCCAGGCTCCTGACCGTCGGCGCCGTCCCGTCCGGGTCGGGAGCAACGCCGACCGCAGGGCGCGGCGGCTCCCACCGCCACAACGCCCGCCGGTCCCGTCGCCCGTCCACCATGCCGGCCGCCCGATGAGCGCGCCGTCCCCGCCGGTCGAGCCGACGCCGGACCCGTCGGTGACTGCGCCCCACCGCGGTTGCGACGTCAGCGTCGTGATCGTCAGCTACCGCTCGGCGGACGTGCTCGAACCGTGCCTGCGGTCGGTGTGCGCCGCGATGGCCGGGCTCGACGGCGAGATCATCGTCGTCGACAACGCCTCACCCGACGACAGCCGGGCCGTGGCGGCGGCCATGCCGGGCGTGCGGGTCCTCGGCCTCGACGACAACCTCGGCTTCGGTCCGGCGGTCAACCGTGGAGCGGCAGCGTCGGCCGGGCGCCACCTCGTGCTGGTCAACCCGGACGCCGAGATCGGCCCCGACGCGCTCGTCGAGCTCATCCGGTTCGCGGACGAGCACCCGGCGCACGGCATCTACGGCGGTCGGGCCCGCACGCCGGACGGCTCCGCCGACCCGCGCTCCTGCTTCGGGCTGCCGAGCCCGTGGAGCATGTTCTGCTTCGCCACCGGGCTGTCCTCGGCGTTCCGCCGGTCCCCGGTCTTCGATCCGACGTCGCTCGGGCGCTGGCCCCGCGACACCGTGCGCGAGGTCGGCGCGGTCTCGGGCTGCCTGCTCCTGGCGCCACGTCGCGCCTGGGACGAGCTCGGCGGGTTCGACGAGGACTACTTCCTCTACGGCGAGGACATCGATCTCGGAGCCCGGGCCTGGGAGGCGGGCCTGCGCCCCGTCGTCGTGCCGGGCGCCGAGGTCGTCCATCGCGTCGGCGCCAGCACCCCCGACGGGGTCGAGCGCACCGTCCGGCTGCTGACCGGGCGGGCCACGTACCTGCGCAAGCGGTGGCACGGCACGGCCCGCGTGTGGGGCCGGGCGATGCTCGTCGTCGGCGTCGCCGGCCGGGCCGGCGCCGAAGCGGTGCTCGCCGCGCTCGGTGGCCCGGACCGGGGCGACCGGTGGCGTCGGGTGTGGCGTCGCCGGCGCACGTGGATGGCCGGCTACGCGGCCGACGGGACACCCCGGCGCGGCTGACGCACGGCGAGGGCGATCGGGCACCGCCGACCGGGGCCGTGCGCCGATGGGCACCCCGTCCCGGCCCGGCCACCGCCGCGGGCCTACTCCGGTCGCACCGGACGGCGCCGGTGGAGCCGCTTGCGCACCACCCGGCGGGCGGTACCGGTGACCGACCGCAGCTTGGCGACCGGCGAGAGGTGTGACCACCAGATCGGGAAGGTCGCCATGTTCCGGTAGCGGGGCGCGGCGATCCCGAGGACCCGCAGGGTCGCCAGACGGCCCCACAGCGCACCCCGCGTGTCGAGCAGGTTCGGCTGGGCGTCGACCAGGCGCCGGGCGGCGAGCGGCGTCACCTCGAGCACTCCGGATGCCACGGCGCGCTCGAGCAGCTCACGGCCCCGGCGTGTGCGCACGAGGATCAGCGACGACCCGGGCTCGTCCGGGCCGATGTCGCGGTACCACGGGTCGCCGACGGCCAGGTCGGCGAACTCCCCGGTGTGGTCGGCGCAGACGTGGCAGCGCCACTGGCGGTGGCGCTGGAGGATCGAGCCCCACGACTCCGCGTAGCTCATCGACTGCTCGTGACGTTCGCCGTCGCGCTCCGCCTCGACGGTGGCCCGCCCCGGCCAGCCGTTGCCGCGATAGCGCACCGACCGCACCTCGTCGGGAGCGAACCCGAACCGCTCGACCAGCTCCCGGGTACCGCGGGCCGACGGTGTACCCGCGCAGAAGATGGCGATCGTCACGCCCACGTTCTGCGCCAGGCGGCGGTCGTGGAGGCGCAGCTTGGCGACGGCGGCGATGTCGCACGGCTTGCCGATGACGACACACGGGGACGGCGCCTCGGCCACGAGGTCGAGACGCTCGCACGGGCTGGCCGGCGCGTACCGCGACCCGGCACCGGCGAGGAGCTCGTCGCGGCTGCGGCCGAGCACCGCCTCGTTGCGGAGCGGGTCCCCCGGCCGTTGGCGCACGTGGAGGGCGCCGTGCATCGCCTCGTGCTCGATGCCGTGCAGCGCGAGCGCCGTGGCCGCACCGCCACTCGATCCGGCCCATCGGATCGCCGGGTCGGTGGCGTGGCCCTCCCACACCTCGAGCACCGGGCCCCAGGCCCCGACGAGCTCGTCGATCACGCCGGGGCCGTGGTCGTCCGGATGGCCGAGGCCGACGCCGGGGCAGGTGTCGAGCGCGACCGCGGTCGCTGCGCCCGGCCGCACGACCGGGCGTCGTCCGGCGTCGAGGTCGTCGACCATGGCGATGTCGTCGGGCTGGGCGTACGCGCACGCGCCGCACCCGGTGCACAGGTGGCGCTCGGCCACGTCGGTGATGGTGGCGATGTGGCGCCTCACGAGCCGACCGCCGCCACACGCGCGCCACGGTCGAGCGCGGCGAGCATCTCGCCGACCTGGTCGACGGCGGCCCGGTTCACCTCGGGGGCCCGGGTCGCGAGCCCGGCCCGGGCGGCGTCGCGGTTGGCGAACGACCACAGCGCGAGGTCGAGCGCGTCCTGGGTCGTGAGGGTCGTGGCGTCGGCGACGTGGTCGGCCTGCCCGCAGGTGGCGAAGACCCCCTTCGTCTTCACGCTGTAGGCGATGGCGCACGCCGGGGTCGCGGTCGAGAGCGCGGCGATCGCGGCGTGCATCCGGGTGCCGCAGAACCAGTCGACCCGTGAGATCAGCCACTTCGCCGCGGACGGCGAACGCGGGGTCGCCAGGACCCGGACACGTTCGGCGTCACGCCGATCGAGGCCCGCCAACACCCGTTCGGATGCCTCGCGGTCGGACTGGTGATGGCCCGGCGGCGCCAGGACGTGGGGGATCAGGAGGATCCGGGCGTCGGTGCGGTCGAGCAGGACGCGCACCAGGCCATCGACGAGGGCCCGGTAGTCGGTCGCGAGACCGAAGGCGCCGGCCGGGTCGCCATGGAGGTGCACGAGCCCGCTGACGTTGAGGCCGACGACCGGCGCGGACCGCCCGGGGGCGAGCCAGGCGTCGATCGGCGCGGGCAGCGGGCCGTCGGGCGGGGTGGCGGGCAGGCCGAAGGCGACGTCGACACCGAGGCGATGTCGTGTCGGGTCGAGCTCGTCGCCGAGGAGCCGGGCGAGGCGCCCGAAGCTGGGTTCGTCGCGGGCCCAGGCCTGCGAGGCGCGCCGGACGACGGCCCGCGCCGCGCGTCGGGACCGGCGGTGGGTGAACGGCCCGTAGGTCTGGGGCAGCAGGACCAGCGGCGTGTCCTGGGACAGCGTGATGCGCTTGTGGAGCAGGATCTGGGCGAGGCGCTCGGAGCCGTAGAGGTCGGTGAAGCTGTCCCCGCCGCTGAGGTCGAGCACCGCCGTCGCCTCCCGGATGGTGGCGATCACCCCGTTGCCGAGGCCGCCGGCGAGCCCGGCCGCCCGGATCGTCCGCAGCGTGTCGCCCCGGTGGAGGCGGCGCGAGTGGCGCGCGCCCCGCAGCTCGACGGGGAGTCGGTCCGGACCGACCGCCAGCGTCGTGTCGCGATGGCCGAGCCCGTTGTCGAACACGACGAGGCGACAGCCCGGCCGCGCCCCCGCCACCGCCGCCAGGGTGCTGTGCGCGAGCGCGGACACCCCCAGGTTCCACGTGTCGGTCGCCGCGCCGAACACGCAGAACGTCCCTGCTTCGTGCGAGGTCCCGCCCAACCCAGCCTCATTTCGTGGTAGCCGCCGAGCGCACCGGACCGCCCCGGCGCACGTTGCGCACCGTAGCGGTGCGTCCGTCGAACTGAACGAATAGCACCGATAGTGTCAAGGCGCACTTCACCCGAACCGATGACCAGAGCGGTGGCGCAGCGCTCACGGCGGAACGTAGAGCACCGCGCCCGGATCGGCGGACGGTTCTCCGTGCCCGCTGATGTCTTCACACGGCGGATTCAAGGAGCGGGAACGCGGTGGACCTCTGGTCACTCCTTCGCGTCATCGGGCGGCGTTGGTATCTCGTGACACCGATGGCGGTTCTCACCGTCATCGTCTCACTCGTCATCTCCACGACCAGCCCGCCGCACTACTCACTCGAAGGGGCCGTGCTCCTCGTCGGACCTTCGCGATCGAATGACGACGTCGCGGCGGACGAAGAGATCAACGAGACGAACCGGCTGCTCGGTTTCACGACTTCGCTCGGGACGGTGGCCGAGACGCTCAACCTTCTCGTGAGCGGCCAGGAGACCCGGGCGCAGCTCGAGGCCGAGGGCCTCACCTCGTCGTTCGAGATCGAGACCGACGACCGGTCACCGATCATCCGGTTCGAGGTCACCGACACCGACCCCGTGGTGGCCGAGGCCACGCTGGACGGCCTGATGGACCGGGTCGCGGCCGAGCTCGCCCGCAGCCAGGACGTGCTCGACACCGCGCCCGAGACCCGCATCTCGCTCCAGACGATCGCGTCGTCGAGCGAGCCGACCGTCGACACCAGCGATCGCCGACGCGCCCTGCTGCTGCTCCTCGGGTCCGGTGCCCTGGCGACGTCGCTGGTCACCGTGGCCGCCGACGCCGCGCTCCGTGGCGGCGCCGCTGGGCGCGGGCGGGGCGCGGCCGAGGAGCCGGGGGCCGATCCGGCGATCGCCGCCCATCAGCTGGTCCACTCGCTCGTGCCCGGCGGCGTGTCGCCGGCGGCGGTCGCCGATCCTGCGTTCGCCGCACCCACGGTGGCGGTCGATCTCACCGACCCCGCCCACCACGGCCCGCTGCCGCCACGCCCGGCGACGCCGGCCCCGCAGGTCGTGGCGCCCGTGATCCGCCGGGGACCCGGCTGGCCCCGTCCCCCGCTCGTGGCGCCCGCGCCGCAGGTGGCGGTGACCGACGGTGCCGGGAATGGGGCGACCGGTCCGCTCCACGACGACCACCACCCGCTCGCCCATGCGTCGGCCGGGCTGGCTCCCCGGGAACCGGCGACCGCGCCGCCGCTGCGGCCCGCGGCCAACGGGTACGGGCACCCGGGACCCGTCGGTCGGTGATCGGGACCACCCCGACCGGTCGCGCCGGCGCCACGTCCGCACACGGCGAGAGCCCGGCACACGGGATGGAACGGCGCGCCGGTCGAGGTGTGGCGTGGCGCCCGTCGGCCCTGACGGTCGTCACGGTGTTCGTGGTCCTCACCTATGCCCTGCCGGCGCGGCTCGTCGTCAACGGGCCCCTGGGAGCGGCCGGGCGGCCGTCGCTGCTGACGGGCCTGGCGATGCTCGTCGTGTGGGCGGTCTGCTTCGTCGAGCGCGACACCGGTGAGCGGTCGTTCCAGCCGGTGCGTGCCCTCGTCGGCGCCTACCTGGTCGTGTGGTGCACCTCGGCCGGCCTCGGGCACCTGCGGGGGCTGACCGCGCTCGAGCGGGCGGGGATGGAGCGCTACCTGCTGCTCACGCTCTCCCTGTGCGGCGTGGCGCTGCTCACCGCCGACCACCTGCGGGACCGGGCGCAGATCGACGCGCTGTTGCGCAGGCTGACGTGGCTCGGTGCGTGGATGGGGTTCGTCGGCCTGCTCCAGTTCCAGCTCGACGTCGACCTCGTCGACCACATCCGACCGCCGGGCCTGCACCTGAACACCGAGATCGGCGAGCTGGTCGAGCGGGGGGCCTCGCGCTTCACACGGGCGACCGGCCCCGCCCAGCACTCGATCGAGCTCTCCGTCCTCTCCGCCATGCTGGTCCCGATCGCCGTGCACTACGCGCTGGAGGCCGAGGAACGGGCGACACGGGTTCGACGCTGGCTGATCGTCGTGCTCTGCGGCGTGGGTGTGCCGTTCTCGCTCGCCCGCTCGGGCACCGTGGCGGCCACCGCCGCGTTCCTGGTCCTGCTGCGGTCGTGGACCCGGCGCAGCCAGCGCATCGCACTCGTGGCGGCGGCGGTCATCGTGGTCGTGCTCCGGGCCGCGGTGCCCGGCCTGGTCGGCACGTTCGTCTCGTTCTTCCGCAACGCGGGGAGCGACCGGAGCGTGGAGGGACGCACCCGGGACTACGAGCTGGTCGCCGAGCTCTTCGCCGAGCGCCCGTGGTGGGGTCTCGGTGCCGGCTCGTTCCGGCCCGAGGCCTACTTCATCCTCGACAACTACCTGTTGAACGCGCTGGTCTCGGCCGGCCTCGCCGGTGCCGTCCTCGTCGTCGCCCTGTTCGCGGTGCCGTACTCCCTGGCGGTCCGGACCGCACGCGACGCGCCGGCGGCGACCGACCGGCACCTGGCCACGTGCCTGGCCGCCGCGCTCGCCGGCGGGTTCGTCTCGTCGTTCACGTTCGACTCGCTCAACTTCCCGTCGATGGCCGGCACCGTCTTCCTGGTCGTCGGCGTCGTCGGTGCGCTCCACCGGGTCCGTGACCGGCCGGGACCGTTCCGGCAGGCAACCGGTACGCCGCCGACCGCCGACCGCTTCGACGGCATCGTCAAGAGCCGCGCCGCGATGCGCCCGGTGCTGCGCCGGCTCGTCGGCGACCGCCCGTGACCCCGGCGGGGGCGACGCCGCCCGGCGAGGGCACCCGCCCCCGGACCTCGACCTCGTTCGGCGGTGCCCTCAAGTGGTCGGCGGTGATGAACGTCGGCCGCCAGGCCACGACGCTGGCCGTCACCTTCGTGCTCGCCCGCCAGCTCGGCCCGACCACGTTCGGCGCCGTCGCACTGGGCACGGTCTACATCGCGCTGATCCAGATGCTGCTCCAGCAGGGCATGGTGGCGGCGCTGATCCATCGCGACCGGCTCGACGACGACCACGTCGACACCGCGTTCTGGATGGTGCTCGCCACGAGCGTCGCGCTCACCGCGGCCAGCGTCGGGCTCGCCTCGTGGTGGGCCGGGGTGAACGACTCGCCGGTGCTGCGAACCGTCGTCCTCGGGCTCACGCCGCTGGTGGTGATGCGGGGCCTGGCGGTCGTGCCCGATGCGCTGCTGCGTCGGGACCTGGCGTTTCGGACGTTGGCCGTCCGCACGAACAGCTCCGTGCTCGTCGGCGGTGTCGTCGGCATCGGCGGCGCGTTCGCGGGATGGGGCTTCTGGGCCCTCGTCGCCCAGCAGCTCACGACGGCGGGCATCGAGCTCGTCGTGCTGTGGGGAGGCTGCGAGTGGCGGCCGCGACTGCGCTTCTCCCGCCGGTCGCTGCGGGAGCTGGCCGCGTTCTCGGTGCCGTCGACCGCAGCCAGCCTCGGCGTCTTCGCCGAGGGGCGGGCCGACGCGGTGATCGTCGGGCTGTACTTCGGACCGGCGGCCGTCGGCCTCTACCGGCTCGCCGCCCGCCTGGTGAACATGGCCGTCCAGTCGATCGTGGGCACGTTCCGGGCGATCTCGCTGCCCGAGCTCGCCCGCCATCAGCGCGACCGCGACGCGCTGCGCGACCGGTTGCTGTCGATCGTCCGCCTCAGCGCGGGTTCGGCCATCGTCCCGCTCGCGTCGCTGGCCGCGGCGGCGCCGTCGCTCATGGACGTGCTCGGGCCGGAGTGGCGTCCGGCGGCCGGCGCGCTGGCGGTGCTCGCGGTCGCGGGAGCCGCCCGCACGGTCGGCGATCTCGGTGGTCCGCTGCTGCAGGCGGTCGGGCGACCCCGCGTGCTGGCCGGGCTCGCGTGGACCCGCGCCGCGCTCACGTCGCTCACGCTCGTCGCGGCCGGCGCGCTCGGCCGGGGGCTCGACGACGACCGCCAGCTGATCCTGCTCGCGGTGGCGACCGCGGCCCTCCACGCCGGCCCCTACCTGGCGCTCAACACCTGGGTGCTGCGGACCCATGGGGGTGTGCCGCCGGCCCGCATCGCCGGCGTGCTCGGCGTCGTCACGGTCGTCGGCGTCAGCACGTACGCCGCGGGCACGATCGCCGACCACGTCCTGGCCCCCGCCCCGGCGCCGCTGCGCCTGGTCCTGGTGGCCGGTGCGGCGGCGACGACGGGTGCGTGCTTCGTCGGCGCGCTCGACGCTCCGATGCGACGCTCGGTCGCGGCGGCGTTGCCCATCGGGAGGCTCCGCCGGCGGTGGGCACCCTCGCCCTCGGCCTGAGCGGTCGAGCCGGCCCGGCCGGACGACGCGGCGCCGGCCGGGCGGTCACCGACCGGGCCACGGGCCCGGGGCGACGTTCACTCCTTGAGGGTGTCGTACTCGTAGGCCGTGCCGTCCTCGAACAGGTTGCCCTCGACGACGAGGCCGTCGGCGTCGAACCGGTGCGACCCGAACTTGTAGGAGTCGCGCACCCAGACGTTGTTGCGCACGACGACATCGGTGGGCCGGGGGTTGTCACCCTTCGGCTTGATGGCAACGGTGTAGGTCCCACCGGAGAACAGGTTGTTCTCGAGGCGCACCGAGTCGAGCGGGAAGAAGTGCGAGTGGAACAGGACCGCCGAGGTCTGCTCGCGATGGAGCCCCTCCATGCGGTTGCCGATGAACGTGATGTTCGTGCCGCCGAGGGACTGCGCGACATCGTTGTGCGCACCCTCGCTCTCGCGCAGGTCGTGGATGTAGGAGTCGAGGACGACCGTGTCGTCGCCGACCCGCAGCCCGTCCTCGCAGCCCGAGACGTCGACGCGGCGTGCGGTGAAGTTGCCGTGGACGATCCCGACCGAGCACCGGCTGTCGGTCCTCACGATGTCGACGTCCTCGATGAGCAGGTTCTCGTAGTCGGGATCGAGGCTGATCCCGTAGAGGTCGCCGTTGGTCTCCACGCGGGTGTTGCGGACGACCACGTCATCGGCCCGGATCGTGATCTGGCCGCGGACGTCCAGCCCGTCGATCACGGTGCCGTCCTCGGTGATCTTGAGCGGCTCCGACGGGGTCAGCACCGTCCCCTCGGGGACCCCGGTCGAGTCGGCGTCGGGGAACCACGCCAGGTCGGGTACCCCGCCGACCCGGGGCACGGTCGACGGGGTCGCGGGCACCGGGTCGTCGTCGCGTGCGGCTGGCCCGGCGTCGGTCGGCGGGGTCGCCGCCAGCATCGACTTGGCGTCGTCGCCGGGTGGCGCACACGACACGAGCGCGACCGCCGCGGTGAGCGTCGCGAGCCGCCGGCCGCCGCGACGTGGGGCTCCGGCGGCATCGGCGTTCTGGGGGTCGTGGGGGCTGTCGGGTCGGGGGTGCAGTTCGGGTCCTCCGTGGTCGGCGGCGCGTCGGCCGTCGCGAGTGTGGTGGCCGGTCCGGACGGGCCGGCCGAGCGGTCGTGGTGTCGGGTTCATCGCCAGATCGAGGGCCGGCCGCGGAGCCGGTCGAGCTGCTGGCGGCGCAGGTAGCGGCGGACCTCGGGCGCGCCGACCGGCTCGGCGTGGGTGAGCGCGGCGGAGGCGTAGCCCCAGACCAGCGCCGCCGCCGACGTGAGCCGTGGTGGCTGGGAGAGCTTGCGCACCGCCCTGGCCAGGACGAACGCCGGGTGGTAGCCGAGCCGGTACGACGCGCGCCCGTTCTTGGCCACGTCGTTCCACCGGCCGACCGGTCCGCCGGTGAGCCGCTGCTGGACGGCCACGACGTCGTCGAAGGTCCGGGTCCGCCAGCCGAGGTGGTTCGCCGTGACCTCGTCGAGCGTGTCCCAACCGGGCGCGGCGACCGTTCCCCCGATCGCCTCCCAGCAGGCGCGAGCGTAGATCTTCGTCGCGCCCCGCACGTGGAAGCCGGGGTGGCGCTCGAGCCGGGCGGCGCCGGCGTCGCGGTCGACGACGAGACCTCCGACGACGCCGAGGCCGGGGTCCGCCTCCGCCCGTGCGAGGCACCGTGAGAAGTAGTCGGGCGGCAGCACCAGATCGGCGTCGAGCTTGACCAGGTAGTGCCAGTCGGCCGTCTCGAGCACCTCGAGCCCGGCATGGAACGCCTCCATCACGCCGCTGCCCGCGACGCGGGCGCCACGATCGGCCCGGTGCACGACCCGGATCCAGTCGTGCTCGGCGGCTCGGCGGTCGAGCACCGCAGCGGTGCCGTCGGTCGACCCGTCATCGACCAGCACCCACTCGGCGGGCCGCAGCTCCTGCGCCGCGACGCTGTCGATCGTCCGCCCGACGAGCGCGGCCTCGTCGCGCACCGGGGTCACGACCACGTAGCGAACATCGCGATCGAGTGGTGACCGCCGCACCCCCGGTGGTGTCGGCGCATGCCGCGCCCCGTCGTCCTCGGTCATCTCGCACCCCTCCGCCGGGCTCCGAACAGATCACGATTCTCCGTCCCGACATCGGCGGCCACCGTTCTTCCTTGATGGCTAACCCTGAATAATCGTGGCGGTCGTCTTCGCTATTCGTAGGCGCGCGGTGAGTGGTTGATGGGTTCGTGTGGCTGTTGGTGAGCGCGAGTTGCGGCAGTGTCGGGTGTGGTGGGACGC
>JAXHUH010000341.1:0-5668 GCA_034211175.1 Actinomycetota bacterium
GTTCGCGCCCCCCCCGGCCGCGTCCGGACCTCCGCTCCCCGGGCCGGACGCGCCTACTGTCGGCATCATGATCCCCCTCGCCGAGGCCCGCGACCGCGTGCTCGCCGGCTGTCGCCCGCTCGACCCGGTCACCCTCCCGCTCGCCGACGCGCTCGGGTGCGTCCTCGTCGGCGACGTCGAGTCCGGTGAGCTCATCCCGCCGTTCGCCAACACCGCGATGGACGGCTACGCGCTCCTCGCAGCCGACACGGTCGGCGCCTCGGCGGACGCCCCGGTGGAGCTGGACGTGGCCGGGACCGTGGCGGCGGGCGCCGAGCCCGACGTCGCCGTCGCTCCCGGCGTGGCCGTGCGGATCATGACCGGCGCGCCGCTGCCACCCGGCGCGGATGCCATCGTCATGGTCGAGCTGACCGAGCCGCTCGACGGCGGCGCCCGGGTCCGGGTGAACGCCCAGGTGCCGGAGGGCAACCACGTCCGCCCCGCCGGCGACGACGTGGGCGTCGGCGACGTCGTGATGCGTTCGGGCACGACCCTGTCGCCCGCCCACCTCGGGGTGCTGGCCAGCCTCGGTCGCCTCGAGGTCGACGTGCGGTCGCGTCCCCGGGTCGGCGTGGTGTCGACGGGCGACGAGCTGGTGGAGGGGCCGGTCCCGCTGCGGCCGGGCCAGATCCGCGACTCGAACCGCCTGACGCTGCTCGCGCTGTGCCGCGCGGCGGGGTTCGTGCCGGTCGACCTCGGCCTGGTCCGCGACGACCGCCAGCTCATCGAGGACGCGCTCCGGGTCGGCGTCCGCACGTGCGACGCGGTGATCACCAGCGGCGGCGTCAGCATGGGCGAGTTCGACTACGTGAAGGCCGTGCTCGACGACATCGGCGACATGTCGTGGATGCAGGTGGCGATCCGCCCGGCCAAGCCGCTGGCGTTCGGCCTGGTCGACGACGTGCCCGTGTTCGGCCTCCCCGGCAACCCGGTCTCGTCGATGGTCTCGTTCGAGCTCTTCGCCCGCCCGGGCCTGCGCAAGATGATGGGCTGCACGCAGCTCGACCGGCGCCGGCTGCGGGCCGTGGCGGCCGACGGGCTGGCCCGCCGCCCCGACGGCAAGATCCACTTCGCCCGGGTGACGCTGAGCGCCGACGGTGCCGACCCGGTCGTGCGCAGCGCCGGCGGGCAGGGCTCGCACCAGCTGCGGGCCATGGCCGATGCCGATGCCCTGGCGGTCGTCCCCGACGGCGACGGCGTCCCGGCCGGCGGCACGGTCGAGGTGATCCCACTCGACTGAGGCGATCCACCCGGACGAGCGGCCGGGGCGCCGAGCGGCGTTCAGCCAGCTCGCAGGCACCGGGGGTCTCGTCACTACACTCGCCCCATGGCCACCCCGCTCGTCGACGGATTCGGTCGCACCCACCGCGATCTGCGGATCTCGGTGACCGATCGCTGCAACTTCCGCTGCGGCTACTGCATGCCCGCCGAGGGCATGGACTGGCTGCCGCGCCAGGAGCTGCTCACGTTCGAGGAGATCACCCGGGTCGCCCGGGTGCTCGTGGATCGCTACGGCTTCGACTCGATCCGCCTGACCGGCGGCGAGCCCACCGTTCGGGCCCATCTGCCCCGACTGGTCGGCATGCTCTCGGAGCTGGGCGTCGACCTCGCGCTGACGACCAACGGGGCGACGCTGCGGCTGCTGGCTCGCGACCTGGTCGACGCCGGCCTGCGGCGCATCAACATCTCGTGCGACACGCTGCGGCCGGAGCGCTTCGCCGACATCACGCGGCGGGACCAGCTGAGCCGGGTGCTCGACGGCATCGACGCCGCGCTCGAGGTCGGCCTCGACCCGGTCAAGATCAACGTCGTGCTCCAGCGGGGCGTGAACGACGACGAGATCGTCGACTTCGCCCGGTTCGGGCGGGAGCGGGGCGTGGTCGTCCGCTTCATCGAGTTCATGCCGCTCGACGCCGACGAGTCCTGGGCCGAGAACGCTGTCGTGACCTACGACGAGGTGCTGGCCACCATCGGCGAGGTGTACCCGCTCGAGCCGCTGGCCCGGGGCTCGGCGCCGGCCGAGCGGTTCCGCTACGCGGACGGCGGTGGGGAGATCGGCGTGATCGCCTCGGTGACCCAGTCGTTCTGCAGCACGTGCGACCGCGTCCGGCTGACCGCCGAGGGCCAACTGCGCACCTGCCTGTTCGCCACGCAGGACCACGATCTGCGCTCGGTGCTGCGCAGCGGCGGCTCCGACGACGAGCTGGCCGAGGTCGTCTCGGGTGCCGTTGCCGGCAAGTGGGCCGGTCACCAGATCGGCACGGTGCAGTTCATCCGGCCGAACCGCTCGATGAGCCAGATCGGCGGTTGAACGCCGGCCGCTCCGCGGTCATCGGCGGTGGCGCCACCACGCTCCGGAGTCGGGGTGTCGGTCGAGCGCCGTCACGCGAACTACACTCACCGGCATGTCCGACATCGGCCTCACCCATCTCGACCCGCTCGGCCGAGCGCGAATGGTTGATGTCACCCCGAAGGACCCGACGCACCGGCGCGCTGTCGCGCGTGCGCGCGTCTCCATGCAGCCGGAGACGGCTTCCCTGGTCGCACGGGGTGCGATCAGCAAGGGTGATGTGCTCGCCGTCGCCCGGGTGGCCGGCATCCAGGCAGCCAAGCGGGCGTCGGACCTCATCCCGCTGTGCCATCCGCTGCTCGTCGGCTCGGTGTTCATCAACTTCAACATCGAGGACGACCACGTCGACGTCGAAGCGCACGTCGACACGGTCGACCGGACGGGTGTCGAGATGGAGGCGATGACGGCCTGCTCCGTCGCGGCCCTCACGATCTACGACATGTGCAAGAGCGCCGACCGCTCCATGGTGATCGGGGAGATCGCCCTCTGGGAGAAGACCGGCGGCCGGTCCGGCACCTATCGCCGGCCGGCACCCAACCCCGGCGAGGACGGGGAGATCTGACCGTCGCGGTCCCCGAGAGGACCGCGCGGATCGCGAAATCGTCACCACAGGGGGTGACGAACCGTTTCCACTTCGCTAAACTATGTCCCTTGTGTGTGGATTCGGGTCGTCATCCGTAGTACAACTGCAACGTCAGTAATCGACGTCATGTGACGGTCATGGCCCCCGGTACCAACGGCGACGACGCCGACAAGCCACCAAGACCCATCCCACTCAGCGGTGAGGGTCGAGCGGTGGCGGCGTTCGTCCCCAACCAGGGGCTCCGTCGGACACGTCGCTCTGCGTTCTGGCAAAGGATGGGCCTCCGGTGCCGTTGATGCTCGAATACGTTGTCCTGGGCTTGCTCGCCGTTCTCTGGGTTGCCGTGCTGGCGCCCTCGTTCGTGCGCGGGCGCATGTCCGGACGAGGTCGTGGCCGCAGCTCGATCTCCAGCTTTCGGAGCCAGCTCGACACCCTCGAGCGGACCGGCGGCAGCACCCGCAAGGGTGCCTCCCGCCCCTCCGTCGTCGTGCAGTCCCGTGCGGTCGCCCCGATGCGGGCCTCCACCCACCACGCCGCACCCGGCGGCGGCCCGGCTCCGGCCCGCCGCCAGCCGAACCCCCGCAGCCGCTACGCCCAGGCGCAGGCCCGGCGGCGGCGCGTGCTCGCCGTCCTCCTCGCCGCGGTTCCGGTCACGGCCGCTGCCGCGCTGATGTTCGGTGGCTGGTTCATCCTCGCCCAGCTCGCCGCGGACGCCCTGCTCGGCGGCTTCGTCTTCCTCCTCCTCCAGGCCAAGCAGGCCGCGGCCGAGCGGGAGATGAAGGTGGCGTTCCTGCCCCACCGCAACCCCGGTGCCGAGCCGACCCGCCTCCTGGAGCAGAGCCTCCACGGCTGATCGTCCCGGCTCGTGACCGACCCCGGCAACGCCCGAGGACCGGACCGAGCCGAGCGTCGACGCAACCTCGCCTCGATCGTCGACGACATCCGATCCGAGCTCGACGCCAAGCACCAGGCCAGGGAGCTCGCGCTCCCCGCGTGCCGGCGGGCCATCCGCTCCGCCGGTTCCGCCATCCGGGCGGTGCACCGCCGGGAGGCCGAGGCCATCGACGGGCATCTCTCCGCCTCGGTCGCCGCCATCCGCGACGCCCAGGCCGCCTTGGCGCCCCACCCGGAGATCCAGTACGCCGGGTTCCTCCTCGACGCCGAGAAGGAGGTCGCGGAGGCCCAGCTCCTCACCGACCTCGTCGACGGGCGACCGCTCCGCGGTCCCGGTGAGCTGGAGCTCGACCAGCGGGCCTGGCTGCGGGGCCTCGCCGAAGCCGCCAGCGAGCTGCGACGCCACCTGCTCGACCGCCTCCGCGAAGGGGAGATCGAGCGTGGCGAGGAGCTCCTCGCCACGATGGACGACGTCTACGACGCACTCGTCGGCGTCGACTACCCCGACGCCATCACCGCCGGGCTCCGACGCACGGTCGACGCGTTCCGTGGCGTCCTCGAACGGACCCGGGCCGACGTGACCACCACCGTTCTCCAGACCCGCCTCCAACGGGCGATCGAGGCCGCCGACGCCGACCGCTGACCGCGCTGCCCGGCCGCGCCCCGAGCCAGGAGCCCCACTTGCTTCAGCCCGGCGGCTCGAGGAACAGCTGGACGGTGAACGTGTACGGGCCGTTGTGGGCGACGCCGACCGCGCAGTTCGTCCACACCGGGTTCAACACGTTCTCCCGGTGGGTCGGTGAGTCGAGGTACGCCACGTGGATCCGCTCGATCGACGGCCCGTAGCCGACGTTCTCGCCCAGCCGATACCACGGCCGCGGCACCCCCGTCGTCAGGTCCGAGTGCTCGAGCCGCGGGCGCGCCGCCAGGTCCTCCGCCCACCACTGGGCCCGGTCCTGGAGATCGACGTCCCACGCGCACGGCGCCAGACCGGCCGATGTTCTCGTGTCGTTGACGAGGTTCAGCGCGTCGAGCTGTTCCTGGAGCTCGCACGCCGCGCAGGACACGATGACCAGCGCGGCGAGCAACGCCGCCCGAGCACCGGACCCCCACCTCCGCCGAAGCGTGAGCCTTGCCATGACGGCGTGTCGGTCGAACCGCCCGGCCAATTCACGGGAACCATCTTGGGGAGCAACGACCCGGCCATCGGCGAGCCGCCCCGCGTGGCGATGTACCCCGCCCGAACGGCTATGCTGTCCACTCGCCCCGGGGGTGTAGCTCAGTTGGCTAGAGCGCTACGTTCGCAACGTAGAGGCCGGCGGTTCGAATCCGCTCACCTCCACGAGCTGGCTATTCGTTTCTTCGGTAGCCACCTCAGAAGGAAGGGCCGCGTTGCCCTCCGCTCCGCTCGGGGCCGTCAGGCCCGGCGGGCCCTTGGCACGGCTCGCAGGGCTCCCCAGGTTGGGGGCTCTCGGCGGGCGTGCCGCCCCGCCTGCTGAGGTTGGGCCTTCCTTTGCTCGGTAGCAACCTCGCAAGGGAGGGCCGCAATGCTCTCCGCTCCGCTCGGGGCGGTCAGGCCCGGCGGGCCGTTGGCGTGGGTCTCGAAGCTCGTCGGAGCTGGGCGATCGTGGGTTCCTTGGCGGGCTGATCGGCCGGGTATTCGGCCGCCTCCTTCTACGTGGTGGCCGGGGTGTCTTCCGGTCTGCTTGGGGCGGTCAGGCCTGGCGGGCCGTTGGCGTGGGTCTCGAAGCTCGTCGGAGCTGGGCGATCGCGGGTTCCTTGTCGGGCTGATCGGCCGGGTG
>JAXHUH010000342.1:0-9301 GCA_034211175.1 Actinomycetota bacterium
CCGCGGCCGGGCGCGGTGGCCCCCCGCCGGGCGCGGGGGGGGGCCCACGTCGCCGATCAGAAGCGGTGGACCGAGCTCTCGCCGTAGGCGTGGCGCAGCCACCAGTCCGCGGGGTCGATCCGCTGACCTTCCCGGTTGCGCACGGACAACGTCGGGCGGCTGTCGGGCTCCCCGCTGATCTCGATCAGGTCGCCGTCGAAGTCGTTGAACGACATGGACACCGGGTCCCCGTAGAGCGGCAGCTGCTCCATCAACATGCCGACCGCGACGCGCTCGCCCATCCGGGCCGAGTCGTAGTAGTCGGAGTAGTAGTGGACACCGGCCATGTTCCGCCCGACCGAGATGTTGGCCGCGAGCTTGTCGAGCTCGCCCTGGATCGTCAGGCGCTCGTCCGGCTCGTCATCGGGCACGGTGATCCGATCGAGCGTCCGACCATCGGTCGCCGGCTGGAGGTGGACGAAGCCGTGCTCGCCCTTGACGAGCTCGAGGACGCGGAGGCCGTTCGGCCCGTCGCGGTCGAACATGTCGAAGAACGCCTTGAGCATCGTCACGCAGCCCCCGGCGACCGTGGCGTGACCGGCGCCGTACGCGGGGTGCATCGGCGAGCCCTCGGGGAACGCCATCGGCAGCAACAGGTTGTTCCCGTCGAAGTCGACGGCGCCGGTCGGCTCGGCACCGGTGTGGACCACCCAACGGTCCTGGGCGATCGACGCTGCGTTCTGTGCCTCGTTGTGCTCCGCGATCGAGGCCCGGAGCGGCTCGGGGATCTCCTCGAGCGTGCGGAGGACGTCGTCCTCGGCCTCGCCGAGCTGACCGGCCAGCCCGACCGCTGCGAGCGTCAGGCGGCCGGCGATGGCCTCGGGGCGGGCGCGCCGGTGGTAGTTGAACTTCTGGCGACGCACGGCCTTCAGGCCGCGGGTCGCGACCTCGGTCACCAGCGTCAGCACGTGGGGGTCGCCGAAGGTGGCGAACGCGTCCCGCAGCTCGTTCGGGTTCGGCTCCGGGAACCCGGGCGATTTCGGCGCCCCGATGCCGAGGAGCAGGAGGCACGCGTTGAGGTACGCCTGGTACAGCGCGTCGAAGTGCACGTACGTCGCGAGGTCCCGCGGCGTCGTGATGAACCGCCGCTCCTCCTCGAACTGGTCGAGGCCCCGGTAGTCCCAGCCGTTCTGGACGTCGAGCCACGACCGCCAGTCGGTCATGTAGTCGAGACCGGCCCGCGCGACGTTGATGCGCTGGTCGATGATCTGCGCGCCGTAGTTGATGTAGCCGTCGTGCGCCTGGTACTCGCTCGCCCGTGCCGGGTAGCTCGGTACGCCCGTGCCCGTCGGTGGGCGACCGTCGTTGCCGGCGATGAGGAACTGGGAGATGTACGGCCCGCGTCGGGCTCCCTCGGCGGATCCCCGGAACAGGTGGCGGGCTGCCAGCCCGCCGTCCAGGTCCCCGTGGAGGTCCTCGCCCGTGCGGGCGGCGCGGCGGCGCCGTTCGAAGGCGTTGAGCCCGGCTCCGTTGGCGAGGTTCGGCGTCGACGAACGCCGGCTGCGTCCGTCGAAGAACGGCATGTCGCCGAGCAGCTCGGCCAGCTCACGCGGCGTGCGCAGCAACGCGTCCGGGCCGAGCGTCGCCGGGTCCTCCTCGTCGAACTCGGTGAACGGCACGTCCCGCACGAGGGCCATGGCGTAGACCTCGGCCATCTCCGCGGCGAGCTCGCTCGCACCGATGCGGGGAGCGGGCGACATGCCGAGCGCCCCGGCGTCGGGACCCTCGAGGTCGTACGCATGACCGGAGCGGGGGCTCTCCCAACCCCGCCAGGTCTTCACGGGCACGGAGCTCCCACCCGCCGGACGAACCTCCGTCTTCGGCGCAGCCCCACGGGCCTCGGCGTTGTCGACGTCGCCGTCGAAGCGCCCCGGGTCGTGGGAGTTGATCGCTCGGACGAGGGCCACGTAGTCACACGGGTGTGCGACCAGCCCGAACTCGTCGTGGGCCAGTCCCTTGGTGAAGTTGGTCGGGCGCTTGTCGGCGAAGTCGTCCTCCTCCCCGTTCGCCCGGGTCTGGGCGTGGGGTCGGAGGTTGGAGACCTCCGCGGCGAGCTCGCGCTGTGCGCGGGCCGCCTTCGCTCGGTCGGAGTGGATCAACTCGGGCTCGGCGTGCGAGAGCATCGTGCCTCCAGGCGGTCGGAATCGGCGTTCCGACCGTTCCGACGGCTCGGACGGGAACGCTGATACACGCATGCGCACCCGCAGGGCCCGAGAGACGAGCGACGAGCGACGAGCGACGAGCGTTGCGGCCTCCTCCGGCGGGTCGTCGGCGCCTCGCGGCCCCACGGACGTGACGCCTGTCGTGAGCCGGCTTTCGGCCGGGGCGTGTACGGTGTACGGCAGCGAAGGGGAGTAGTTCCCGGCGCCCGCGAGGGCGTCGGAGGTACGTCGACATGCTGGTGCTGACGCACCCGGTGTACCGCCCGGACGGAGCGTTCTGGTGAGCGAGACCTTCGGCACCTGACCGTGCCGGAGCGCGCCCCAACGGCTTCCGGCTGCCAGCTACGACCGGATGTCGAACCTCGTGTCTCCCTTCACGCTCCTGCTCGTCGCCGTCGCCGTGTCGGCCGACGCGTTCGCCGTCGCCGTCGGCAAGGGGCTCGGCATGCGTCGCCTCGACCTGCGCGCCGCCGGGTCCATCGCGGTCGCCTTCGGCGGGTTCCAGGCGCTCATGCCGCTCGTCGGGTGGTTGCTCGGCTCGCGCATGGAGCACCTCGTCGCCGAGCTCGACCACTGGATCGCGTTCGGCCTGCTCGCCGGCGTCGGCACCAAGATGCTGTGGGAGGCCTACCGGGACGCCGAGGATGAGCCCGACGGAACGATCGGCTGGGGCGAGCTGGTCGTGCTGTCGACCGCGACCAGCATCGACGCGCTGGCCGTCGGCATCACGTTCGCGTTCCTGCCGGTGTCGATCCTGCCCGCGGTGGTCCTGATCGGCGTGACGACGACGACCATCGCCCTCGTCGGCGTGCTGGTCGGCCACCACGCCGGGTCGCGTTGGCGACGCCCGGCCGAGTTCGCCGGCGGCGTGGTGCTGGTGATGATCGGCCTGCGCGTCCTGCTCGACCACACCGGTGTGATCTGAGCGGGGCCTCGCGGCGGCCGGTCAGCCGGGACGGGGCTCGAGGACGACGACGGCGGTCTCGGTCGGGCGGAGGGCGGCGTAGGCGTCGAGGTTGTCGTCGATCTCCCGCCAACGGGCCCAGAGGCGTTCACGCTCCTCACCGACCGCGGCCCTGCCGGTGACCTGGCGGCGCTCGCCGGCGAGCTCGACCTCGGCGTCGGGGTGGGCCTGCAGGTTGAGCCACCACGCCGGCTCGCCGGCGCCCCAGCCGTTCATCGCCATCGTGACCAGGTCGTCGCCGTCCTCGAAGTAGCCGACGACGACGCGGCGCACCTTGCCGCTGCGCCGCCCGATGGTGGTGAGCCGCAGCGCACCCCACTCGTCGGGCTTCGGGCGCCACAACCCGAGCCGACCGCCGGTCAGCCGGAGCAGCCCCCGATGGACGTACCACGCGGTGCGCACGAACCAGCGCGGTGGCAGCCGGGCCGGCTTCGCGGTGTCGGTCGTCATGCCTCATGACCTCCTGAGCAGGCTCGCGAGCTCCCGCTCGGCCTCGATCGAACCAGGTCGGCCTCGGCGGGTGCAGAGGCCTCGTGCCCGCGGTCCGCGGCGTTCGGCCCGCAGCCGCGTCCCTTGACCTCGGCCGGCACGAACGAGCAAAGTACCTGCGTGGATGCGCAGATAGATGGAGAGATGGTCGAACGGCCGGCGGAGAGCGCCGGGGGCCCGACCGGCGCGGGCCACGGCCGAACGCACGGGCGGGAGCCGTCGCCGGAGGAGTTCGATGCGGCCGTGGCCACGCTCAAGCTCCTGGCCGATCCGACGCGGCTGCGCATCGTCTGGGCGCTGCTGCACGGGGAGCACGCGGTGAACGACCTCGCCGACCACGTCGGCACGAGCCCGACGTCGGTGTCCCAGCACGTGGCGAAGCTGCGCCTGGCCGGGCTGGTCGCGGGCCGCCGCGACGGCAACCACATCTTCTACGCGCTCCACGACGACCACATCGAGCGGCTCGCCACCGAGGCCCTCCTCCAGGCCGACCACCAGGTCGCCGGCGCCAACCACCACCGCCCGGGAGCCGGCCGATGAGCGCCGACCACCACCACGACCATCACGAGCACGGCGCCGATCACACTCGCGCCCACGAAGGCCACCACGGCCATCCACATGAGCACCACGACCACGGCGACCACGAGCATCCGCACGGCCACGACCACCGGGGCGGGATACGGGGCGCCGTCGCCGAGATCTTCCGGCCCCACAGCCACGACGCCGCCGACTCGATCGACACGGCGCTCCAGGCCAGCGAGCGCGGCATCCGGGCGGTCAAGGTCTCGTTCGCCGCGCTGATGGTCACGGCCGTCGTCCAGCTCGCGATCGTCGCGCTGACCGGCTCGGTCGCCCTGCTCGCCGACACGATCCACAACGTCTCCGACGCACTGACCGCCATCCCGCTGTTCCTCGCGTTCAAGCTCGGTCGGCGCCCGCCCAACCGCCGCTACACCTACGGCTACCGCCGCGCCGAGGACCTGGCCGGCGTGTTCGTCATCGCCATGATCGCCCTGTCGGCCGTCATCGCCGGTTGGGAGGCGATCGACCGGCTCGTCCACCCCCGACCGGTCGAGCACCTCGCCACGCTCGTGATCGCCGGTCTCGCCGGGTTCGCGGGCAACGAGCTGGTCGCGCTGTACCGCATCCGTGAGGGCCGGGCGATCGGCTCGGCGGCGCTCGTCGCCGACGGCCACCACGCCCGCACCGACGGGTTCACGTCACTGGCGGTCGCGCTCGGCGCCATCGGCGTGTGGGCCGGGTTCGGGCGGGCCGACCCGATCGTCGGGCTCGTGATCTCGGTCGCCATCCTCGCCGTGCTCCGCGGCGCGGCCCGCCAGATCTACCACCGGCTGATGGACGCGGTGGACCCGGCGATCGTCGAGCGGGTCCACGACGTGGCGTCGGCGGTCGACGGCGTGCGGGCGATCGCCGAGCCCCGGGTCCGTTGGTTGGGCCACCGCCTCGCCGCCGACCTCGATGTCACGGTCGATCCCGAGCTCGACGTCCGCGACGGCCACGCCATCGCGGAGGCCGTCCGGCACGCGCTCCTGCACCGGGTCGCCCACCTCGACGAGGTCCACGTCCACATCGACCCCGACGATCACGGCGCCCACGCCGCGCTCGCCCACCACGACGACTGACGACCCGGCCGGGCGGTGGCCACACCGCCCGGCACGACGACGTCGTTCGCGGGCTCAGGTCCAGCGGACCTCGCACACCCGTGGCCCGCGGACCTGGCCGCCGGCCCAGGTGACCGCGGCCGGGTCGACGAGCTCGAAGTCGGGGATGCGCTCGAGGAACACCTGGGTCGCGACCCGCAGCTCGAGCCGGGCCAGGTTCGAGCCGGCGCAGCGGTGGATGCCGGAGCCGAAGGCGAGGTGGCGGTTGCCGAGCCGGTCGAGCTGCACGACGTCGGGGTCCTCGAAGACGGCCGGGTCGCGGTTGGCGGCGGGGAACGCCATGATCACCTTGTCGCCCTCGTGCATCGGGCAGCCGGCGTAGGTGGTGTCGGTGGTGACGACCCGGGCCATGGTCACCGGCGCGTACGCCCGCAGCAGCTCCTCGATGGCGAGCGGCCACAGCTCGGGGTCGTCGCGCAGCTGACGGCGGTGCTCGGGGTGCTGGGCGAGGTGCCACAGTGCGGAGCCGATCGCGGACCACGTCGTGTCGATCCCCGCGACGAGCATCAGGTTGCACGTCCCGAGGATGTGCTCGTCCGAGAGCGGCTCACCGTCGATCTCGGCCTGGACGAGCCGGGTGATCAGGTCGTCCTCGCGGGGGTTGGCCCGACGGTCGGCCATCTGCGCGGCGAAGAAGGCGAGCAGCTCGCCCCGGGCCTGCAGGCGACGCTCGGCGTCGGCGTGGCCGGTCTCGAGGATGGCCCGCACCCAGCCGACGAACACGTCCGCCTGCGAGTCGTCGACGCCGAGCACCGCGGCGATGACCCGCACCGGGATCTGCTGGGCGTAGTCGGTGCCGACGTCGGCCCGGCCGGTGTCGGCGAACCGGTCGATGAGCCGGTTGCACAGCTCGCGGGTCCGCTCCTCGTAGGGTCGCACCGCGTCCGGGGAGAAGAACGGCAGGATCAGCCGCCGTGCCCAGCCGTGCTCGGGCGGGTCGGAGGTGATCGGCGGGGCGGCGACGTCGGCGTAGGGCTCGTCGTCGGGGAGCACCTCGGTCGGGAAGACGAGGATCTCGTCGGAGCTGAACGTCGTCGTGTCCTTGGCGATCTCCCGCAGCGCCTCGTAGGTCGTCGGCATCCACGAGCCGCCGTGGCGGTCGGTGTGCGCGACCGGGCACCGGGAGCGGATCTCGGCGTAGGTCGGGTAGGGATCGGCGACGAACGCCGGGTCGAAGATGTCGTAGTCGCTGACGGGGTCGGCGGCCGGGTGCGGGGTGGGCTCGAGCGTCGTCATCTCAGCGCTCCACGATCACGGCCCGCTCGGGGCAGCTCGCCTCGGCCTTGATCGCCGGCTCCTCGTGGGCCGGTGGCAGCGTGCCCTCCACGAGTACGACGCCGTAGCCCTCGTCATCGGCTCCGAACAGATCCGGCGCCACGATGGCGCACATCTGGTGCCCCTGGCACAGCTCCCCGTCGATCCGGACGCGCACGCCGGTTCCCCCCTCGTTCAGTGATCCCCTCGTTCCGGTGAACGGTGCCCCCCGTCACACGTCCCGTCAAGGAGCACCTGCCCCGGCGGGTCCTTCGGCCGCCGGCCGGGGCACTAGGGCCCATCACTACGACGCTCCGTCAGGGCGATGACGCGTCGCCGCATCCACCGAACGGTCGACCCGACCCTCCACCGTCCGACGTCGAGGTCCGACCGGCCGATCGATACCGCGCCCGCGCCTGCAGGTCCACGCTCGAGTGGAGCGGAAGGAGCGGACATGCCGGTCATCGAGGTCGAGGGACTGGTCAAGACCTACGGCGCCGCCCGCGTGGTCGACGGCGTCTCGTTCACGGTCGAACCCGGCGAGATCTTCGGGATCGTCGGCCCGAACGGGGCGGGCAAGACGACGATCGTCGAGTCGATGGTCGGCCTGCGACGGCCCGACGGCGGCACGATCCGGGTGTTGGGACTGGACCCGCTGCGCGACCGGGCCGAGCTCACGCGGCGCGTCGGCGTGCAGCTCCAGGGCTCGACGCTGCAGGACCGCATCCGGGTCGACGAGGTGATGCGGCTGTACTCGTCGTTCCACGACGAGCCCCTCGACTGGCGGGACCTGCTGGAGGTCCTGGGTCTCGGGGAGCGCCTGCGGGCGAGCTACGCGGACCTGTCGGGCGGGCAGAAGCAGCGGCTCGCGGCCGCGCTGGCGCTCCTCGGCGCGCCCGAGGTCGTCGTTCTCGACGAGCTGACCACCGGCCTCGACCCCCACGCCCGCCGCGACACGTGGGACACGATCGAACGGACCCGCGACGCCGGCGTGACCGTGGTCCTCGTCACCCACTTCATGGACGAGGCCGAGCGGCTGTGCGACCGGCTGATGGTCGTGCGGCGCGGGCGGGTGGTCGCCGTCGCCCCGCCGGACGAGCTGGTCCGTCGCCTCGGCGCCGACCAGCGCCTCCGGTTCCGGCCCTCGCGACCGTTGGACGAGACGCTCCTCGCCGACGTCGCCGGCGTGGCCACGGTCGAACGGGACGGCAGCCGGGTCGTCGTGACCGGCACCGGTGACCTCGGCGGGGCCGTCGTGGCGTTCCTCGCCGCCAGGCACACGACCGCCGAGGACCTGCGGGCCTCCCGGCCCGACCTCGAGGACGCCTACCTCGCACTCACCGGCGGGCCCGACGAAGCGCTCGCCCCCACGACGGAGGTCCGGTCATGACCGCGACGCTCGAACTGACCCGCACCGAGGCCCGGCTCTTCGCCCGCGACCCGGTCGCCCTGCTCTTCGGTCTCCTCCTCCCGGCGGCCCTGCTCGTCGGGCTCGGGGCGTTCTTCCCCGGTTTCGACGAACCGGCGTCCGAGCTCGACGGCGACCGCTACATCGACGTCTACGCGCCGGTCGGCCTCGCGCTCGGGGTGGCGACGCTCGGCCTGGTCACCCTGCCGCCGATCCTCGGCGGGTACCGACAGCTCGGCATCCTCCGCAGACTGCGCACGACCCCGGTCCACCCGGCCCGGTTGCTGGCGGCCGAGCTCGTGGTGCACGGGATCGCGGCGGCCGTCGCCGCACTCGTCGCGGTCGTGGCCGTCGTCGCGGCGTTCGACGTGGCGTGGCCCGCGGCGCCCGGGTGGTTCGCGATCTCGTTCGTGGCCACGATCTGCTCGGCCTTCGCCATCGGGCTCCTCATCGGCGCGATCGTGCGCACCCAGGCGGCGGGCCAGGCGATCGGGATGGCCGTGTACTTCCCGATGCTGTTCCTGGCCGGCGTGTGGGTCCCGCGCCACACGATGTCGGACGGCCTGCGCGACCTCAGCGACCGGTCGCCGTCGGGCGCCGCCGTGCAGGCGATGGCCGACGCGTGGGACGGCTCGACGCCCGACGCCACACATCTGGTGACCATGGCGGCGTACGCGCTCGTCGCCTCGCTGCTGGCCGTCCGGGTGTTCCGTTGGGAGTGACGGGCCGGGCGCGCCGGCCGCCGGCGAGCGGTTCCGTCCGGGTGGGCCGCGTCTACGATCGGCGGCGCAGAGGCCGGCGTGGGGCGGGCGGCACGCCGCCAGGGTCGATCGGAGGAGCCGTGGAGGCGACGACGCACCCCCAGTCGTCGAAGCCGGCGTCGTCGGGCTCGCTCGCCGCGACGGCGGACTGGGAGCACGCGGTCGACCGGCTGTTCGCCGCGATGCCGTA
Organism: Actinomycetota bacterium; assembly: GCA_034211175.1. Taxonomy (GTDB): domain Bacteria; phylum Actinomycetota; class Acidimicrobiia; order Acidimicrobiales; family CAIXPF01; genus JAXHUH01. Next base: position 8,950 of record JAXHUH010000342.1, read on the forward strand.
CGTGACGCTGGCCGCCTCGACGATCCTGGCGCTGGCGGTCGCACCTTCGCCGGGCGAGCGGGTGGTGTCGCTCGGGCTGGCCGGCGCGGCGGCGGTGTGGACGTGGGCGACGTTCACCCGGGTCGCCGCCCCCTCCGCGATGACCCAGCGTGCGCTGCGCGTCTACCTGTGCGGGTTCCTCGTGCTGGCGGCCGCGGCGGTGGTGCACGAGCGGGTGTTCCTCGTCTACGGCCTCACCGGCTTCTTCCACGCGGCGCTGGTGCACGAGCGGGTGTTCCTCGTCTACGGCCTCACCGGCTTCTTCCACGCGGCGCTGGTGCGGCCGTGGCCGTTGGCGTTCGCCGGGCTCGGC
>JAXHUH010000343.1:0-35002 GCA_034211175.1 Actinomycetota bacterium
GGCGGCCGAGTCCTCCTCCGGCCGCGGTGCGCACCGGCCCGGACGCCACGTCGGGCCCGTTCCCGGTCGTCGCCACGCCACCGACGAACGGGCGCAGGCGGGGCGCCACCCGGCGTCGAGCGGGACGGCCGTGCCGTTCCGGCGGCCCCGTGGCCAGTTGGCGGCCGGCGCCGGGACCGGGTCGGGGTGATCGACCCGCGATCCGGCCCGGTGCCGCTGGCCGTCGGACGACGGGCCACGAGCGGCGGGCTTCCGCCCGGCGGCGCGGGACGACTCGGGCGGTCGGATCACAGGCGGGCCCGGAACCGCCGCCGGATCTGACGACGGGCCACGCCCCAGCAGCGGCGGCCTCCGGGTCAGGGGCGGCGGCGCACGTGGGCCCGCCCGCTCGAACGGCCGGGCGCCCCGCCCGTGATCGGCCGGTCGGTGAACCACCGGCCCGCAGGGAGTGGCGCGACCGCGGCGCGGGAGCTCAGGCGAGGCCGAGCACGGCTGCCGTGGCGTGGGCGTAGGTGGAGACGTCGATCTCGCCGTGGGCGTAGCGCTCGGACAGCACCCGCAGCTCCTCGGCGGCCTCGGCGGTCGGGGCGACGAGCGCTCCGGCGAACGCACCCTCGGGACGCACCGCGCCGCGGGTGCGGCGCCGTGACCACGCCCGGATCCGCTCACCCACTCCAGGTTCGGCCCCGCTCTCGGCCGCCGGCGCCGGCGACGTCATGGACGCGTCGTGCGTCGGGGCGTGGATCGGCGCGCCGCGGTACCAACCGACCACGTGGCCGCCGGTCGCGCCGTCGGCCGACGCGTCGCCGGCGGGCGGGTCGTCTGCGGCGGACGCGTACACCGGCGCACCCCGGTACCAGCCCACGACCGTCTCGGTGGCGTCGCCGCTGGCGGCCGGGGCCCCGGTTGGCGGCGGTGACGCCGGGGGAGCGGCCGCGTCCGCAACCGCTTCCAACGCCGCGCCCGTCGCTTCGCGCTGCACGGCGATGCGGGCCCGCCGCCTGAGCTCCTCACGCCGCATCGCCCGGTCGGCGACGGCTGCGTCGTCGCGAACGTCGCGACCCTCGTGCATCGGCTCGATGCCCATGTCCCCACCTCCACCGGTGTTCCACCCCGCGGCGGTCCCCCGACGAATGCCCCGGGTGCCCTCCACACCCGAGCCGGACAGCGTCCGGTGCGCAACCGCCGACCGGGGATGGCATCGAACCGATGCCATCCGAGCCCGCCGCTCTGAATCATCATCGATGTTCGGCACAAAGATGTGATGATGCGTCACTCGAGGAGATGGCGATCGCGTGACCATCTGATGGACGGCCACCCGACGGTCTGACCGGCGCACTTCTCCGCAAGAGGCCTCCGACCTCATCGCACGAGCCGGTGGCGCTGCATCGTCTGATGCAGAACGGTCGTGCGGCGCACACAGAAGAAGCCCGGCCCCGTCGCATGTGCGACGGGGCCGGGTCGGGGGGGCCGATCTGGTTGTGGTGGACGGCGCACGGCGCCGCGACGGCACGGTCAGCCGACGGTGAGGGTTGCGGTCATCGACGGGTGGATCGTGCAGAACACGTTGTACGTGCCGGGTGCTGCCGGGGCGGTCAGCGTGGCGGACGCACCCGGGTCGAGCGTGCCGCTGTCGAACGTCCCGCCGTTCGCGGTGAACGTGTGGGGGGCGACGTCGGAGTTGATCACCTGGATCTGCGCGCCGGGCGCCACCGCCACCGAGGCGATGGTGAAGTCGGCGATCTGGACCTGGGCGGGGGCGGCGGGGGCCGCCGGTGCAGCCCCGCCCCCGGTGTCGCCGCCGCCGTAGCCGCCCGCCGGGGCGGACGTGACGGGAGCCTGGGCCGGCGCCGCAGGAGCGGCGGCCGGAGCCGGGCGGTCGGGGGCGGGGTCGACGATCAGTGCGCCGACGAACGCGACGGCGCCGGCGGCGCACACCACGAGGGATCCGGTCAGGGTCTTGGACATTGGTCGGCTCGCTTCCGAACTCAGACGCCGGGGAAGCCGACGTTGGTGAAGAACCACAGGGACGAGGTCATCCACAGCAGGCTCAGCAGCGTGAACAGGGTTCCGCCGACGGCGGGCAGGGCCCAGCCCGGCATGTCCTTGGCGCGCAGCACGAGCAGCTTGGTGGTGATCGCGCCGTAGAAGGCGCAACCGAGGATCGAGTGGACGAGTTGGCGCGTGCCGGTCGTCTGGAACCCGAGTGCCCACAGGCAGTGGTAGGCAACGGGAAGGGAGAACAGGAACGCGGCGGTACCGGTCCAGCGGTGTGCGACACCGATCCACGACGGCGCGGAGCCGATCGGGAGCTTGCCGTACATCCACAGCGCGGAGAGCAGCTGCACGATCGCGAGGCTCGCCGCGAACGTCGCGAACCACGCCTTCATCGACAGCACCGTCGGGAAGCCGAACGAGATGATCGTCCCGCCCGTCGGGTTGTGCACCTGACCGTACGCGCCGAGCGTCAGCGCAACCGCGCCGCCGAGCGCTGCGAACGCCACCAGCGTCGGTGCCGCCGACACGGCACGTGCCTCGGTCGTACCCGGCGGCGTCTTCGCGCCGGGTGGGGCCATCATGTCGTCCATCGTCCTCGCTCCTCATCGCCTGGTCGGCGTCGTCCCGTCGGACCGGCGCCGGGGTGTCCTACGGGCGGCGGGCCCCCTCGGTTCGAACAGGTCGCCACTTTTCGTGTGCCTCGTGGCACGTGCCACGAGCACCGGGTGCCGCGCCGGCTCACGCCGCCGGCTCCATCACGTGGGCCAAGAGGCCCCGCAGCCGTCGGTGGGCACGGAATGCCCGGGTCTTGACGGTCCCGATCGGGATGTCGAGCTGTGCCGCGACCTCGGCGTAGGTGTGGCCGCCGAAGTGGGCGAGCTCGAGGATCCGGCGCTCGTCGGCCGGGATCCGGGCGAGCGCCTCACGAACCTCGGAGGCGACCCAGCCGTGGTCGAAGGACACGTGCACGACCGGCTCGGGCTCGGGCTGGTCGGCGACCCGCAGGCCGGCGAGGTGGCGCCGGTGCTGGCGGTGCACGTCGATGGCGGCCCGGCGCACGATGGTGTGCAGCCAGGGCTCGAGCGCCCGCTCGGGATCGAAGCGGGGGGCCGCCTTCCAGGCGGCGAGCAGCGCCCGCTGGGTCGCCTCGGAGGCGAGCTCACGGTCGCCGAGCACCCGGCGGGCCGTGGCGTGGAGGGGCCCGGCGAAGCGGGCGTGGACCTCGCGAACCGCATCGGGATCGCGCCGGGCGAAACGGTGGCCCAGGTCGTTCGTCTGTCGCTGTCGCTGTCGATCGAGCGTTGCCGTCGTCATCGTCATCTCGCCTCGGTGTCTCGTCCTGGGGAGGACGATCGACCCGGGCACTGTCGGATCGCTCGCAGGCCGCTGTCATTCCGATGTCAACGACGACCGCGCGACGTCGAATCGCTGACAGCGGGGGTCCCATCGCTGACAGCGCGACGGCGACGGCGGCGCGAGGCGGGGCCCGTCACCGAGGCCGTGGCCCCTCGGTCGGGGACGAAAGCCCAGGTCAGAGGTTCGAACGTCGGCTCGCAGGCCGGCGGCGGGGACGAAGTAGGATCGACGGGTGGCGTGTCAGCACCTCGACCAGATCGATCCCGACATCGCCCCGGTGAGCCGAAACTGCGACGCCTGCGTGGCCTCCGGGGACCGCTGGGTGCACCTGCGCATGTGCATGACGTGCGGCCACGTCGGCTGCTGCGACTCGTCGGTCAATCGCCACGCCACGGCCCACGTCGCCGAGAGCTCCCACCCGATCGTCCGCTCGGTCGAGCCCGGTGAGCACTGGCAGTGGTGCTACCTCGACGAGGAGATCGTGGCCGGGTGAGCCGCACGGACAACCTGGAGGGCCGCGTCGGCCGCCTCCGCCAGGAGCTCGTCGAGGAACGGGTGCCGCTCCCGATCGATCACCCCAACGGTGACCGGCTCGTCCGCGAGCTGGCCTACGCCCTGCGCCCGCCGGTGCACGAGCGCCGCGTACCGCCCTACGGGGCCCTCGTCTGGCTCGACGGCCGAGCCCGGTTCGACCACTGCGTGTCGGAACCCGTGGCCATCGACGTCGCCGGCTACGACCCGGCGGTCGTGCGCCGTCTCGCCGATGGCCGGGCCAGCTTCGTCGCCGTGGCACCCGACGGCCCGAGCCACGTCCTCCAGTTCCGCCACCGGGTCGACACCGAGGCCCGCCTCGTCGACCTGCAGGAGACGACGGGTGCCGTCGTCATCGCCCGCGGCGACGACCACTTCGTACGCGTCGTCACCGACGACGGTGTCGTCGAGTTCGACGGGGTCCGGTGGACGTTCAAGCCGCTCGCGGTGCGCCACCTGGCCGCCATCCGGCGCCTCGTCCCCGGCGCCGACGTCAACGTGCTCGACCAGCTGCTCGACCTGTGCGTGCACTGGCTCAGCGCCGAACGGGTCGGGGCGACGCTGGTCTGGTACCTGGCCGACGTCGACCCGTCGGAGGCCACCCAGGTCGACCTGTCCCGGGCGTTCGTGGCGCCCGTCCTCGACGTCGGCGACTCGACCCACGTCAGCGCACTGGTGAGCGTGCTCGGCCAGGTCGACCGCGCCGCGCTCGTCCGACCGGACGGCCAGGTGAGCCACATCGGGGCGTCGCTGCACAACTCGGCGCGCTCGGCCGAGCTGGTGCCGGCGTTCCGCGGCACCCGCCACACGTCGGCGCGCCGGTTCAGCTACGACGAACCGGAGTGCCTCGTGTTCGTCGTCTCGGAGGACGGGCCGCTCACGGTCTTCGGAGACGGCGCGCGCATGGCGGCGATCGCGGCCGACGACTGCCGGACCGGCGAGCGGATCGACGCACCGCCCGCCCATCACACCGATCCCCACAGCGAGATCGTCATCGACTGTCGCCGCTGCCACCGGCCGCTGCTCGTCGATGTCGTCCGCTTCGACCGTTGGACCGGCGGGCCCGACACCGCGCCGTGCCCGGTGTGTGGCAACCGCATCGAGGCCGACGTGTACCGGATGGCGATCCGGGGCGTGACCAAGACCGGCCGACCGACGGGCGCGGGGATGCACGGGGCCCGCAACGTCAGCCCGACGACCGCGTTGGCCAAGCCGCTCCACCGGGTCCTGGAGGAACAGCGCCTCGCCGAGCGCTGAGCGCCGTGGTGGCCGTCGGCCCCGGCGGCGAACGTCGCGCCGCCGGGTCACTCAGGAGGCCCGGGTCATCTCCTCGCTCGGGACGCCGGTCGAACCGAGCTCATCGGTGAACAGCTCGAGCAGCTCCCGCACGTCGTGGTCGGACTCCAGCGGGTGGCGGAGCGGTCGATCGGCATGCAGCTCGTAGTGGTTGCGCCGGCCGACCCGCACCCGGGACACGTAGCCCTCGTCCTCGAGCTCCCGCAGGATCTTCTGGGCAGCCCGCTCGGTGACGCCGACCATCAGTGCGATGTCGCGCTGACGTAGCTCCGGGTTCCGGGCGATCGCCACGAGCACGTGTGCGTGGTTCGTCAGGAACGTCCATCCCGGCGGTCGGCTCACGCCGTCCTCGCCGCCCCCGTTCGTGCTGCCCGGGCCGTGCCCGAGCGTGATCTCACCATCACCATCAGGTGGTGCCACCGCCCCTCCCTTTCCCCCGGCGGTTCCCCCACGGGCGACCTTACACGGCCACGTGCATCGACGTCCTCCAGATGGTGAATCGCCAGATGGCGAATCGCGCGATGGTGAAACGACCGCCACGCGGGCTCATCCATCTGGTTGTCCGAATGGTTCAAGCACACACCCGGCCTGCCGATGCAGAGAACGTGGGTGTGGAGACGCTTCGACCCAGCGACCCCTCGGCCATCGGCCGATGGCGGATCGTGGCCCGGCTGAGCGCCGGCGGCTCGACCGACGTGTTCTGCGCGATCGACGATGACGGCCGACGCGCGGCGATCAAGGCGCTCGGTCCGTGGGTCGCCGCCGACCCCGCGCTGCGGCGCCGGCTGGAGGTCGAGGCCGACGCGCTCGAGCGGTGCGGCGTCGACGGCGTCGCCCGGCTCGTCGAGATCGACGTCGACGGCCCGCTGCCGTACCTGGCGACCGAGCTCGTCGCCGGCCCCGACCTGCGGGCCCGGCTCCGCCACGGTCCCCTCGGGTGCGGCGACGCGCTCGCCATCGGCACGACCCTGGCCCGCACGCTCGCCGCCGTGCACGCCCGCGGCCTGGTCCACGGGGACGTCAAGCCGGCGAACGTCGTGCTCGGTCCCGACGGGCCGGTCCTCGTCGACTTCGGCTTGGCGACCCACCTCGCGGACCTCGAGTGCACCCGACCCGGCGCCTTCGCCGGTTCACCCGGCTGGATCGCCCCCGAGCAGGTGCGGGGAGAGGACCTGACCGCGGCGGTCGACGTGTTCGGGTGGGGCGGGACGATCGCGTTCGTGTCCTCGGGCCGCAGCCCGTTCGGTGACGGACGGGCCGACGCCCTCTGCTACCGCGCCGTCCACGAGGAGCCCGACCTCTCCGGCGTGTGCGACGACCTGCGTCCGGCGATCGCCGCTGCGCTGGTCAAGGACCGGGCGGGTCGGCCGACGGCGGCGCAGCTGGCCGCGATGCTCGCCGGCGGGGTGCGCTCGATCGCCTGACCACTCGCGCTGGCCACACGGCGCGACGCACCGGCTCCGCGGTGGTCAGCCGGTCAGCTCTCGACCTCGAGCATCGAGCGGAGGTCGCGCACCTGCTTCTCCAGCCGACCGATGTGGCGCTCGCGCCGGCGCGCCGACTCGTCGAGCTCGACGACCCGCTTGCGCAACCGCTCCCGCTCCGCCGTGATCGCCTCCGCATGGAGGGACGTGAACCTCAGCCGCCTCGTGAGCGTCATGACCATCGCCGCGAGCGTCGCCGTCGCCGCGATGAACCCTGCGAGGAGCACCGTCGTCACCACATCCTCCGTCTCGGCCCGTGCCGGGGCCGCTGCCCGTGTCCCGTTCGCCCGCCCGCGGAACACGAGCAACCCACCCGGCGGGCTGATACACCGCTCTCACCCGACCACGATCGCAGTCGGCACACAGCGCGCGGGCGTGAGCACGTTAGGTAGTTCCGCTCACCGCAACGCCTGGCCGGCGCGTCGGGTGCACGGACCCGCCGGGGGAGAGATCTGCTCGGCGGGTCGCCGCGGTCAGATGTCGTCGAGCAGGCGTCGCACGAGCGCGAGCCCGTCGTCGACCGACGTGACGTCACCGTCGAGCTGCGCCTCGAAGCACGCGTCGAGGAGGCGCTTGAACTGTGGGCCGGGCGCCAGCCCGAGGTCGATGAGGTCCCGGCCCCGCACGATCGGCTCCGGCGCCCGGTCGGCGACGTCTAGCGCGGCCGCCTGCTCGCGCAGCCAGTCCGCGGCCGGGAAGCCGTCGTCGGGCGCCGGCGGGCGGCCGTTGCGGTCGGCATGGGCGACGCGCAGCAGCCGATCGAGGCGGACCACGCGCTGCGCGAGCCGCCGCACGGCCCGGGGCGTCGAGTCCGCCTGGTAGAGCTGGTCGGGCTTGAGGTGGTCGGCGACCAGGCGGGCGACGTCGTCGGCCAGGCCGCGCTGGTTCGTCATCGACCCGATGAACGCCCGCGTCGGCGGCACACCGGCGGCCTCGTGGCCCGGTGAGCGCCACCGCCCGTCGATCCACGCCGTCGTCGCCGGCTTGCCGAGGTCGTGGCAGAGGCAGGCGAAGCCCACGACGAGGTCCTCCTCGTCGTCGCCGAGTCGGGCCGCGGCGAACGCGTCCATCACGTGGCCGGTGTGGGTCCACACGTCGCCCTCGGGGTGCCACTCCGGGTCCTGGGGGACACCGACGAGCGCGGCCAGCTCCGGGGTGTGGTGATGCCAGCCGGTCGCCCGGAGGAACTCCAGGCCCGCGCCGATGGCCACGCCGCGCCGCACGAGCTTCGACCACTCCTCGAACACCCGCTCGGGCGCGAGGCCCTCGGGCTCGATGCCGGCGGCGACCGCCACCGTGGCCGGCGCGGGCGCCAGGCCGAAGCGGGCGACGAACTGCATGCCCCGCAGCACCCGCAGCGGGTCCTCGCGGAACTGGTCCGACGTGTGGCGCAGGACGCGGGCGTCCAGGTCGGCCCGCCCGCCGAAGGGGTCGACGACCTCGTCGGTCAGCGGGTCGACGGCGATGGCGTTGATCGTGAAGTCGCGCCGGGCCGCGGCCCGCTCCGGCGGCAGGTGGGGGTCGACCTCGACCTCGAAGCCCCGGTGGCCCCGGCCGACCTTGCGCTCGGTCCGGGGCAGCGACACGTCGATCGGCGCGCCGTGGACCTTGAACACCCCGAACGACGAGCCGACCAGGCTGACCTTCGCGACCTCGCCGACCGCGGCGTGGACGTCGTCGGGACCGAGGCCGATCACCTCGATGTCGAGATCCTCGATCCGCAGCCCGAGCAGGTGGTCGCGCACCGCACCGCCGACGTAGCGGGCGCGCCCGCCGCGCTCGGCCACGCGCTCGGCGATCGAGCGCGCCAGACGGTCGTGACGGGGATCGCTCAGGTGGATGTCCACGCCGTCGAGTCTTGCGCGGCGCGGGCCGCACCCCCGACCACCGCCACATCCCCCGACTGAACGCCCGCTGCGCCCGGCCGCCGCGGCGCCCTGGCTACGGTGGGTCGATGCACGCCACCCGCACCGAGCGCTCCTCCCGCAGCGGGCGCGGGGGATGGTTCGTCGTCCGCCTCCTGGCCGTGATCGTGGTCGGCTTCCTCGTGTTCGTCGGCTTCGGCCAGCTCACCGGCTGGTTCCCCACGTTCGAGACCAACCAGGTCGACCGGACGAGCCCACCGGTGCTCCAGTCGATCCAGGACCTGTCGACCTACACCGCCGCGTCGGGCAACTTCGAGGTGATCGTCGACCTCGAGAACGACGTGAACATGCTGCCCGACTTCATCGCCGGTGAGCGCACGTTGATGGTGGCGGCCGGCTCCGTCGACGCGGAGATCGACTTCGGCTCGCTCGACGACGACGCCATCACCGTCTCCGACGACCGCACGTCGGTCGAGATCGTGCTGCCTGCCCCCCGCCTGGCGGAGGCCGAGCTCGACCAGGAGCGGACCTACGTCGCCAGCCGCGACCGCGGCCTGTTCGACCGCATCGGCGACGCGCTCGGCTCCAACCCCGTGAACGACCAGGACCTGTACCTCCTGGCCGAGCAGCGGCTCGAGGAGGCGGCCACCGCCACCGACATCACCGCGACGGCCGAGCGGAACACCCGGGACATGCTCACCACGATGATGCAGGCGCTGGGCTTCGAGGAGGTCACCGTGACCTTCTCCAACCCGCCCGACCGCTGACCCGGCGAGGCCCGACCCACCACCCCCACCCGGCCATCACCCCGAACTGGCGGGGAGAATCGACGGCCGACAGAGCAGAGAGCCACGCCAGAACGGGTTCGGGTGGGTGGCCCGCCACGATCGGTGGTCCCGGTGACCTGACCTGCGGGAGCTACGAGACCGTCGGTTCCTCTTGACCAACGAACGATCGTTCGTTTCCCTGGAGCTCGGGGAAGGGGGGTTCCGATGGCCATCGACCACGCGCCGCGCGTCGATCCCGCCCGGTCGGCGGGAGCCGGCCGCAGCTGGGCCGACATGGACGACTTCGAGGCGTTCCTCGCCGGGGGTGGCATCGTCGAGCCCGGCGACGACATGCCCGACGACTACCGCCGCCGGGTGTTCCGCTTCATCGAGCTCCACGCCAACTCGGAGCTGATGGGCGGGTTGTGCGAGCGGGACTGGATCCCCCGGGCGCCGGGCCTGGAGCGGAAGCTGGCGACGCTGGCCAAGACCCAGGACGAGATCGGCCACGCCCACCTGCTCTACATGGTGGCCGCCGACCTCGGGGTGAAGACCCGTGAGCAGATGCTCGACGACCTCTTCGCCGGGCGCTCCAAGTTCCACAACGTCTTCCACTACGCCACACCGACCTGGGCCGACCAGGTGGCGATCGCCTATCTCGTCGACGCGGCCGCGCTCACCAGCCAGCAGGCGGTGCTGCGCAACTGCTCCTACGGCCCCTACCGGCGGATCCTGCGCCGCATCGTGGCCGAGGAGGGCTTCCACATGCGCCACGGCGAGCGGATGCTGGCCTCGTTGGCCGACGGGACCGACGCCCAGCACGCCATGTTCCAGGACGCGCTCGACCGGTGGTGGTGGCCGGCGCTGCAGCTGTTCGGCCCGCCGTCGCGGCCCGACGACGAGCTCATCCGCTGGCGGATCAAGTCGGAGACGAACGAGGCGCTCCGGGACCGCTACGTCCAGAAGTTCGTGCCCCTGCTCGTCGACTACGGGTTCCGGCTGCCCGACCCCGACCTGCGCCACGACCCCGACACCGGTCGGTGGGAGATCGGCGAGATGGACTGGGCGCCGTTGATGGCGACGTTCGACAACCGCGGCCCCGACAGCGCGCGCCGCATCTCGACGGCCAGCGGGGCCCACGAGGCGACCCGCTGGGTGCGGGAGGCGCTCGACGCCGCGGTGGTGGGCCCGTGATCGCTGTCGGCCGGCCGTCCGGGGCGCTGGCGGGTTGCCGGGGAGCAACCGGCGAGCCCGACCCCAGCGAGCCCGACCTCCGCGAGCCCGACCTCCCTGAGCCCGCCGTCGAAGGGACCCCTGACGGGGCGGACGTGCCGCTGATCGATCGGGTCCGTGCCGCGGTCGGCCGGGTCACCGACCCCGAGTACCCGGGCGTGTCGATCGTGGCCATGGGGATGGTCGAGGACGTCCGGGCCGTGCCCGCACCAGACGCCCGAGATCGCGCCGACCACGCGATGGTCCGGGTCGTCGTCGACCTGGTCCCGACGGTGCTGTCGTGCCCGGCGTTCTCGTTCATCCGCGACGACGTCGCCGCGGCGGTGCGGGCCGTGGACGCCACGGGCCGGGTCATCGTGGACGTCGAGGTCCGCCTGCGCACCGACATCGAGTGGTCGACGGCGCGCATGACACCGGCCGCGGCCGCCGCGCTCGCCGACGGCCTCGCCATCGCGGTGCGGCCACCCGGCCGTTCGCCGGGCTGTCCGGTCTGCGGGTCCGACGACCTCGTCGAGCGGGCGGCGTTCGGCTCGGCGCGGTGCCGGGCCACGTGGTGGTGCCCCGACTGCCGCAACCCGATCGAGGTCGTCCGATGAGCACGGTCGGCGCCGACGGGCGCACCAACGGGCGTGCTCCTCGACGACGGGGACGTAACTCGGCGCGGCGACGCGACGTCGTGGACGTCGCGTGCCGGCTCTTCGCCGAGCGCGGCTACCACGGCACGTCGATGCGCGACCTCGGCAACGAGCTCGGCCTCCTCGGCTCGTCGGTGTACGCCCACATCGGCTCGAAGGACGAGCTGCTCATCGAGCTGATCCGCGAGGGCGCCGAGCACTTCTGCGGGCTCGCCGATGCCGTCCTCGACGACGGCGCAGCGCCCGACGACCAGCTCCGGGCACTGGTGCGGGGTCACGTCGCCATCGTCGCCGACCACCGCGACCGGGTCGCCGTCTACCTCCACGAGCACCGGTTCCTGCCCGAGCCCCACCGGAGCGAGGCCGGAGCGCTGCGCGACCGCTACGAGGCCGCCTACCGCGCGGTGCTCCGCCGGGGCGCGAACGACGGCTCCTTCCGGGCCGACCTCGACGTCGACCTCGACTCGAGGTTCATCCTGTCGACGCTCAACGCCCTCGACCGCTGGTACGACCCCGACGGCCCGCTCGACGTCGACGCCCTCGCCGCCGCGCTCGACCGCTTCGTCGCCCGGGGCATCGGCGCGCCGGCGCCCGCCGCGGTCACCGGGGCCGGGAGCACACGAGAGGGGAGCCCCGCCCGATGAGGACCTACGAGGTGTTCCTGAAGCGACCGGGCAAGGACCCGTTCGTCCACGCCGGCAGCCTCGACGCACCCGACGACGAGCTCGCCCGCGTCCTCGCCCGCGAGACCTACCTGCGCCGGGCCGAGGGTGAGGAGGCGTGGCTCGTGGCCCGTGACGACCTCGTCGTGCTCGACCGCGGGTTCATCGCCCCCAACGCCGACAAGCCCCACCGCCACGACGACGGTGCCGAGCTCGCCGCCCGCCGGCGCGAGCGGCGGTCCGCCGCCAACCCCACGACGCGCGCCGCCGGCCCGTGCACCGACACGGTGGAAGGTGCCACCCGGTGAGCCCGGTCGACGACCTGACCTCGCCCTGCGGCCTCGCCCCGGCCGAGATCGCGATCGTCCTCGCCCTCGCCGACGACGAGCTGGCCATGGGCCACCGCCACGCCGAGTGGATCGGGATCGGCCCGTTCCTCGAGGAGGACCTGGCGTTCACCTCGATCGCCCAGGACGAGCTCGGCCACGCCCGCGCGCTGCTCGAGCTCCTGACGTCGCCGCCGGCGGGTGAGCGTGCCCCCGCCGAGCCCGACGTCGACGCGGTCGACCGTCTCGCCTACGACCGCCCACCGGGCCGGTACCGGTGCGCGTGGCTCGTCGAGGAACCGTGCCCCGACTGGGGTGACGCGTTCGTGCGCCACCTGCTCTACGACCTCGCGGAGACCGTGCGCTGGGAGGCGCTGGCGGCCTCGACCGACACGAGGGTCGCGGCGCTCGCCCGCCGGGCCCTCGCCGAGGAGGCGTTCCACGTCGGCCACGCGTTGCCGATCGCCCGGCGCCTCCTCGTCGGCACCGCCGAGAGCCGGCGACGCATGGGCGCGTCACTCGACCGGCTCCTGCCGCTGGCGGTCGGGCTGTTCGAACCGACCCCGGACGAGGACGACGCCGTGCGGTCCGGCTTCGTGCCGGTCCCGTCCGGCGAGCTGCACGCCCGCTGGCGGAGCGAGGTCGAGCGCCTGCTCGCCGACGCCGGCGAGCACCGCACCTGGCCGCCGATGCCGGGGCCGGGTGGGCGCACCGGCCTGCGCAGCGCCCACTTCGCGGCGATGCACGCCGAGATGGTCGCCGTCCGGGCCCTCGACCCCCAGGCCACCTGGTAGCGCGGCCCACGGTGCTCGCCGGGCGAGCCTGTGGCGTGCGGCGGGTCCGGAGCGCCGGACGAGGAACCGATAACATCCCGGCGCGCGACGTATGGACGAGATGCCCCGAGGTGGATGCGTGCGACACAAGAGCTTCCGCATCGGCCACCTGCAGCTCAACGGCGTCCCGGTCGATCTCCAGCTCGGCGACCTCGTCGTCGCCCACCCCGAGGCGGCCCGGAACGCGGACTGGGAGATCGTGCTCTCGACCCGGAGCCGGCTCCAGCTCCAGCGGATGCCCTACGACGTCCACATGGAGACGGCAGACGGCCAGGCCCGCCAGCTGTGGGGCCCCGGTGTGCTCGTGCGCTCCGACGGCTTTGCCCACGTCTTCCGGGGTGGCGGCCCCCTCGACGGGCTCCGCCCGGGGGAGCTCGAGGATTGAGCGAGCTGTGTGACCGCGACGCGGTCGAGCTCGCCCACCTGCTCGCCACTGGAGAGGTCTCGGCCCGTGAGGTGCTGGCCTCGCACCTCGCCCGCCTCGAGGCACGCAACGGCGAGCTGAACGCGGTCGTGACCGTGACCGCCGAGCTCGCGGCCGACGAGGCCGACGCGTGTGATGCCGCGCACGCCCGCGGTCACCGGCTCGGGCCGCTCCACGGCCTGCCGATCGCCCACAAGGACACCCACGCCACCGCCGGCGTGCGCACGACCCTCGGCTCACCCGTGTTCGCCGACGCGGTCCCCGACACCGACGCGCTGATCGTGGCCCGCGCCCGTGCCGCCGGTGCGGTGATGGTGGGCAAGACCAACACCCCCGAGCTCGCCGCCGGCTCCCAGACGTTCAACCCCGTCTTCGGGGCCACCGTGAACCCGTGGGACCCGGCCCGGACGTGTGGCGGTTCGAGCGGCGGCTCGGCCGTCGCGGTCGCCACCGGCATGGCCGCAGTGGCCGGCGGCAGCGACATGGGTGGCTCGTTGCGCAACCCGGCGGCGTTCTGCGGCGTGGTCGGCGTCCGTCCCTCACCGGGGCGGGTCCCGACGTGGCCGGTCGGGCTGCCGTGGTCGAACCTGAGCGTCGACGGGCCGATGGGGCGCACGGTGGCCGACGCCGCGCTCATGCTCTCGGCCATCGCCGGGCCCGACGCCCGGGCGCCGCTGTCGCTCGACGAGCCCGGCACCACCTTCGCCCCGCCCCGGCCCGCGGGCCCGGGGCGCCGCATCGCCTGGTCGCCCCGCCTCGGCGACCTCCCCGTCGAGCGCGCCGTCGCCGAGGCGCTGGCCACCGTGCCCGACGTGCTCACGTCGTTGGGCTGGGAGGTCATCGAGGTCGACCCGCCGCTCGGGTCCGCCGACGAGGTGTTCGAGACGCTGCGCGCCGTCGCGTTCGAGGCCGGCTGGGGCCCGATGGTCGACGCCAACCGCGACCGGTGCAAGGACGCGGTCATCTGGAACGTGGAGGCCGGGCGCCGCCTGTCGAGTGCCGATGTCGCCCGGGCCGAGCGCCTGCGCGGCCAGCTGTGGCAGCGGTGGTCGGGGTTCATGGAGCGCTTCGACGCCGTCGCCCTCCCGACGAGCCAGGTCCCGCCGTTTCCGGTCGAGCTCGAGCACCCGGCCGAGGTCGACGGCGTGGCCATGATCAACTACATCGAGTGGATGCGCAGCTGCTCGCGCATCACGGTGACGTCGTCGCCCGCCGTGTCGCTGCCGTTCGCGCTCGACCCCTCCGGTCTGCCGATCGGGCTGCAGCTCGTCGGCCGGCCCCGCGGCGACCTCGCCCTGCTCGAGCTCGCCGCCGCGCTCGAGCCGGCCACCCCGGCCGCGGGACGCCGCGCCCCACTCGCCACCCACTGATCTCCGCCGGCCCGCCCGCGCACCGGCCGGTCCGACGACGTTTCGTCGCGGCCTCGTCGCGCCCGTTCTCGACCGCAGGATCGGCCCCGCTGAAACGCGCGTGACGCCGGTTGAACACGCGTTTATAGTCCGGAACAGATGTTCAACCCGCTCCCACCCACCCCCTCGCCGTTCTGGTCTACCGATCTGCGCTGTGAGCGTCAGTTCTGTAGGCCAGTTCGGGGTGGTTGGCCGGGGTCGTGCACCCGTGGCGGCGGGCTGACCACGGCGAGGGCGGCGTGACCTCGGCAGCCGCGGATGACGCGGTGCCCGACGACCGGACGACCCGGGCGCGCATCCGCGACGCGGCGATCGCCTGCTTCGCCGAGACCGGGGTACCGGCGACGACCGTTCGCACGGTCGCCAACGCCGCCGGCGTGTCACCCGGGCTCGTGATCCACCACTTCGGCTCGAAGGACGGGCTGCGGGTCGCGTGCGACCGCCACGTCGCCGCCATGATCCGCGAGGCCAAGCGGGAAGCCGTCGCCCGCGGCATGGGCCCGGGCAGCGACCCGCTCGCCCAGCTCAGGGCTCGCGACGACGCCGTGCCGCTGCTCGCGTACCTCGCCCGCACCGTCATCGACGGCACGCCCGAGGTGGCGGCGCTGATCGACGAGATGGTCGAGGACGCCGTCGGCTACATCGGCGACGCGGTCGAGCAGGGTCTGATGACACCGTCGGACGACCCGCGGGGCAGGGCGGTGGTGCTGACCGTGTGGTCGCTCGGTGGGCTCGTCCTCCACGAGCACATCGGACGGCTCATGGGCGTCGACATGCTCGGCCCGGCCAGCGGCCTGGTCGGCTACATGCTCCCCGCCGCGGAGGCGCTCAGCGGTTCGTTCGCGCCGGGGGTGTACGAGCAGATGCGCGACCAGCTCGCCGCGTTCGCTGGCGACGCCGACCCCGCCGGCCGACCGGGAGCGAACGGCACCACGGCGGCACCGGGAGCGTCGGCCGGGGCGGACCGGCCGGACGAGGCGCCACACGAGGAGAACGGGACATGACCGACGACGTCGTCATCCGCACCGAGGGACTGATCAAGGACTACGGCTCGACCCGAGCGCTCGCGGGGCTCGACCTCGAGGTCGGCCGGGGTGAGATCTTCGGCTTCCTCGGCCCCAACGGCGCCGGCAAGTCGACGATGATCCGGGTGCTGCTCGACCTCCTGCGACCGACCGCCGGTCGCGTCGAGGTGCTCGGGCTCGTCCCGGCCGAACAGGGCCCGGCCCTGCGTGCCCGCATCGGGTACCTGCCGGGCGAGCTGGCCATGGCCGGTGGGACCGACTCCCGTCGCCTGCTCACCCACCTGGCCCGCCTCCGCGGCGGCGCCGGGACGGCCCGCATCGACGAGCTGGCCGAGCGGTTCGGGCTCGACCTGAGCCGGCCCGTCCGCAGCCTGTCGAAGGGCAACAAGCAGAAGGTCGGGGTCATCGCCGCGTTCATGGCCGACCCGGAGCTGCTCGTCCTCGACGAGCCGACCAGCGGGCTCGACCCGCTGCTCCAGCGCGAGTTCCTCGACCTGACGCTCGAGGCCCGCGACGCGGGGGCGACCGTGTTCATGTCGTCGCACGTGCTCAGCGAGGTCGAGGACGTCGCCGGCCGGGTGGCGATCATCCGGGCCGGTCGCCTCGCGGACATCGACGACGTCGCCGTGCTCCGCCGCCGGGCCGGGCAGGTCGTCCGCCTCCGCTTCGACACCCCGCCGCCGCTGGCGACGTTCGCCGAGCTGAGCGGCGTGGACGAGCCCGCGCTCGACGGCACGACCTTCTCGTGCGTGCTGCGCGGCGAGCCCGACGCGCTGCTCAAGGCGGCCGCGTCCCACCACGTCGTCGGCTGGTCGGCCCAGGACCGCGAGCTGGAAGACCTGTTCCTCGACTTCTACCGGGTCGGCCCCGACGACGCCGACCACCAGCCCGAAGGAGTGGCCGCCCGTGCTGGCTGAGCAGTTCCCGATCACGACCGACGTCCTCCACGCCCAGCGCCGATCGATCCCCGTCTGGGGCGCGGCGCTCGCCGCGGTGAGCGCCATGTACATCAGCTTCTACCCGTCCATGGGCGGCGATCAGATGGACGACATGATCGCCAACCTGCCCGACAACCTGGTCACCGCCCTCGGCTACGACCAGATCGGCACCGCCGGGGGTTGGCTGACCTCGACCGTCTACGGCCTCCTCGGCCCGGCGCTGCTGCTGGTGTTCGCCATCGGCACCGGTGGTCGGCTGCTCGCCGGCCAGGAGGAGGCCGGCACGCTCGAGCTGGAGCTGACCTCGCCGGTGCCGCGCCGGCGGATCTACGTCGAGCGGCTCGTCGCGCTGTGGTGCGGGATCCTCGCGCTCGTCGCGATGATCACGCTGGTCACCGTGGTGCTGGTCGCGGCGATCGACATGGAGGTCGGGCTCACCGAGATCCTCGCCGGCTCCACCGGACTCTCGTTGCTCGTCGTCGGGCTGGGCACGTTCACGTTCGCGGTCGGCGCCGCCACCGGTCGACGCGCCCACGCCCTCGGTGCCGGTGCCGCGGTCGCCGTCGCCGCGTTCATCCTCGACGCGCTCGGCCCGGTGGTCGAGCTGGGGTGGATGACCGCGATCTCGCCGTTCTCGTGGTACCTGGGCAACAACCCGCTCGTCGAGGGCTTCGACCTCTTCGGGCTCGCCCGCCTGGCGCTGATCACGTTGGTCTGCGCCCCCCTGGGCGCCCTCGCCCTCGACCGCCGCGACCTGATGGTCTGAGACCGCCGGCGGGCGCCGGGAGCGCGATTCGCGACACACTGGCCGGCACCGGTCGCCGTTGGGGGAGGGGAGGCGCCGTGGACGGAGCCCTGAGTGGCACGCGCGTGCTGGACTTCGGGCGGTTCATCGCCGGGCCGTTCTGTGCGGCCCTGCTGGGGGACCTCGGCGCGGACGTCATCCGCATCGAACGACCCGGAGGGGGTGAGGACCGCTGGGTCACACCCGTCGCCGACGACGGCACCGGCGCGCTCTACTTCCAGTGCAACCGGAACAAGCGCAGCCTGACCCTGGCCGTCGGGACAGCGGAGGGCCGCGAGGTCGTGCGCCGGCTCGTGGCCGACAGCGACGTCGTCGTGGCCAACCTGCCGCCGGCCACGCTGGCCCACCTCGGCCTCGACGACGACACACTGCGGGCGATCAAGCCCGACATCGTCCTCGCCACGGTCACCGCGTTCGGCGCCGGCGGCCCGTGGAGCGGCAAGGTCGGCTTCGACGGCCTCGCCCAGGCGATGAGCGGCAGCCAGTACCTGTCGGGCTCGCCGGGGGAGCCGACCCGCTCCTACGTGCCGTTCGTCGACTACGGCACCGCCGCGTTCACCGCGCTCGCCACCGTCGCCGCCATCCACCACCGCGCCCGCACCGGCGAGGGCCAGGTCGTCGAGACCGCGCTGCTCAAGACCGCGCTAACGATGAGCAACAGCGCGGTGATCGAGCAGGCCCTCCGCAAGCCCGACCGCGTCGGCTCGCGCAACCGCAGCCAGGTCGCGGGCCCGGCCGACACGTTCGCCACCCGCGACGGCTGGGTGATCGCCATGGCGATCGGCGGCTCGCAGTTCTCGCGCTGGTGCGAGATGGTCGGCGCCCCCGAGCTGGTGTCCGACCCGCGCTTCGCCACCGACGAGACCCGCGGCATCCACGGCGAGGCCCTCAGCACGATCATGGCCGACTGGTGCGCCGGCCGCACCAGCGACGAGGCCCTCGCCGCGATGGAGGCCCACAAGGTGCCCGGCGGCCCGCTCTACTCGCCGCAGCAGGTCCTCGACGACCCCCACGTCGCCGCCATCGGGTTCCTCGCCCCGACGCCGCAGCGGGCGGCGGCGGTGACCCCGCCGGTGTCGCGGTTCCCGGCGACGATGTCGGCGAGCGCGCCCCGCGAACCGGGACGGGCGCCCGACCTCGGCGAGCACACCGACGAGATCCTCGGTGAGCTCGGCTACGACGACGCGACCATCGCCGACCTGCGTGACAAGGGGATCCTGTGACCGACGCACCGACGACCGCACCGGCGTCACCGAACGCGACCGCAGGGGCCGAGGCGCCGCCCGACGCCACCGCGCTCGCCGAGCTCGTCTGCCGGGGTGAGGTGAGCCCGGCCGAGCTCGTGGAGGAGACCATCGGCCGCATCGAGCGCCTCGACCCGGTGCTCGGCGCGGTGACCGTGCCCATGTTCCCGCGGGCGCGGACCCACGCCCGCGCCCCGCTGCCCGACGGCCCGTTCCGGGGCGTGCCGCTGCTGTTGAAGGACCTCGGCGCGCTGCTCTCCGGCGAGCGGTACACGGCCGGGATGGGTGTCCTGCGATCCGCCGGGTACAAGGCCGGGGTCACGAGCCACGTGACCCAGCGCTTCGACGACGCCGGCTTCGTGATCTGCGGCCGGACCAACGCACCCGAGCTCGGCCTCACCGTCACGACCGAACCGGTGGCCACCGGGCCGACCCGCAACCCGTGGGACCCCCAGTGCTCGACCGGTGGATCCAGCGGCGGCTCGGCCGCCGCGGTGGCCGCGGGGCTCGTCACGGTCGCCCACGCCGGTGACGGCGGCGGCTCGATCCGCATCCCGGCGTCGGAGTGCGCGCTCGTCGGGCTCAAGCCGTCGCGGGGTCGGATCTCCCACGGCCCGGTCGCGGGCCAGGGCTGGGCCGGGGCCGCGACCGACGGCGTGCTCACCCGATCGGTGCGCGACACCGCCGCGCTCCTGGACGTCCTCGCCGGCCCCGAGCCCGGGGACCCGTACACCGCGCCGCCGCCGTTGCGGCCCTACCGCGACGAGGTCGGCGCCGCGCCCGGCGCGCTGCGCATCGGCGTCGTCGACGCGCTCGGCGGGCCCGCCCACCCGTCCGTCGGCGCGGCGGTGCGCTCCGCCGCCGACCTGCTGGCCGAGCTCGGCCACGCCGTCACTGACGGCCATCCGACGGCGCTGGAGGAGCTGGACGGCCTCGGTCGGAGCCAGTCGACGGTCATCGCCGTGCACGTCGCCGCCGAGGTGGCGGCGTACGAGGCCGAGCTCGGTTCGGCGATCGACCTCGACGACCTCGAGCACGAGACCCGCATGTTCACGTCCTGGGGCCGCCAGGTCGAGGCGACCCGCTACGTCGACGCGCTCGACTGGCAGCACGCCTGGACCCGCCGCCTGTTGTCGTGGTGGCGCACCGACGACCGGGGATCGGGCTTCGACCTCCTGCTGTGCCCGACGACGACCGTGCCGCCCCCGCCGCTCGGCTGGCTCTCCGACCCGGCCACGTCGGGGACGAGGGTGCGGGACATGATCCAGTTCACGTCACCGTTCAACACGTCGGGCCAGCCGGCGATCTCGCTGCCGCTGTGGTGGGACGAGGACGGCCTGCCCATCGGCGTCCAGCTCGTCGCGGCCGCGAACCGGGAGGACGTCCTGGTCCGGATCGCCGCCCAGCTGGAGGCGGCGCGGCCGTGGGCCTACCGGACGCCGCCGATCTTCGCCACGTCCGGACCCGAGGTGCTCACCCCCGACGACATGCCGTGACCCGGGCCGGACGCGGTGGTGCCGGTGACGATCGCCGGACCCCGGAGGTGCGGCGTCGGTCCTGGCCCCGAGTGGTGATCGGGCGTGACGATCGTGTCTCGTTCGGCCACCACGGCGATGCAGCCGCTCCCGTCCCCCTAGTCTCGGAGACCCCGTCGGATGTGCCGGTGGGGGCGGACACGACCGGGACGGAGGTGTGGTGCAGCAGCTCGGCTTCATCCTGCTCGACCCCGAGGAGCTCCTGACGACCCTCGGGCTGATCGGGCTGTTCGCCGTGCTGTTCACCGAGTCGGGCATCCTCGCCGGCTTCTTCCTCCCCGGGAACTCGCTGCTGCTGACCGCCGGCCTCCTGGCGGCGCAGGACGAGCTCCCGCTCGGCATCTCCGCGGTCGTCGCGGTGTGCATCAGCGCGGCCGTGCTCGGCAACCAGCTCGGGTTCTCCGTCGGGAGGCGGTGGGGCCCCCACCTGTTCGAGCGGCCGAGCAGCCGGTTCTTCCGCCCCGACCACGTCGCCATCGCCCGCACCTTCTTCGAGCGCCACGGCGGGGCGACGATCGTGCTCGCCCGCTTCGTCCCCGTGGTGCGCACCTTCGCGCCGGCGCTGGCCGGCACCTCGGGCATGCACGGCGGCCGCTTCGTCGGCTTCAACGTGATCGGCGGCATCCTCTGGGGTGCGTCGGTACCGGTCGCCGGCTACCTCGTCGGCGACACCATCCCCGGCCTCGAGCGTTGGCTGGTCCCGGCGGCGATGGTCCTGGTCACGGCGTCCCTCGTTCCGGTCGTGCGCGAGCTGCGCCGCTTCGAGCCCGCCGTCGACCCGGCGATCGCGGCCGACGCCCCGCTGCCCGACGACGACCCCGACGGCAGCCGCTGAACCGCTCCGGGCGCCCGACCGTGGCGTCCCGGCCGTACGCCGGGCACCGGTGGTCAGGGGTCGGCCGCCGCCGGTGGCGCGTCGGTCGCCTCGTCGGTGAGCGACGTCCCGAGGTGTCGCAGCGCCGCGACCAGGACGAGCCCGGCGATCGCCTCGAACCCGGCGGCGACGACGTTCGCGACCCGTACGTTCGCCGCCTCGGTCACGACACCGCCCAGCACCGCGCCGAGCGGGGCCGCGCCGAGGCCGACCATGCGCCACGAACCGACGACCCGCCCGAGGAGCGACTCCGGCGTGACCGCCTGGCGGATCGTCTGGGCGGGGACGTTGAAGCAGACGATCGCGAAGCTGCTCACGAACAACGACACCGACACGACCCACGCGGCCGGCGCCGTGGCGTTGACGAGGTGGGTGACGACGAGGACCGCCGGGAGCGCAACGAGCATCCGGCGGCGCCCGAAGCGGACGGTGAGGCGGGCGGCGACGAGTGAGCCGGCCACGCCGCCGATCGCGCCGGCGCCGAGGACGAGCCCGAACGCGCCCTCGCTCGCGCCCAGCTCCTCGACGACCAGGACGACGAGGACCGCGAACGAGACGTTGCCGGCGAGGTTGGAGATCGAGACCCCGACCATCATCTCGCGCAGCAGGCGGTGACCGAGCAGGAAGCGCATCCCCTCGGCGATGTCGGCGCGCACGGTCGTCGATGCCGTCCGGGTTCCCTGGAGTGGTCGGCGGATGGTGGCCAACAACGCGGCGCCGACCACGAACGTCGCCGCGTCGATGGCGAACGGCAGGCTCGTCGCGACGCTGAACAGCGCGGCGCCGAGCGCGACGCCGATCACCTGGTCGAGCACGGTTATGGCGGTGATCAGCCGGCCGTTGGCCCGGTCGAGCTGGTCGCGCTCGACGAGCTGCGGAATGGCGGCCTGGGACGCCGAGTCGACCACCACCTCGCCGGCGCCGAGGCCGAGCGCAACGACGATGGCCCACCAGATCGTCGCCGTCTCGGTCACGACGCCGGCCACGAGCCCGGCGACCAGCACGGCCCTGGCAAGCTGGCCGGCGATCATCAGGCGCCGGCGGTCGTGGCGATCGACCAGCGCGCCGCCGAGCGGTCCGAGCAGCCACGGCGCCACCGTCGCCGCGGTCACGAGCCCGATGAGCCGGGCATCGTCGGTGAGCGAGAGCGCCAGGAGCGGCAGCGCCCCGAGCCGGATCCCGTCGCCCAGGTTCGACGCCGCGGCCGCGGCCAGGAACCGCCCGAAGTCCGGGCCCAACGCGTTCGACCGGCGGTTCACCGCCGCCATCCAACCCCAACCCCGCCCGCTCCGCCACCGGCGGTGGCTCGGTGCCGCTCACACCATCGGGGTCGCCGGGTCAGGACCCGCGGCGGCCCAACCTTGCCGCATTGCACATCGCTATGCTGAGTGCATGCCACAGCTGGTGACGCGCGTCGACGACGACCTCGCCTCGGCGATCGACGCCCTCGTGGAGCGTGGCGTGGTGGCGAGCCGATCCGAGGCGGTCCGGCTGGGTCTGGAGCACCTCGTCGACCAGCACCGACGTGCGGAGATCGGTGCACGCATCACCGAGGGCTACCGGGCCCGGCCGCAGACGGAGTCCGAGGTCGGATGGGCGGACGACGCCACGGTGAAGATGATCGCGGAGGAGCCCTGGTAGTGCCGTCGGCCCGGGCGCTCGGGCGCTCGCTGCCGTGCCAGGGCGAGATCTGGTGGGCCGAGGCGGAGGGCAAGCGACGTCCGGCGCTCGTCGTCACCCGATCGGAGGCCATCGAGGTCCTGCAGTGGATCGTCGTCGCCCCGGTGACCCGCACCGTGCGGGACATACCCACGGAGGTCCGACTCGGCCAGGAGCACGGGCTCCCGGCCGAGTGCGCCGCCTCCTTCGACAACCTCCAGCCGATCCGCCGCAGCTTCCTCACCGAGCGCATCGGCGCACTCGGCCCCGACCGCGGCGAGCTGTGCCGGGCGCTGGAGGCGCTCGCCGACTGCTGATCAACTGCCGTCGCCACCCGAACTGGCCCCCACGGAGTGCCACCGGTGGCACGATTCGGGGTCCAGAACCGCCACCACCCGTTCTGGACCCCACAGGATGCCACCCGTGGCACAATTCGGGGTCCAGAACCACCACCACCCGTTCTGGACCGCGCAGAATGCCACCGGTGGCACGATCTGGGGTCCAGAACGGTCTCGGGTGGCTGGTCCCGGGGGGCGGGGTACCGGTGGGGTCAGCGGATGCTGACGTCGAGCCAGGCGTCGTCGGCGAGGTCGAGGCGGCGGTCGCGCAGGTCGGGGACCGGGGGAGCGGAGCTCTCCCAGCCGATCTCGAGCGTCGAGCGGATCCGGCGGGCGCCGGCCAGGCCGCCGGGGCCGTCCCACGCCGGCATCGACGGGCCCACGCACAGCTCCTGGCGGAGCAGGGGTGCGTCGCAGCGGGTCACGTCGAGGCGCAGCGACACGTCGCCGGGCTGCTCGTCGTGACGGCCGAGGACCACGTCCTCGCGCCAGCGGAGCCGGGCGCCCGCCGCCGCGGCGATCGTCGTCACCGTCCGATGGGCGCAGCCGGCCAGCGCGATCGTCGGCTCGGGCGCCCAGTCGAGGGTCGCACCCCGCCCCAGGGTCACGTCGACCGCCAGCGCCGACCACGGATCACCCGGCCCGGGGTGGAGCAGGGACGCGGCGACGCTGCGCACGACGAGGGTCGCGCCCGGGCCGACGACGACCGACAACGCCAGCTCGTCGCCCCGGACCGGGCCCGCGGCGCCGCCGACCAGGTGGAGCCCGCCGAGCGCGGCCCGCAGGAGGAGCGGCGTCTCGGAGTGGAGGTCGACGAGACGCGTCGCGCCGGAGCGGGGATCGCGCTCGGCCCGGACGTGGGAGCGGGCCCGCACCTCAGGCCCGCGGCAGGGCCGGCTCGTCGCTCGACCAGTGGTGCAGCTCGTGACGCAGCCAGTCGGCGACCTCGCCGGCGCCGTCGTGGGACACCAGCGTCGTGCGCACCACGGCGCGCCCGTCGCGGCGGGTCGTCGCGTCGGCCAGCATCCGGTCGACGTCGGAGCCCACGTAGGGGGCGAGATCGACCTTGTTGATCACCAGCAGGTCGCTGGTCGCGATCCCGGGGCCGCCCTTGCGGGGGATGTCGTCGCCGCCGGCGGTGTCGATCACGAAGATCTGGCGATCGACGAGGCCCTGGCTGAAGATGGCGGTCAGGTTGTCGCCGCCGCTCTCGACGAGGGTCAGCTCCACGTCGCCGAGCGCGGCCTCGAGCTGCTCGACGGCGTCGAGGTTGGCCGAGATGTCGTCGCGGATGGCGGTGTGAGGGCAGCAGCCGGTCTCGACGGCAACGATCCGCTCGGACGCCAGCACCCCGGACGCCCGCAGCGCCTCGGCGTCCTCGGAGGTGAAGATGTCGTTGGTGACGACCCCGAGGCCGACGTCGTCGCCGAGGAGCGCGCACAGCGCGGCGACGAGCGTGGTCTTGCCGCTGCCGACGGGGCCGGCGACCCCGACCCGCAGCGGACGACCCGGACGGGGCGCCGGGTGATGGGGGTCGTGGGTGTGGTCGTGGTTCAGACCCATGTCGTGCGAGCTCCTGATCAGGACCGGAACAGCCGGCCGTCGTAGTGGGCGTGCTGCTCGGCGAGCAGGTCGGCCAGGGGTGAGGTCACGGCGGGGAGTTCGCCGCACGGCAGCGACGCGGCGGCGGCGGCGCGGGCCGCGACCTCGTCGAGCACGGCGGCGTCGCGCTGGAGCACGGCCTGGACCTCGAACGGGTCGAGACCGAGGAGGCGCACCGCGGCAGTGGCCATGGCGGTGGCCAGGTGGTGGACGGCGACCGCGGCCACCTCGTGGGGGTCGAGGCCGGCGGCGTGACCGACCGCGCCCCACGCCACCGCCTGGTGCGGCCCGGTCGTGCCGTCGACGACGATGCGGTCGACCCCGGCGTCGGGCCACACCCGGGTCCCGACCCGGACGAGCTGGCGACCCAGCTCGCGGGACGCCTCACGGGTCGCCGGCGACGCCAGCCGGGCGGTGACCTCGGCGTCGAGGACGGGCCAGTCCGGCACGGCACCGTCGTCGGCGGCCGCCGCGGCGAGCGCGGCGACCACGTGGGCCGTCACCGCGGCCTCGGTTGCACCGATGGTGGTCAGCCGGGCGCGGATGAACCGGCGGACACCGGCGACGTCGGTGACGCCGAGCTCGCGCACCGCCGCCTCCATCCCGAAGGAGTGGGCGTGGCCGCCGGACGGGAACCGCCCGTCGGCCACCAGCAGCAGCTCGGCCCGTCCGCTCACCCGCAGCATGATGGCCGGGTCCCGCTCAGAACAGGAAGTACCGCTGGGCCATCGGCAGCTCGGTCGCCGGCTCCTCGGTCACGAGCTCACCGTCGATGCGGACCTCGAAGCTGTCGGGCGCGACCGAGATGTCGGGCGTCGCCGTGTTCTCGGCCATGTGCTCCTTCGCCCGGCTCCGGGTGTCGGACACCGCGACCAGCTCCCGCTGGACGGCGACCCGCTCGGCCAGCCCGTCGTCGAGCGCCATCTGGGCGACCCAGGCGACGCTCGTGCGGGGCGCGACGGCCGGCGCGGCGCCGAACATCGGGCGGGGCAGCACCGGCTGGGGCGTGGGGATCGACGCGTTGGCGTCACCCATCGCGGCCCAGGCAACCATGCCGCCCTTGAGGACGGCGTGGGGCCGGACGCCGAAGAAGCGGGGGTCCCACAGGACGAGGTCGGCGAGCTTGCCGACCTCGACCGAGCCGACCTCGCGCTCGAGCCCGTGGGTGATGGCCGGGCAGATCGTGTACTTGGCCACGTAGCGGCGGGCCCGCAGGTTGTCGGCGGCGCCGTCGCCCGGCAGTGCACCCCGGCGGCGCTTCATGACATGTGCGGTCTGCCAGGTGCGGATGATCACCTCGCCGATGCGGCCCATCGCCTGGGAGTCCGAGCCGATCATCGAGATCGCGCCCAGGTCGTGGAGGATGTCCTCCGCGGCGATCGTCGACGGCCGGATCCGGCTCTCCGCGAACGACAGGTCCTCGGGCACCGCCGGGTTGAGGTGGTGGCACACCATCAACATGTCGAGGTGCTCGTCGACCGTGTTGACCGTGTGGGGCCGGGTCGGGTTGGTCGACGACGGCAACACGTTCGGGTGTGAGGCCACGGTGATGATGTCGGGGGCGTGGCCGCCGCCGGCGCCCTCGGTGTGGAACGTGTGGATCGACCGGCCGGCGATCGCCGCGATCGTCGAGTCGACGTAGCCGGCCTCGTTCAGCGTGTCCGTGTGGATCGCCACCTGGACGCCGCTGGCGTCGGCCGCGGTGAGCGCGGCGTCGATCACCGCCGGGGTCGTGCCCCAGTCCTCGTGGAGCTTGAACCCGGCCGCACCACCGCGGAGCTGCTCGTCCAGCGCCTCCCGGGAGGTGGTGTTGCCCTTGCCGAGCAGCGCGACGTTGACGGGCCAGTGATCGAGCGCCTCGAGCATCCGGCCGAGGTTCCAGCTGCCGGCGGTGACGGTGGTGGCCTTCGAGCCCTCCGACGGGCCCGTGCCGCCGCCGACGATCGTCGTGAGACCGGACGAGAGTGCCTCGGTCATCAGCTCGGGGCAGATGAGGTGGACGTGGCTGTCGACGCCACCGGCGGTGAGGATGCGGCCGTTGCCGCTCATGATCTCGGTCGACGGACCGATGACCAGCGCCGGGTCGACGCCGTCCATCGTGTCGGGGTTGCCGGCCTTGCCGATGCCGACGATGCGCCCGTCGCGCACGCCGATGTCGGCCTTGACGATGCCCCAGTGGTCGAGGATCACCGCGCCGGTGATGACCAGGTCGGGGGCACCCTCGGCCCGGGTCACCGTGGACTGGCCCATGGACTCGCGGATGACCTTGCCGCCACCGAAGACGGCCTCGTCGCCGCCGGCGCAGCGGTCGTCGGTGACCTCGATGAGCAGGTCGGTGTCGGCGAGGCGGATGCGGTCGCCCGTCGTCGGCCCGTAGAGCGCCCGGTAGCGGTCGCGTGCGATCTCGCTCATGCCGCACCTCCGTTGGCGTCGAGGGGCCCGGCGACGTCGCCGCGCAGGCCGGCGATGACCCGGTTGCCGGTGAACGCGACGAGGTCGACCTCGCGCTCGATGCCCGGTTCGAAGCGGACCGCGGTGCCGGCGGGGACGTCGAGGCGGAAGCCGCGGGCGGCGTCGCGGTCGAGCTCGAGCGCGGGGTTCGCCTCGGCGAAGTGGTAGTGCGAGCCGACCTGGATCGGGCGGTCGCCGGTGTTGCGCACGGTGAGGCGCAGCGTGGCGCGGCCGGCGTTGATCGTGACCGGGGTGTCGGGCCCGGTGACCTCGCCCGGGATCACGGGATCGGCTGGTGGAGCGTCACCAGCTTCGTGCCGTCGGGGAACGTGGCCTCGACCTGGACCTCGTCGAGCAGCTCGGGGATGCCGTCGAGCACGTCGTCGCGGGTCAGGACCTCCCGGCCGGCGGCCATCAGGTCGGCGACCCGCCGGCCGTCACGGGCACCTTCGAACACCCAGCTGGTGAGGATGGCCACCGCCTCGGGGTAGTTCAATCGGAGCCCTCGCTCGCGCCGCTTCCACGCCAGCTCCGCGGCGACGTGGATGAGCAGGCGCTCCTGCTCGTGAGGTGAGATCAGCACCGGGCGATGGTAGGCACACCCCGGCCCCTGCCTCGTCGCCCGACGTTGCCGGAATGTGAACTCCCCCGGCCGCGGTCCTCCGGCACACCGGCTGTCGCCGGTCAGGTCCGCAGTTCGGGTTCGAGGCGGGCGGCGACCTGGCGGTAGCGGGCGACGGGGACGAGGTGGACGCCGTCGAAGGCGCCGCTGTCGCGGATGCGGATCACCATCTCGCAGGCGGCGTCGACACCGGCGTCGCGATCGGCCTCCACGGCGTCGACGAGCGCCTCGGGGATGGCGATGTCGGGGATCGTCGCCGCCAGGCGGCGGGCCATCGTCGCCGACGCCACCACCATCACTCCGGCGTGGATCGGCACGTCGGCCTCGACCGTCTCCCGCCAGCGCAGGAGGGCGTCGAGATCGTAGGACACCTGGGCGAAGAGGAAGTCGGCATCGCGCTTCCAGCCGGCGAGGGGCCGGCTGATCGACGCGGCCGCGCCGACGCGGAACGGGGCCACCCCGCTGAACGCCGGCGCGTCCGTCGCGGCGCGGGTGCGCTCGATCATCGACCGCACCGTGAGCTCGCCGGTGCGGCCACCGCTCGTCGGCTTGTCGCCGTAGACGAACAGGAACTGGTCGACGCCGTACGCGGCCGCGGTCAGCAGGTCGCGCTCGAACCCGAGGTGATTGCGGTCCCGGGCGTTGAGGCACGCGATCGACCGCCCGCCCATCGCCTCGACCTCGTGGGCGACGGCGATCGACGACACCGTGGCGCGCCCGATGTGGTTGTCGGGGATCAGGAACGCGGACGCGATCGGGTCGAGGACACCGATCTGGTGGCGGGCCTTGCGCAGGTCGGGCCGCGTCGGCGGTTCGATCTCGCAGATGACCTCGAACGACGGGTGACCTGCGGCGTCCGTGTCGACCATGCGACCAGGCTACCGACGCGCGACGAAGGCGCGAACCGGCGGTTTCGCCTCGTGTTGGCTGGGCGCCAATATCTTCTATGGGCCCGGGAGAACCTTGCGTTCACCGGAGAAGAGGCATCCGATACGACACGGGCCGTTTATCGATAATCGGAACGGATGGTTCCGGTTCGCGGGCATGCAATACCGCCAGTTCGGACGATGTTCGACTTTCCGGGTCGAGTCCCCACATTTTGCCCTCCGAAATTGACGTGTGTCACCCCCTCGTGCGGTATGGTCCCCGGCCAGGGGGGATGAAGAATGAATATTCGCGAGGAGGTGCTCGCGGTCCAGGGCCTCAGAACGAGGTTCCAGACGCGGCTGGGCGCCGTCGACGCCGTGAGCGATGTCAGCTTCGACATCGGGGCTGGCGAGACCGTTGCCCTCGTCGGAGAATCGGGCTCGGGCAAGAGCGTCACCGCACTCTCGATCCTGCACCTGCTGGACGAGACCGGCGACATCGTCTCGGGGCGGATCATCTTCGACGGGCGCGACATCACCCATCTGCCCGAGCGGCAGATGCGGCGGATACGGGGCGCGGAGATCTCGATGATCTTCCAGGATCCGTCCACGTGTCTCGATCCGGTCTTCACCGTGGAGAACCAGCTCCGCGAGGCGCTCACGGTCCATGGGAAGGCCTCGAAGTCCGAGACCCGCAACCGGGCGATCGAGCTGCTCCGCATGGTGCACATGCCCGACGCCGAGGGCCGCCTCCGGAGCTATCAGCACGAGCTCTCGGGCGGGCAGCGACAGCGCGTCATGATCGCCATGGCGCTGGCGCTGCAGCCGAAGCTCGTCATCGCCGACGAGCCGACCACGGCCCTCGACGTGACGGTCCAGGCCCAGATCCTCGAGCTGCTCAAGATGCTGCAGTCCGAGACCGGCTCGGCGCTGCTGCTCGTGACCCACGACCTCGGCGTCGTTGCCGAGATGGCCGATCGGGTCGTCGTCATGTACGCCGGCGAGGTCGTGGAGCAGGGCGACGTCCGCGAGGTGCTCCACGATCCCCAGCACCCGTACACCAAGGCGCTGCTGCGGTCGATGCCCGGTCGGGCCACCACCGGCGGTCGGCTCACGGCCATCGACGGCACGGTGCCGAGCCTGTTCGACATGCCGACCGGCTGCCGGTTCCACCCGCGCTGCCCCTCCGCGTTCGAGCCGTGCGCCGAACACGCACCCGAGCTCACCGGGTTGACCGGGGAGCGGACCTGCCGGTGCTGGCTCCACGTGCCGGCGCCGACCTCGGACGCCGTGGCGGGAACGGTGGCGACATGAGCGTGACCGCCACGGGCGAGGGCGCCGCCGGCGCACCCGACGCCGGGACGGGGCCGATCCTCGAGGTCGAGCAGCTCGTCAAGCACTTCCCGATCGAGAAGGGCCTGCTCAAGCGGACGGTGGGCCACGTCCGGGCCGTCGACGGCGTCAGCTTCACCATCGAGCGGGGCAAGACACTGGCGCTGGTGGGGGAGTCCGGTTGCGGCAAGACCACCACCGGGCGGCTGGTCCTGCGTCTCATCGAACCGACGTCGGGGTCGGTGCGCTTCGAGGGCCGTGACCTGGCCGATCTCGACCGTCACGAGCTGCGGCGACTGCGCCGCCGGATCCAGGTCATCTTCCAGGACCCGTTCAGCTCGCTCGACCCCCGCATGCCGACCCTGTCGATCGTGGCCGAGGGCCTCGAGATCCACGGGTTGGCGAGCGGCCGGGCGAAGGTCGACCGGGTCGTCGAGCTGCTGGAGATGGTCGGGCTGTCGAGCCGCGACCTGCGCAAGTTCCCCCACCAGTTCTCGGGCGGGCAGCGCCAGCGGATCGGCATCGCCCGGGCGCTGGCCACCGGGCCGGAGCTGATCGTGTGCGACGAGGCCGTCTCGGCCCTCGACGTGTCGATCCAGGCCCAGGTCCTCAACCTGATGAAGGACCTCCAGGACGAGCTCGGGCTCACCTACCTGTTCATCACCCACGACCTCCACGTGGTGCGCTACATCGCGGACCGGGTCGCGGTCATGTACCTCGGCGAGATCGTCGAGATCGGCGACACCGAGCAGCTGTTCGAGGACCCGATCCACCCGTACACCAAGTCGCTGCTCTCGGCGGTGCCGGTGCTCGACCCGGACGAGCGCCGCGACCGGGTGGTGCTGCGGGGCGACGTGCCGAGCCCGTCGAACCCGCCGTCCGGCTGCCGGTTCCACACCCGGTGCCCGTCGGCGACCGACGAGTGCGCCACGGTCGAGCCCCGCCTGGTCGAGATGCGGCCCGGCCACCTCGCCGCGGCGTGCCCGTGCTTCGCGGGCGAACACGTCGTCGACCTCCGGGCCGGCGCACCGGCGACCAACGGACAGGCCCACGGAGGCCCGAACGGCACCGTGGGTGACGACGAGGAGGTCCGGCCGTGATCGAGTACGCGATCCGTCGCATCGCCGGCGGCCTCCTCGTCCTGTTCATCCTCTCGACGTTCCTGTTCTTCCTCATGCGGGCGGTGCCGGGTGACGTCGTCCGGCTCCAGCTCGCCGACGCCAGCTCGGTGTCCGAGGAGCGCATGGCCCAGATCGAGGAGGAGCTCGGCCTCGACGAGCCGGCGTGGCAGCAGTACTTCACCTGGCTCGGCGGTGCGCTCACCGGCGACCTCGGTGACTCGCTGTGGTCGAACCAGTCGGTGGTCTCGATGATCGCGGGGCGGTTGCCCGTGACGCTCGAGCTCGCGCTCCTGTCGATCGGCATCGCCGTCGTCCTCGGACTGGCGATCGGCGTGATCTCGGCGATCAAACGGGGCGGTTGGCTGGACGGCACCCTGCGGGTCGGCGCGGTCACCGGGCTGTCGATCCCCAACTACTTCGTCGGCCTGCTGCTGATCACGTTCATGTCGTTGTGGTTCAACTGGGTGCCCCCACTGAGCTACCAGCGACCGTGGGAGAGCCTGTCGGTCAACCTGCAGCAGATGTGGATGCCGGCCGTCGCGCTCGGCATCAGCGTGGCCGCGTCACTCGCCCGCCTCACCCGGTCGTCGATGCTCGAGGTGCTCGGCGCCGACTACATCCGGGCCGTGCGGGCCAAGGGCGCGAGCGAGCAGCGCATCAACCTGAAGCACGCGCTGCGGAACTCGCTCGTTCCCGTGGTCACGCTGCTGGGCCTCCAGTTCGGGGCGCTCCTCGGGGGCACCGTGATCCTCGAGACGATCTTCTCGCTCCCGGGGATCGGCAGCCTCGTGTTCGACGCCGTCAACCAGCGGGACTACCCGGTCATCCAGGCGTGCGTGATCCTCTACGGCGGGCTGTTCATCGCCGTGAACATCGTGGTCGACCTCGCCTACGGCTGGATCGACCCCCGGATCAGGGCGAAGTGAGGTAGCTGTGTCCGACACCATCTCCGACCCGCAGGTCACCAGCCCCGACTCGGATCCGGCCGAGGACCCGTCGGCCCCGCTCGAGGGACGCGAGGACCACGGTCGACGAGCCCGCTTCCAGGCGAGCGCCGGCCACTTCCTCCGCAACCAGCCACTCGGCGTGGCCTCGGGCCTGTTCATCGGCATCGTCCTCGCCGCCGCGCTGTTCGCGCCGTGGCTCGCGCCGTACAGCCCGACCGAGCAGACCAGGACCGAGATCCTCGAGTCGCCGAGCATGACCCACTACTTCGGCACCGACGACCTCGGCCGGGACATCTTCAGCCGGGTCCTGTACGGAGCACGCAGCTCGCTGTTCGTCGCTACCGCGACGATCCTCGCCGCCACCTCGGTCGGCGTGGTCCTCGGCGCCATCTCCGGCTACTTCGGCGGCAAGGTCGACATGGTCATCCAACGGATCATCGACGCCGTCCTGTCGGTGCCGGTGCTGCTGCTCGGTCTGTTCATCGTGTCGTTGCTCGGTCCGTCGATCCGCAACGTGATCCTGGCGCTGGCCATCGTGTTCACGCCGAGGTTCTCACGCATCGCCCGGGGGGAGATGCTGCGGATCAAGGTGTCGGAGTACGTCGTCGCCGCCGAAGCCCTCGGGGCGAGACCGACGCGGGTGATCATGCGCCACGGCATCCCGAACCTGGCGGCACCGATCATCGTGCTGGCCAGCCTCACCTTCGGCCAGGCGATCGTCGCCGAGTCCGCGCTCTCGTTCCTTGGCCTCGGGGTGCCGCCGCCGGCCCCGTCGTGGGGCCGCATGCTGGCCGACAGCCGCCAGTGGATGCAGATCGCCTGGTGGATGGTGGTCTTCCCCGGCGCGGCCCTGAGCTTCTCGGTCCTCGCGTTCAACCTCCTCGGTGACGCGCTGAGAGACCACCTCGATCCCAAGCTGGTCCGCTGACGACGGGGCGCAGCGGGCCGGAAACCATCCAAGGGGGGAACATGAAAGAAGCGCACCGTCTCAGAAGACTGCTCCTCGGCGTGCTCGTCGCCGTCTTCCTCGTCGCCGCCGCGTGCGGCAGCGACGGGGACGACGACGCGGCCGAGACGGAGTCCGGTCAGGAGGCATCGGACGGCGACGAGGCCGAATCCGACGACGGCGAGGACGAGGGCGGCGACGTCGACGAGAGCGAGCTCAGCGCCGACGAGATCGCCGAGGGCCAGGCCAGCGGAACGCTGGGCCTCGTGTCGTCGACCAACGACATGCGGGGCGAGGGCGGGCCGCCGGTCCCCGGTGGCGAGCTGGTCGTCGACTGGCCGTCGGACATCGACAGTCTCGACCCGATCACCTCGTCGTCGTTCCAGACACACAGCCGGATCGGCCCGGTGTACGAGACCCTGTTCACGTTCGACACCGGCCCCGAGATCGGGGCGACCCAGCAGATCCTCATCCCGCGCCTGGCGACGGGCATGGAGATCTCCGACGACGGGCTGACCTACACGATCAGCCTGCGTGACGACGTCGTGTGGCAGAACGTCGAGCCGACCAACGGCCGCCCGTTCACCTCCGACGACGTGGTCGCCACGTTCGAGGCCATCAAGGCCGAGGGCTTCCAGTCGTACATGCTGGAGCGGGTCGAGACGATCACCGCGCCGGACGACTACACCGTCGTGCTCGAGCTGAGCGGTCCGTTCGCCCCGCTCGAGAACTTCCTCGCCAACCACCACATGTGGATCCTGCCCCGTGAGGCGTTCGAGGGCGGCTACGACCGCACCCAGACCGCCGTCGGCACCGGGCCGTTCATCATGACCGAGCGCGAGGTCGACGTGGAGACGGTCTACGAGAAGAACCCGGACTACTGGAAGACCGATCCCGACAACGGCGACGCCCAGCTGCCGTACCTCGACGGGATGCGCATCGTCGTCATCGCCGACACCCAGGCCGCGGCCGCCGCGTTCCGGGCCGGTGAGACCGACATCTCGTGGACCTCGCTCTCCCCGCAGGAGCGCGAGCTCATGATGGAGCAGTACCCCGAGGCCCAGTACTTCTCGTGGCTGGACGCGGGCATGGGCCAGGTCGGGCTGAACCAGACGAGCGAGATCTTCCAGGACCCGAACGTCCGGCGGGCCGTCAGCCTGGCGATCGACCGCGACGGCATGGGTGAGACCATCCGTGGCGGCGGCACCATCCCCGGCCCGGTCGCTCCGGCGCTCGCCGACTACTCCCTCAGCGAGGAGGAGCGTCGCGAGTACCTCTACTACGACCCGGAGGAGGCCCAGCAGCTGCTGGCCGACGCCGGCTACGCCGACGGGCTCGACGTGACGCTGATCGCCACCACCGGCTACGGCGCCACCTACAGCCGCCAGACCGAGTGGCTCATCGAGGACCTGACCAACGCCGGGTTCAACGTCACCTACGACGAGCTCGACTACACGACGTACTTCTCGAGCCGTTGGCCCGACCTCGAGTACGACATCCAGTTCGGCCCGCAGACGCCGTTCCTAGAGCCCGACGAGTGGCTCCGGGCCCAGTTCTACAGCAGCGGCGCACGCAACTGGTACGGGGTGAACGACCCGGACCTCGACGCCATGCTCGAGGAGCAGCTCACGCTGGTCGACCGGGACGAGCGGATCGCCAAGATCAAGGAGATCCAGACCTACATCCTGGAGAACACGATCGCACCGATCCCGGTGTGGACGTACCTCTCGAACTACCAGTACCAGCCGTGGGTGCGGAACTACTACCGCCACGCCTCCTACGGCATCCTCGGCATCGAGTACGCGTGGCTCGATCAGTGATCGAGCCCGCCATCACGGGCTGACCGACTGGTGGGGGGGGGGGGGGGGGGGGCGCCCC
>JAXHUH010000344.1:0-72172 GCA_034211175.1 Actinomycetota bacterium
GGGCCACCCGGTCGGCGCGACCGGCTGCGCCCCGGTCGTGGAGCTGGTCGACCAGCTCCGGGGGCGGTGCGGGGCCCGCCAGGTCGAGGGGGCCCGCCTGGGGCTGGCGGAGAACGGTGGGGGGATCATCGACGGGCGGGAGGCCGCCGCGGTGATCACGATCCTGGAGGGGGACCGATGACCGTGAGGCGAGCAACGACCGTGGGCGGGGCCGACGACCGCACGGCGGCGTGGGCGGACCGGCCGACCGACGGGCCCGCGTCGATCGTGGTGCTGTCGGGCGGGCTCGGCGGGGCCCGGATGGCGCTGGCCCTCACCGAGGCCGGCCTGGCCGACCGGTCCACGTTCGTGACCAACGTGGCCGACGACTGGACGGTCGGCGGCCTACCGGTCTGCCCGGACACCGACGCCGTGCTCTACGCGCTGTCGGGACGCTTCGACGAGGAGCGGGGCTGGGGCATCCGGGGCGACACGTTCCGTGGCCCCCGGCCCGGCGAGCCGTCGTGGTTCGGCATCGGCGACCTCGACCGGGCCCACCACGAGGCTCGCCGCGAGCTGCTGGCCGCCGGAGCCAGCCGGGCCGAAGCAACCGCCGACCTCGCGCTGAGGGCCGGGATCGGCGCCCGGGTCGTCCCGGTGACCAACGACCTCGTCCGCACCCGGGTCCGTCACGACCGACGGTGGTCGGGGTTCCAGGAGTGGCTCGTCCGCGACCGTTGCCCCGCGCCCGACGCGGTCGACTGGTCGGGCCTCGGCCGGGCCGTCGCCGCGCCCGGTGTCGTCGAGGCGATCGAGGACGCCGACCTCGTGGTCATCGGATCGTCGAGCCCCATGGCCTCGCTCGCCCCGATCCTCGGCGTCGCCGGGGTACGGAACGCCCTCGCGTCCCGCCGAGGTGCGACGGTGGCGCTGTCGCCGGTGGTGCTCGGCCGGCCCCTCGGCTCCGACCGTGACCGCCACCGCGCCGCGGCCCGGGCCGCACTCATGGCGTGCCGCGGCCTCGCCCACACGCCGGTCGACCATGCCCGTTGGATCGCATCGGTCGTGTCCCACGTGGCCGTGGACGCCAGCGACGTGACGTGGGCGCCCGCGATCGCCGACCTCGGCGTCGAGGTCATCCTCGCCCCGGTCATCGGCATCGACCCCGACGAGCGTCGGACGCTGCTCGCCTCGGTGCTCTCGGAGGCCGCGCTCGCCGGTGCGGCGCGCGAACCCGCCCGATCGGGAACCTCGAGCGACTGAGGAACGTTCAGGCACACGCACCTCACACGGCTCGCGCCGCGGGCGTTGGCCGGGCATGGACGCAACCACCGTCGCCTCGGCCGCATCGCTCGACGCCGTCGACTGCCCCGACGCCGTCTCGACCACGATCGACCCGACGATCCTCTACTTCGGGACGCCGGTCGTGCTGGTGAGCACGACCAACGAGAACGGCTCGGCGAACCTGGCGCCGATCTCGTCGATCTGGTGGCTCGGCCACAACGCGGTGATCGGGATGAGCTCCCGCTCGCACACCGTGGCGAACCTGCGCCGCCAGGGTGAGTGCGTGCTCAACCTGGCATCGGTCGACCAGGTCGACGCGGTCGACCGCTTGGCGCTCACGACCGGCAGCGACCCGGTACCGGCGTACAAGGCGGCGATCGGGTGCCGCCACGTCCGGGACAAGTTCGCGCTCGCGGGGCTCACCCCGACCCCCGCCGAGGTCGTGCGGCCACCGAGGGCCGCCGAGTGCCCCGTCCAGCTCGAGGGGCTGGTGCGGGCGGTCCACCCGGTCGGTGGCCCCGACGACCATCTCGTAGCCGTCGAGGTCGCCGTCGCCCGGACCCACGTGCACCGCGAGATCCTACGGCCCGGCCACCGCCACCACATCGACCCCGACCGTTGGCGGCCGCTGATGATGAGCTTCCTCGAGTTCTACGGCCTCGGCGAGCGCCTCCACCCGTCCCGCCTCGCCGACGCGTTCTGACGAGGAGGCGTTCTGAGGCGGGAGGCGGTCGGGCTGGCGCGCTCCGCGCCCGGCTCAGCCTCCGACCGGGACGAACTCGGGCTGGTCGAGGACCCGGAGCCACTGCACTGCTGGCGCTGGTGTGGGCGGTGCAGCCGAGCCCGGCCCGTTCGGCGCTGGTCGACCACGCGCGGGGCGTTCGCCTTCGACGACGTGCCCGCGCCTGACACCCGTTGAACGGACCAGCGCTCGACGGCCGACAGAGCGCTCGACCCGACGCGCCCTCTACCCGCGGCCCGAGCCCCCGGTTCCGTGTGATGCCTGCGCGACGTGGCGCTTGCGCTCGTACATCAGCCGGTCGGCGGCATCGAGAAGCGCACGGGCGTCCCGGTCACCGTCGATCGCGCTGGCACCGACCGACGCCCCGATGGCGAGGGTCGCGCCGTCGTGGCGGATCGGCGCCGCGAGCTGCTGCTCGATGCGGCGCACGACGTCCTCGGGCTCACCGTCGAGCTGCTCGCAGATGACCACGAACTCGTCTCCGGCGTAGCGGGCCACGTAGTCGCTCGAGCGGACGGCGCGTCGCAGCCGTCGGGCGGTCTCGACGAGCACGGCGTCGCCGGCGCCGTGCCCGTGGGTGTCGTTGATCGACTTGAACCGGTCGAGGTCGATGAACAGCAGCACCGCCGGCCGTCGGGGGTCGGCGACCACCCGCTGGAGGTGCCCTTCGAGCGAGCGCCGATTGGCGAGACCGGTGAGCGGGTCGGTCTCGGCGAGATCGTGGAGGCGGCGGCTGACCGTCTGCTGCTCGCGGAGCAGCAGACGGGTCCGCAGGACGAGCGCGCCGCCGGTCAGCACCGACAGGGCCACCGCGGTGATCGGCACCGGTTCACCGACGACGTGGGACATGACCATGGCGACGACGAGCGCGACGACGGCCGGGGTGATGGCGAGCTTGCCGGGCAGCGCCTCGTGCTCACCGGGGCCGAGCGGCTCGGCGAGGGCTCGCATGTCGGGGCGGGTGAAGGCGATGGCGACCATGATGTAGACGAGCAGGTAGAGCGTCCGGGACAGCTCGTTCATCTCGCCGACGACGATGAGCGTGAGGTCGGCGCCCCACACGACCCCGACGGCCACGAGCAGCCAACGGGTGGTGTGGTTGCCCGGGGCGGTCAGCGCGAGGCGGGCGACGACCGTGGCGATGGCGACGTCGAAGAGCACGTAGGTCGTGGCGTACGCCACCGACAACGACTCGGCTTCGAGGCCCGGCTGGACGATCACCTGCCACGCGACGAGGCCGAACGCGGCGGCGCCGGCGACGACATCGAGCAGCACCACCCGCCCGACGAGGGAGAGGCTCGAGCGTCGCACGGCGAGGACGATCAGCCCGGCGAGGATCAGGCCGTAGCCGGTGGCGTAGAGGGCGGTGGCCGCGAGCGCGCTCGGCACCGGGACGAGTCCGGTGAACCGTTCCCAGGCGTGGACCACGGCCATCGTCGTCAGCCCGGCCGCGGCGATGCGGTGCCCGGTACTGCCGGGGCAGCGCCGCCGCACGGACCGCCAGACCGCGACGACGCTGGCCAGCACGACGACGGCCGCGGCCCCGTGCGCGACCTGCTCGACGGAGACCTCGATCACGACGACCCTCGCCCGGCCCGACCCATCCCGCCAGTGATCGACCCCGCCGCCGCCCCCATTGAGCGGATCCGACCACAACGACGCGCCCAGGCAGCCTGGTCAGGAGCAGCGAGGCGGCCGGGCGGCTACGTCTAGGCGGATTCGGGGCGCCGTCGATGCGAGGCCGGGCGAAGGCGCAGTCCGGCGTAGGCGACGGTCAACGAATCGGCGGCTTTGCTCAGGGACGGCGCCCGACCCGCGAGGTTCGCCAACAGTCGCTGCGGGTTGAGCGGCTCGCCTCCTCAGGTGCGGCCGAGGCGGGCGCGGACCTCGGGGCGGCGGAGCGGGGGCACCGTCTTCGGCGGCTGCTTGCGGGGCGGGAGCGAGCGCAGCAACGTCGTCGTGGCGGCGGCGATGTCGACCACGGCGGCATCGAACACCTCCTGGGTCGCCGCGGTCGGCTTGGTGACCCCGCTCACCTTGCGGACGTACTGGACGGCCGCCGCCGTGATCTCCTCGTCGGTGGCCTCGGGCTCGAGCCCCCGCAACGTCGTGATGTTCCGGCACATGGCCGCGAGGTTACGACCACCACCTCTGGCCCTCGCCCGGAGGGCCGCTGGCACGTTCCCGTCACAGCGCCGACCTACCCACGGTTCGGACAGGGCGGACGAGCGAGGGGCACGGACCGATGGCGGACACGGGCGGACGGAACGGCGAGCGCGCGCAGCGACGCGTCGCAACACAACGACGGGTCTTGGGTGCGGCAGCACTCGCCGCCTTGCTTCTTGCGATGGGCTGCACCGGTCGCGTCGGCCGGGAGGAGCGGCTGGCCGACCCGGAGCCGGCTGCGACGCTCGTCGACGTCGAGGCGAGCGGGGACGACGCGAGTGAGGACGACGCGACGACCATCGTTGCACCCACGACGTCGTCGGGTCCCTCCACCACGAGCACCACCTCGCCGTCGACCGTCCTGTCGACCACCTCGACGACAGCGCCGAGCACCACGACGACGGGCGCAACGGCGCCGCCGACGGCACCCCCGACCCGGCGGACGCGAACGTCCGTGCCGGCGACGACTCCGCCGCCTCCCCCGGCCACCCCACCACCGACACCGAGCACCGCAGCGCCGACCACGACGGCGCCGAGCACGACCACGACGACCGCGCCGTACACGGCGCCGCTCGGAACGGCGCAGGACATCGGCGAGTGGACCGT
The DNA here is from genome assembly GCA_034211175.1 of Actinomycetota bacterium. GTDB lineage: Bacteria > Actinomycetota > Acidimicrobiia > Acidimicrobiales > CAIXPF01 > JAXHUH01. The sequence continues at coordinate 4,778 of JAXHUH010000344.1, forward strand.
GACGGTCACCGCGGTCGACCCCGGCGCCACGGCACGGGTGTTGGCCGAGAACCCGTTCAACGAGCCGCCGACGTCGGGCGCCTACACCGTCGTCGATCTCACCGCGACCTACCGGGGCACCCTGTCGGGCACCCCGTTCGACGTCGCCGTCGGGATGATCAACGGCGACGGCCAGATCGTCGAGCCGTTCTCGTTCGCCAACGTCGTGGTGTGCCCGAACGACCTGCTGAACCAGCCCGACGTCGCCAGCGGCGGGACGATCTCCGGCTCCGTGTGCCTGGACATCGCCTCGTTCCGGTCGGGCATCGTCAACGTGTGGACCGGCTGGGACCAGCACGTCGCCTACTGGCAGGGCCTGCCCCAACCGTGAGCCCTGAGCCGGCTGCTCCGTTCGGCGGCGCATCTCCGGGCTGGACCCGAGCGGTGGATCGACCGCACGTGATCGAAGCACCGCCCGAGCCCGATCACGAGGACCGCCCCGCCCCGCGGGCTCACAAGGCGGTTCTAGCCCCACCTCAGTGCCACCGGTGGCACTGAGGTGGGGCCAGTTCGGGTGGTGGTGGTTGCTGCGAGTGGGGCGACCGCGGTCAGACGAGGGCGACCTCGATGGGCTCGGGGCTCAGCTCGCGCAGGGCGGGCATGACCTCGCGGGCGAAGAGGTCCATGCTCGCCCGGGCCTTCTCGATCGGCATGCTGCCGTACTTGAAGATGAACATCAGCTCGTCGGTGCCGAACTCCTGGGCGAGCTCGGTCGCCCGGGCGATCGTCCGGTCGGGCGTGCCCCACGGGTGGGTGTCGAAGAAGCCCCGCAGGAACGGCGAGGCGTCCTGGCTGAGGATCTCCTGCATCGCCCCGTACGTCTCGTAGCCCTTCACGTTCTTGAGGTGGTCGCCGCGCAGCTCGTAGTGGCGCAGCGCCGAGTCGGAGTACTCGACCATGTACTGCTCGGCGCCGGCCTCGGCCTCCGCCTGGGTCTCGGCGACGTAGGTCCACAGCGCCAGCTTCGTGTGGGCGGCGGTGCCGTGGCCCGCCTCGGCCCGCTGGCTCACGTACGCCTTGGCGACCTCGAGCGACAGCTCCAACGACGTCGTCGGGATGATCAGCGGGTTCACGTCGTTCCTGGCGATGACCGACACCGACTCGGGGGAGCCGCCGGCGCACCACAGGTTGTCGACGAGGCTGCGTTGGAGCTGGGGACGCAGCCGGAGGCCCTCGATGTCGTAGTGCTCGCCGTGGAACGTGCACTCGCCGGTGTCGAGGAGCTGCTTGAGCACCTGGAGGCTCTCGTCGAAGCGGGCCCGGGACTCGTTCTGGTCGATGCCGAGCCCACCGAACTCCCGCCGCCCGAGGCCGCGGCCCACACCGAGGATCACTTCGCGCCCCTCACCGAGGAACGCGTCGAGCATGTTCACGTCCTCGGCGACCCGCACCGGGTTGTGCCACGGCAACACGACGACCATGGTCCCGAGGTCGACGTTCTCGGTGATCCCGGCGAGGTACGTGAGGTACTGCAGCGGGTTGGTCACCATCGTGTACGGCGTGAAGTGGTGCTCGATCGTCCACACCGAATCGAACCCGCTGGTGTCGGCGAGACGGGCGATCTCGAGCTCTTCGCGGAAGATGTCCCGATCGGAACGCGCGGGCCGGTCGGGCACCGATTCACCCCGCTCCTCGGCCTCGTAGCGGTCCCAGTCCGCGTAGTTCTGGTTGAAGATGCAGGCACCGACGCGCATCGCGAAACCCCCGGTTCGACGTCGGCCGTCGGCCATCGATCCCCCGGCCGCGGCCGGCGTGACCCTACGGTCGACCCCTCGGACCGTCAATCGAGTCGGGTTGATCGAACCGTCGGTGCTGGGCACGGCGCCGGGCGCATCGGCGGCCACTAGACGCGCGTCGTTCTCACGCAATGTGGCACGACGCGACGCGTTGAGCAGGGCTTCGACCACTGAGAGAGACACGCATGGTCATCCACCGAACCGGTCGGTCGGATCGGTTTGGGTTGCGACGACCTCGGCGTACCGTGTGGTCAAAGAAAGGGCGGCGGGACGATGCGCACATTGTTCAGGCGGAAGACCGCGCACGACGGTCTGTTCGTCTACCCCGAGCTCACCCCTGACGGGAACGAGCTCGGCAGTACGGCCCTCGCGGCGATCGATGTCGAGACGACCGGGCTCTCCGCGTCCGACGACCGGGTGTGCGAGATCGCGGTCGTCCGGTTCGACCGCGACGGCACCGTGCTCGACGAGTGGGCCACGCTCGTGGACCCCGAACGCGACGTCGGCCCGACGTTCGTGCACCACATCACCAACGACATGGTGAGCGGTGCGCCCCGCTTCGCCGAGATCGTCGGCGATGTCCTCGCCCGCCTCGACGGCGCGGTGCTCGTCGCCCACAACGCCCGGTTCGAGGAGGGGTTCGTCCGGGCCGAGCTCGATCGCCTCGGCGTCGCCACCCCGCCGATCCCGGCGCTGTGCACGCTGTCGCTGGCCCGCAGCGTCGTCCACGCACCGAACTACCAGCTCGACACGTGCTGCGAGAGCGTGGGCATCACCCACGACGACGCCCACAGCGCACTCGGCGACTGCCGGGTGACCGGCCGGTTGGCTGCGTCGCTGCTCGCCCGGGGCACCGTTCCGGTCACCTGGGCGTGCGACCCCGAGCCGCTCCCCCGCCTCCCGGCGACCGCCCGCCCCCGAACCCGGGCCACGAACCTGCGCAAGGGCGAGGTCGGCTGGATGGCCAACCTCGTCGCACGCCTGCCGCTCACCACCGACGACGCCCACCCGGTCGAGGCCGACGCCTACCTCGCCGCGCTCACCGAGGCACTGGCCGACGGGAAGCTCACCGGCCCGGAAGCAAAGCAGCTCGGTCGCCTGGCCGGCGCCGCCGGCCTGGGCGCCGAGCAGGTGCGGGCCCTCAACCGCCGGTTCCTCGACAGCATGCGCGAGGCAGCCGAGGACGACGACATCCTCACGCCCCGCGAGGTGCGGGAGCTGACCCGCGCCGCGGAGCTGCTCGACGAGGCCGACCACTTCGCCGGGCTCGAACCGACCGGCGTCGACCCGACCGCACCTCGGCGACAGGCGTCGTCGACCGGCCCCCGGGTCTGGTGCGCACCGGGGATCGACGCCGCGGTCGCCGACCGGCTGCGGGTCGCCGGCTACTCGATGGCCGTCAACCTGACCCGCTCCGTGGTCGCCGTCGTGTGCGACGACCCGGCGGCCGACCACCCGAAGCTGCGCCGGGCCCGTGACCTCGGCATCCGTCTGGTCGCCACCCCCGACGCCGCCATGCTGATCACCGAGCTCGCCAACGGCGGCGCGCCTGCGACGCTCGAAGCGACCCCGACGATCAGCGGCCCGGCCAACACCGACGAGCGTTCCGAGGCGCCGGCCACCGGCACCCGGCCGAACCCGCCGGTCGAGGGCCCCGCCCATGCCGGCGAGCCGGAGGAGGAGCCGGCGAAGGATGCCCCCGCCACGACGGGCACCCCGCCGCCCGGGTCCGCCACCGGCGACACCGGGGTCGACCGGACCCGGATGTTCGAGCCGGCCCCCGTCTCGCGCTGGGGCACGTGGGTGCCGACCGAGCCGGCACCGTTCGAGTTCACGGACGCCGAAGCCGGCGAGGACCACGACCACGGTGACACCGCGACGACGCCGGGCGAGACGGCGCTCGTGACCGAACCCACCGATGGAGCCGGGACCGAGACCACGGAGGCGGCACCGACCGAGGCATCCCAGCCCGAGGCGTCCCAGCCCGAGGCGTCCCAGCCCGAGGCGTCCCAGCCCGAGACGGTGGCCCCCGAGGCTCCCGAGGCCGGCGCCATCAACCCAATCGCCGCGAACGGCGAAGCTTCGGAGGGCGCGGTTCCTGACATCGCTGCTCCGGGAACTGCCACGGCGAGCCCCGAGGCACCGGCCGAACCCGCCGATGACCGGCGCCCGCTCCGCGACTTCGCCCCGCCGCCCCATGCCACGCCGGCATGGCTCGCCGACCCGTGCGGACGGGCCGACCTGCGCTGGTTCGACGGCACCCGGTGGACCCACCACGCCGCCACCGGTGGCGCCGTCCGCTCCGACACACCGTGGCTGCCCGACGCCGAACCGGAGGCACCGGGCCTCGTCGACGGCCAGCCCGTCGACGAGCATGCCCGGGCGCTCCACGAGCTGTACCTCGCAGGGCGCGACCTGGATGCGCTGATCCTCGGCTACCGCTGCATCGACGCCGCCGAGAACGCGGCGACCACCGGCGCCGGCCCGGCGCCCCGGCCGCTCTACGCACTGGTCTGGCACGTCCACACCCGCCGCGGCGAGCACGAGGAGGCCGCGACGATCGCCCAACGCCTCGCCGTCCAGGAGGAGAGCCAGCGTCGGCGCGCGGGCGCGGTGCTACAACCCGGTCCGTGATCTCCGTCGTCGAGTACGACCCGACCTGGCCGGCGCAGTTCGAGGAGCTCCGCTCGCGCTACCGACGAGCGCTCGACGGGGTACCCGTGGTCGCCATCGAGCACGTGGGCAGCACGTCGGTCGAGGGACTGGCCGCCAAGCCGGTGATCGACATCGACATCGTGGTGACGGCCGAGCACGTGGCCGCGGCGTCCGACGCGCTGGCTGCCATCGGCTTCGAACCGATGGGTGAGCTCGGCATCGCCCAACGGTGGGCGTTCCGCCAACCGGACGGGCTGACGCGCACCAACACCTACGTCACCGTCGACGGCTGCGTGTCGCTGCGGAACCACCTCGCCGTCCGGGACGTGCTGCGCACCGACCCCGAGCTGCGTGCCGAGTACGGCGCGCTGAAGCAACGGCTGGGCACCGAGCTCGACGACATCGGCGCCTACGTCGAGGCCAAGTCGCCCGTCCTCCAGCGGGTGCTCGAGCGCGCCGGCTTCTCGGCCGACGAGCTCGCCGGGATCGACGACGCCAACCGCGCCCCCTGACGAACCGGCCGATGCGGCCCCCGCAACGCCCGCCCGGAGCGCTGACGGAGGCCGCCCGGGTGATCAGCCGTCGATGAACGCCTCGACCGTGACGGTGGCGCCGGCGGGGGCGACGGGGATCTGGTTGCCGTGGACCGCCTCGCCGTCGACCATCAGGCGGGTCACCCGGCCGGCGACACCGACGGGCTTGTGGACCGTGATGTCGTACGTGGCACCCCGGAACCGGCGGGACGCGGTGAAGCCGCCCCAGTCGGCGGGCACGACCGGGTCGACGCGCAGGCCCGCGTGGTCGGGGCGGATGCCGAGGATCCACTGGGTGACGGCCACGAAGTTCCACGCCGCGGTGCCCGACAGCCACGAGTTCTTGGCCTCGCCGTGGGTCGGTGCGTCCTTGCCGGCGATCATCTGGGCGTAGACGTACGGCTCGCACCGGTGGACGTCGGCCAGCTCCTCGCGGGCCGACGGGTTGATGCGCAGGTAGTAGTCGAGCGCCCGGTCACCGTCGCCGAGGACGGCCTCGGCGACCATGATCCACGGGTTGGTGTGGCAGAAGATCCCGGCGTTCTCCTTGTACCCGGGCGGGTACGTGGTGATCTCGCCGAGCTCGAGCCGGTAGCTGGTGTAGGCCGGGTTGAGCAGCACCACGCCGTGCGGGGTGGCGAGGTGCTCGGCCACCGAGTCGAGCGCCTGGCGGGCCCGCCCGTCGTCGACGCCGATGCCGGCCATCACGCACATGCCCTGGGGCTCGACGAAGATCCGGCCCTCGTCGTTGGTCGACGAGCCGACCGGGTTGCCGAAGTGGTCGTAGGCCCGGCGGAACCAGGCGCCGTCCCAGCCGTGCTCAGCCACCGCCGAGGTCATGGCGTCGGCCGCGGCGCGGTACGACGCGGCGTCGTCGGGGCGACCGATCACGTCCGCGACCGCGGCCAGCTCCCCGGCGGCGAGCACGAACTGGCCGGCGATGAACACCGACTCGGCCACGCCGCCCTCGCGGTTCTCGGTCGTCTGGAACGACTCGCCCGGCGTCTCCGAGAAGCAGTTGAGGTTGAGGCAGTCGTTCCAGTCGGCCCGTCCGATCAGCGGCAGCCCGTGGGAGCCGAGCCGGTCCAACGTGTAGGAGATCGACCGCTGGAGGTGCTCGTAGAGCGGCTTCTCGGAGCCGGGCCGGTTCTCGAACTGGACGGGCTCGTCGAGGATGGCGACGTCGCCCGTCTCCTTCACGTACGCCGAGACGGCGAGCACGAGCCACAGCGGGTCGTCGTTGAACCCGGAGCCGGCGGCGTCGTTCCCCCGCTTCGTCAGCGGCTGGTACTGGTGGTACGCGCCGCCCGACTCGAGCTGGGTGGCGGCGATGTCGAGCACCCGCTCCCGGGCCCGCTCGGGGATCATGTGGACGAAGCCGAGCAGGTCCTGGTTCGAGTCCCGGAAGCCCATGCCCCGACCGATGCCGGACTCGAAGTACGACGCCGAGCGGGACAGGTTGAACGTCACCATGCACTGGTAGGCGTTCCAGATGTTGACCATGCGGTCGGTGTGGACGCTCGGCGACGCCACCGACATGACGCCGAGGAGCCCGTCCCAGTGCTCGCGGAGCCGGGCGAACGCGGCCTCGACGCCCTCGGGGCGGAGGTGCTCGTCGATCACCGGGCGGACGCCACCCTTGGCCAGGGTCTGCGAGCCGGGTGGGTCGAACTTGGCGTCGCGGGGGTTCTCCGCGTAGCCGAGCACGAAGACGACCTCGCGGGTCTCGCCCGGTTCGAGGGTCATCTCGACGTGATGGGACCCAATCGGGGCCCAGCCGTGGGCGATCGAGTTCTCCGACTTACCCTGCTCGACGACGGCCGGGTCGTTCCAGCCCCGGTACGCGCCGCAGAACGCGTCGCGGGACGTGTCGAAGCCGGTGACCTCGGCCGAGCACGCGAAGTAGGCGAAGTGGTCGCGCCGCTCGCGGTACTCGGTCTTGTGGAAGATCGTGCTCCCGTCGACCTCGACCTCACCGATCGACAGGTTGCGCTGGAAGTTCGTGGCGTCGTCCTGGGCGTCCCACAGGCAGAACTCGACGGCGCTGAACAGCGACAGGGATGCCGGGGTGTCGCGGCGGTTGGTGATCCGGGTGCGCCACACCTCGAGCGTCTGGCCGACGGGCACGAAGTAGAGCGTCTCCGCGCCGATGCCCGACCGCTGCGACGAGATGCTCGTGTAGCCGAGGCCGTGGCGGCACGAGTAGTCGTCGAGCTCGGTGCGCGTCGGCTGCCACGACGGCGACCAGGCGTCGCCGGTGTCGTCGTCGCGCAGGTAGAGGTAGCGCCCGCCCTCGTCGGTCGGCACGTTGTTGTACCGGTACCGGGTGATGCGCCGCAGGCGGGCATCCCGGTAGAACGAGTAGCCGCCGGCGGTGTTGGAGATCAGCGCGAAGTAGTCCTCGCTGCCCAGGTAGTTGATCCACGGCAACGGCGTGTCGGGGCGGGTGACGACGTACTCGCGGGCGTCGTCGTCGAAGTGGCCGAACCCGCTCTTCGCCCGCACCGCCGCTCGGTTGCCGCCGACCGCTCGATGGTCGACGGCGCCTCGGGGCAGCTGCGCCGGCCGCTCTGCATCCTCATGGGTACTCCTGTGGTGCTCAGGTGTGTTCGACACGAACCGGGTCGTGGGTCGCTCGTCCCGTCGAGGGCGCGGGCAGCGGCGGGTACTCGCCGACGGCGTCCGGAAGCCCCAGTGTCCGGTCGCCCGAGGACGTCCTGCCTGGCCGCTCGTCGGCGGCGGGACGGGCCCTGGGCCGTGCTCCCGACCGCCGTGCGCTCGACGGTGTGATGGCGCTTGCCGGGTCGCCGCGACCGACGCGGCGACCGTGGATCCACCTCCGGTCCTGTGTTCCGGGGAGCGGCCCCGCAGCCTCGACGTCTCGCCATGGAAGCGCTCCCAGGGGCGAAAGGGTAGACGACTCCCGGGCCGACGCCCCGGGTCGAGCCGCGCGCTCGCCGCGCGTCACATCCGACGGTCGGTCATCACTCGACCCAGGGTGCCCACGCGCCGCGGCCCGCCGCATCGACCGACCACGGGATTCCCTCCGAAGAGGGGACGTGCCGACGACACCGGCCGAGCACTCGGCGCGCGGGCAAGGTGTCACGTCGGGCGGTCGATAGCGTCATCGGTTGGCGGGCGAGCGGCGGAAGGACGAGCAGGTGCGGACCATCGTCGTGTGCGTCTCGGCGCTCGTGCTCCTCGCGGGCTGCCGCGAGGACGAGACGGCGGGGACCGATGCCGAGACGTGTGCCGAGGTCGCCGACGAGCAGATCATCGTGCTCGACGACCTCCTCACGTCGACCGACGGCTTCGACCCCGAGGAACTGGCCGACGCGGCTGATGCGTCCGAGGTGTTCCGCAGGGTGGCCGACGAGGAGGCCCGCCTCGGCGCCCGGGCCGAGCAGCTCGGCTGCTCCGAGGAGGAGATGGCCCGGCTCCTCTGCGAGCGGTTCGACCTGCTGACCGCCAACGAGGTCGCGACCGCGCTGAAGGACGGCTCGAGCTGCGCACGACCTTGAGCCGTCGCAACGGCAGCGTGACCGCCGACCGGCTGGCGCTCACCCGATCCGGGTCGAGACCGTGAGCAGCGTCGACGCGGCGAGTGCCGTCGCGGTGCGGACGTGGTTCATGGCCGTCCACCCGCCCGAGTAGGCGCTCCACACGGCGCCGGCGTCCGCTGCCGCGGGATCGGCGAGGCCGAGCGCGTCGTTGCGGGGCACGTGGTAGGCGGCGGTGATCACGAAGGTGGCGAGATAGAGCACGGCCGCCAGCAGCTGGTAGCGGGACGCGGGCTCGTCGAACGAGGTCACCGACAGCACGGCGAGGGCGACGCTGACGAGCGCCGTGCCGAGGAAGGCGATCATGAACGGCGCCGTCACGGCCAGGCGGTTGATCGACTGCATGGCGGTGATCGCCTGACGGCCACCGATGCGGTCGAGCGCCGGCATCACGAAGGCCGAGAAGACGAAGAGGGCGCCGGCGACGAGGCCGGTCCCGGCGGCGCCGACGATGACGAGGATGCGGGTCGTGGAGGTCATGGCGGTCATGCAACCCCGAATGACCGAGTGGCTCCATGGCCCGGACGATCGCTTCCATGCGCGAGCGTCTCGGTTGCACCCTTCCTTTGCCGGGACGCGCCGGGGTGCCGCCGCGAACCGCTCGCGGCGGCACCTACCGGGGCCGGCGGTGACCACGGGACCCGGGATCAGCCGATCGCGTCGACCAGGTAGGCGCTGACGTCGAGGGCGCCCGTGGAGAGGTTGACCTTGCCCTCGACGACGACGATCGAGCTGTTGAGGTGGGCGAGCTCCGGCGAGGCGGTCGCCGCGGTCGCCACCCCGGTGACCCGGAAGTCGAGATCCGGGAAGGCGAAGTCGGGCTCGAGCATCACCTCGAGGGGCGGGACCGGGAGGCCGGCGGGCGGCACGACGTAGCCGCGCAGCTCGAGTGCCACGCGGTGGGTGCCGTCGTCGATGACCTCGGGGGCGACGATGATGCCGATGCCGTCGGGGCGCTGCACGAACTGGTCGAGCCCGAAGATGCGGGCGCCGGCGAACGGTCCGTCGACCACGCGGCCCTCGAACTCGTTGTGGAAGTGGATGCCGTCGGGGAACAGGCCGATCGGGTACAGCTCGCCGAGCTGGCCCTCGAAGCGGTAGAGCAGCTTGCCGATCGCGGCGCGCCGGCGGTCCGGCGCGGTCGTCGTGCTCGGGCGGTCGGAGATCAGGCTCACGGTGATCGCTCCTGTGCGAATCTGCGGTGTCAGCCGGGCGGGTGTGCCCGGCCCGGCCACGATCACCGGGACCCCTTTCACCCCGCCTGCAACCCACCTGCGCCCCGCGTTCGCACCCTCGCGACGCACCGGCGACGGCGTCTACGAGGTGAGCTCGAAGGAACCGGCCGGGTGGGCGACGCCGTTGAGGAGCACCTCGACCGGATGGGTGCCCGGGTAGTGGGTGCGGGTCGAGTGCTGGGCGACCGAGACGGTCTTCGTCACCGTCGCCGACCCGCCGGGGTCGATCACGACCTCGCCGCCCTTGAACACCTTGCCGCTCGTGGACCCGTTGGCCTTCACGAAGTGGACCCGTAGGTCGACCAGCGCGCCGAGCGGTGCGTCGGAGGGATTCTCGACGGTCGCCTCGATCCGCACCTTGTCGCCGATCGCCACCTCGGCGGGCGTGATCGACACGGGCCCCACCCGCACCGGTGAGTCGGCGCCGTAGCCGAGGATCGCCAACGTCGCCGGGTCGCCCTGCTTGATCAGGGTGCGCAGCCCGTGGCGGAGGAGGCGCCGCCGGGTGTCGTCGCCATCGGCCCACCACCGGCCGGCGACCTCGGCGACGACCGCCGGGTGGTCCTTGGCGATGTCGTTGAGGTTGTTGGCCACCGAGCGGCGCACGTACTCCGCCGGGTCGTCCCTGAGCAGCTCGAGCAGCTCGAGCACCGGTGTCGGGTCGGCCTGGAACGCCCGCAGCCGGGGCGCCCACGGCAGGCGTGGCCGGGTGCCCTCCGAGACCAGTCGGCGGACGTGGGGGTTCGGGTCGGTGGCCCACGTGCGGAGCCGTTCGAGGGTGGCGTCGGGGTGGTGCTCGAGGAACGACCGGATGCTGAACTCGGCGGTGAAGCGCTTGGTGAGCTCGTACTGGGCCGTCATCGACGCCTCGAAGTGGTCGAGGCCGTGGTCGGCGACGAAGAACACGAACGGCAGGAAGACGAACGGCTCCATCCCGGTGAGCTCGTCTGCGGAGTTCTCAGCGGTGGGGTTCTCGGCGGGCAGGCCGGCGACGATGATCGACAGCGCCTCCTCCCGATCGGCGGGCAACGTCCCGGCGAGCGCGTCGGACATGCGCCGGGCCCGATGCGTGAGCTCGAGCTCGTCGTAGCCGTCGAGGCAGATAGCCCGGAAGGCAGCGTCGTCGAACGCCGGGTGGGCGCCGGCGACCATGGCGGCGACCCGGTCGACGATTTCGGGCCCGTAGTTGTTCTTGAGCGGCTCGGCCATCGCCGCGCAGTCTTGCCGGCCCGCCGACCGAGCACGTCACCCGATGCCCCGATGAGCCGTCGAGTACGGTTGGTGACGACCGATCACCGCTGTTCGGAGGGGGAGACGAGCGGTGCTGACCCACGAGCAGCGCGTGGACCGGCTGGACGGGCTGATCGAGTTCTTCGAAGGGCTCTCGGACGAGGACCTCCGCCGACCGGTCCCCGCGTGCCCGGGCTGGGACATCGGCAACGTGGTCGCGCACATCGGCTACGCGGCGATGCTGGTGTGGATCGTCCCCACCACCCACGCCGGCTGGTCGACGCTCGACATGGGCGGCCTCCAGCGATCGATGGGCGACGGCCGGGGTGCGGAGGTCTTCCCGGGCGTGATGCGCACCCTGAGCCTCCTGCTGCGCAGCCACTCGCCGGACGATCCTGCCGTGGTCGTGTGCGGCGACCAGACCTGGGGCGGGCTCGCCCGGCTGGCGACGGCCGAGGTCGCCGTCCACCGCCTCGACTGCCTCGAGGCGCTCGGCCCGGCCCCGAAGACGGACACCGCGATGGACACCGCGATGGACAGCGACCACGCGCTCGATGCCCTCGACTGGACGACCTCGACGTGGCTGCCGAAGCTCGCACCTCGTGCTGCGCCGATGCCGGAGGGGCGGCTCGTGCTCCGGGCGGCGACACGGGGCGAGGACACGTCGACGGAGTTCGAGGTCGGGTCGGGCGACGAGGTGGCGTCGGTCGAGGGGGCCCCGCTGGAGCTGTTGCGCTACCTGTGGGGGCGCCGGGTGGAGGTCGAGCCCGAAGGCGATCTCGAGCTCGCCGGGTCGTGGCGGGACCTCACCCCGAAGACGACGCGGGTCGACGCCCGGCACTGAGGCCGCGGCCCCTTCACGCCCGTCGGGGGCTCAGATCGGAGCTGTCTCCGCCACCTCTCGCACCGCCTCGGCGACGGCCGGGGCGACGTCGCGGTTGAACACGCTGGGCACGATGTAGCTCGGATGGAGCTCGTCCTCGGCGACGACCGAGGCGATGGCCCGGGCGGCAGCCAGCTTCATCTCCTCGGTGATGGAGCGGGCGTTGGCGTCGAGCGCACCGCGGAACACGCCGGGGAACGCCAACACGTTGTTGATCTGGTTCGGGTAGTCCGAACGGCCCGTGGCGACCACTGCGGCGTGGGCCGCGGCGGCGTGAGGGTCGACCTCGGGGTCGGGGTTGGCGAGGGCGAAGACGATCGGGTCGGCGTTCATCGCCGCCAGCTCCGACGGGTCGAACAGGTCGGGGCCGCTCACCCCGATGAACACGTCGGCGCCGGCGAGGGCGTCGACGATCGAACCGGTCCTCGCCTCGGTGTTGGTGTGCTCGGCCAGCCATCGCTTCGAGTCGTTCAAGCCGCCACGGTTGGTGGAGAGGATGCCGTGGCGGTCACAGGCGACGACATCACCGACCTCCTCGGCGAGGAGGAGCTTGGTCACGGCGACACCGGCGGCACCGGAGCCGGCGATGGCGACCCGGATGTCGGCCATGTCCTTGCCGACGAGGCGCAGTGCGTTGGTGAGCGCGGCGAGGACGACGATGGCGGTGCCGTGCTGGTCGTCGTGGAAGACGGGGATGTCGAGCGAGGCGCGCATCCGCTCCTCGATCTCGAAGCACTTGGGCGCGGCGATGTCCTCGAGGTTCACGCCGCCGTAGACGGGGGCGATCGCCTCGACGATGCGGACGATCTCGTCGGGGTCCTTCGTGTCCAGGCAGACCGGCCAGGCGTCGACGCCGGCGAACTCCTTGAACAGGACGGCCTTGCCCTCCATGACCGGCAGCGCCGCCTCGGGCCCGATGTCGCCGAGACCGAGCACCGCGGTGCCGTCGGTGACGATGGCGACGGTGTTGCCCTTGATCGTCAGGTGGCGGGCGTCGTCGGTGTTCTCGGCCAGGGCGCGGCACACCCGGGCGACCCCGGGTGTGTACGCCATCGACAGGTCGTCGCGGTTGCGCACCGGGACCGTCGGGGTGACCTCGATCTTGCCGCCGAGGTGGAGGAGGAAGGTCCGGTCCGACACCTTGTGGACCTCGACGCCATCGATGGCGTCGACCGCGGCGGTGATCCGCTCGCCGTGAGGCCCGTCGGCCGCGTTGACGGTCACGTCGACGATGACCGGCTTGCCGGAGGGGTCGACGAAGTCGACGGCGGTCACGAGACCGTCGGCCTCGCCGATCGCGGTCGTGACCCGACCGAGCGCCCGCTGATCGGTGGCGTCGACGTAGACCCGCATCGTGATGGCGTAGGACGCGCTGGGCATGGCCATGGCTCGTTTCCTCCCCCTCCGTGTCCCCGCACCGACGGCTCGCACCGGCCGGTCCTGCCGGAGGGCCGGCGTGCGCAACCCCGATCGGCCGGGGCGGTCCACGCAGCGTCGCACCGGCCCGCCGATCTGACAACAACCCCCGAGGTCAGGGAGCGGCATCGCCGTCGCCGGAGGCGTCCGCAGCCCACCGCTCCGCCCACGCGGTCAGGGGCTCGAGGGCCTCGCCGAGCGACGCGCCGAGCGTGGTGAGCCGGTAGTCGTCGTCGAGGTCCTGGGCCACCAGCCGGGCCTCGCGCAGCTCACGCAGCCGCTGGTACAGGGTGCTCGACGACAGCCCGTCGCAGCGGTCGAGGAGGTCGCGGGCGCCGACCGGCCCGTCGCGCAGCTCCCACAGAACCCGCAGCGCCCACCGCCGACCGAGCAGGTCCATGGCCGCCATGACCGGCCGGCCGGTGGTCGAGCCCCGGACCGGCCGCCCCGGTGTCGGCGTCGAGTCGCTCGTCGAACCCGTGGCCATCGACCCCTCCTCGTGTGCGCCCTCGGGCCGCGCCGCGGCGATGCCGTCGGGGAGCAGCGCCGTTGCGTTTCGATTCCCGAAACACTACCGTCCCGGCACGTTTCGATTTCCGAAACATACCCGGAGGAGCCATGTCCGCCTCGACCGAGAACCCCGCCGCCCGCATCGCCCCGCTCGAGCCGCCCCACGACCCGGAGACCGCCGAGCGGCTGGCGGCGATGATGCCGGCCGGCGTCCCGCCGATCGCGCTGTTCCGCACCTTCGCCCACAACCCGGCCATGACCGACGCGATGCGCGGGTGGGGCGGCTACGAGCTGTCCCGCCGACTCTCGCTGCCGATGCGCGACCGGGAGATCGTCATCGACCGCACCTGCGCCCGCCTCGGCTGCGAGTACGAGTGGGGCGTACACGTCGCCTTCTTCGCCGAGCGGGTCGTGCTCAGCGCCGAGCAGGTGACATCGCTGACCCACGGCTCGGCCGCCGACACGTGCTGGACCGACGACCGCGACCGCCTGCTCATCGAGGCCGTCGACGCCCTGTGCGACACCGCGACGCTCGACGACGCCCTCTGGAACCGGCTGGCCGCCACCTTCACCGAACCGCAGCTGCTGGACCTGCTCCTGCTGTGTGGCTGGTACCACGCCATCGCGTTCGCCGCGAACGCCGCCCGGGTGCCGCTCGAGGACGGCGCACCCCGCTTCGCCGACGTGGCCTGACCGCCGCCGGGAGGGCTCTCGGACGAACGCCGTATCACCGGGCCCGGTCCGCGACTCAGATCTCGGAACCGCCCGACGGGACCGCCGTCGCGCCCGTGACACCGCCGTCGTGGGCTCGACCCGTCACGGGAGGTCGCGTGAGCGCGCGGCTGCGGTCGCTGTGACCCTCTCCGGTGGGGAGGTTCGTGGTCGCGTGCTCGCCGGCGCCACGCTCGGCCGGGCAGGCGACCCCGACCACGACCGTCGGCTTCGCCCACCGCCCCACACCGTTTCGGGCCTCCGCCCGAGGTTCCGCACAGAATGTCAAGAGACGCGGACCCACCTCGTCGCACGCTGTCTCCCACGTGACCGACCCCACGAGGAGAAGCGAGACGATGAGCGAGCAGCGACGTGCGATCTGGGAGACCTACGCCTCGTCCTGGAAGGCCGAGACCGCCGAGGAGAAGAAGGCGATCTTGGTCGAGTCCCTGGCGCCCGAATGCGTCTACACCGACCCGCTCCACCAGGCCCGGGGCTGGGACGAGCTGAGCGCCTACATGCTCGACTTCCACCAGCAGGTCCCCGGCGGCCACTTCGACACCCAGTGGTTCGTCGCCCACCACGACTGCAGCATCGCCCGCTGGAACATGGTGGCGGGCGACGGCACCGTCATCGGCGAGGGCGTCAGCTACGGGACCTACGGTGACGATGGCAAGCTCACCGCCATGACCGGCTTCTGGGACACCGGTGAGTGAGCCGGGGGCACTGACTCGACCATGAACTACCTCGACCAGCTCCAGGTCGGCGTCGACCACATCGAAGCCCGCCTCGACGACCCCGACCTGGCGCTGGCCGACGCCGCCCGCGAGGCCGGGTTGAGCCGCTGGCACTTCCAGCGCATCTTCAAGGCGCTCACCGGCGACACGCTCAAGACCTACATCCGGTCCCGCCGCCTGGCCCGCTCGCTCGAACGCCTGGTCTGCACCGACATGCGGATCATCGACATCGCGATCCTCGCCGGCTTCGAGACCCAGGAGAGCTACACCCGGGCGTTCCGGAAGGCGTTCGAGATGACCCCGTACCAGTTCCGCAAGCTCGGCCGGAAGAACCTGTTCCTCCGCAAGGTCGAGTTCAGCCCCGACTACCTGCGCCACATCAACGCCAACCTCACGCTCGAGCCCGAGATCGTCGAGCAGCCGGCGATGACGCTGGTCGGGATGCGGACGCGGTTCTTCAGCGTCGACTCGGAGAAGAACAACATCGGCGAGCAGCTCCCACCGCTGTGGGAGGCGTTCCTGGAGCGCATGGACGAGATCGACCACACCGTCGCCGGGCCGGCGTACGGGGTCGTGCGCCAGGAGTCGCCCGACAGCGACCGGCTCGTCTACGACGCGGCCATCGAGGCGTCGGCGGTCGACGCGCTGCCCGAGGGCATGGTCCGCCTCGACGTCCCGGCGACGACCTACGCCCGCTTCACCCACACCGGGCCGGCCAAGGACATCGACCTGACCGTCAACTACGTGTACTCGACGTGGCTCACCCGGTCCGGCCTGCGCCACACCTACGGCGCCGACCTCGAGATCTACGGCGACGAGTACTACCCCACCGACCCCGCCTCCGTCATGGCCTACGCCATCCCCATCGGCTGACGGCGCCCGCGGCGCTGTCACAGGGCATCCGTACGATCGCTCCCAACACGAGAAGGAGACACCGACGACTGGGACGGCGAGGGCGCGAAGGCACATGACCTTCTCGAAGATGCTCAACGCACAGCCCGGCCCGCTCCGGTCGATCGGGGACACGGACGACCGCGGACGCATCACCCCGGCCGCCGTGCACTGCCGCCTCCGAGTGCCCGGCGCAACCATCGCCGAGCTCATCGGCGACGGGCACCTACATCCCGTTCGCTCACCCGACGGACGGCTCTGGTTCGACCCGGACGAGGTCGACTCGATCGCCGTGGTCGTGGAGCGATACCGGTCAGAGAGCCGGCACGCGGAGACGATCACGGTGACGCTGCCGGGCGACGTGCTCGGCGCCCTCGATGCGCGGGCCGCAGCAACAGGTGCCGATCGGGGCGCCATCGTCAGGGATCTCCTGCACGCTTCACTGGAGACGCCAGAAGCGTGAACGTCGAGCACCAGCACGAACGGCTCGGTGAGCTCCTCGCCGCGATGGATGCCGAGTCGGGCCCGATCCCCGACGCCCTCATGGCTGAGGCTCGTCGGTTCTGGCGACGCGACACCGACGTACGAGAGGCACCGCCGCGGGGTACGTGACCATCGACAGCGTCGAGCTGACCGTCCGCTCTGGCAACGACCTCCGCTCCGAACGACGCACGCCGTTCGTGGTCCACCCTCCCGGAACGGCGGGGAGCGCCCGACCTCAGGCAAGACGCCGGCGGAGCCACGACAGCGCAGCGACCGCGAGCTCCTGTTTGGCTGCGGGAATCGCCTCGAGGCCCGGTTCCACGTCCTCGAGTGCTCCTGCGGCGCAGAACCCGGCGTGCGCAGCCAACACGGCATCGATGTCCGGCGGCGCAACCCGGCGGCTGAGCGGGCTCGCAGCGAGTGCCGACTCGGCGTCGATGCCGCCCGCAGCGGCTCCAGCCAGGAACATCACGGCATCGATCACCGGTGAGCCCCTCCGTGCGTGCGGCCAGTCGACGAGCACGACCCGCGTAGGGGTCAGGGAGCTGCGACCAATTCGGACGGCGTCCGCTTCGTGCCACGTCGCGACCTCCTCCTCGGACGTTCGCGTGGTCGGACGCGTCGGCGACACGTCGGCCGGCGCTCAGCGCGTGCGGTACACGTCTGCGCGGTGGTCGATGCGGAGCACGATGACCGTGGTGTCGTCGTCGTTGATCTCGTACACGATGCGATACGGACCGCGTCGGGCCGACCACAGGCCGGAGAGCTCACGCTGCAGCGGATGACCGACACGTCGAGGGCCCTCGAGCAGCGCACCGGTCATGAACTCGACGACCGCAGCGGCAACGGCCTCCGGCAGACGACGGAGTGACCGCTCGGCGCTCGCCGCGACGATCAGCCGGCGGCGATCGGTCACGAGCGCAGGTACGTCGCTCGCAGCTCCTCGCCGGTGACCACCTCGCCCGCCTCGACCTCGCGACGGGCCCGGGCGATGTCGTCGAGTGCCTGGCGATCGGAGAGCAGCTCCAACGTGTCCTCGAGCGCCCGCAGGTCGTCGGGGCTGATGATCACCGCTGCCGGCACCCCGTTGCGGGTGAGCACGACGCGATCGTGCTCACGTTCCACGCGGTCGACGACCTCGGACAGGCGAGCCTTGATCTCGGACAGCGACAGCGTGGTCATGACCAGAATTCTAGTCGTCGACGGTGGGCCGGCTACGGGTGGGGTTCCGGGCGTGGGGTCGCACACGAGCGGGTAGTGAACCGGCATGCCGCGTGCCGTGTGGACCGGGTCGATCAGCTTCGGGCTGGTGAACGTGCCGGTGAAGCTGTTCTCGGCCACCGAGAGCCACCAGGTCCACTTCCGCCAGTTCGACCCCGAGTCCGGTGAGCACGTCCGCTATCAGCGGGTCACCGAGAAGTCGGGCGAGGAGGTCGACTACGACGACATCGTGAAGGGCTACGAGCTCGACGACGGGCGGTACGTCCTCGTGACCCCGGAGGAGCTGGCGTCGGTGGAGCCGGGCAGGTCACGCAGCATCGAGATCGAGGACTTCATCGACCTCGACGCGGTCGACCCGATCTGGTTCGACCGCTCGTACCACCTCGCCCCGGCCGACGAGACCGCGGCCAAGCCGTACACGCTGCTGCAGCAGGCCATGGAGGACGCCGGCCGGGTCGCCATCGCCCGGTTCGTGATGCGCACCAAGCAGTACCTCGGTGCGATCCGACCGAGCGACGGGCACCTGGTGCTGGAGACGATGTACTTCGCCGACGAGGTCCGCGACCCTGCCGACATCGACGAGATGGAACCGCTGCAGGCCGGGATCGACGTGACCGACCGCGAGCGGGACGCGGCGGTCCGACTGATCGACTCGCTCACCTCCGACTGGGACCCGACCCGCTACCAGGACACCTACCGGGAACGGGTGCTCGACCTCATCGAACGCAAGGCCGAGGGCGAGGACATCGTCACCGACCGCCCCGAGGAGCCGGTCGCGTCGGTCAGCGACCTGATGTCTGCGCTCGAGGCCAGCGTCGAGGAGGCGCGCCAGCGCAGCGGCTCCTCGTCCGGCCGGTCGGGCCCGACGGGCGACGACACCGGCGATGACCTCGACTCGATGTCGAAGGACGAGCTCTACGCTCAGGCACAGGAGCGCGACATCGCCGGCCGCTCGTCGATGTCGAAGGACGAGCTCGCCGCCGCACTCCGCACGGCGTCCTGAGCCCATCGTCGACCGCCGGGCACCGGCCACCGCTCCGAACTGGTGCGCAGATCTGCTCCGTGGAGCGTCGGCTCCGCACACCAGTTCGGGGTTCGGGTGGGTTCGAGAGGGTGTTCGGCCGGGGTCAGGACTTCGAGGTGAGGGGCTGGTCGAAGAACTGGGCGGCGGCGAGGCCGATCCAGCCGAGCAGGCCGATGAACCCGCCGATGTGGGGCGACGTCCCGTCACCGAGGAACATCGCCAGCAGGTGCCAGAAGGCCATCATCCCGCACACGCCGGCCACGATGACCCCGAGGTTCGGGATCCGCTGGAGCACCGCGAGCTGGGGCACCCGCACGGTGGCCAACACGGCGCCGACGAGGACCCAGGCCGCCATCATCCGGCCGAGGCTGGCGTACATCTCGACGACGAACGACGCGTCGCCGGAGCCGGCCTCGTTGAGCGACAGCGACCCGCTCCCGAACTCCCCGAGCGAGAAGCTCTGGAACGGCAGCAGGACCAGCGACAGCACCACGAACCCCGCGCCGGCAACCGCGGCGAGCAGGCCGAGCGTCAGCGTGATGTCGCCGGGCTTGGGAACGGCGAACCCCGACGAGGCAGCCACCCCCGGCGCGCCGCGATCGTCACCCGCACCTTCCCGGGGCTCCCACGTTCGCGGCGAGTGCGCCGCCTCCGGGCCGGCACCGATCGGTGAACCGGTGGCGCCGAAGGCCGGAGCGGTGGGCGCACTCGGAGCGTTCGACGACCCGAAGCTCGGAGCGCTCGGAGCGCTGGGCGTGCTCGGCGCCCCGCCGTCCGCTCCGATCGGGGGCGTGCCGAAGGCCCGCTCGACCCCATCGCCGCCGGGCGCCTGTGGCGCGAAGCGGGACGGCATCGGCTGGGGCGACACCTGCTCGTGCCCCGAACGTCCGGCGGCCGGAGGGTCGGACGGAGCGGCGCGGGCGACGCCGTTGACCGGGGCCGCGGCACCGCCGCCCTCCGCCAGGTGATCGGGCCGGCGGACCGCTCCAGCCGCGCTGTGCTGGAGGTCCGGTGCCGGGCGCCGCTCTTCGACGGCCGGCGACGCGACCGGGGCGTCCGTGTTGCGGTTCCCACCGGCGTCGAGCACGTGCTCGGTCCATCGGTTGCCGTCGTGGTACCGCTGCGCGAAGCGGCCGGACGGGTCGGGATACCAGGCGGGTGTCGTCTGGGACATCGGAGAGCTTCTCCTCGTGGTGTCGTCCGCCGAGCGACCGAAGTCAGCTCGTGACCTGCGCAGCCGCCCCCACACAGGTCCTCCGTGGAGCATGCCGCCACGCGAGGTGTTCGCCGCGCGGCGATGGCCTGCGGGCGGCCTGCCACGGGATGAGACGTCGGCCGTGCCCACGTGGTTCGCCGGTTTCCGTAGGCCAGAATTCCGCGACGCGGGACGGGGTGACCGCGCCGGCGCCAACGGCACCCGTCAGCCGATGGCGCGGGCCGCAACCTCGTTCTCGTACGTACCCATGGCCGCGTGGACCAGCTCCCGGATCTCGTCCCCGGCCTTCTGCGGGGCGCCGCTGTCGTAGGGCGGTTGCGGGTCGCACTCGATGCCGAGCTGGATCGCCTCGGCGAGGTCGTCGCCGGCCAGGCGCCCGACCAGCGCGAGGGCCATGTCGATCCCCGACGACACACCGGCGGCGGTCACCACCCGCCCGTCGAACACGACCCGCTCGTCGGTCGGCGTGGCGCCGAAGCGACGGAGCTCCTCCACGTAGCGCCAGTGGGTGGTGGCGGTCAGCCCGTCGAGGATGCCTGCGGCCCCGAGGATCATCGACCCCGTGCACACCGACGTCGTGAACGTCGTGCGGGGGTGAACCGCCCGGAGCCACTCGACGATCGGACCTCCCTCGACCGCCTCCCGGCGGCTGCCGAACCCGCCGGGCACGACCACGACGTCGGGCCGCTCGACATCGCAGAGCGCGTGCACGACGTCGAGGCGGAGCAGACCGAGGTCGTCGACGACGGTGCCCGGGTCGGGCGCACAGAGGCGCACATCAGCGCCGGGGACCTGGGCGAGTACCTGATACGGCCCGATGGCGTCGAGCACGGTCAGGTCGGGATAGAGGACGATGGCGATCTGCACGGGTTGGCTCCTCGTTGGTCGGATCATCGGGTTGGGTCGGGGTGGCCGGGTCCGGATGCGCGCAGCGGTCACCGCCCGGCCGGGGCGGCACGCGGTCATCGGGCCGCCGGGCGCGGCGGGCCGAGCGGCTCAGGCGGTCAGCGGGCGGGTGTTCCCGTCGCCGGGTCGGCGGCCGAAGTGGCGGCGGTAGCTGTCGGGTGTGGTGCCGACGTGGCGACGGAACGCCCGGTAGAGGGTCTCGGGCCGGTTCAGGCCGACGCTCGTCGCGATCACCGCGACGGTCAGGTCGGTGGTCTCGAGCAGTCGCCGGGCGGCCTCGACCCGCAGGGCCTCGACGTGGGCCGCCGGGGTGGTGCCGGTCTCGGCTCGGAACGTCCGGGCGAAGCTGCGAGTGCTCATGCCGGCCCGGCGGGCGAGCGCGGCGACGCTGAGGTCGTCGCCGAGGTGGTCGACCAGCCATCGCTGGAGCTCGGCGATCGCGGGCGACGTCGCCGGGTCGGTGCGGAGCTGGGCGCTGAACTGGTCCTGTCCGCCGGGCCGGCGGACGAACACGACCAGCCAGCCGGCGACCCGGTGCGCGAGCGCGGCGCCGCCGTCGTGCTCGACCAGTGCGAGGAACAGGTCGATCCCGGCGGTCACCCCGGCGGAGGTCCAGCGGTCGCGGTCGTGGACGTGGATGCGGTCGGGCTCGACGTCGACCTGCGGGTGGTCGGCGGCGAGGCGGGCGCAGGATGCCCAGTGGGTCGTCGCCCGGTAGCCGTCGAGGAGCCCGGCGGCGGCGAGCACCCGGGCGCCGGTGCACACCGACGCCACCCTGCCGGCACCTGCCGCCGCGCCTCCCAGCGCCGAGATCGTCGCCTCGTCGCGCGCGGCACGGCCCGCCCCGGTTCCGCCGACCACGACCAGCGTGTCGACCGGGCCGCACGCCGCCAGCGCGACGTCGACGCCGACCTCGGCACCACTGGCGCTGCGGGCCGGGCGTCCGTCGAGCGTCGTGATCACCGGTTCGTAGCCGGCGCCGGGGCCGCCGTGGACGCCGGCGGGGTCGGCGCCGAGCCGGGTCGCCGTGTGGAGCACCTCGAGCGGGCCGGCGAGGTCGAGGAGGTTGAACCCGTCGAAGAGGACGAAGGCGATGCGGTGCACGCACCGATCATGAGCGCGGTCGCCGCTGGCGGGAAGGACAAGACTCTGGCGATTCCTGCCACCTCGCATTTCCTGCCACCCCGACCGCCAGCCGGAACGGGCGGCTCGTGCGGGCGGCGACGGCCTGGCATGCTCACGGCGTGGTCCCTCCCCCGCTGCTGCCCCACCTCCGACGGGCGCGGGACCATGCCGATCGCCACTACGCCGAACCGCTCGACCTCGACGCCCTCGCGGCGGCGGCCCACGTGTCGAAGTACCACTTCGCCCGTTGCTTCGCCGCGACCTACGGCGAGACGCCGATGCGCTACGTGACCCGCCGGCGCATCGAACGCGCCCAGGACCTGCTGCGCTCGGCCAACCTCACGGTGTCCGAGGTGTGCATGATGGTCGGCTTCTCGAGCCTCGGGTCGTTCTCGAGCCGGTTCCGGGAGCTGGTCGGCGAGACCCCGACCGAGTACCGAGACCGGTGGGCGGCCACCGGCGGCCCGTACATCCCCGGGTGCTTCCTGTTCATGCGCGGCGTCGACCGCTGGCCCGGGCCCGCGGTCGAGCCGCCGGAGGGTGGCCCGGAGCCCGATCGCGCCGAACCGCCGAGCAAGCCGGCAGGCGAGCAATCTGGGAGAAGCGCCGCCGCCGGGTGATTCCTACGCTGCCGGGCATGATCACGAACGTCTCGCTCGTCACCGTCTGGGTCACCGATCAGGACGAGGCCAAGGCCTTCTACATCGACAAGCTCGGCTTCGTCGAGGGCACCGACATCACCATGGGCGACGGCTACCGGTGGCTCACCGTGTGCCATCCCGACCAGCCCGAGGTCCAGCTCACCTTGATGAAGCCGGGCCCGCCGCTCGACGAGGAGGACGCCGCCGCCTTCCGCCGGATGCTGGACAAGGGCAGCCTGGCCGCGGTCGGCGTGTCGACCGACGACTGCCGCAAGACCTACGAGGAGCTCGCCGCGAAGGGGGTCGAGTTCCTCCAGGAGCCGGCGGACCGCCCCTACGGGGTCGAGGCCATCCTTCGCGACAACTCCGGCAACTGGCTCGTGCTGGTCGAGCAGAAGCCGTTCACCGGCGACGAGTTCCCGCACAGCTGAGCCTTCCCTCACGGCTGAGCCGCCCCAACAGCCGAGCGGGCCTCGACCGGAACTCGCCGTGTCGCGCCGGCCGGGCGGCGCGAGCATCCGGCGGTGACACCGACTGACCGCAACGATCCAGCCATACGAACGCGACGGGCCTCGGCCGACGACGCCGGGCCCGTCGCCGACGTGTACCTCCGGTCCCGCCACGCCTCGGTGCCGGCGATCCCGCCGCTGGTCCACGACGACCCCGACGTACGTCGCCACTTCCGGGAGGTCGTCCTCGTCGACCACGAGACCCACGTCGCCGAGACGCCCGACGGCGCGGTGATCGCCCTCCTCGTGCTCGACGCAGACTGGCTCGACCACCTCTACGTCGACCCGGCGTGGACGGGCCGCGGCGTCGGCACCGCGCTCGTGGACCTGGCGAAGCGGCGACGGCCCGGCGGCCTGCAGCTGTGGGCGTTCGAGGCGAACGTCGACGCGCACCGCTTCTACGAGCGTCACGGCTTCGTCGTCGCCGAGCGAACCGACGGCTCCGGCAACGAGGAGCGGACCCCCGACCGCCGCTACGTCTGGCCGGGGTGACCCGCTCGGCCACCTCCCCCAGATCCGTCTTGTCGATGTAAGGTTACGCATGTAAGTTGTCATCGACAAGACGACGAGGGACGGCGCACGTCCCGAAGGGAAGGGTCCCGTGCCCGCACTGCCGTGGATCGACGGAGAGCCTGCGAGTGCCGATGAGCAGTACCTCGCCATGGCGTCGAGGCTGCCGCTGCGATCCCACCTCGCCATCCCCGGGTTCCTGCGCGACACGCTGCGCATCCGGCGCCAGCTCGCCCGGGCGCCGGGGATGATCGGCTACGGCCTGAAGGCCGACCTGGTCGCCAAGACGTTCTGGACCTACTCGGTGTGGCGGGACGAGGACAGCATGGCTGCCTTCGCCCGCTCGGAGCCCCACGCGACGATCATGAAGAGGCTGCGTCCCCGCATGGGCGAGAGCCGGTTCTCGACGACGACCGTCGCCGGCGACGCCATCCCGAGGACCTGGGCCGAGATGAGCGAACCGGTGCGCTGAGCGCGCCGCCCGGGCTACCGCGGCGGGAGTACGCGCCGACTCCGACGGCCGGATGTGTCGGCGTTCGCCGGGCCGGATCATCGACTCCGTGATCGAATGTCGCGGACTCACGAAGCGGTTCGGCAAGCACCCGGCCGTCGACGAGGTGACCTTCACGGTCCGACCGGGCCACGTGACCGGCTTCCTCGGGCCGAACGGTGCCGGCAAGTCGACGACGATGCGCATGATCGTCGGGCTGAGCCGGCCGACGGCGGGCACGGCAACCATCGGTGGACGGCCGTACCGGGACCTGGCCGCCCCGCTGTGCGAGGTCGGCGCTGTCCTCGACGCCGACGCCGCCCATCCGGCACGGCGGGCGCGGGACCACCTCCGGGCGCTCGCCCGCTCCAATCGGCTCCCCGAGCGCCGGGTCGACGAGCTCCTCGGGGTCGTCGGTCTGTCCGATGCGGCCGGGCGCCGGGTCGGCGGCTTCTCCCTCGGCATGCGACAGCGCCTCGGCCTCGCCGCGGCGTTGCTCGGCGACCCCGGCGTGCTCGTCCTCGACGAGCCGGTGAACGGGCTCGACACCGACGGCATCCGCTGGATCCGCTCCCTGCTCCGCACGCTGGCGGCCGAGGGCCGCACCGTCCTCGTGTCGAGCCACGTGATGAGCGAGGTGGAGCTCGTCGCCGATCACGTCGTGGTGATCGCCGACGGGCGGCTCCTGGCCGACACCACGATCGACGCCTTCGTCGGGCACCTCGCACCCGGAGCGACGTACGTCAGGGCGGCCGACGGCACAGACCTCGACCGCCTCCTGGTCGAGCGCGGCGCCCGCCTCGAACCCGGCGACGCCGGGGGATGGGTCGTGCACGGCGCCGATGTCGCCACCGTCGGCGACGTCGCCGCCGACCACGGGGTCGCGCTCCGAGAGCTGCGGGCGGTGCGCTCGTCGCTCGAGGACGTGTACACCGAGCTCGTCGGCGCAACCGGTGCCGGCCCGGCGGGCGACGAGGCCGTCGAGGTCGGGCGATGACCGCCTCGGACGCCTCCGACCCCGGGTTCGGCGACGTCGTCGCGGCCGAGTGGATCAGGTTCCGCACGGTGCGGGCGAGCGTCGGCGCGGTCGCCGTCCTCGCCGCGCTCCTCCCCGTGCTCGCAGCCGTCGTTGCCGCGACGGGCAGCTACCAGGCCGACGACACGATCGTCGGCGCCTCGGTGCTGGCCGGCGCCACCGTCGGCCAGCTCGTGGCCGCCGGGTTGGGCGCGTCGACGGTCACCGGCGAGCTGCGGAGCGGGTCGATGTGCTCGACCCTCACCGCCTGCCCGCGGCGGTCGTCCGTCCTCGCCGCCAAGGCGACGGTCGCCGCGACGGTGACGTTCGCGGCGAGCCTGGTCGGTACGGCCGTCGCGGTCGTCATCGGCGTTGCGGCGATCGACTCGTCCGGCCACGCGACCGGCGACGTGGGCACGGCCGTCGTGGGCGTGAGCCTGGCGCTCGCTGCTGCCGCGGCGCTCGGCGTCGGTCTCGGGGCCCTGGTGCGCCACACCGGCGGCGCGCTCGCCGCGGTGCTCGCCGTCGTCCTGCTCCCCGGGTTCGTCGCCCCGATGCTCGGCGACCTCGGGCGATGGGTCGCCGGCGCGTCGAACGCCGGTGCGCTCCAGAAGCTGGCGCAGAGCTCCGACGCCACCCACGACACCGTCGGCAGCCTTGCGGCGTGGCCGTCGCTCGCCGTCGTCGTGGCCACGGCCGCCGGGTTCCTGGTGGTCGGCGCCCGGCGGTTCGGCTCATGCGACCTGTGAGCGGGCGTAGCGTGAGCGGGGTGCGCACGGTGACCGAGCCCGGGCGATCGGCGAGTGAGCCGGGGGTTCGTCCGGTCGACCAGCCCGCGAGTGCCTCCGCCCTCGCCCGACGTTGGGAGCAGCGCCTGAAGCGGGTCACCGAACGACCGCTCGTGATCGACCTGGTCGTGATCGCGGCCGTCGCGTGGCTCACCGGCATGGATGCGTGGTGGAACGAGGAGGGCACCCGCCAGGCCGACGGGCTGACCTGGGCGCTGTGGGCCGCCTCGATCGGCGCGCTGGTGCTGCGCCGCCGGTGGCCGCTCGCCGCCGCTGCCGGCTGCGGTGCGGCGCTGTCGGGCTGGTACCTCCTCGGCCACCACGGCGAGCTGCTGAACCTCCCGACGATCGTTGCGCTGTACGCGGTTGCGGTGAGCGGCGACCGGCGCCGGTCGATCGTCGTCGCGGTGGTCGCCGCCGCCTGGTCCGGGGTGCTCGGGTTCACGAGCGACGACCCGCTCGGCGCCCGGGGTGGCTCCCCGGTGCTCGAGATGCTGTGGCCGCTCGTGCCGATCGTGTGGGGCGAGGCCGTCCGGACCCGTCGGGAGCTCGAGGCCCATGCCGAGCGTGAGCGGGAGCACGAGGCGGCCCGCCGCGTCGAGGTCGAGCGGCGGCGCATCGCCCAGGAGTTCCACGACGTCGTCGCACATACGATGTCGGCGGTGAACGTCCAGGTCGGCGTGGCGGTCGCCGCGTTCGAGACCCGACCCGACGTGGCCCGCGACGCGCTGGTCCGGGCCCGGGCGTCGACCCGCGCCGCGCTCGACGAGCTGCGGGCCTCGGTTGCGCTGCTGCGCTCGGGTGAGCACGAGCCGCTGGCGCCGGCGCCGCGCCTCGACGCCGTCGACGGGCTGGCGGAGGTCGTGCGGGCCGCGGGGATCGACGTCACCGTTGACACCGACCTCGACGCCATCGAGTGCTCCGGGTCGGTCGAGCTCGCCGGGTACCGGATCGTCCAGGAGGCCCTCACCAACGTCGTGCGCCACAGCGGGGCCAGCCGCGCGAGCGTGTCGATCCGGCCCGCCGACGAACACACGCTCGCCATCGAGGTCGTCGACGACGGCTGCGGCCCCACACCGACCGGGGCAGCCGGCGCGACGGGCGCACCGGGCGGGTTCGGCCTGAACGGGATGGCCGAGCGGGCCGCCGCGGTCGGCGGCACGGTCGAGCGCGGACCGGGTGAGGGCGGCGGGTTCCGGGTCCGCGCCGTCCTCCCCTGCGGTCCGAAGGCCCGATGACGATCCGGGTGCTCCTCGCCGACGACCAGCCCGTCGTGCGCATCGGGTTCCGGAGCATGGTCGAGCTCGCCGACGACCTGGTGGTCGTGGGCGAGGCCGGCGACGGGCAACGGGCGGTGGAGCTCGCCAGGGCGGCCCGACCAGATGTCGTGCTGATGGACATCCGCATGCCGGTCGTCGACGGCATCGACGCCACCCGGCGCATCGCCACCGACCCCGACCTGTCAGGTGTGCGGGTCGTCGTGCTCACCACGTTCGAGATCGACGAGTACGTGTTCGAGTCGCTGCGCGCCGGGGCCAGCGGCTTCCTGCTCAAGGACGTCGACGCCGCCGACCTCCAGGACGCCATCCGGACCGTGGCCGCCGGCGACCGCCTCCTCGCCCCGGCCGTCACCGGCCGGGTCATCGACGAGCTGGTGCGCCGCGCCGCACCGGAACCGATCGACCCGGAGCGACTCGACGTGCTCACCGGGCGGGAGCGCGAGGTCGTCGACGCCGTGGCCCGTGGCCTCGGCAACGACGAGATCGGCGCGGAGCTGGTCATGAGCCCGCTCACCGCGAAGACCCACGTGAGCCGGGCCATGACCAAGCTCGGCTGCCGGGACCGGGCCCAGCTCGTCGTACTCGCCTACGAGACCGGCCTCGCCCACGTCCGCGACCCCGACCGCCGCTGAGACCACGACCGCCGGTCGTGAGCACCCGCCCACACCGCCATCGCCCAACCCGTTCTGGCCCCCGCAGAGTGCCACCGGTGGCATCCTGTGGGGGCCAGAACGTGTGGTCGGCCGGGGTGCGTGATCCCGTGGCCGGTCAGGCGCGCGGTGGCGTTGCGACCGGGGGTCGCAGGTGGGTCCAGTCGGCAGCCGCCTGGAGGTCGGCGGCGAGGCGCAGGAGCAGTTCGTCGTCGCCCCGCCGACCGACGAGTTGGGCCCCGACCGACAGGGCGGGCACGCCCGGGGCGGGGTCGGTGCGGTGCAAGGGGAGGGACAGCGCGGGCTGGCCGGTGAGGCTGAACGGCGCGAGCAGGGTGCCCATCTCCCGGAACCCCGGGTCACCACGGAGCGGCCAGGCCGGTTGGAACGTCGTCGGGGTCACCAGCACGTCGTGGTCGTCCCACCACCGCTCGATCGGCGCCACCGCGGACCCGATCACTGAGCGGGCCGCGGCGACGTCCTCGTCGGCCCGCCCCTCGGCCCGGGCCGCTGCCTCGAACACGTCGTCATCGAGCTCGTCGGGCCCGACGGGTCGGCCGAGCCGCTCGGAGACCCAGCGGAGCACCGGCGGGCGGGTGGCGTCGCTGATGACACCGAACGCGGCGAACGACCGCGCCCACAGGTGATCGAGCGCCGCCGGCCACCCCGGCGCGACCTCGTGGCCCAGCGCCTCGAGGAGCCGCCCGGTGACCGCCACCGCCTCCCGGCACGCGGGATGGACGTCGAGGCCGAGCTCCGGGTCGTGGTCGAGCAGGCCGACCCGCAGCCGCCCGGTCGTCGGCGCCGGCGCGGTACCGAGGAGGGCCGTGAACACGAACGCCAGGTCCTCGACGCGGCGGGCCAGGACGAAGTCGCGCCACACCACGTCGGTTCGCTGCCCGGCGGGCGGCACGCCGGCGATCAGCCCCGCGGTCGGGACCAAGGTGACCACACCGCACAACGCGGCCGGGCAGCGCAGCGATCCGGTGGCGTCCGAGCCATGCGCCACCGCGACCATGCCGGCGGCGACCGCGGCCGCCGGCCCTCCGCTCGACCCACCGGCCGAGCGGGTCGGGTCCCACGGGTTCCGGGTGGGCGGGAAGCCGGGGGGCTCCGTGGTCGCGCCCGCCGACAGCGCCGGGCACGCCGCCTTGCCCAGGATCGAGAAGCCGGCGCGCTCGAACCGGGACACGAGCCCCGTCGTCGTCATGGAACGGGCGCCGGCGTCGCGCAGCGCGGCCACGCCGACCCAGTGCGGGGTGCCGGCGAGCTCCTGGCCTGCGTCCTTGAGCAGCATCGGGACCCCGTCGCCCGGCCGGTCGAACAACGGCGCCACGACCGCGCCGACCGACGGGTCGACGTGCTCGATGGCGTCGACGGCGACCGCCCGAAGCTCCTCCGGGCTGATCTCGCCGGCAGCGACGAGCCGCGCCTGCGTCGCGGCGCCGGCCCAACGAACGCCATCGTCCACGCGGGAAGTCTCCCACGGACGCCCTCGGCCGGACCGGCCCGCTCGGGCGGGCGCGGGTCAGGCGCGGTGGTCGAAGATCGAGACGTCGTCCGCAGCCAGCGCGGCGACGGCGAGGCGATAGGCGTCGAGCCGGTGGTCGACGGCCAACGGCGACGCGCCCGGGGCACCGTCGAAGAGATGGTCGGCGAACTCGAGGATGCGCAGGGTCAGGTCACCCCAGCGGCTGAGGCGCAGGACCGTCTCCATCACCGCGGGATCGGGGTCGGCTGCGAGGTCGACGAACCCGCCGGACCAGTCCATGAACACCAGGCGGCCAGCGTGCTCGTACGCGACCTCCGTGCTCGGTACCAGGCGGTCGAGCAACGGCACGTCGGCCAGCAGCTCCCGCACCCCCGGCGCCGGCGCCAGGAACGGCACGAGGTCACTGCCGTGCTCGAAGCGCCACTGCCCGGGATGTGATGCGGCGAAGACCCCGTCGCCCACCTTCGGCGCGCCGAACGTGCAGGTCGCGAGCTCGCGGCCCGTGCGGTCCCGATAACGGGCCGCGGCGAGGGTCGCCAGGGCGCCACCGAAGCCGTGGCCGGTGACCGTGACCGGCAGGTCGCCGACGACCGCGTCCAACCGCGACTCGATCTCGCCCCACACCGAGTCGAGCGCCCGCCCGAACCCACGGTGCACCGTGCCCCGGTAGTGGTGCCCGAACCGCTCGACCGAGGGCTCGTAGCAGCGACAGGCGGCGCTGGACATGGTGTCGAGCAGCCGGTCCCACAGCCCGGCACCGACACCGGGCGCGTCGAGGACGAGGTGGGCGTCGTCGGGCCCGAGGACGAGGGCGCCCCTCACCAGGTCCGAGCCGAACGGCGATCGCGAGCGGCGCGATGTCGACGACGCCCCGCCCGTGACGCCGTCGACATCGACGCACAGCTCGATGCACGTCCTCGCCCGATCCATCACGGCTCCGACCTTCCGGAACTGCTCCCGCACTGCTGGGTCACGGCGGCCCCTCGCCTCCTCGCGCCCGGACACCCGGGTCGCGCCAGCCGGGTGGCGCCGGTTCGGGGCGTCGAGGTGCGGCCGCTCCGTCGTACCGACCGCTCGGGTCACCACGACGAAGACCGGCCTCCGCTGGCGACCGCACCTCGACCGCCGCCCCGTGACAGGTCTTGCGCAACCGATTCTCACCCCGCGACCAACCGCGTGCCGAGGCCCATACGTTGCAACAACCTTGCGCGAACGAGAGTGTGATGTCGTGGGGAAACTGGTCATCCGGTTGCTCGGACCGTTCGGCGCCGAGCGGGACGGGCGCGCCGTTGCGATCGGCCTCTCGGATGCCCGGTTGCTCGCGGCACTCGCGCTGCCCCGCGACCCGATCGCCCGCGCCGAGCTCGCCGCGTCGGTGCTCCACCTGTCCCCGACGACGATCGGCCCGCAGCTGTCCCGGTTGGCGAGGACCCTCGGCGTCGCCCGGCTCCACGAGGTCAGCGCGCCGCGCTCGGGGCGCATCCGCCTGGCGGGCGGGATCGCCGAGGTGGATGCGCTGACCTACCGGGACCGGGCCGAACGGGCCCTCGCCGCCGCGGATCGGGTCCCGCCCGGGCGCGACCGGACCGCCGGGCGCGACGTGCTCGACGAGCTCCTCGCCGCGGACGACCTCTGGGGCGGGCCGGTCGACCCGGCACTCGACCTCGACACCGGCGACCACCCGGTGGCCGCGGCCATCGCCGAGCTCCACGCCCTGCGCGCCCGTCACCGAACCGAGGCCCGCCGACGGCTCCTCGCCGCAGGCGACCCCGGCATCGACCGCCTGGAGCGGTGGGCCCACGAGGCGCCGGACGACGCCGCGGCCTGGCACGCGCTGCTCGACCGGGCGCTCGACGGCGGCGGCCCCGATGCGGCGTCCGCGCAGGTCGAGAGCTGGGAGGCACTGCTCGCCGCGGGACCGGCACCGGACCCGCCCATCCCGGTCGAGCTCGCCGCGGCCCACGCCCGGGTACGGGCCGAGCGCCTGCTCGGGCCGTCCGACGGCACCGACGCCGTGAGCGGGCGTGACGACCGGACCGTGCGGGAGCCGGTCGGACGCCGTCCGGCCGTCGAGCGTCTCGACGAGCTCGTCGACACCGTCGCCGGGCGCCACGGGGCGATCGTCACCATCGCCGGTCGGGCCGGGACCGGCAAGACGCTGCTCCTCGATCGCACCTCGACGAGCGCCACGGCGCGCGGCGTCTCGGTCGTCCGGATCGACCTCGAGGAGGTGTCGTCGGTCCACACCGCGTGGACGACGGCACTCGGCGCCCGCTGGCGGGAGGGCCTGGCCGACGAGCGGGCGCGCCGTCAGCTCGTCCGGTTGGTCGACGGCGTCGAGACGCTGTTCGGTTGGCGCGCGCCGACCGGTGACGAGCCGGCCGATGTGGCAGCGACCGTCGCCCGTCTCGCAGCCGACGTCCTGCGGATCACCGCCCGGGCCCGGCCCCTGCTCATCGTGCTCGACAACGCCCACCGCGCCGGACCGGAGCTCGACGAGGCCCTGGCCAGGCTCGGACCGGCGCTGCGGACGCTGCCGTGCGGCATCGTCGTCGCCTTCCGACCCGACGAGCTGACCGGCGGCCGGCGCCTCGGCGACCACGAACCGTCCGTCGAGCTCGGCCCGCTCGACGAGGACGACGCCGTGTCCCTGCTGCGCGAGGTGCGCGGCCTCGACCTGTCGCCCACCGAGTACCGGCGGGCGCACGCGATGACCGGCGGCGTCCCGCTCGCGCTGATGGCCTTCGACGTGGCCGACCTGGCCCCACCGGCCCACGCGATCGGCCGCTCCCCCGACGCCGCCGGCACCGACGCCGGAGCGGATCGGGCGGAGGCCGCCGAGCCGGCGGTCGACGTGCTCCGTGCCACCGTCGCCCGTCTCGGCGAGGACGAGCGCTACGCCCTGGGCCTCGCCGCGCTGGCCGGCCACGGGACGTTCTTCGACCCCGACCTCGTCGCCGAGCTCGCCCACGGCGATCGATCGGTGGTCGATGCACTCGAACGGGAGCTCGATCGTGCGGTGATCGTCGTCCGGGCGGACGGGCGCGGCCGCTTCTCGCATCGCCGCTGGCAGGAGCTCGCGTACGACGCCCTCGGCCCGGAGATCCCGCCGATCGCGCACGGCCAGGCGTTCGCCCACCTGCTCCGCCGCGGCGCGCCGCCGGGAGCCGTCGCCGACCACGCGGCGGCGATCGCCCACCACGCCTCCAGGAGTGGGCGGGCGCCGATCGATCGCACCGCCGCGGTCCACCACCTCGTCGAGACCGCCGACCAGCTCGCCGGCTGCTGGGAGTACGGGCTGGCGATGACGCTCTACGGCACCGCACTCGACCTGGCGACGACCGACGAGCGCTACGACATCCTTCTCGCCCGCGCCCGCTGCGCACGCCTCGCCGCCCGTTGGGACGACGCCGAGCGCGATCTGACCGAGGCGGCCGACTGGGCCGCGTACCGCAACGACGCGCCCCGAGAGGCGGAGGCGTTGCTGTCGGCGGCGATGGTCACCTGGGACCCGTCGCGTCTCGCCGGCACGTTGGCGTCCCGCCTGCGCAACGTGCTCGAGCGCCTCGGCCCGGAGCTGGTCACGCTGCGGTGGCGGGTCGCCGCCTGCCTCGGCGGTGGGCTCTACCAGGACGGCAGCTCGGCGCTCACGCCCGACCTCGCCCCGATCGTGCGCGACGCGACCGCCCGCCCCGAGAGCATCCGCCCGCCCCAACAGCGGGCCGAGATGCTGATGTGGGCGCGCAAGGCCCTGATGGGCCACGTCACGGCGAGGGAGAGCCTGGCGCTGACCCGGCGCATGGCCCGCGCCGCCGAGGCCTCGACGTTCCTGCGGGCCAACGCGCTCCTCGCCGCCGTCGTCGACCTCGTCCGCCTCGGCCGCCACGGCCCCGCCCGGCGGGTCTCGGTGCGCTACGGGGAGCTGGCCGAGCGGACGAGCTCGCCGGTCCACGCCTACGTCGCCGCCACCCTCGACGGGCTGTGGGCGCTGGCGGACGGCTCGTGGGACGCGGCCGACGAGGCGATCGACCGGGCCGGGCGCCTCGGCGTGTTCGGCGGCCTCACCTCGATGCAGGTGGTGTACGGGCAGCGGCTGTGGCTCGACCGGGAGCGGGGCGTCGTCGACGGCGATGCGGAGCTGGCCATCCGGGTGGCGGCGATGCTCCCGGCGGACGGCGCCATCCCGTTGTGGACGACGGTCGGGGCCTGGCTCCACGCCCACGGCGGGGACCATGAGCTGGCGGAACGAACGCTGGCGGCGGTCGCCGGGCGGACCGGCGGCTTCCGCGACGTCACACCCGGCGCGATGCGGGTGGGGTTCCTCGCCCTCGCCGCGGAGACGGTGGCCCTGATCACGGCCGGTCGGGGCCCGGGCGGCGACCCGTCCGCGTGGGCGGCGGCCATCGAGCGGGCGCTCGCCGCGGAGCCCGACCGCTGCGTCCTCATCGGCTGGCCGACGGTCATCCTCGGCCCACGCCTGCGCTACGAGGGCCTCGCGGCGCGGGCCGCGGGAGCGTTCGACCGGGCCGACGGCCTCCTCGCCGCAGCCCGGGAGGCCCCGTGGTGCACCCCGGCCTTCGCCGGGCGGATCACCGCGGAGCGGGACGCGAACCGCCTCGACGCCGACAGCACCTTCGCGGTGGCACCGCCCTACCGCCTGCCCTGAACCGCCCGCCCTGACCCGAAGGTTCCGCCGCCGACCGGCAGGCCGTGCTCAGCCGTCGAGTCGACGGACGAGCGTCGTCTGCGCCTCGAGCCGTTCGCTGACCTCGGGAGCCGCGCCGGCGGCCGGCGCGGCTTCCCTCACGTCGTCGGTCCGAGTGGTCCGCCGCCGGCGGACCGGTAGAGGTCGCGCAGGAGCAGGACCTCGGCGCCGTGGTGGATGACCTCACGGTGGATGTGGAGCACGAGCGCGGCGTAGGGGAGCTCGGCGAACGGTCCCTCGGCCGGCCCGACCGGATCGGCCAGACGGTCCTCGCCGAGGCCGCGGATGCCAACCAACCAACGCTCGTAGGCGGCGTCGAGCTCGTCGAGCGCGGCTCCTGCCGTGGACGGCCACACGATGTCGGCGTAGCTCACCGGCGGGCCGGCGAAGTGGTTGGCGTTGCGCTCGCCGAACACCCCGACCAGCAGGTGCCCGATGCGCCACGCGATGGTCGTGACCGGCACCGGGTCCGGCTCGGGGAGCTCGAAGTCGATCACCAGGTCACCGGCGCCCGCGGCCATCGCGGTGGTCGCCTCGGCCCGGGGCCGGATGCCCCAACAGCCCGGCACCGGCTCCCAGCGGTACTCGTCGTCACCCAGCCCGTCGAGGCGGGGCCGTAGGTGGTGCTCCCAGTGGAAGACGAGCTGCTCGACGAGCAGCTCGTTCCAGTCGAGCTCGCGTGTCGCTGCGGCGGACATGAGATCACCTCTGTGTACGTGTCCGGGGCTACGTCGCCGGACCGTAGGCCGGGTTGCGGACCTGGGCCGTCCGCAACCGATCAGGGAACGCGGCCACCGCGCCCACCGGGGCCAGCGGCCGGCCGGGGCGACCGACCGCTCCCCGGCCTCAGGCCCCGGTACCTGTCCCCTCCCACCGCGTCCGCCCATGGCGCCGACAAGAGGCACTGCGAGGGCCCCGACCAGCAGCGCGGCCTCGAGGCCGAGCCCGTGCCCGAGCACGAGCCCGCCGAACACCGCGAACGGCAGGAGCACGACCGCGACAGCGGTCCCGGCGGTTTCCCCGGGGGCAGCGGGGGGAAGTGAAGCCGCCAGCCGAACACCGCTTGCCCGGGGTTGTCGCCGATGCCTGTCCAACCGACCACACCGCCCGTCGCCGACCACGACGCCGCTGCGCTGGCCCACCACAGCGCCGGATGGGACCGGGTCGTGGCCCGCGCCACCCCGTGGCGTCCGCCGTCCTCCCGAACGGTGGTGGTCGCGCCGCATCCCGACGACGAGGTCCTCGGATGTGGCGGGCTCGTCGCCCACCAGCGGCGCCGGGGCGTCGAGGTCGTCGTCGTGGCCGTGACCGACGGCGAAGCCGCCTACCCGGACCGCCGACAGGAGCTGGCCGAGATCCGCCGCGCCGAGCAACGCCGGGCGCTCGAGGCGTTGGGCGTCGGGGCGGACGCCGTCGTCCGCCTCGGCCTGCCGGACGGCGGGCTGGCGAACCTGGTGGCCGAGCTCACCGACGAGCTCCGGGCGATCGTCCAACCGTCGGACCTGGTCGTCGCCCCGTGGACCCGGGACCACCACAGCGACCACATCGCCTGCGGCCGGGCCGCCACCGCCGCGGCCGACGAGGTCGGCGCCGAGGCGGTCGGCACCCTGTTCTGGGCCTATCACTTCACCGACCCGGACACGGTGGAGCGGGCCGACGATCCGACGGGAGACGGCGTCAGCCGCTTCGGCCGCCTCGACCTCGACACCGAGCTCATCGAGCGCCGGGCCGTCGCCCTCGGTTGTCACGGGTCGCAGCTGCCCGGCGGCGACGTCGACGACACGGTGCTCGATGCCGGGCGCCTCGCACCGCTCGACCGCAACGTCGAGCTGTACGCACGCAACGGCTGATGGACACGACGAGCCGGGCGTTCTTCGACGACAAGTACCGCCGTGACGAGGACCCGTGGGGCTTCACCTCCGAGCCCTACGAGCTGGCCCGCTACGACCACCTGGTCGACCTGCTCGGCGACCGCCGGTTCGACCGGGGCTTCGAGCCCGGGTGCTCGATCGGCGTGCTCACCCGCACGCTGGCGCCACGGTGCCGCCGCCTCCTGGCCATCGACATCTCCCCGATCGCGGTGCGGCGGGCGCAGCAGCGCTGCAGCGACCTCCCCGGTGTCGAGATCCGCACCGGCGCCCTGCCCCGGGACCTACCGGACGACGCCACCGACCTGGTCGTGCTGAGCGAGGTCGGCTACTACCTGACCGCCGACGTGCTCGCGACGACGGTCGACGCCCTGGTCGATCTCCTCCCCGCGGACGGCGTGCTCCTCGGCGGCCACTGGACCGGCTCGTCCCCCGATCACCTGCTCTCCGGACAGGCGGTGCACGACATCATCGACGCCCATCCCGGCCTCCGCCTCGATCGACACGACGTGGGCCCCGGCTACCTCGTCGGCGCGTGGAGGCGCAGGTGACGGCCCCCGGAGGCGAGGCCGGCTGGCACGTTGCGGTCGTCGTCCCCGCCAGGGACGAGGCCGCCACCATCGGGGCCTGCCTGCGATCGGTGCGCCGCGCCGTGGTCGCGCTCGGAGGTGCCCGCCTCGGCGTCGCCATCTCGGCCGACATCGTGGTCGTCGCCGACGCGTGCGTCGACGACACCGCCCGCCGGGCCCGGCGCGCGCTCGGGCGCCACGGGGTGGTCGTCGAGGTCCGGTCGGGGTCGGTCGGTGCCGCCCGGGGCCGCGGGACCGACCTGGCGATCCGGCGTTCGCCCCTGCCGCCGGAACACACGTGGATCGCTGCGACCGACGGGGACTCCGCCGTGCCCCGCTCGTGGCTCACGACCCAGCTCACCATCGCGCTCGATGGCGCGGTCGGCGTGGCCGGGCTCGTCCGGCTCGGGCGGGACGGCGACCGTCGGGGTCGGCTCCGGGCGTCGTTCGCCGACACGTACGACCTCGGCACCGGGGGCGCCCATCGACACGTGCACGGCGCCAACCTCGGCGCCCGGGCGGACGCCTACCTCGCCGCCGGCGGTTGGCCGGCCATCCCGTCGGGAGAGGACCACGACCTGTGGCGGCGCCTGCGGGACCACGGCCCGACGGTGAGCACCACGGCGTCGTACGTGCACACCAGCGCCCGGCGCACCGGACGGGCGCCCGGTGGCTTCGCCGACGACCTCGCGGGCCTCGCCGCCCTCGACCGGCCCAGCGCGGAGCCGGCGTGAACCTCGACGAGCGGTTCCGGCGCGTGATCGACGACGGCACGCTCGACCTCCCGCCACTCGGCGGCGGCCACACGCCGGCCCGCCTGCGGGCCCTCGCCGCCGTCGCCCGGGCCGACACCGCGCTCGGGCGCCTCGCCGAGGCCCACGCCGATGCGGTGCAGATCCTGGCCGAGGCGGGCCGCCCGGCGCGCCCCGGTGCCCGCTACGGGGTGTGGGCGGCGGAGGACCCGTCGGCCGTGCTCACCGTCGGCGGCCGCGACGGCCGGATGGTGCTCGACGGCACGAAGGTGTTCTGCACCGGCGCCGGGATCGTGGACCGGGCGCTGGTGACGGTGCCCGGGTCGGGGGCCGGGCCGAGGCTCGTCGACGTCGACCTGCGCGCCCACCCGGACCGGGTCACGATCGACGGGTCGGCCTGGATCACCCCGGCGTTCGCCGACACGTCCACGGCGACGATCCATCTCGACCAGCTCCCCCTGGACGACGACGCCGTCGTCGGACCGCCCGGCTGGTACCTCGACCGGCCGGGGTTCTGGCACGGGGCGTGCGGGCCGGCGGCATGCTGGGCCGGCGGCGCCACCGGCCTGGTCGACGACGCCATCGCCCGCGCCGCCGAACGAGGACCGCAACCCCACCGTGACGCCGCCGTCGGCGCCCTCTCGGCGCTGGCCACGCTCATGGAGGCGACGCTCGACCACGCCGGCGCCGGCATCGACCGGGACCCGTCGGACGTGGACGGTGCGGCGAGGGTCCGGGCGCTGGAGACGCGCCACCTGATCGAGCGGGCGTGCACCGAGGTGATCGACCGCCACGGGCGGGCGTTCGGCCCGCGACCACTCGCCTTCGACGCCGACACCCACCGCCGCGTCCTCGAGGTGCAGCTCTACATCCGCCAGAGCCACGCGGAGCGCGACCTCGAGGCGCTCGGCCGGGCGGTGCGGGAGCGACACCTCGACCGTCCGGGCGACCCGGGGAACTCGGGGACGGTTCACAGCTGACGCTCAGGCTCCCTCCGTACGGTTCGCGTTCACCAGCCGTTCACCGGGGAGCCACCTGTGTCCGAGTCCGAGATGTTCGCCCTCGACCTCGTCGCCATCTGCGCGTTGACGTTCGGCGTGTACTTCCCCCGGCATCGCCGACGCGACCTGGTCGTGGCCTACCTGGTCGTGAACATCGGTGTCGTCGCCGTGGCGGCCGCGCTCACCTCGTCGACCGTCGGCGCGGGATTGGGGCTCGGCCTCTTCGGCGTCCTCTCGATCATCAGGCTGCGATCGGACGAGCTCGATCAACGCGAGATCGCCTACTACTTCGGGGCGCTGGCACTCGGCCTCCTGGGCGGCATCGCGGTCGAGCCGGCGTGGCTCACGCCGGTGCTCATGGCCGCGGTGGTCGCGGCGCTGTTCGTCGGCGACCACCCCCGCCTGTTCGGGCGGTACCGGAACCAGGTCGTGAACCTCGACGCCGCGTACACGAACGAGGCCGCGCTCCTCGACCGTCTCGAGTCGATGCTCGGCGCCCGGGTCCACCGGGTGTCGGTCCGAAAGCTCGACCTCGTGAACGACACGACCCTGGTCGACGTGACCTACCGCCTCGGCCGGCCGAGCACCGACCGGGCCGGCGCTCCGGCCGATCCGGCCGTCGCGGCCCGCGTCCGATGACGACACACGACGACGAGTGGCGCGACGATCCGGTCGACGACGTCCTCCGGCGCCTGCGCCCCGTATCCCTCGACGCACTGGTGTCGACCGCCGACCTCCAGACCCGGCGCGACCGCAAGTACGTCGTCCCCCGGGCGATCGTGGCCGACCTCGTCGAGGCGCTGGCGGCCCACGCCGGGGTCCTGACCATCGACGGCCGACGCAGCTTCCGCTACGAGTCCGTCTACTTCGACACGCCCGGACTGACCAGCTACCTCGGCGCCGCCCGCCGACGCCCCGATCGGTTCAAGGTGCGCACCCGCACCTACCTCGACGCAGGGCGGAGCATGCTCGAGGTCAAGACGCGCGACCGCCGTGGCCGAACGGTCAAGCGACGCCGGCCGCACGCCCCGGAGGACGGCACCCGCCTCTCGCCCGGCGACCGCCGCTTCGCCGCCGACGCCGCCGGCATCGGGGTCGACGCCGACCGTCTCCGACCGACGCTGCGCACCCGCTACCGACGCACGACCCTCGTCGTCGAGACCCGCCGACCGGCGACCGACACGAACGGCGGGTACGGCCGCAGCGACACCGCCCGGGTCACCGTCGACACCGACCTGACGATCGAGGGCCTCGACGGCCTGCTCGGAGGCGACACCCGATCCGCCGCGTTCTCCGACCTGGCGATCGTCGAGACCAAGTCGGCCGGGCCCGCGACGATCGTCGACCGGTTCCTGTGGGGCCGCGGGTACCGGCCGGCCACGATCTCCAAGTACGGGACCGGGCTCGCGTACCTGCGGCCACGGCTCCCGGCCAACAAGTGGCACCGCGTCCTGCAGCTGCGCCTGCGTCCTCGTCGACGGCGACCCGCCACGCACCTGCGACCGGGAGCGCCACCCACCGCCGCGCGGGCACCGGAGACACCGCCCGACACGCTGGTGGTGGGTTCCCGCCCGCGTCACGCCGGCGCCGCCTGATCGTCCGGGGCGAGCACGGAGCGAAGGACCGGTTTCGGACTTTGGGACTTTGGTCCCTGGCCACACCACACCGTCACGGCATTCGATGTCAGTCGTCGTGGGAACGCGACGGCCCCGGCGCCGCGGCCTGAGGTCGTGCGCCGATCGCTGCGCTCCGACGACCGTTGCGTCGCGCAACAGGGTGGATCAGCGGCGCAACGTCCGTCTCCGATGTGGGGTGCCTGGATGACGAGCGTCGTCCTCGCGGCGATCGATGAGTGCGAAGCGGCGAACACGGTTCTCGGGGCCGCGTCCGGGCTGGCCCGCGCCTTCGACGCCACCGTCGAGGCGTTCCACGTCCGCGCACTCGAGCACCCGCCGGCGACCGGCCCGGCACGAGACGCCGGCGTCCCGATCGTCGTCGTCGACGGCGACCCCGCGACCCAGATCCTCCGAGCCCTCACCGACCCGGCCGTCACGCTCGGGGTCATCGCGACCCGCAACTCCGGCCGCGACGATCGGTTGGCCGGCGGGACCGCCCGCCGGGTGCTCGAGCAGGGGTTGCGGCCGGTGGTCGTCGTCCGGCCCGGGATGCGGCCTCGGCGCCTGCACCGGGCGCTCGTCCCGCTCGACGGCACGCGGGCGTCCTCGGCGGCACTGACCGAACCGCTGCGGCTCCTCAGCGCGACGGGCATGGAACTGTGCGGGCTCCACGTCTTCGAGCCCGACCGGGTACCCAACTTCTGGCGGGAGTCCATCCACGCCCGCAAGAGCACCGCGGCCGAGTGCTCGGCCATCGCATGCCGCCAACCCATGCTCGACCTCCGCCTGCGCAGTGGTGATCCGATCGCCACGACGCTCGCCGCTGCGACCGAGGACGTCGACCTCCTGGTGCTGGTGTGGCGCCGCGAGCTCGACGACCCCGGAGCGGAGCTGGTTCGGGCTGCGCTGCGCCACTCCCCTGTACCGGTCCTCCTCGTCCCGGAGGGCCGGCGCCGACGCGGCGAGGGTTGATCTCTCCGGGCACTCCGGGAGCGACAACGACCGTCAAGTGCACTTGACGGCAACCGACAGGACCGTTTGACTCGTGCGGTGCGCCGAGTCGGAGGAACCTCATGAGCGCCGGTCCCGCGTCGACCGTCGAAGCCGCCGTCGAACACGCGGCGCCCGAGCTCATCGACCACATCAACACGTCCCACGAGGACTCGTTGCTCCTCGTCGGCCGCATACTCGGCGGCCGCGGCGACGCGACGAGCGCCCGCCTCACCTCGATCGACGTCGAGGGCCTGGACCTGGTGCTGACCGGGCCGACCGGTGAGCACGCCGCCCGGGTCGACTTCATCGAGCCGATCCGGGACGTGACCGAGGTCAGCGCCCGGGCGACCGCGCTCGTGCTCAGCGCGCGGGAGCGTTCGGGCGAGCCCGGCCAGACCACCATCGAGCGCGAGGTCACCCGGCTCCAGTCGATCCGCACGATGCTCACCTCGGTGGCCGCGGTCGAGGACGTCCACCCGCACCTGCGGCGCATCACCTTCCGAGGCGGCGACCTGACGACGTTCCGCACCCTCGGTCCGGACACGTTCCTCTACGTCCTGCTCCCGCCGCCCGGCCGGGACGAGCTGACGATCGACCGGTCGTTCACCTGGGAGGCGTATCGGGAGATGCCCGACGACGTCCGCCCGGTCGGCGCCTACTACACGCTGCGCGCGTGGCGACCGGAGACCGCCGAGCTCGACATGTTGTTCGTCCTCCACGAGCCCGCCGGACCCGCCTCCGGGTGGGCCGCGTCGGCGAAGCCCGGCGACCCGGTGGCGCTGTGGGGGCCGAGGGAGGCGTTCGAGCCGATGGCGGGGACGGACTGGTACCTACTCGTCGCCGACGACACCGGCCTGCCCGCGGTCGCGGTGATCCTCGAGACGTTGCCGGCCGGCGTCCCCATCCGGGTCGTCGCCGAGGTCGACTCCCCCGGCGAGCGCCAGGATCTGGCGGAGCGCCCGGGCACCGAGATCACGTGGGTGTACCGCAACGGTGCCGCGCCGGGCACGGTGGCGGGCCACACGATCGACGCCGTACGAGCGCTCGAGCTGCCCGAGGGCACCGGCTACGTGTGGGGCGGCGGCGAGAGCCGGATGATGACCGCCGTGCGTCGCTACGTGCGCGACGAGGTCGGCCTCTCCCGCGACCAGGTCAACCTCATCGCCTACTGGCGCCACGCCTCCGCCCCACCCGAGGACGGCTGAGCCTCGCTCGCCGGCGGGCCAGGGCCCGCCGGCGAGCTACGTTCAGCTAGGGGATGATGCGGCGCGTGCGGAGCTCGCCGAACAGCCGGTCGAACATGGCGCCGGTCTCGACGTGCTCGGCGAACCCGAAGCGCCGGGCCTTCGAACCGTCGCCGATCATGTCGTAGTCCCAGCCGAACACGGCGTCGCCGAAGGCCCAGGACGAGACGGCGTCATAGCCGTGATCGACCAGCCCGTGCCGCTCGACCATCCGTGCCCACAACGGCGCCTTGTCGGCCATCACGTCGGCGAGCGACATCGGCAGCGGCGGGGCGACGTCGAGGTCGAACCACCTGGCGACCGCCGGCCACATCTCGCTCCACCGGAACAGGTCGCCGTTGGTGATGTTGAACGCCTCGTTGGCGCAGCGCTCGTCGGTCGCGGCCCACACCGTGGCCCGGGCGAGGAGGTCGGCGTCGGTCATCTCCAGCAGCGACCCGTACGCCCCGGGCTTGCCCGGGAACCGCAACGGGATGCCGAGCTCCTTGGAGATCGACGCGTACACCGCCAGCACCATGGTGAGGTTCATGGGGATGCCGAGGGCGATGCCGCACACGACGGACGGCCGGATCGCCGACCACGTCCACGACGTGTCCCGCTGCCGGTCGACGAGGTAGGCCTGCTGGTCGACGTTGAACTCGGGTGGCATGTGGTCGGCGTCCGATTCCCGGGCGGGCGTCTTGAACGGCCCGAGGTGGGCGCCGTACACCTTGTAGCCCTGCATGAGGCTGACGTGGCGGAGGTCCCGGGCGACGGGCTCGACCGCCTCGACGACGTTGCGCAGCATGGTCACGTTGGGCTCGACCAGCTCCGACCACGTCGGCCGGTCCTGATAGGCGGCGTAGAAGATGTGGGTGACGTCGCGCAGGTCGCCGAGCTTCGTCCGGGCGTCCGCCTCGTCGAGCAGGTCGACGGAGAGGTGACGGACCCCGGCCCGGTTGCCACCGTCGCGGCGGGAGAGGCCGATCACGTCCCAGCCGGTGGTGGCGAGGTGCTCGGCGAGGGTGCCGCCGATGACACCCCGGTCGCCGACGACCAGGGCGACGCCGGGGCGGTTCGGGTCTGTGGTGCTCGTGGTCATGGCCCCACCGTCATCCGCGGCGCAACCTGGTACCAGAGCGTCCGTATCCTGGTATCCAGACCACCTGGAACGGCTGCTCGTTCCCACCGAGGATGGAGGCATGACCCTGGCACTCGCCGAGGACCGCACGCAGGA
The DNA here is from genome assembly GCA_034211175.1 of Actinomycetota bacterium. Classification (GTDB taxonomy): domain Bacteria; phylum Actinomycetota; class Acidimicrobiia; order Acidimicrobiales; family CAIXPF01; genus JAXHUH01. Next base: position 48,228 of record JAXHUH010000344.1, read on the forward strand.
CGGCGCCGGGCGCGGCGATGCGGCGCCGGACGACGCCGTGCGCCGTTCGGAGCTGGCCCGTTTCCTGCGCAGCCGGCGGGAGCGCATCACACCCGACGAGGTCGGGCTGGCTTCCGGTGGGCGGCGGCGTACGCCCGGCCTGCGGCGAGAGGAGGTCGCCTCCCTGGCCGGCGTCGGGGTCACCTGGTACACGTGGCTCGAGCAGGCGCGCGCCATCCGGGCGTCGGCGGCGGTCGCCGACGCGATCGCCCGAGCGCTGCTGCTCGACCCCACGGAGCGTCGTCATCTGTTCGCCCTCGTCGGGGTCGGCGACCCGGTGCCCCACGACGCGTGCGACGCCGTGCCGTCCGGTGTGCGGTCGATGGTCGACGAGCTCGACCCGTTGCCCGCGGCGGTGGTGAACGCCCGGCACGACCTCCTCGCCCACAACCGCGCGTACAACCACCTGGTCGCCGACCTCGACGCCGTCCCGGTCGAGGAGCGCAACTGCATGTGGCTGGTCTTCACCCATCCCGCGTGGCGCGACGTGCTCGAGGACTGGGAGGACGTCGCCTGCCGCATGGTGGCCCAATTCCGTGCGTGCATGGCCGAGCACCTCGACGACAGCTCCTGGTCGGCGCTCGTCGACCGCCTCCACGCCGAGTCCCCGGAGTTCGCGCGGCTGTGGTCCCGCAACGAGGTGCGGGCGCCGGACACGACCACGCGTCGGTTCCGCCACCCGCGGGTGGGGCGGTTGGAGCTGCGGCCGACCGCGATGTGGCTGGCACCCCGCCACGGCACCCGTCTGCTGACCTACACCCCGGCGGACGCCACCACCCGGGCCCGGCTCGACGACCTGGTCGCCCCCGACCACGGCTGAGCCCACCCCGGCCTCCGGATCAGAGCCAGCCGCGCTCGTCGGCGATGCGGACGGCCTCGGTGCGGGTGCGGGCGCCGGTCTTGGTGATGGCGGCCGACAGGTAGTTGCGGACCGTGCCCTTCGACAGGCAGACCTGCGCCGCGATGTCGGCGACCGGGCGGCCGTCGCGGGCGACGTCGAGCACCTCCCGCTCCCTCGGGGTGAGCGGGGACGGCCCGCCGGCGAGGCTCGCCGCGGCCAGCTCCGGGTCGACGACCCGCTCGCCCCGGGCGACCCGGCGGACGGCGTCGGCCAGCTCGGGCGCCGGCGCGTCCTTGACGATGAACCCGAGGGCCCCGGCCTCCATGGCCCGACGCAGGTAGCCGGCGCGGCCGAACGTGGTGACGACGAGGACCCGGCAGCGGGGAGCGGCGGTGCGCAGCTCACCGGCGGCGGCGAGCCCGTCGAGGCCGGGCATCTCGACGTCGACGAGGGCGACGTCGGGCCGGTGGTCGGCCACGGCGTCGACGATCTCGTCGCCCCGCCCGACGGTGGCCACCACCTCGAAGTCGTCCTCCATCGCCAGGAGCGCGGCGAGGGCATCGCGCACGAGCGCCTGGTCGTCGGCGACGAGCAGGCGGATCACGCCATGCCACCAAGGCGGGCCGCATCGGTGCCCGACTCGTGCCGGGCCGGCACCACCACGGCGAGCCGCCAACCACCGCCCGGTCGGGGGCCGGCGGCCAGATCACCTCCGTGGGCGGAGACCCGCTCGCGCAGGCTGTCGAGCCCGGAGCCGGGGCCCGACGAACGACCGCCCCGGCCGTCGTCGATCACCTCGACGCGGTCGGCACCGATCCGCACCTCGCAGGTCCGGGCGCAGCTGTGGCGGACCACGTTGGTGATCGCCTCGCGGACGACCCAGCCGAAGAGCGGCTCGACATCGTGGGGCACCGCGGCGAGCTCGTCGCCCGACGGCAGCCGGGCCGCGATGCCGGCGGCCCGCAGGACCTCGGCACCGGTCGCCACCTCGCCGGCGAGCGTGACCTCGCGATAGCCGGCGACGGCGTCGCGCACATCCGCCAGCGCATCGCGGCCGAGCTCGGCCACGGCGGCGATCTCGGTGGACGCGCGGCCGACGTCGCCGGACTCGGCGAGGCGGTGGGCCAGCGTCGACTTGGTGGTGATGGCGGTGAGCGAGTGGCCGAGGAGGTCGTGGAGGTCGCGGGCGATCCGCTGCCGTTCGTTCTCCGCGGCGAGCCGGGTGATCTCGGCCCGGGCGTCGCGCAGCGCTCGATTCGTCCGCACGGCGCGATCGAACCCGTAGACGAACAGCAGCATCATCACGACGATGGCGCCGTTGAGCAGGTGGTAGGCGTGCCAGCTCGCCAGGAGCGGCGGGAGCGCGAACGCGGCGACGACCAGCGCGAGCACCCACGGCACCGCCCGCCGTCCGACCGCGTGGATCAGCGAGACGCCGAGGTAGATGAACATGGTCGTCGAGCTGCCCGGCACCGTCGCCACGAGGACCGCCGAGGTCGCACCCATGGCGGCGTAGCTCAGCCAGAACCCGACGCCGATGTCGTCGACGGCGTAGCTGAGGAGGAACGCGACGGCGAACCCGCCGAGCGCGGCGTAGGACACCCACGGCGCTGCGACCTCGTCGTCGGCCGCGGCCACGACGACGACCAGGAAGACCAGCGACGGCGCGGCGAGGCCGACGCGTCCCCAGCGGCTCCAGGCCCAGCTCCGCTCGTCGATCAGGTGGTCGAAGCGGCCCCCTGCCCGCCGGGGCGCCGGCTCAGTGCCGTCCCGTGTCACGTCGACAGGCTCTCACCGCGAGCGGTGTCGTGGCGAGGGTCCACACCCCGATCACCGCCCACGCGAGCGGCGGCCAGCCGCCGGGCACCGCCTCGGGCAGCCGCACCATCCAGTACGACGGCACCCAGCGGGCGAGGGCGTCGGGCACCACCGCACCCCAACTGCCGCCGACGAGGGCGAACGCCACGGTCACCGCGCTACCGACCGGGCCGATGCGGTCGAGCGACATCGTGTGCCCGAGGAGCACCCCGAGGGCGGCGAACGGCAGCAACCCGAGGAGCATCAGTGCGGCCAGGCCCGCCCAGTCCACCGCTGGTAGCCGCACGCCGGCCACCGCGCCGGCCACGCCGAGCGTCGCCAGCACCGCGACCGCCATCAGGTACGCACAACCGACCTTGGCGCCGAGGAACACCCAGGCCGGCAGCGGGGTGATGCGCAGCTGCCGGTTCCACCCGCCGGTCCGCTCGGCGACGATGCGGGCGCCGGCGTCGATCATGGCCGAGATCCCGCCCCAGGTGGCCATGGCGACCATGACGTAGAAGGCGATCGGTCGTCCCCGGCCGTCGTCGCCCGGGTTCTGGGCGGTGACGACGGCGAACAGCACGAGCGGCAGCGCGAGGGTGAACACGTGGTGGCCACCGCTGCGCAGGGTGCGCACCAGCTCGTAGCGGGCATAGGTCACCGCGCTCACACGAGGGCCCCGGCGTTCCCGTGCGGATGGCCGCCTCCCGTTCGGGCGTCGTCGACGGCGGCCAGCTCGAGGAACGCGGCCTCGAGCCCCGACCCGCGGACCTCGAGGTCGCGAGCGTCGGGGAAGGCCGCGAGCAGCTCGCGGAGAGCGGTGTCGGCGTCATCGCAGTCGAGCTCGACGACCGGGCCCCGCCGCCTGGTGGCGCGCACGCCGCGGATCGCCCCGAGCCGGCGCGGGTCGGCCTCGTGGAGCGTTGCGGTGATCCTGCGGGTCCCGATCCGGGCGGAGATCTCCGCCGGGGACCCGCAGGCGACGACCCGCCCGGCGGCCAGCACCACCACCCGGTCGGCGAACGCGTCGGCCTCGTCGAGGTGGTGGGTGGCGAACAGGACGGTCCGGCCCGACGTGGCGAGGTCCCGCACGACCGCCCACAGCTCGTGACGGGCCTCGACGTCGAGTGCCACGGTCGGCTCGTCGAGCACGAGCAGCTCCGGGTCACCGACGATGGCCAGGGCCAGGCGAACCCGCTGGGCCTGGCCACCCGAGAGCGTCCCGGTCCGGCGCGACGCCAGCGCGGCCGTGCCCGTGCGCGCCAGCACGGTGTCGACGTCGAGCGGTGCCGGGTAGAGCGACGCCACCATCGTCACGACCTCGCGCACCGTGAGGTGGCGGATCAGCCAGCCCGACTGGAGCATCCCGCCCACCTTCCCGGCGGCCACCGCCCGGCGGGGAGGGAGCCCGACGACCGTGACCGTGCCCGCGTCGGGCTCGGCCAGGCCGAGGAGCAGGTCGATGGTGGTCGACTTCCCGGCACCGTTCGCACCGAGCAGCGCGACCGTCTCACCGGCGCCGAGGTGGAGGTCGATGCCCTGCACGGCGGTCACGGCGCCGTGGGACCTGACCAGCCCGGTCGCCTCGACGACCGACCGTGCGGGCTCGGGCGGTAGGCACGTGGACGGGTTCCGGGAGGCGCGCGACATGGCGGCAGCGTCCCCCGACCGGCCCCGCACGACCAGTGCCCCGCCACATCACCTGACGATGACATCTGTCAGGTGTGGGACCGCCGGCCGCGCTGTCCTCGCCGCTGTCGGGCGGTCCGTTCGCCGGGTACCCGCAGTGTGACGTAGGTCCCTGGACATCGCGCCGCAGCCGGGCGTTCGATCGGTTTGCGACTCTACGTCCGAGGAGGTGGGTTCGTGATGTGGCGTGACGGTGACGTGGCTCGTCGACGCATCGGGCTGGTGGCGCCACCGTGGGTGCCCGTTCCGCCGCCGGAGTACGGGGGGACCGAGCTCGTGATCGACCAGCTCGCCCGCGGCCTGGCCGCTGCGGGCCACGAGGTCGTGCTGTTCACCACCGGCGACGCGACCTGTCCCGTGCACCGGGGCTGGTTCCATGCCCGCGCCCTCGGCACGACAGCTGACCAGCTCGGCGAGCTCGCGCACGTCCAGGTCGCCTACGACGCCTTCGCCGACATGGACATCGTGCACGACCACACGCTCCTCGGGCCGCTGTGGGCGCCGCGGGTCGGCCTGCGGGCACCACTCGTCACGACGATGCACAGCGAGATGGTGCCGACGCTGCACACCCTCTACGAGGTGATCGGCCGAGACGCCGCGGTGATCGCCATCTCCCACGACCAGCGGCGCCGGGCGGACCGGGTCCCGATCGCCGCGGTCATCCACCACGGCATCGACGTCGAGCACATGCCCCTCGGCGACGGCGACGGCGGCTACGTGGTGTTCCTCGGGCGGATGAGCCCGGCCAAGGGCGTCCACCGGGCGATCGCCGCCGCCCGTGCGGCCGGCCGGCGGATCGTGATCGCTGCGAAGATGTGGGAGCCCACCGAGCACGAGTACTTCCGCGACGTCGTCGAGCCCATTCTCGGCCCGGACGCGACCTACATCGGCCAGGTCGGTGGGCACCACAAGCAGGAGCTGCTCGCCGGCGCCGCCGCGCTCGTCAACCCGATCCGCTGGCCCGAGCCGTTCGGGCTCGTGATGATCGAGGCGCTCGCGGCCGGGACCCCGGTCGTCGCGTTCGCCGAGGGCGCGGCGCCCGAGATCGTCGACCACGGGCGCACCGGGTTCCTCAGCGCCGACACCGAGCAGATGGCCACCGACCTCGGGCTCGTCGACACGATCGACCGGGCCGCGTGCCGCCGTGCCGCCATCGAGCGGTTCTCGACGGCGCGCATGGTCGCCGACCACGTGGCGCTCTACGAGCGGCTGCTCGCCGGACGCACGGGCGGGGCGGGAGACCGCCGGTCGGCGACGGACCAGAGCTCGTCGGACACCTTCGCCCCTCCCGCGACCGGCGGGGGCGAGGTACCGACAGCACGCACGATGCGCCACGCCTCCATGGCGTGACCGCGTGCCGACCTACCGCCAGCGAAGCGAAGGAGGACGAGATGGCGTTGATGAAGCGGCCGAGAACCGACCTCGACATGTCCGAGTGGTTCCCCACGCGTCGCCTGTTCGACTGGCCGACGGCGTGGCGTGAGCTGATGGAGGACACGCTCCGGGTCGAGGAGTTCCAGGACGGCGACCAGCTCGTCGTCCGGGCCGAGATGCCGGGCATCGATCCCGACGAGGACGTCGAGATCACCGTGTCCGACCACATGCTCCACCTCACGGCCGAACGCCGCGAGGAGAAGAGGTCCGAGGACAAGAAGGGGTACCGGAGCGAGTTCCGGTACGGCTCGTTCTCCCGCTCCGTGAGCCTCCCGACCGGAGCGACCGAGGACGACGTCAAGGCGACCTACAACGACGGCATCCTCGAGGTGCGGGTGCCGATCGACACCGCCGAGGTGAAGGCCCGCAAGATCCCCGTCGCCCGGAGCTGACCGCATCCACCGGGACCGGCGGTGGGCACCTCGCCCGCCGCCGTCCCGGCCGTTCGGCGACAGGCGAGAGGAGGTGGCCAGTGGCCGAGCACGTCGTTGCGGCCCGGTCGCCGGACGTCGGCCGGGACCCCGGATGGGTGCTCGAGCTCGACACGTCCGACGCGGCCGACGCCCGCCACCACGGCTCCCTGCTCGCGCTGTGCGACGGCACGGTCGGCGTGCGCGGCGACCTCGAGGACCGCGACACCGCGGCCGCCGCGCGGCTCGTGCTGTGTCCCGGCGCGTACGGCGTCGCTGCCGACGGCCTCGTACGCCCGCTGGCGGGACCGACCTGGACCGATCTCTCGGACGGCGGACGGCCGGCGTCGACGGTGCGGCGGACGCTCGACCTGCGAACCGGCGTGGTGACCCGGCACCCGTCGGCCGATCGTGGGCTGGGTTCGGTTCGCTTCGTGTCGATCGCCCGGCCCGGGACCATGGCGATGCGGGCCATCGACACCGACCGGGGGACCCGGCCGTGGCCGGACCCGCTGGGTGCCCCGGCACCCGATCCCCTGGCGGCGCCATACCACCTGCGCCAGGGAACCCGCAGAGGCGGCTGGTGGGCATCGACGGTCTCCAACGGCGGGGCCGTGACGGTCGCCGCGGTCCAGCGACCAACGCCGTCGAACGGCGCACCGGGGATCGAGCGCTTCGTGGCCGTGACGCCCGGGCGGGGGCGGCGTCGCGCCACCGAGGCGGCCGAGGCCGCGGCCGCCGTCGGCTTCGAGGCACTGCTCACCGAGCAGCGGCGGGCGTGGGCCGAGCGGTGGGCGTCGGCTGATGTCGAGATCGTCGGGGACGACAATGCCCAGTTGGCGGTGCGCTTCGCCCTGTTCCACCTGCTCTCGGCCGCGGCAACGGCCGGCGAGGCTGCGGTCGGGGCCCGGGGCGCGACCGGCCTCGCGTATGCCGGTCACGTCTTCTGGGACACCGACGTCTTCGTGCTCCCCGCCCTGGCGGCGACGCTGCCCGATGCGGCGCGCGCCGTGCTCGAGTACCGGATCCGTCGACTTCCCGCGGCCCGCGCCCGTGCGGCGGAGACCGGCCACCGCGGCGCCCGCTTCCCGTGGGAGTCGGCGGCGACGGGCGACGACGTGACCCCCCGGTCGTACCGGTCGCCGGAGGGCCGCACCGTGGCGATCCTCACGGGTGAGCTCGAGGAGCACATCGTCGCGGACGTGGCGTGGGCGGCGCTCCACTACCTCGACTGGACGGGTGACACCTCGCTGCTGGCCGGCGACGGCCGGTGGCTCGTGACGGAAGGTGCCGAGTACTGGGCCGACCGCATCCGCCTCGGCACCGACGGCTCCGGCCACATCGACGGGGTCATCGGTCCCGACGAGTACCACGAGCACGTCGACGACAACGCGTTCACGAACCTGATGGCCCGATGGCACCTGCGCCGGGCCGCGGAGCTGGCCGAGGACGTCGACGAGGCCGCCCGATGGAGGACCCTCGCCGACGCGCTGGTCGACGGCTATGACCACGGGACCCGCACCCACGAGCAGTTCCGTGGCTACTCGGCGCTACGGCCGGTGATGATCGCCGAGCTGGCCGAGCCCCCGGTCGCCGCTGACCTCCTCCTCGGCCCCGACCGCATCGCCCGGACCCAGGTGATCAAGCAGCCCGACGTGTTGATGGCCCACCACCTCATCCCCGACGAGCTGGCCGAGGGCTCCCTCGCCGCCGATCTCGACCGCTACCTCCCCCGCACCGCCCACGGCAGCTCGCTGTCACCGGCGATCTGCGCAGCGCTGCTCGCCAGGGTGGGCCGGCCCGACGACGCCATGGACCTGTTCGACCTCGCCTGCCGACTCGACCTCGACGACCTGACCTCGACCACCGCCGGCGGCCTCCACGTCGCGACCATGGGCGGGGTCTGGCAGGCCGTCGTCGGCGGCTTCGCCGGCGTCCGCGCCACTCGCGAGGCCCTGCACGTCGACCCCCACCTGCCGTCGCGCTGGTCGCGCCTGTCGGTCCGGGTGCGCTTCCGGGGCCGGCGGGTCGTCGTGACCGTCGAGCCCGACGCGGTCACCGTCGAGGCGGCCGGCGACGTGCCGGTCGTGGTCGGGGGCGCCCGGGCGCAGGTGCCGTGCCGCGTCCCGATCCGCCCCGACGACAGGAGCGACCGATGAGCACCGTCGTGGCCGCGCTCGACGTGTCGACGACTGCGCCGGCCGTGCTGCGCACCGCGCACGCGATCGCCGACGTCCTGGGCGCGGAGGTCGAGGCCGTGCACGTCCGGGAGGGGGACCACACCGATCGGGTCGTCGCCCTCGCACGCGACGCGGGGGTTCCGCTGCGGGTCGTCGACGGGGACCCGTCGGCCGAGATCGTGGAGGCCCTCGACCGAGCGGAAGCGGTCCTCGGCGTCGTCGGGGCTCGCGGCGAGCCGTCGGGGCCGAGCCCGGCCGGGCACGTGGCGTCGACCGTCGCGCAGCGTTGCGCCGTGCCGTTGCTCGTCGTCCCGCCTTCGATGCCCGACGGGGAGGCGGGCGAGGCGGCGATCCGCCGTGCGCTGGTGCCGCTGGAGGGCTCCGAGCACAGCACGGCCTGCCTGGCGCCGACCCTGCGCGACCTCGCCGACGGCGGTGTCGAGCTGGTCGCGGTGCACGTGTTCGACGCGAGGACGGTGCCCCGGTTCCGGGACCAGCCGGCGCACGCGGACACCAGCTACGCCACCGAGTTCGCGTCCCGGTGGTGCGACGACCCGCCGGTCGAGGTGCACCTCGTGCGCGGGTCCGCGCCGGCGGCGGTGCTCGACGCCGCGGAGGAGCACGGCGTCGACCTGATCGTGCTCGGCTGGCACCGTGACCTGTGGAGCTCCGACCGCGCGCCCGTGGTGCGCTCCGCGCTGGCGCTCGCCGACGTGCCGGTGCTCCTCCTGTCGCCGGGATCGATCGACGGGGCCGAGCCCGACGGTGAGGGCTGAGCCCGGCGGGCCGGACGACCGCGGCTGCCGGCGATCAGTCCCCGTCGGGGTCGAACGCCGTGGTCAGCGGCGGCCGACCGCCGGGCACGACCTCGAGGTCCCGGGCGCCGTCGATCACCGTGCGACCGCCCTCCACGGTGACCGTCAGCTCCTGGTGTGCGACCCGGATGCCCGCAACCCGCAGCCGGGTGATGGTCTCGGGGAGCTCGGGAGCGATCCAGATCCGGCCGGCGGGTACCCACGGATCGAGCCGTAGCAGCGTCCGTAGCCACAGCAGCGGCGACGCCGCGGCCCACGCCTGGGGCGAGCACGACGTCGGGTACCCGGCGGGGGCCGACAACTGGCGCCGGTCGAACCCGGCGAACAGCTCGGGCAGACGGCCCCGGTGGGCGTGGGCGACGTCGAGCTGGGCCGTGATGATCCGATGTGCCTCCTCGACGAACCCGTAGCGGGCCAGCCCGGCGGCGCACAGCGCGTTGTCGTGGGGCCACACCGACCCGTTGTGGTAGCTCACCGGGTTGTACGCCGGCATCGACGTGGCCAGCGTCCGCACGCCGTAGCCGCTGAACATCTCGTCGGACATCAGCCGGCGGGCGACGACGGCGGCACGGTCGGGCTCGACGATCCCCGCCCACAGGCAGTGCCCGACATTGGAGGCGAGCGCGTCGATCGGGCGCTTGTCGGCGTCGAGCCCGAGTGCGTACCAGCTGTTGCGCTCGACCCAGAAGTCCTCGTTGAAGCGGCGCCGCAGCTCCTTCGCCTTCGCCGCGTAGCGCTCGAAGGTCGCGGCGTCACCGGCCTCGCGGGCGAAGTGGGCGCGGGCCGTGTACGCCGCGTAGGTGTACGCCTGGACCTCGCACAGCGCGATCGGTGCCTCGGCGAGGCGGCCGTCGGCGTGGCGGATCGCGTCCCACGAGTCCTTCCACCCCTGGTTGGCGAGCCCGCGCTCGCTCCGGCAGTGGTACTCGACGTAGCCGTCGCCGTCGCGGTCGCCGAAGTGCTCGATCCACGCCAGCGCCCGGTCCACGTGGGGCAGCAGGCGCTCGACCAGGTCGTCGCGCGTGTCCCACCGGCGCAGCTCGCCGACGAGCATGACGAACAGCGGGGTCGCGTCGATCGAGCCGTAGTACACGTGCCCGCCGCCGAGGGAGAGGTCGCCGGCGCTGCCGAAGCGCATCTCGTGGAGGATCTTGCCCGGCTCCTCCTCGGTGGCCGGGTCGACGTCGCGGCCCTGGAACCGGGCGAGCGTCTCGAGCACACCGTGCGCGAGCGACGAGTCGGCGATCAGCGTCATCCACGCGGTGAGCAGGGAGTCGCGACCGAACACGGTCATGAACCACGGCGCGCCGGCGGCGAGGATCGGCAGCTCGGGGTGGTCGGGGTCGAAGATCCGCAGGGCACCGAGGTCCTCCCCGGACCGTGCGAACGTCTCGGCCAGGCGGGCGTCGTCGGTCTCGACGGTCGGCAGCGTCGCCCGCCACGTCGCCATCCGACGCAGCGGCACCGAGTCGTGGTCGGCGCCATCGCAGGTGAAGCGCGACTCGACCGGCGTCCCGCCGAGCACCACGGAGACCTCGACACACGTCTCCCAGCTGTCGCCCGGGTCGAGGGCGACGCGCCAACGGAGCCCGTCGGTCCCGACGTCCACCCCGGCCGAGGCGCCGACCGTGACCCGACGCACGAGATCGCCCTGACGGTGGCCGTAGACCACGGAGGACTCACCGAGCTCCTGGCTGTGCTCCCCGCGCCGGCGGACCCGGCTCTCCTTCACCTCGAACAGGTCGGCGAAGTCGACGTCACAGCGGAGCTCGACGTCGAGCGCCACGTCGCCGAGCCCGTGGTTGGTGACGACGAGGCGCTCGCGCATCCCCTGGCCGATGTGGCGGTGGCGGAACATGACGACGTCGGCGTCGGCGTGGCCGGGTGCCGGCGCCCCGTGGCCACAGAACACGGCCGTGTACGGCGCGGCCACCTCGACGGTCAGCGGCTCGACCCGGTGGCCGTTCAGGCGCAGCTCCCACTGCGACAGGACGCGGGTGTCGAACACGAACAGGCCGTGGGGGAAGTCGGCGGCCATGTCGCCGGTGCGACCGGACACGCAGAACGTCTGTCCCTCGACGAGGGTGACGGCCCCGTCGACGTGGGCCAGCGACGCCACCGGTGTGGTGCCCGCGAACGGCGATGGTGCATCGCTCACGTCTTCCCTTCCCTTCCGTGCACGGCCGGCGACATCGGGTGACGCTACGGCGGACCAGGACGGCTCGACCGCTCACCGCGGCGGTCGGCTCTCCGCCGCAGCGCCTTCCACAGGGCGTCGGCCGCGACCACCCCGGGCGCGGCAGCGAGAATCAGCGGCCACGTGACCGCCGGGGGTGCGGCGTGGTCGAGCGCGCCCGCGATGGCGGGCGCGACGATGCACGTGGCGGCCACGGCAAGCTCGATCGCGATCGCTGCCGCGAGGAACGGGTTCGACCGTAGCGGCACCGTCCAGGCCGGACGTGTGCGCGATCGGCAGGCGAACGCGTTCGCCGATTGGCCGACGACGACGGCGCAGAACGCGGCACCGGACGCGGCGGCGAGCGCCGGGCCGGTCGGGGCGGGATCACCGGGTCGCCAGCCGGCGGCGACGAGACCGGCGGCGAACGCCCCCATCTCGAAGAGGATCTCGGTCGGACCGAGCACGGCGAACGCCCGCGTCGCGACCGTGCGGTCGAGCAACCGGCCCGCGGCCGGGGGCTCGTCGAGCACCCGCTCGGCCGGTGGTTCGGCACCGAGCGCGGCGGCCGACAGCGTGTCGGTGCCGATGTCGAGGGCGAGGATCTGCAGCACACCGAGCGCGAGCGGGATCCGGCTGCCGGACAGAGCCCACACCGCGAACGGCGTGAGCTCGGCCACGTTGTCGGTCAGGTGGTAGGTCAGGAAGCGTCGGGCGTTGTGGAACGTCGCCCGTCCCTGGCGCACGGCGGCGACGATCGTGGCGAAGTGGTCGTCGAGGAGAACCAGGTCGGCCGCCTCCCGGGCGACGTCGGTGCCCGACGCGCCCATGGCGATGCCGATGTCGGCCTCCCGCAGCGCCGGCCCGTCGTTCACCCCGTCACCGGTCATGGCGACGACGTGGCCCCGCGCCCGCAGCGCACGGGCGATGCGCAGCTTGTCCTCGGGCGTGACCCGGGCGACGACCACACCGTCCCGGTCGACGACGGCTCCGAGGACCTGGTCGTCGGTCGGTAGCTCCGAGCCGACGAGCACCGGTGCGTCCGGGTCGCGGAGCCCGACCTCTGCTGCGATCGCCGCCGCGGTGGCCGGGTGATCGCCGGTGATCATGGCGAGCCTGATGCCGGCCCGTCGGCAGGACGCCACCGCTTCGACGGCGTCGGGGCGGGGCGGGTCCTCGAGCGCGAGCAGGCCGAGGAGCACCAGGTCCCGCTCCGCATGGAGGACGGTGGCCGGTGGCGACGGGAGCCCGATCGCGCGGCCGCTGGGCCCGGAGGCGTCGGCGTGCGACGGACGGCGACGCTCGACGTGGCGACGTTCGGCCACGGCGAGGACCCGCAGGCCACGGGCCGACAGGTCGTCGACCGCGGCCCGCGCCTCGTCGGTCGGTCCGCCGCAGACGTCGAGCACGCTGTCGGGCGCCCCCTTCACGAGGACGTGCACGTCGGTCACGACCGAGGCACGGCGACGACGCGGGTCGAACGGGAACCGCGTCCGCTCCGGGTCCTCGTCGGCGTCGCGGTCGGGGTCCGCTCCCACTCGACGGACAAGGGCGTCGATCGCCGCCTCCATCGGATCGCCCCGCGCCTCCCAGACGCCGTCGGACAGCACCGCCCGGCCACTGGAGCAGCGTCGGGCGACAACGGCCAACCTTCGCAGGACCACCCCGACCGGGTCACCCGACAGGTCGACGACGGCGTCCGGCTCGTAGCCGACACCGGCGATGCGCGCCGTGCCGTGCGGCGTCCACACCTCGACGACGTTCATCCGGTTCTGGGTCAGGGTTCCCGTCTTGTCGGTGCAGACGAACGTGGTCGAACCGAGCGTCTCGACGGCTTCGAGCCGGCGCACCAGCGCGTGTTGGCGGGCCATGCGCTGGGCGCCGACGGCGAGCGACAGCGTGACGGTCGGCAGGAGCCCCTCGGGGACGAGCGCGACGGTGATGCCGATGGCGAAGACGAAGCCGTCACTCGGTGGCGTGTCGAGCAGCAATGTGAGCGCGAAGAAGCCCGCGCCGCACCCGACGGCGATGGCGGCGATCGTGCGCAACAGCCGGTGGAGCTCGAGCGCGAGCGGCGTCTGCGGTCGCTCGGCGCCCGCGGTGAGCAGGGCGATGCCGGCCAGGCGGGTGTTCGCACCGATGGCTGCGACCACGGCCGTGCCCTCGCCCTCGACGACGTAGGTGCCGGCGGCGAGCACGTCGCCGCGCTCGACCTCCGCCGGCTCGCTCTCGCCGGTGAGGAGCGAGGTGTCGAGCCGGAGGCCGTGGCTCGCCGCGCACTCGAGATCGGCCGAGACCCGGTCGCCGCCCTCGAGCAGGACGAGGTCGCCGACGACGAGCTCCGTCGCGTCGATCGCGCTCCGGTGTCCGTCGCGAACGACGGTGGCCGTCCGGGGCAGCAACGCCCGCAGCTCCTCGGCGGCCCGTTCGGCCCGGTGCTCCTGGGCGAACGCGAACACGGCGTTGACCACGACCACGACGAAGATGGCGACGCCGAGCTCAGGGAGCCCGCCGAGGATGGCGAGGGCCCCGGCGAACCAGAGCATGAGCGCGAAGAAGTGGACGAGCTGGCCGGCGAGCTTCCGCCACGCCGGGGTGCGCCTCGCTTCCGGCAGCGTGTTGGGGCCGTCGCGGCGATGGCGCTCCTCGGCCTCGACGCTGGCCAGGCCGACCACGTCGACCCGCTCGGTGCCGCCCCCGCCATCCGACGTGATCTGACGCATCCGACCACCTCCGGGCCGGGCCCCGTGGCCAGGCGCCGGGCGGACACCCGAGCGCGATGGACACCGACGGCGCCCCCGTCGCGGTCCAACCGTGCGCCTCGGCGGTCGCGGCGGACAGGGCCGGAGGTCACCACGTTGCTCCCCGGGGCCTCGGGGAAGGGCCGGAGGTCACGAGCCCGACGCGTGCCACGCGACCGGGCATCCGGCTGGCCGGACCGGGGCTCGTGGCCTGGGGTGATGTCGACGTTCGGCCCTAGTTCGGGCGTCGCCGTCGCGGTTCGATCGGCGGTGCACGGAAGCCGGCGTCGGCGCTGGCGCTCGCCCGTCCGCGCTCGGCGAGCACTTGCCGAGGGGTCCGGTCCTCCCGGTGCCCGACCGGTGTGGCAGCCGATGTCGGCGCCGGTGTCCGTGCCGTGTGGGGAGGCGTCGGGCCGGCGCTCAACGGGTCGCGCCGGTCCGGCCGCCCCCACCGGGTCTCCCGGTCGGGCCGCCCTGCGCCGGGGCGTGACGTCACACCCCGGCGGTAGCGTGCGCGCCATGGCCGATCCGGTGTCCCCCGCCGAGCTCGACGGGCGCGGCGTCCTTCCCGACTGGCGCTACCTCCTCGGGAGGATCGAGGCGCGCTTCGACGCCGGGAGCTTCGCCCGGGCGGCGGCGTTCATCGAGGAGATCGCCGCGCTCGCCGACGCCGCCGACCACCACCCCTGCGTCGATCTCCGCCCTCCGGGTGTCGTCCAGGTGGCCCTGACGTCCACGGAGACGGCCAGCGTCTCCGGCGACGAGGTCTCGCCCAACCCGCCGATCACCGAGCTCGACGTCGCGCTCGCGGCCGAGATCTCCGCGCTCGCCGAGCGGTTCGCCATCGCCCCGCAGCCCCTGGCCCCGAGCCGGCTCGAGGTGGCGATCGACGCGCTCGACATCGACGCCGTGAGGCCGTTCTGGGCCGCGATCCTCGGCTACGTCGACGAGCCACCCCGCGACCCGGGTGGCACGGTCCTGGCCATCGTCGATCCGCTGCGGATCGGCCCGGCGTTCTGGTTCCAGCAGATGGACGAGCCCCGCCCCCAGCGCAACCGGGTCCACCTCGACGTGTCGGTCCCCCACGACGAGGCCGACGCACGGATCGCAGCGGCGCTCGCCGCCGGCGGCACGATGCTCAGCGACCGCCGGGCCCGGGCGTTCTGGGTGCTCGCCGACCCCGAGGGCAACGAGGCCTGCATCTGCACGTGGCAGGACCGCGACTGACCCCGGTTCCCCACCCGGCGAGTAGCAGCGCGCCGGATTCGCGCGCCCGTGTCACGCAACGGCGGGCCGGATCGTCATCTCCTCGGACACCAACCGAGGAGACGACATGACCGTCACCGAACCCACCCCCGGCGCACCCATCGTCGACGCCACCGACCGGGTCGCCTACGAGGCGCACGTTCCCGAGATCATGCGCCACCTGCTCGCCGTCGAGGCGGAGATCGCCCGCTCGACGCTCGACGTCGGGCTCGTCCACCTGGTCAAGCTGCGGGCATCGCAGATCAACGGGTGCGCGTTCTGCGTGCGCATGCACGCCGCCGAGGCCCGCCGCGACGGCGAGACCGACGATCGGCTCGACCACCTCGTCGTGTGGCACCACACCGACGACTACTCGGCCGCCGAGAAGGCGGCGTTCGCGTGGACCGAGGCCCTCACCGAGCCCGACGGCGCGGCCGACCACGGCCGGCTCCGGGCGGCGCTGCGGGAGCACTTCGACGACACCGCGATCAGCTACCTGACCGCGGCGGTCGCCATGATCAACCTCTGGAACCGCGTGCAGATCTCGCACCACTGAGACCTGCCGTCGCGACGTCAGCCCGGGGTCGTGCCGACGCCGAGGTTTGCCACCGCCTCGAGCACGGCGCCGGGCCCGTCGCCGTCGGCCCGTTCCTCGAGCACGGCGTCGATGTGGGCCAACGCCCCGGCAACCTGCCCCTCGGTGAGGTGGGCGACGAGGTGCCCGGCGATCGGGTTGCTGCTCACGATCGAGTCCCACAGCACCCGGGCGGACGGGAACCGCTGGGGGACGACGATCCGCTCGACGGCGACGTCGTCGAGCCCGGCATCGACCATGCGGTCGTGGAGCGCCGAGGGGTCGGCGACGGTGAACGGCGGGACCGGTGGATCGCTCGGCACACCGGCGAACTCGGGGTCGACGGCGCCGATGGCGTCGAAGGCCACCGCCATGTACTCGACCTCGGTCGGCAGCCCGCCGAGGGTGACCATGACGACCAGCCCGCCCGGGCGGGTGACGCGGCCCATCTCCCGGATCCCGCCGACGAGGTCGGGGAACGACATCACCCCGAACTGCGACACGGCGAGGTCGAAGCTGCCGTCTCCGAGCTCGAGCTGCTGGCCGTCCATCACCGAGAGGTGGACGGGCCCGGCGAGGTCCTCGGCCGCGACCTTGGCCCGGAGCAGGTCGATCATCGCCGAGGACAGGTCGAACGCGGTGACCTCCATCCCTCGGCGTGCTGCGGCGAGGGTGAGCGCGCCGCTGCCGGCGGCGACGTCGAGGAGGTGGGCGCCCGGTGCGAGACCGAGCCGGTCGAGCACGACCTCGGCGATCTCGGCGTTGTGGGGGCTGGTGTGGGCGTCGTAGTCGGCGGCGACGTCGTCCCACGGATTGGCGGCATCGCCGGCGTGGGTCTCGGGCGTCGGTGCGGCCATGGGGAACCTCCTCGACGGACAGCTTCCCCATTCTGGGTGACCGTCCCGCCACATCAACCGCCGGCAGGCGATCCGGTGGTCAGGCCGCCAGGAGGGCCACGAGGTAGGCCACCACCAGGGCTGCGGTCAGGGCGATCGGCGCGACGAGCGGCAGGTCACGGACCTGTTGGCGGGTCACGACGAAGAAGGCGATCTTGATGAGGTCGCCAACCAGCATGAGGCCGGCGAAGGCCAGCACGGACGAGGCCGGCCAGTCGTCGCGCCCCATGGCGTACACCAGCGACCAGTGTCCGACGAGGTTGGCGGCCAGGAAGCCGAGGGCGACGAGCTCCTTGTCGCGGCCTGCGGCAGATCGGAGCCGGTGCCGGCGTCGTCAGGCGACGGCGGCGGCGAAGCTCGTGTAGAGGTCGCCGGGGAGGCGGTGCGCCAGCTTCCAGGTGATGGCCATGGGCTTCTCCCCGACGTGGCCCTGGTACGTGCCCGGCCCGAGGAACCAGAACGCCCGGTCGTCCTGGCGCAGCCGTGCGAACAGCATGATCGATCGGCCGTCGCGCTCGTGGTTGCGGTAGCGCAGGCCGGTGGCGCTGTCCTCGCGGGTCGCGGCCTGGCTCTCCCAGTGGATCATGTCCCGGTTGAGGGCGTAGTCCCGGTAGCGGGTCGTGGGAGAGAAGCCGCCACCGCTCTTGTCGAGGGTGAACGCGAACAGCTCCGCGTTCGCGTCCCGCGCCTCGTACACGCCGGACTGCCAGGCCGGCACCCGGGCCCCGGTGGGGATGGCGAACGCGGCGAGGATCTCGTCGCGGGTGTAGCGGGCGTGGACCTGCAGCGGCACGTCGGGATGGGTGGGCAGGGTGCCGTGGAGGTGGTCGACGCGTTCGTCGAGCACGGCCATCAGCTCGCGCAGCTCGGCCCGGACCTGGGGGTGGCGCCACAGCAGCTCGACGCCCGCCCGGAGCGTGTCGTCGCTGCTCAGCACGGTCCGGGCGACACCGGCGACGAGCATGTGGACCAGCCGGCGGCGGCGTGCGTCGAACGTGTCGACATCGGGTGGGTTATCGGTGTCGAGGAGGGCCCGGTAGGTGGCGATGCGCTCGTCGTCGTCGATGTGGAGGAGCCGACCGACACCCTTGCGCAGGGAACGCTCGTGCTCGCCCGCCGGTCGCACCGCGACGCCGGCGGCCTCCCGGAGCTCGGACCAGCTGCGGGCGCCGTCGCGGTAGAGGTCCTCCGGGTCGAGCCCGGCCTCGTCGAGGTAGGTGCCGAGGTCGATGTCGCCCTTCGCGGCGTGCAGGCCGCGCAGCTCCTCGACCTGGGCCCGCCAGCGGGATGGGATGGCGTCGCGCAGGCTGGCGAGCACGATCTCGGACGACTTCTCGTCGAGCTGGAGGTGGCAACCGGCGGGCAGGAACGGGAAGCCGTCGCGCACGGCGCGCTCGACCTCGCGTCGGGTGCCGCCCAACAGCGCACGGAGCTTGCGGTCGAAGCGGAACTCGCGGCGGTGGATGCCGACGAAGTCGAGCACCGTGCAGAACGCCTTGCCGGGCGAGCGGCGCAGCCCCCGCCCGAGCTGCTGGAGGAACAGCGTCGGGCTCTCCGTGGGGCGGAGGAGCAGGACGGTGTCCACCGTCGGGAGGTCGACACCCTCGTTGAACAGGTCGACCGAGAACACGACCCGGATCCGGCCGTCACGAAGTCCGTCGAGTGCCGCCTGCCGCTCGTCGGCCGGGCTCTGGCCGGACACCGCGACCGCAGCGATGCCGTTGCTCGCGAAGTGGCGGGCCATGAACCGGGCGTGGTCGACGCTCACACAGAACCCGAGGGCACGCATCGTCGACGGGTCGTCGACGTGGCGCCCGGTCTCCCGAACCACCACCCGGGCCCAGGCGTCGGTGCTGGTGTAGACGTTCGACAGGGCGTCGACGTCGTAGCCGCGACCCCGGGTCCACGGCACGTCACGCAGGTCGACCCCGTCGTGCACCCCGTAGTACATGAACGGCACCAGGCGGTGCTGGTCGATGGCGTCCCACAGGCGCAGCTCGGCGGCGATGCGCCCGTCGAACCACCGCAGCACGTCGAGGCCGTCGCTGCGCTCCGGGGTCGCGGTGAGCCCGAGCAGCTCGCGGGGCCGAACGTGGTCGAGGAGCCGCCGGTAGGTGGGCGCGGCGGCGTGGTGGAACTCGTCGACGACGACCACGTCGAAGTGGTCGGGCGGCAGGTGGTCGAGGTCGGTCGCGGCGAGGCTCTGGATCGACGCGAAGACGTGGTCGAACCGATCGGGCCGGGCGCCGGCGACCCACAGCTCACCGAAGCCCGGCTCGCGCAGGGCGTGGCGGAACGTCGCCGCGGCCTGGTCGAGGATCTCCCTGCGGTGGGCCACGTAGAGCAGGCGCGACCGGCCGGGCGCGGCGCGCAGCGACGCGTAGTCGAGTGCGGCCATGACGGTCTTGCCGGTGCCGGTCGCGGCCACGAGCAGGTTGTGGTGGTGGCCCCGCTGCCGTGACAGCTCGATCAGCTCGAGGAGCCGGGCCTGGAAGGGCTCGGGTCGCACCTCGGGTCCGAGCACGACGTGCGGTCCCGGGTTGCGGCCGACGGCCCGGTCGGTCTCGTCGTCGAAGTGTGCCGGGTCGTAGGGGACGAACTCGTCGCCGTCCCAGTAGCTGTCGAACACGGCGCCGAACTTGTCGAGCACGTCGGGGTTGCGGGCCCCGGAGATCCGTACGTTCCACTCGAGCCCGGTGACCTGGGCCGAGTGGGTGAGGTTGGAGGAGCCGACGTACGCGGTGGAGAACCCGCTGTCGCGATGGAGCACCCAGGCCTTCGCGTGGAGCCGGGTGGTGGAGCGGTCGTAGGAGATCCGGACCTCGGCGCCCAGCGCGGCGAGCTCGTCGAGGGCGGCCCGCTCCGTCGACCCGGTGTAGGTCGTGGTCAGCACCCGCAGGCGGCGCCCGGCTGCGCAGTGGCGCTGCAGCGCGTCGACGAGCGGCCGGATGCCGGAGCGACGGATGAACGCCATGACGACATCGATCCGGTCGGCCGAGTCGATCTCGCTACGGAGCTGGTTCCACAGCGCGGGCTCGCCGGGGGCGTTGGTGAGCAGCGTGGTGTCGAGCAGCGGGATGAGCGGCTCGTCGATCGGCTCGGGCGTGCCGTCGGGCCGGCGGCGGGTCACCGACCGGAGGACGGCACCGTCGTCGGCGGGCGCCTCGTCCGCGTCGGCGGGCGCCAGATCGCCCAGCCGGTCGAGCAGGGCCCGGGCGACCTCCATGCCGACCCGCACCCGGTCGGCGTCGCCGACCTCGGCCAGCGCCTGGTTGATCTGGCGACTCAGGTGGAGCGCGATCCGGTCGGCGGCCTCGGCCGACGCCAGCTTCCGCACCGTGTGCAGCTCGGCGTCGAGCGCCTCGAGGCGTGCGGCCAGCCCGAGCGTCACCAACGTCTCGTACAGCCCTCGCCGCGGCTCGCCCACGCCCGGCACCCTACGAGCTCGCCACCCGCGGTCCCACCGCCGGCACAAGCACCCGCCGCCGGCCGGTGACCGGTGACCGGTGACCGGCGGAGCGGGACGATCGTTGCGCGACGACAGCGCCGCGGCGGGGCGCCGACCGGGGTTCGGCAGGCTCGCGGCAACGATTCCGCGCGGTGTTTACCGAGCGCTTACCGGGCGGTCGGACCATGTGACCATGGCGCGGGAACCTCTCGACCGACCACAGCGGCACGGGGTCGGGTCGCGGCGGCACTCCGAGGCCGCCGAGCAACGGCGGCGAGTGATCAGCGCGGCCGTCGTCGCCCACCGCAACGGCGACCCGCGGGCGCTCGGCACCCTGATGATGCTGTGCGACCCGCAGATGCGGCGGGTGGCGCGCCGCTACGTCGACTGCGACCAGGACGCGGAGGACGCCGCGCAGACGGCATGGCTGGCGTTCGCCGACGCGGTCCACACGATCGACGCCCCGGCCGCCGCCGGCAGCTGGCTCTGCGTCACGACGTCGCGCGCCGCGATCATGATCAGCCGCAAGCGGTCACGGCTGCGGCTCGCCGGCGCGGCACCACCGGAACCGCCGCCGCTCGACGGCGACGGCATCGACGACGACGTGATCGTGCTCGACGAGCGGCGCGCCGCGGTGCGCGACGCCGTCGGCCGTCTGCAGGCCACCGACCGTGAGCTCATCGAGCTGCTGTTCGACACCGAGCTGACCTACGAGGAGATCTCGGCCCGGACGGGGCGACCGATCGGTGGCATCGGGCCGACACGGGCCCGGGTCATCGCCAAGCTCCGGCGCGACGCCGCCATCCAGCGGTGGGCGCCCGGCCGCAGCGCCTGATTCGAGGCGCGTCACAGCGCGCCCGCACATCTCGTTCGTTCGACGAAGGGGCGGAGCGATGAACGAGGAAGCACGATGACCGGCCTGCTCGACCACGGGGGCCCGGCGGCCGGCACGCACGGATCGGTGCCACCGACCAGGCGCACCGGCGACGTGCCGATCGGGTCCTACGGGGGCGGGTGGTTTGCCCGTGACGAGGGCCTGACCCTCACGACCCACAACGGCGCGGCGCCGACGCGCCATGAAGAGAACACGTTGCCGGCGTTCGTCCGGGCCCATGAGGCCGGGTACCGACGGTTCCAGCTCGACGTGCTGGCGATCGCCGACGACCTGGTGTCGTGGCACAGCCTGTTCGGGCGCCACCGCCGGGTGGAGCGGATGGACCGGGCGCGGCTCCGGGAGGTCCACCCCGACATCCCCACGGTCCGCGAGCTGCTCACCCACCCGCGGCTGACCGACTCGTCGTGGAACATCGAGCTCAAGAGCCGCCGGGGCCTCGATCAGCTGCTGACGCTGCTCCACGAGCTGGCGGCCGAGGGCTGGGACCTGTCGACGATCCTCGTGTCGTCGCCGTTCCGTCCGTCGGTGCTCGAGGCCATCGCGAAGGAGCTGCCGCAGGTGGCACTCGCCGCGCCCGTCGTCCACGGCGGCGTGTTCGGCGTGCGGATGCTCGGCGCCGACAAGGCCCGACCGGCGCCGCACCGTCGCTACGACTGCCAGCAGGTGTACCACCGGCTCGTCCGACGCGAACGGTCGAGGGAGGACGAGGACCGTCTGGACCCGCCGCCCCGCCAGGCGTGGAACCTGCGGAGCCGGCGGGCGCTCAACCGGGTCCTCGACGCCGGGGCGCACGCCATCGTCGACGCCCGCCGCCTCCACCTGCGCGACGCGGCGAAGGTCGCGGTGCGGGGCCACCGCCTGCCGACCCACGAGAAGATCGAGGTGCTGGCGCTCGGTGGCGGCGGCTGGCGGGGCGCGTTCGGCGCGGTCGGCACGGTCATGTACCTCGACGTCGCGGGCCGCTGGGCCGACGTGCGCGAGGTCGTCGGCATCAGCGGCGGCTCGTTCGCGGTCGCCGCGCTGGCCGAGGACCGCGAGGAGGTCACCCACAGGGAGACGGTCGACAACCGGGCCGGCGACGCCCCGATCGGCCCCGACGGCCGTCCCGGTCACGACCCTGGCGAGCCGGCCGCCACCCTGCGACGCCTGATCGACCGCCTCGAAGGCGCCGGCCGGCGGATGGCCGGCGCAACCGCGCTCGTCGCGCTCGTCCTCGCTGCAGGCGGGCTCCTGGTCCTCGGCGGGTTCGTCGCCGCCGTGCACCTCCACCCGATGTGGGGCCCGTTGCTCATGGTGCCACCGGTGCTGCTCACCTCACTCGTGGTCCGGGCGCTGGTCTCGTGGCGATGGCACACCGTGCTGCGCAAGGTGTACGGCCGGGCCGTGATGCGTGACGACCCGCCCGAGGGCTCGGCCGCCGGGCGGAGGTACGCGCTCGGCGCCACCGGCCTCCACGACGGTCGCCTGTACTCGTTCACGACGACGGCCGAGCACGAGCGCGAGGGATGGCTCGGTGACCGGACGCGGCCCGTGCCCCTGGCCCGCCGCGAGCTGGCGTGGGCGGTGGCCCGGTCGACGTCGCTGCCCGGCCTCGGCCAGCTCGGCGTGCGCAAGGTCGTGCTCCCGTCGTGCGACCACGACCCCGCACCCCATCACGGCGGGTGCGAGCGGGTGCCGGACCGTCTCGTCGACGGCGGCGTGTCCGGCATCTTCGGCCGCGGCCTGCTCGGTGTGCGGTCACGCGACACGGCAGACGAACCCGTCGGCGAGGCGGACCCGGCGAACGTGCTGGTCATGGACGCCGGCCGCAGCCTGGCGGCAAACGGTGGGACCACGATGCGCCACCGAGCCGCCCAGGCGGCGGAGCGGCTGAGCGCGATCGCGCTGCTGGCCCGCTGGCTGATGGTGGCGTTCGACATCAGCTACCGGGGTGAGCTGCGAGGGGTGCGGGACGGCAACGTCATCGACGGGTACCGCTACTGGCTCGTCCGCCTCGCAGAGGACGAGGTGATCAGCCCCTACGATCCCGCCGGCGACGAGGACGCCCTCGGCGCAGCGGACCCGACGGGCGGGCCGAACGGCGAGGGGTCGCGCACCGTCGGATCGGGTGGCGAGCCGAGCCCGGCCCGGGGCCGCGACCTCCAGCGCCTGTTCGCGCTCCGCGAGCAGGTCCACCGGTTCTCGTTGCTCACGGTGAGCCGCCTCAACGCCGATCGCACGATGGCTGCCGCCGTCGCCGCCTGTGCGCTCGAGCTGGAGGACGAGCCCGACATCGAGGGACTGCTCGACGAGATCGACCGCCGGCTCGGCCGTGATCGGGGCCTGCTACGTGCCTGGACCGATGTCCCGCTCCTGTGAGCCCGGCGCCAGCTCGCCGAGCTCGGGCCACAGCAGGTGGGGTGCGCCGAGCCGCTCGACCAGCTCGCGGCTGGTGCCGACGTGGCGGCGGACCGCGGCGTCGTCGCCGAGCACCGCGGCCAGGCAGGCGAGCCCGGCGTCGACCGGCCCGTGGGTGCTGAGGCCGTTCCACGTCATCGTGCCCGACAGCGGGAGCAGCCGGGGGTAGAGCGCCGAGGCCGCCGCGCGGTCGTGGAGGGCGAGGATCGGCCGGGCCACGATCGTGGCCACCGCGGTGTAGGTGTGGTCCTCGACGAACGCGAACGACCGGTGCGCCAGGTGGTCGAGCTCGCGGGCCATCGTCGCGGTGTCGCCGAGCGCGTAGGCGACGGCGGCCGTGGTCACGTGCCAGGTCACGAACCCCG
>JAXHUH010000345.1:0-7948 GCA_034211175.1 Actinomycetota bacterium
GCGCAGGATGCCACCGGTGGCATCCTGCGCGGTCCAGAACGAGTTCTGCGGGTGCGGCCGGGACGAGGTGGCGGTCGGCGCCGCCTGGACGTGGACCGGCGGCTGGAGGGGCGCGGCCGGCGCAGCGTCCGGCCGGGGAGACACCCGGGCGGGATCAGACGAGGTCGAAGCGGACGCCGCAGATGCGGATGGCGCCGGTGTCGTCGATCAGTCCGCGGGCCTCGGCGGCCGCTCGGGCGGCGGGAGCGTCGGACGCCACCAGCTCCATCGCCGAGAGGCCGTCGGGTAGGCCGGTCGACGGGACGAACCGGACCTCGCTGCCGTCGAGCGACAGGACCGGCAGCCCGTTCGGGCCGTCGTGGGGCTCGCGCTCGATGATCTCGCCCCAGCGGGCCGCGACCTTCGCCGGGTCCGACGCCTCGACCTCGACCGCGGTGATCGCGGAGACGACATCGGTGCGCACCGCCGGACGCCAGTCCTTCCCGGCGGGCCACCACTCGCCGTCGTGGCGCTCGCCGCCCTCGTTCCAGTCGATCTCCAGGAACGAGCCGCCCGTGTCCGACGGGTGGAGCTGCATGCACCGGTAGTCGCCTTCGTCGAGCTCCATCACCGTGCGGATCCCCAGGTCGGCGACCCGGTCCCGGCGGCGGGCGTGGTCGTCGGTCTGGGTGATCACCATGTAGCCGCCGTCGCCGCCCCGCCGGTCGAGTTGGCGGCCGGCGGCGGTGCCCTCACGGGTCGGGGCGACGATCTCGATGAACTCGACCCCGACGGGAAGGATGGCGTTGACCAGCCCGAACGTGGCCACACCGGGGTCGCGGTGGCCCACCTCCAGGCCGAAGACGGCCCGCAGGTCCTCGACGATCGGGTCGAGCTCGTGCGCGACCAGCGCCACCTGGCGCAGCCGCAGCATCGGTGTGGTGGTCAGGGGTGTGTCGGCGTCGGCGGTCATCGGTCGTCCCCCTCGGCGAGCTCGCCCTTCTCGAACTGCTCGCGCAGCACGAACTTCTGGATCTTCCCCGACGGTGTCAGCGGGAACTCGTCGACGAACGCCCACTGGCGCGGCGCCTTCTGCGGGGCCAGCCGCTCGCGGACGAACGCCCGCAGCTCGTTCTCGTCGACCTCCGAGCCGGCCTCGCGGCGCACGACGGCGGCGACCTCCTCACCCCAGCGGTCGTCGGGGATGCCGACGATGGCGACGTCGGCCACCGCCGGGTGCGTGAACAGCAGCTCCTCGATCTCGCGGGGATAGATGTTCTCGCCGCCGCGGATGATCATGTCCTTGAGCCGGCCCTCGACCCGCAGGTAGCCGCGGTCGTCCATCGTGCCCAGGTCGCCGGTGTGCAACCAGCCGTCGGCGTCGATCGTCTCGGCGGTGCGCTCGGGCATCTCGAAGTACTCGAGCATCACGTTGTAGCCCCGCCCGCAGATCTCGCCCAGCGCGCCCCTCGGCACCTGCTCGCCGGTCTCGGGATCGAGGACCGCGACCTCCTGGCACGGGTGAGCCTGGCCGATCGTCTCCGCCTTGTCCTCGGGGGTGTCGTCGAGGCGGGTCTGGGTCATGACCGGCGACGCCTCGGTCTGGCCGAACACGATCGAGAACCGCACGCCGAGCGTCGACTCGATGCGTCGCACCAGGTGGGCCGGCACCGTCGAGCCGCCCGAGATCACCGCCCGCAGCGTCGAGAGGTCACGGGAGGAGAAGTCGGGGTGCTCCATCAGCGCGATCAGCATCGTCGGCACACCACCGAGGACGTTGGCCCCCTCGGTCTCGACCAGCTCCAGCACGAGCTGGGGATCGAAGCCGACGACGAGCACGTGGGCCGCCCGCTTGGAGATGGCGCCGAGGACGCCGAGCACGCAGCCGCCGGTGTGGAACAGCGGCATCGGGTTGGCCCACACGTCACCGGGCGACACCTGGAGGTAGGTCGCGGTGTACCGGGCGTTGTTGCAGATGCCCCGGTGGTGGAGGTAGGCACCCTTGGGGAAGCCGGTGGTGCCCGACGTGTACTGGATCTGGACCGGGTCGCCGGGGGCGACCTCGGGCAGGGTGGTGTCGGGTGAGCCGCTGGCCAGGAAGTCGTCCCACTCGTCGAAGCGGATGACGTCGCGCAGCTCGGGCAGGTCCGGGCGGACGTCCTCGACGTGACGCAGCAGCGGGTTGCCCCGCACCTCGGGCACGAGGAACAGCCCGGCGGAGCGGGACTGGCGCAGCACGTAGGCCAGCTCGGAGGCCCGGTAGGCCGGGTTGACCGTGACCATCACGATGCCGGCGAGCCCGGCGCCGAGCTCGAGCAGCTCCCACTCGGGGATGTTGTGGGCCCACACCGCGATGCGCTCGCCCGGCCGGAACCGGGCCAGCAGCGCCCGGGCCACCTGCTCGGCGTCGGCGAGCAACTCGGCGTAGGTCCACCGCCGTCGGGCCCCGCCGTCGGGGATGCCCTCGACCAGGGCCAACTGGTCGGGCGCCTGCGCGGCGGCGTCGCGCAACATCCCGCCCACGGTCAGATCGAGCACCGGATCGCTCATGTCCGCCGGCCAGTACGACGCGGTCATCCCTGTCCCCCTGATCGAGTCCCCGAACGTCCGCCCCATCATCGACCTCGGAGCCGCGTGGCTGCGAACCCGCCCGCCGGGCGGGCGATCAGACGCCGGGCTCGTCGTGGTCGGGGTCGTCGGCGGTGACGGGGTGGCCGGTGCGGGCCTCGATGTCGGCGAAACGCTCGGCGAAGTGCCAGCGGTGGCCCTCGGGGTCGGTCGCCTCGTAGCGGCGCTCGCCGTAGAACGCGTCGGCCAGGTCCATGGTGACGTCGGCGCCCCGGGCGCGGGCCCGGGCGTGGTGGGCGTCGACGTCGTGGACGTAGACCATCATCATCGCCGAGGCGCCGCCGGTGTCGAGCGGGCTCTCGATGCGGTGGACGTCCGAGGGCGGCCCGATCATCACGATGCCGTTGCCGATGCGGACCCAGCACAGGTGGTGGTCGCCGTGGTCCCGCCGGGCCTCGCGCAGCTCGGTGAAGCCGAACACGTCGGTCATGTACGTCACGGCGGCGAGCTGGTCCCGGTAGGCGAGCCGCGGATACACGTCGGGCGTGCGCAGGGCCGGCCCGTCGTCGGCCTGGCCGATGCCGGCGAGGAACGCCCCCTTCACCCCGGCCAAACGAGCCGGGTCGACCGAGTCGTCGGGTTGGACGCGATCGGGCCGCAGGTTCGCGACCGCGTCGGGACCGTCGTCGGGCCGCTCGTCGTCAGCCATCGGTGGTGCCTCCCGGCCGATGTCCCGCGTCGTCGGCCTCGTCGGGGTCGGGGTCGGGTGAGGGACGGTCGGCGGCGACGCGGCGGCGGGCCCGGTGGAGCCTCGAGCGCACGGTGCCGACGGGGATGGCGAGTGCCTCGGCGGCCTGCTCGTAGGTGAACGACTCCCACACCACGAGGAGGAGGACGTCCCGCTCGGTGTCGGGGAGGGCGGCGACCGCCTCGGCGACCCGGATCGCCTCGACGCCGGCGTCGAGCGCGTCACCGACCGCGTCCGACGGGTCGACCGTTGCCGGCCGGCGGGCCGCGAGCCGGGCGACCGCCCGGAGGCGGCGTGCCTCGCGCCGACGACGTCGGGCGAGCAGGTTGGTCGCGATGCCGTACAGCCACGGCGCAGCCGACGCCCTGGTGGGGTCGTAGGTCGCCCGCCGTTCGAACGCGATGCGGAACGCCTCGGCGCACAGCTCATCGGCGTCGTCCGGCCCGATCCGCCGGAGGAGGTAGCGGTGGATGGCCGCGGCGTGGCGATCGAAGATCTCGCCGAAGCGGGCCGGCTCGTCGAGTGAGGCGGCGATCAACGTCGCGTCGGTCGCCTCCGGCGCGACACGGGCGCGCGGTCTCGCCCGCTCACTCGTGGCAGGCAGCGGGTCGGGCCCCTGCGGCGAGGGGCTGGGCGAACGTCCACGGGTGGCCCTCGGGGTCGCTCGCCTGGTACCGCCGGTCGCCCCAGGGCGCGTCGTCGAGCGGGATGTCGATCCGCGCGCCGCGGCCGCAGGCGTGTGCGTAGTGGGCGTCGACGTCGCCGACATGGACGTAGAGCATCGCGCTCACGCCCTGCGCCGGGCTCGTCCCGTGGATCGACGGGCGGCCGAGGGTGATCCGGCTGTCGAGCACCTCGAGCTGCGTGCGCTGGATGCGGCCGTCGTCGTCGAGGTGGCGGGTGGCGACGTCCTCGCGGAACCCGAACGCGCTGCACAGCCATGCGACAGCGCCGTCGACGTCGTCGTAGATGAGGTGGGGCAGGATCCGGGGCCGGTTCGTCGCTGTGGTCGGGCAGTTGTCGGCGGTCGGGTCGGTGCTCGTCGTCATGTTCGTGCTCCTGACGGTCGCTCACCCCGTTCTTCGCCGCTGCGGCACGCGGGTTCCCGGCGCCGCTGTCCACCCGACGTCAGACCGAGACGCCGACCAGGGTGCCGATGCCGTAGGTGACTGATGCGGAGACCGCGGTGATCAGGGCCTGGCGGGCGGCGCTGGCGACGCGGGAGCGGCCGGTGAACACGGCGAGGGTCGCGCCGACGGTGGAGGCGGCGATCAGACCGAGCACGATCGTGGCGATGGTCGCCGCGGCGCCCTCGGTGAGGAACCACGGGACGAGGGGGACGATGGCGCCGACCGCGAACGCCCCGAACGACGAGATCGCGGCGCCGATCGGGCTGCCGAGCTCGTTGGGGTCGACGCCCAGCTCCTCGCGGGCGTGGACCTCGAGCGCCACCTCGGGATCGGACATGACCTGCTCGGCCGCGGTGCGGGCCGCCCCGGCCTCGATGCCCCGGGACTCGTAGGTCTCGGTCAGCTCCTGGAGCTCCTCGTCGAAGTTGTCGGCCAGCGCCCGCCGCTCGATCTCCAGCTCGCGCTCGAGCAGCTCCTTCTGGGCCTGCATCGACACCAGCTCGCCGGCGGCCATCGACACCGCACCGGCGACGAGGCCGGCGATCCCGGCGAGACGCACGATCGACGGGTCGGACGCCCCGCCGGCCATGCCCAGTACCAGGGCCACGTTCGACACCAGCCCGTCGCTCACCCCGAAGACCGCGGCGCGTGCCGTGCCGCCCTGCACGTCACGGTGGTGCTCGGCGTGATGGTGCTCGGGGCCGTGGTGGTGCGCGCCCCGTCGGGCCGGCCGGTCGGGCGGCTCGGCGGGGGAGCGGTCGTGGCGGGCGGTGGTCACGAACCGGACCGTACGGTCGCCCGGGTGTGTCAGTCCGCGCGCGGTCGCGCTGTCAGTTCCGGCGTGGACACGCTGTCAGCCCGGGGGTGGACATGGTGTCGGACCGCGTGCGCGCGAGGTGTGTAGGGATGCGAACCGTCACGGCGCGGGACGTCGAAGGGCGAAGGTGAACTCGCCGGGTGCCCGTGAGTAGGGTCGGCCCATTCCGCAGCCAAGAGACGGGGGTCACCGGTGACCGACGAGCTGCTCTACTCGGTCGACGATCACGTCGCGACGATCACGTTCAACCGGCCCGACCGGATGAACACGATCTCCATGACGATGCTCGATGCGCTGTCGGCCAGGCTGCGCGAGGCCGACCTCGACCGCGACGTGCGCGCCATCGTGATCACCGGCAACGGCCGGGCGTGGTGCGCCGGCCTCGACGTCGCCGAGAGCGCCTCGGGCAAGGGCATCGGCTCGGGCACGGTGAGCGCCAGCGCCGGTGAGCTCGACCTCGCCTCGGCACCGCCGGTCGTGCTCCACAAGATCGACACGCCGACGATCGCCGCGCTCAACGGCGGCGCCGCCGGCTACGGCCTCGACCTGGCCCTCGGCTGCGACCTGCGGATCGCGGCGGCGAACGCCAAGCTGTCGTTCGCGTTCGCCGCCCGTGGCGTGCTCCCCGAGAGCGGCGGCACGTGGCTGCTGCCCCGCCTCATCGGCCTGTCGAAGGCCGCCGAGCTGCTCTACACCGCCCGCACGCTGACCGCGGCGCAGGCCGAGGAGCTGGGCCTGGTGAACCAGGTCGTCGAGCCGGGTGAGCTGGCCGACGCCACCAAGCAGCTGTCGGCCGAGATCGCGGCCAACGCGCCGCTCGCCGTGCGGGCCGCCAAGCGCATGCTGCGCCACGGCGCCACCGAGGACCTCGAGGACCACGTCCAGCGCCAGTTCCTCGCCCTGCTCCCGCTGTTCCAGACCGCGGACTTCCGTGAGGGCCTCACCTCGTTCCTCGAGAAGCGGCCGCCGCACTTCGAGGGGCGGTGATGCGCCCATGACCTTCCGGCTGGCCAACGTCGAGGGTCGCGCCGCGCTGGTGCTCGGCACCGGCCTCTACGACCTCCACCGCCACAGCGACGGTCGCATCGGGCCCGACCCGATGGCCGCCGTCATCCGTTTCGCCGAGCTCGGCGAGATCGCCGCCTCGCTCGAGGGCACCGACGCCGACGCGGCGTTCGACCCCGAGCGCCTCCACCCGCCGGTGCCCCGCCCGCAGAAGGTGATCGGCATCGGGCTCAACTACCGCGACCACGCGGCGGAGGCCGGGCTCGACCTGCCCACCTCACCGTTGGTGTTCGCCAAGTTCCCGAGCTGCCTCGTCGGCCCTGAGCACGACATCACCCTCGCCGGCAGCCGCGACGACTGGGAGGCCGAGCTCGTCGTCGTCATCGGCAAGGGCGGCCATCGCATCCCGGCGGCGAAGGCGTGGTCGCACGTCGCCGGGCTCACCGTCGGCCAGGACATCTCCGCCCGCGACGTCCAGTTCGCGGTGCCGCCGCCCCAGTTCACGCTGGGCAAGTCCTACGACACGTACGGGCCGGTCGGCCCGGTGATGGTGTCGGTCGACGCGTTCGAGCACCCCGAGGACCTGGCCATCAGCTGCGACGTCAACGGCGTCCGCCGCCAGACCAGCCGGACCTCGGAGATGATCTTCTCGGTGCCCGAGCTGATCGAGCACCTGTCGTCGGTGATGACGCTCGTGCCCGGTGACCTGATCTTCACCGGCACCCCGGCGGGTGTCGGCTCGGCCTCGAACGAGTACCTGAAGCCGGGCGACGTGATCACGACCACGATCGAGGGGATCGGCACGCTCACCAACCGGTGCGTGAGCCCCTGCTGACCCCCACCGCCGGTGATGTTCGGGGACGCGACCGTTCGGGGGAACGGTCGCCCGGGGGCACCGGCAACCGACCGACCCGAGCACACCGTCCACCAGCCGACAGGCACCAACGCCGGCCGGGCCGGCAAACCGAGGGGGAGAAGACGAGATGAGCGGACCGCTGGCCGAGACCGCCTACGGCACCGTCGAGGGCCGGGAGCGGCGGGGTGCGCAGCTCTTCGCCGGCATCCCCTACGCCGCGCCACCGGTCGGTGAGCGCCGGTTCCGGCCGCCGGAGGCGCCCGAGGCGTGGAGCGGGGTGCGCGAGTCCCGTCGGTTCGGGCCCGCCGCCCACCAGCCCGCCGGTGACGGGTTGCTCTCGTCGCCGCCGAAGCACGTCAGCGAGGACTGCCTCAGCCTCAACGTGGTCACGCCCGCCTGCGACGACGGCCGGCGGCCGGTGTTCGTGTGGGTCCACGGCGGCGGCTTCCGGACCGGCACCGGCGCCATCCCGTGGTACGACGGCTCGGGCTTCGCGTCCCGCGACGTCGTGGTCGTCACGATCAACTACCGGCTCGGTGCCCTCGGGTTCTGCCACCTCGAGTCGATCGACCCCGACCTCGCCGGTTCGGGCAACAACGGCCTCGCCGACCAGCTCGCCGCGCTCCGCTGGGTGCGGGACAACATCGCCGCGTTCGGCGGCGACCCGACCAACGTCACCGTGGCCGGGGAGTCCGCCGGGGCGATGAGCGTTGCCTCGCTGTGCGGCTCACCCGCCTCCGCCGGCCTGTTCCGCCGGGCCGTCGCCCAGAGCGGCGCCGCGTCCCACGTGCTCACGGCCGACGCCGCGGCGGTGATCGCCGAGAAGTTCGTCGCCGAGCTCGGCG
>JAXHUH010000346.1:0-15983 GCA_034211175.1 Actinomycetota bacterium
TGTGGCCGCCGGGGGTAGCTTTCCCTCCGGGCACAAGGCGTCTTGGGTGAGTCGGGGGCACCGACAGGACCCCCGGGCGCCGATCGGCCGAACCCGCTCCCGTCGACATCGGACCATCGGGGACACCTTCGGATGGATGGGGTCCCGACGCAGCGGTCGACGGTCCGTGATCCATGCGCTCCCGATCGTCGCCGGGCGAACGTGCCCGGCGGTGGGCGAGGCGGTCGAGCGCCCAGCACGAGGAACCGGAGGAGGCCACGACATGGCTCTCGAGATCCGCAACAAGACCCGCGCCGCGATCGGCGCGGCCGCGACGGTGGCGGCGGTCGCCGCCGGCGCGATCACCCTCAACGCCACCGGCGCCGACGCGGCCACGCCGTGCTCGGACGTCGAGGTCATCGCCGCCCGCGGCACGGGCGAGCCTGGTCGGCTCGGGACGATCGTGGGCGACCCGTTCGCCCGCGCCGTCACCCAGGAGCTGAGCGGCGAGCAGGTGACGAGCTACGCGGTCGACTACCCGGCCAACTGGCTGCTGAACTACCGGGCCGGCTCGCAGGACATCATCGAGCACACGACCGAGCAGTCCTCGGCCTGCCCCGACCAGGAGTTCGTCCTCGTCGGCTACTCGCAGGGCGCGATGGCGACCCAGTCGGCGCTGCGCAGCCTGCCTGACGACGTGGACGCCAAGGTGCGTGCGGTCGTCCTGTTCGGCAACCCGTTCCTGCGGTCGCCGCTGCCTGCGGAGTACCAGGACCGGACGCTCAACATCTGCGCCAACGGCGACCCGTTCTGCGACGGCGGCTTCAACATGCTCGCCCACCTCAG
This sequence comes from Actinomycetota bacterium, assembly GCA_034211175.1. Classification (GTDB taxonomy): domain Bacteria; phylum Actinomycetota; class Acidimicrobiia; order Acidimicrobiales; family CAIXPF01; genus JAXHUH01. The sequence goes on from JAXHUH010000346.1 coordinate 826, forward strand.
CTACACGAGCGACGTCGGCGAGGCCGCCGACTTCGTGGCGTCGCAGTCCTGAGCCCGCAGTGGCGAGCCCGCGCACGCGGGTGTGATCTCGCCGGGGAGCGTGGATGGCTCCGTGCCCCGGCGAGGCGTCACCATCGGTGACGCACGCTGGCCCGCCGAGGCCAGCACCCCGTGGGTGCCGACCGCCCGGGTCGGCACCCACGGCCGCGCCCGGCGGGCGCGTCGCGAACTGCCCACCTCGATGGTTCGAGCACGCCGCGTCACGAATCGATGCGCACGTTGCCCGGAGTTGTGTTCGGGGTCCGAATCGTTACCGTCGTGGCGGGATCGTGCCGTTACTGCGGCACGGAGCAGGCGGGCTATCGGGCAGGTTGTGATGGTGGAGCTGGGTGGGGCGACTCCGGCAAGGCTGATTCCTGTCAAGGGGATCGGCACAACGAAAGAGGCGGAAGAACGGGCGACGTCCGCGCTCCTTGCGGTGCTCGGTGCGGTGCGGCCGTATTCTCGCGCGCTGCTCGATTCGCTGGGAGCGTCCCGTGCGGATCGGGCGGAGGTTCGGTGCTACACCGAAGTCAGGCTGCGTCACCCTTCAGGCAAACACATCAGGCCGGATGGGTTGATAGAGGTGTCCTACGGCTCGCAACGGCCCTGGCGGGTGCTCGTCGAGGTCAAGACGGGGAGCTCCTTCCTTCGGCGCGAGCAGGTCGAACAGTACATCGAACTGGCTCGAGCGCACGATCTCGCCGGCGTCCTCACCGTGTCGAATGAGCTCGAGCCGGTGCCGGGTAGTCATCCATCCGGCATTCGGGTCCCCGTGAACTCCAAGGTCCTGCTTGCGCACCTGTCGTGGCAGCGTCTCCTCACGGCAGCAGTGACCGAGCGGGAGCATCGGGGAGTCTCCGATCCTGAGCAGGCATGGCTGCTGTCCGAGCTCATCAGGTATCTCAACCACCCAGGTTCCGGAACTCTGGCTGTCGACGACATGGGTGGGGGTTGGGCATCTGTTCGCGACGCGGCGAAGGCCGGCACCATAAAGCAAACCACGCGGGGCGTGAAGGACGTGGTCGCCCGGTGGTCGGAGCTGGTGCGTTACGTGTCGCTCAGGCTGAGCAGCGCGACAGGTACGGATGTGCAACTCGTCCTTACGCGGGCGCAGCGGGCGGACGGTGACGCACTCGAGTGCGATCTGATGCAGGAGCTCTGCGCAGCGGAGACACTCGGGCGTCTATCTTCGTCGCTGCGAGTGCCGGACGCCATCGGCGACGTGGTCGTATGTGCTGACCTCCGTGCTGAGCAGATCGTCACGAGCATCTCGATCGATGCCCCGGAGGACAAGGGGTCGCGAGGCCAGGTCGGATGGCTGCTCCGTCAACTCCCGGACGGATGTCCCGGCGTGCTGAGCATCGAGGTGTGGCCGCAGCGCGCCCGTCAACCATCAGCGCAGTGCACGCTGGCCAATGCTCGCAAGGATTCGGCGAGCCTCGTCGATGGCGGGCCGGCAAGTCGTTTCGTCCTCGAGCTCCGGCGGCCGATGGGCCGTGCCCGCAAGGACAGCGGAAGGTCGAAGGGTTTCGCGCAGACGGTCGTCGCCTCCGTCGAGGAGCTCTACGACACGACGATCCAGCACCTGCGCCCCTACGCGGCCCGAGCGCCTCGCTTCAGTCCGCGGCCGCCCGTCCCGGCCGACGTGGGCGACGCCAGGGGGGTGTCGTCGGCGAACGGCGCAGCCGGCGCAACGGCAAGCTGACGGCTTCTCCGGGTTGTCGGCCAGGGGGAGGGCCCTGGTGGCCACGCTCCGCATCGGTGGATGATGGAGGGGTGACGGTGATGGTGGTCGGCGTGGACGCAGTGGGGGAGTGGCGATGACCGGGACGGGGTTCGATCCTCACGAGCTGGTCGCCGGGGCGAGGCTCGGGGTGTTGGCGACGATCCGGAGCGACGGGCGCCCGCAGCTGTCGCCGGTGACGCCGTTCTACGACCGGGCGGCTGGGATCATCTACGTGTCGATGACCGAGGGGCGTGCGAAGACGGCCAACCTGCGTCGTGACCCCCGGGCGAGCATCCAGGTCACCCGCGAGGACGGCTGGGCGTGGGCGACGGTCGACGGCACCGCCACGCTCACCGGCCCGGGTGCCGATCCGCACGGCCCCGAGGTCGAGGCGCTGGTCGACTACTACCGCAGCGCCGCCGGGGAGCACCCGGACTGGGACGAGTACCGGGCGACGATGGTGTCCGACCGCCGAGTGCTGATGGCGATGACCGTCGAGCACGCCTACGGGGCGGACCTGCGACCAGCGACCTGACGTCCAGGTCGTCAGCACATGTTGACAACGCGCTGGCCGTCAGCACATGCTGACGGCATGGACGCGACCGAGCTCGTCGATCGGGCCACCGGTGCCGATCCCCAGGAGGGCCTGGCGGCGGTCGCCGCGCTGCGTCGGTTGTTGGAGCGCCTCGAGGTGGTCCACATCGACAACGCCCGTGCGGCCGGCTGGTCGTGGCAGGACATCGCCGACGCCCTCGGCGTGACCAAGCAGACGGTCCACCGCAAGCACCACCGGAGGTAGCGCGGCCGTGTTCGAGCGATTCACCCACGCGTCCCGGGACGTCGTGATCCGCAGCCGCGGTGCCGCACTCGACCTCGGTCACGGTCGCATCGGGACCGAGCACCTGCTGCTCGGCCTGCTCGAGGCTCCGACCCCGGTCGGTCGGGTCCTGGCCGACGTCGGCGTGACCCCCGAGGTGGTCGTCGCACGCGTCGAGCGGGAGCGGCGACGCCGCGAACCGGACCTCGATGCCGATCGTCGGGCGCTGGCGTCGCTCGGGATCGACCTCGACCGCGTGCAGGACGCGGTGGACGAGTCGTTCGGCGAGGGGACGTTCCGCTCAGCGAAGCCGGTCGTGGTCGACGGACCCCGGGGCCGCGCGTGGCGTCGGCTCCGCAATCGTCTCCACCGCAGGAACTGCGACGGCGGCCGGGGCCGGTTCTCACCGCGGGCGAAGAAGGTGCTCGAGCTGTCGCTGCGGGAGGCGATCCGCCTCCGGCACCGGCGCATCGAGCCCGAGCACGTCGCGCTCGGCATCCTCCGCGACGGTGGGGGGATGGCCGCGCTCGTGCTCGCCGACCACGGTCTCTGCTTCGATGCCCTCCGCTCCCGGTTGATCGCCTCGCTCGACGACGCCGTCCAGCGACCGCGGCGATGCGGGAGCCGCCGGCGTGGACGTCAGGGGAGGGTTCGCTCGTAGAGCACGTCGAGCACCCACGGCGGGTCGTTGGGCAGCGTGCGGCCGGGGACGAGCACCCAGCTCCGCTGCTCGTACATCGTGCGGGCGCGGGTGTTGGCCTCGAGCACCCAGAGATTGATCCGCGTGGCGCCGCGTCGGCGGGCCGCGTCGAGGGCGGCATCGTGGAGCGAGGAACCGGCGCCCGTGCCCCAAGCGTCGGGGTCGACGTAGAGCCGCCCGAGCTTCCAGCCGGTCGGCACGGTGGCGTCGGGTTCGACGGTGGCCCCGCCGATCAACTGGGACGCCGACCGGCCGTTGGCGTTGCGACGCTCGGCAACCAGGACGTCGACCTCGGGGTCGGCGATCAACGCCTCCCAGTCGGGGAGGAGGTCGGCGGCCGTCGGCGCCGGTGGGTCGGGCGGGAAGATGCCGGCGTAGGCGGCGACCGCCGCCCGGTGATGAATGGACGCGAGCGGGACGGCGTCCGCGGGGCCGGCGGTACGGATCACGCAACCATCGTGGCCGCTCGCTGACACCGTTCCACCAGGTGGCTCACGCTGGTCCGGCGAGTCTTGGAGCACCCGATCGGAATCGGTGACCTGAACGCTCATCGCGAGCGTTGCCCCGTCGATGGGTAACCCATGAGAACCATGTCGACATCCGTTCGTCGGACGTTGTTCGGGGCGGTGACGTGCGCTTCCCTGGTGGTGGCGGGAGGCGTCGGCGCCTCCGAGCTCGAAACCCCTGAAGAGGACATGCGCGAGTCCGGCTCGGGTGACGAGCACGGTCACGGCGGCGAGCCGCCGCACTGGGACTACGCCGGCGCCGAGCACTGGGGTGAGCTGGCCGACGAGTTCGCCACGTGCGGCACGGGCACCGAGCAGTCCCCGATCGACCTGACCCGGCCGGTCGTCACGGTCATCGACGACGCGGTCGTCGACTACGTGCCCTCCGCCGCGACCGTGACCGACAACGGCCACACGGTGCAGGTGAACTTCGCCGACGGCGGCACCGCGACGGTCGACGGCGTGGAGTACGAGCTGCTGCAGTTCCACTTCCACGCGCCCAGCGAGCACACGGTCGACGGTGAGCACTCACCGGTCGAGGGCCACCTCGTCCACGCCGACCAGGACGGCAACCTGGCCGTCATCGGCGTGATGATCGTCGAGGAGGAGCCGGTCGCGGAGGAGCCGACCGTGGAGGACCCGGTCGCGGACGGGGTCGACGTCGAGGACGGGGTCGACGAAGAGGCTGACGCGTCCGAGGCCGACGTGGTCGAGGACGAGACGTCGTCGGACGGGGCGGTCGACGTGTCGAGCGCCGCCGGGACCGGAGCTGACGATCCCGACGTCGCGGACGAGTCCCTCGCTGACGTCGAGGAGGAGCCCGTGTTCGACCCGGACGCTGCCTCGGCACTGATCGAGCGGGTGCTCGTGGCCGTGCCCGAGCCGGGTGAGGAGGTCGCGCTCGACGAGCCGGTCGACGCCACCGACCTGTTGCCCGAGTACCGCATGGCGTACCGCTACGCGGGGTCGCTGACCACCCCTCCGTGCTCCGAGAGCGTGACGTGGTCGGTGCTCGTCCAGCCGATCACCTGGACGGCCGAGCAGATCGCCACCCTCGAGTCGTTCTTCGTGGAGGAGAACAACCGGCCGGTCCAGCCGCTGAACGAGCGCGAGCTGCTGGTCGACATCGTCCCGGACTGAGCCCGGCGGGTCCCTGAGCACGACCGACGGGGTGGCGGCGCACAGCCGCCACCCCGTTTCGTGTTCCCGCCGAGGTCTCGATGATCAGCCGACGGGTAGACGCCAGAGCTCGATCGCCGGTTCTCCCGTCTCGGACGTCCCCGCGATCATCACGTACTCGTCGTCGGTGGCGGCGACGTCGACCGACTCCCGCCCCTCGGGGTGGTCGATCGTGGTCCACTCGACGCCGTCGAGCGACACGACCGTCCCGTGGGTCGTTGCGTCGGCGCCGTAGTCGTCCCACGAGACGAGGAACCCGGCCGGTCCCCACGTGACCTCACCCCACCGGATGTGCTTGTCCTCTCCGAGGGGCGTGCGCTCGGTCCACGTTGCGCCGTCCTCGCTGAACCAGACACCCATCTGCTCGCCGCCGGCCGACAACGAGGCTTCGATGCCCAGACCGGCCGGTCCCCGCTTGCCGATGGCCAGCATCCCGTCGGGCCCGACGGCGAGGTCGGTCATCTGCGACACGTTGGACGGCTCGACGTCGGAGTCGATCGTGGCCTCCGTCCAGGTGACGCCGTTGTCGTCCGAGTACCAGGCCGCTGCGGACCCGCTCCGGGAGTGACTGGCGCCCATCGCGACGAGTCGATCGCCGAGCGACGAGAACGTGGTGATGGCAGGGGTCCCGCCGGTGCCGGCGTCGAGCTCGGGAGCTGCGATGCGCTGCCACTCCCGCCCGTCGGGGGAGGTCAAGAGATGCCAGCCGGGCGTCTGGGTCCCGGCGTATCCGAACGAGAGAAGGGCGAAGCCGGCGGAGGTGGTGATCATGCCAACCCAATGCTCATCGAGGCCGCCGCTCAGAGGGACGGCATCATCCCGCCAGATCTGCCCACCGTCGGACGACGTCCACACAACAGGTGTGCTCGTTCGGATGGTGTTCTGCAGAAGCGCGTTGGCCGAAGTGAGGCACCCGTCCACACATTGATCGTCGTCGTAGATACAACCCATCTCCGGCGTGCAATCACCGGCGGGCATTGAGACGCACCCGTCCTTGCACGGCCCCTCGGCGGTCCCGAAGAACGGTGGTGGGCCAGCGCAGCTTGCGCCGGGCACGCAGTCATCGGTCCAGGGCAGGTCAGGTTCGGGACCGAGGTTGGTGCCGAGCAGGAGCATGGTGCCTTCGTGCTCGACCGGGATACCAGCGATGGCATGCGGTTCGTCGCGATCTGTGGGCATCGGGCCGAGTGCGTCCTCGGCAACCGGGTCCCAGGTGCGGCCACCGTCGGTCGAGCGGTACGGGCGGCCTCCGGCGATGGCCCACAGGCCGCTGTCCAGGCGCTCGATGCGGATCACTGATCCGTCGGTCGGGAGGCCGAGACCCGACGGTTGCTCCTGCACCCACTCCGCGTTGACAGCGAGCTCGGGCCCCGGGTCGGCAGGTGTCTCGGTCGAGACGGCGACCCCGTCGTCGGCACCCGTTCGGTCGGGGAGGCGGGGCCCGTCGGCGGTGACCGAGCCGTCGTCGCCCGGCGCCCGGGTCAGCACGACCGCGCCGGCCACGAGCGCCAGGACCACGACGATCGCCATGGCGGCCATCGTCGGCCACCGCCTGGACCGGCGCCGATCTCTCGTCCGGCGGGGCTGGTCGAGGACCAGTGGTTCGGCCGGGACGACACGCCCGTCATCGGTTCGAGCCGTCCGGCCGTTCGGCGCCTGCCCGTTCGTGGCAGCGGCACGAGCCTGCATGCGCCGCTCGACGAGGGGCCAGACGTCGGGCGGCTCGACCGCCTCGAGCACGTCGAAGTACGGCACGGGTCCGCTCTCGGGGGCGTCGTCGTCGGCCGGGTCGCTCAGGTGTTCGTCGCTCATGTGTTCGGCTCCATGATCTGACGGAGGCGGTTGAGCCCGCGGTGGATCTGGACACGGACCGAGGCGGGGGTGGAGTCGAGCTGCTCGGCGATCTGGGCGGAGGAGAAGCCGCCGACGTGGCGCAGGACCACGCACTGGCGTTGGAGCTCGGTGAGCTCGGCCAGCGCCTCGGCGAGCTCGAACGCCTCGACCGGGACGGGGTCGATCGTCGTCGGGCGCTCGTCGGGTGGCGTCGGCCGCTCCGCCAGGAGGCCGGCGGCGATGCGGAACGCGGCCCGCCACACCCACGCCTCGATGTTCTCGACGTCGGCGGCCCGTCCGCACACCTGCGCGAAGGCCTCGGCCTCGGCGTCGGTGGCGACGTCGGGCCGGCCGCTCCACACGAGGAGCGCCCGCCACAACCTGCGGTGCGTCGCCCGGTAGGCGGCTTCGACCCGGGCGGCGTCGCTCGTCCTCATCGTGTTCAGCGACATGCACCACTACAGGAGCGATTCCGGCACTCTTCGTTATCACCTCATCTCGGAACGTGAGGCGATTGCTCTGGTCGGGCCACCCGCGTCGCTCCCTGGCCGGGGTCACCCGACCGGAAGCCCGGAAGGTCTCAGGCGGTTCTCGGCCGGTCCCCAGGTTCGGTTCGTACGTTCGCTCCCGGATCGGGCAGCCGGCACCCGGAACTGCTCGGCCCGAACCCCTCCGATCGCCCCCGTGAAGTACCCGAGCATGCCCACCGGACGACTCACCCCGCTCGCCGCCACCGCTGTCGTGCTGGCGATGCTGACCTCGTGCAGCGCAGCCGAGACGGTGGCCGGTGGCAGCGAGCCCGACTCGACGACCACGGCCGGCGACGCCGCGGACGCGACCGCCACGACCGGCGACGACACCGCGACCGACGACGAGGAGGTGCCGGCCGAGGCCACGACGACGACGGTGAGCGCCGAGCACGGCGACACCCACGCCGAGGACGGCGACCTCGAGTGGGACGAGCGCGAGGTCGTGGACGTCACGCTCGCCGACGACGGGACCACGGTCGCCGACGTCGCCGGTGACGCGGTGGCCGTCGACGGCTCGACCGTCACCGTCTCCGCCGCCGGTACCTACCGGCTCACGGGCACGCTCACCGACGGCGAGGTCGTCGTCGACAGCGCGGACGACGGCATCGTCCGGCTCGTCCTCGACGGGGTCGACATCACCAGCTCGACGACGTCGGCCATCGCGGTCATGGACGCCGGCAAGGCCGTGGTCGTCCTCGCCGACGGGTCGGACAACGTGCTCGTCGACGCCGCCGAGTACACCTTCGCCGACCCGACCGAGGACGAGCCGAACGCCACGCTGTTCAGCAAGGCCGACCTGACGATCGGCGGGTCCGGCAGCCTCGACGTGACCGCCAACTACAACGACGCCATCACCTCCAAGGACGGACTCGTCATCGCCGGCGGCACGATCACCATCGACGCGATCGACGACGGCATCCGGGGCAAGGACTACCTCGTCATCGGCGACGCCGACCTCACGGTCGACGCCGGCGGCGACGGTCTCAAGGCCGACAACGACGAGGACGCGGCCCTCGGCTGGGTCGAGATCCTCGGCGGGACGATCACCATCTCGGCCGGTGGTGACGGCGTGGATGCCGAGGCCGACATCGTCGTGCGCGACGGCGTGCTGACCATCACCTCCGGCGGTGGCCACACCGCCCAGCTCGGCGAGGACGACTCGGCGAAGGGCCTCGAGGGCACGACCGGCGTCACCATCGACGGCGGCACGATCACGATCGACGCCGCCGACGACGCCGTCCACTCCGACGGGGCGATCACGATCGCCGACGGCGCACTCGTGCTCACCACCGCCGACGACGCCGTGCACGCCGACGCCACCCTCGACGTCACCGGCGGCTCCATCGAGGTCACCGACTCCTACGAGGGCCTCGAGAGTGCCGTCATCACCATCTCCGGCGGCACCATCGACATCACCGCCAGCGACGATGGCATCAACGTCGCCGGTGGCAACGACGGCTCCGGCCAGGCGGGGCCCGGCAGAGGTGGCCCCGGCGGGGGTCGCGACGCCTTCGCCCAGGAGTCGTCGGGCGACTACCTGCTCACCATCGAGGGCGGCACGATCACGGTCGATGCCGACGGCGACGGCCTCGACGCCAACGGTTCCATCGTGATGACCGACGGGACCGTCGTGGTCAACGGCACGACCGACAACCGCAACAGCGCACTCGACTACGACCGCAGCTTCGAGCTGAGCGGCGGCACGCTGGTCGCCGTCGGCAGCGCCGGGATGGCCCAGGCCCCGAGCGAGTCCACGCAGCCGGTGTTGGCGGTGTCGCTCGCGTCGGTGCAGCCGGCCGGCACCATCGTGCACCTCACGTCGGGCAACGGCGACGGAGACGCCGCCGGCGAGATCGTGACCTTCGAGCCGTCGAAGGCGTACCAGTCGATCGTGGTCTCCACCCCGGAGCTGGTCTCCGGCCAGAGCTACGACGTGTGGTTCGGCGGCACGGCCACCGGCCAGGACATCGGCGGCCTGTACCTCGACGGCACCTACGAGGGCGGCACCGAGGCCGGCGCGGTCACCGCCTCCTGAACCACCCCGGCGCCCGGCGGCGCGGCCGCCGGGCGGCGCCCCGGTCGGTCCGGCCTGGAACGTTCGGTCCCCACGATGAGGTCCGATCGGCCCTTGTGCCGCACGCCGGTCCGGCGCGCGATGGGATCGACAGGGGAGGCGGCCCATGTGGAGCCCTCGTGCAGATCGAGTCGCCGCGACGCTGTTCGCGCTCGCGGCGACGGTGCTCGTCGCGGCGTTGACGACGGTTGACGCCCATGCTCAGGAGGCCGGCGGCGAACCCGCATCCGAGGTGACGGCGGCATGCCCCGAGCCCGATGAGCGCGCCGATCCCGTCGAGCTCACGTCGGTGGCCGATGTCGAGGCGCTGTTCGTCGGCACGTGGATCCGCTGCGGCGACGGTGCGGCGCTGCCGCCGGCCGACGGCGCCGTCGGCTTCGAGGTCGGCGCCGACGGTCGGTTCCAGCGGGTCTACGAGCAGGCCGACGGCTCGCTCGTGCGCACCTCGGGCCTGGAGCAGGAGGGCACCTGGTCCGTCGTCGACCTCACGGACGTTGCCGGCCCCGGTGCCTACCAGATCGACCTGCAGCTGCTCGGCAGCGGCGTCACCCTGAACCGGACGACGTTCTTCGCCACGCCGCCGTCGCTGTCGATGGTCAACACGGCCGGGCTCGCCGACTACGTCCGCTGGACCGGTGATGATCCGGTCGACGGCGTCGCGCCCGGCGGCGGCGACGACCCGTGCGCCAACCCCGACGACCCCGTCAGCCCGGCGTCGGTGGCCGAGGTCGAGGACCTCTTCACGGGCACGTGGATCACGTGCGGCGACGACTCGGCCTTCCCGGACGCGGAAGGCGCCGTCGGGTTCCAGGCCCGGCCCGACGGTCGCTTCCAACGCGTCTACGAGCAGGCCGACGGCACCCTCGTGCGCGCATCGGGCCTGGGCCAGGAGGGCACGTGGTCGGTCGTCGACAACACGGCGACGAACGGCCCGGGCTCGTACCGGGTCCGCCTGGAGATGCTCGGTGGCGGTGAGATGTCCCACCAGGTCACGTTCTTCGCCACGCCCGTGTTCCTGCGTCTCGACAACCTCGGTGAGCCGGTCGACCACCTGCGGTGGGACGGAGAGGACCCGGTCGACGGCGTCCCGCCGGGCGACCACCCGTGCGGGTTCCCGACCGACGAGGTCGCGCTCACGTCGGTCGCCCAGGTCCGTGAGCTCCTTGCGGGCACGTGGGTGCACTGCGACCCGGCCTCCTGGGTCGGCGGCGGTTCGGTCGGGCTCCACTTCGAGGCCGACGGCCGGTGGTTCCAGGTCCGCTCCGCCGGCGACGGGACGCTCGTGACCATGGACGGTGACCGCGAGCACGGCACGTGGACCGTGTCGGACCAGACGTTCATGAACGGGCCGGGCTCGTACCAGCTCGACCTCGTCTCGGCCGCGAACCGAACCGGCATGTCGAACCCCGTCTTCTTCGAGACGCCGCCGTTCCTGCGGCTGCTCGGCTCCGGTGGGCCCTACGACTACGTGCCGTGGACGGGCGAGCCGGTGGCCGTGGAGGCCTTGGACACGCCGACGCAGCCGACCACGCCGACGACGCAGCCGACCACGGGAACGACGACCGCGACGACCGCGGCAACGACGACGACCGAGGTCGGCACCGACGTGCTCGGCGCGAACGCCACCCTGCCGAGGACGGGCACGGACCCGACGACGCCCCTGCTCGTCGCCGCGGCGCTGGCCGTCGCCGGTGCCCTCGTGCTGGTGTCGGTCCGGCGCCCGGTTCGGGTACGGGCCGGGGGACGTGCCCGGTGAAGGCTCAGCCCGCCCACCACGGCGTGCCGAAGCCCGAGGTCGCACACGCCCGCTCGACCTGCTCGGCCGGGTAGGGCGCGGAGCGGTCCTCGGTGTGGAGGCGCCGGTAGAACTCGTTGACGACGACGGCCACCGGTGCGTACCGGCGAACGATCGCCGCCGCCGTGCCCGACATGCCGACGGGTTCGGCGCCATCAGCGATGTCGGCGATGAGCTCGTTGTGGGCTCGCCCGTCGGCCACGTCGGTCAGGGCGGTGACCAACCAGTCGACGAGGCGGGTGATCGAGTGGCAGGCGTCGTGGCTGCGATTGGCCTCGAGGAAGTCGGCCTCGGCCGAGGTGAGCTCGAAGCGGGGCGAGCTCGCCAGGCCGAAGTCGGCGAGGTACAGCCGGCGGCCGTCGGTGAGGATGTTGGCGAAGTGGGCGTCGAAGTGGAACAGGCCGGACCGGTTCATGAGCGCCACGTCGCGCCGCAGGCACCGCTCGACCATGGCGACCGCCGCGTCGAACGCCTCTGCTCCCTCCGCCATGCGGTCGTCGAGCCAGTCGGGCAGCGCGTGGGGCAGGTGTTCGAGGAACAGCGTGACCGTCGCCGACGACTCGCCGATCGCCTCGACCCGGCGACGAACCGCCACCGAGCCGTTCCAGTGGCTCGCGGCCTCGTCCGCATCGGCGAGCTCATCGGACAGCGGCCCGTCCGAGGCCGGTCCGTCGAGGACCCGCCAGTGGTACATCAGCGGGAAGCTCACGGACCGCCCGGCCAGCACCCAGCTCGTCGTGAGCGCGTTCGCTGCCAGTTCACGCCAGACGCCGAACGACGGTGAGCCGACGCCGTACTGGCACCCGAGTGGCAGGTCGAAGACGTTTGCCGTCGACATGACGTTGTCGGGGCGTCGCTCCAGGTCGGTGAGCGGCACCCGCTTCACGAACACCGGTGTCCCCTCGACGTGGACAAGCGCCCGGGTGCCGCCGATGCCCGAGCCGAGCACCGGCGCGTCCTCGACCAGGTCACGCAGGCGATGATCGCTCAGCAGCGCCAGCGCACTCGCGACCTCGGCGTGACGCCCGGCCCGCTGTGCTCGCCCATCGCCGAGGTCGCGGTCCTGGACCATCACCGACCACACCTTCGCCTCGACGACCGGGCCGCCCGACGGTAGCGGTCATCGGACGGTCGGCCCCGGCGGAGCGGGCGACGACCGCCGGCCCGCCGCGAGGCACGGCCGGGCCGGTGGGATGCGCCGCTGGCGCAGGAGGGTCAGCCGACCCGGGCGGTGAGCTCGTCGCGGGCGGCGGCGTACTCATCGCGCCAGCGGGCGATGCGCTCGCCGGCCGGCTCGACGTCGTGGACGGCCCCGACGCCCTGGCCCGAACCCCAGATGTCGCGCCACGCCTTGGTCTCGCGCTCGCCTTCGGTGAAGTTCATCCCGCCGCCGGGGTCCTTGGCGGGGAGGTTGTCGGGGTCGAGGCCGGCGGCGACGATCGAGGGCCGCAGGTAGTTGCCGTGCACGCCGGAGAAGTAGTCGCTGTAGAAGATGTCGGAGGCGGTGGCGTCGACGATCGCCGCCTTGTAGGCGTCGGCGGCGTTGGCCTCGGCGGTGGCGATGAACGGCGAACCGATGTAGGCCAGGTCGGCGCCCATCGCCTGGGCGGCGAGGATCGAACGGCCGGTCGCGATCGAGCCGGACAGGACGAGCGGCCCGTCGAACCAGGCACGGATCTCCTGCACCAGGGCGAACGGCGACTGCGAGCCGGCGTGGCCGCCGGCCCCGGCCGCCACGGCGATGAGCCCGTCCGCGCCCTTGGCGATGGCCTTGCGGGCGAAGCGGTCGTTGATGACGTCGTGGAGCGTGATGCCGCCCCAGGCGTGGACCGCGTGGTTGAGGTCGTCGCGGGCGCCGAGGGAGCTGATGATGATCGGCACCTCGTAACGGGCGCACGTGGCCACGTCCTCCTCCCAACGGGGGTTGGTGCCGTGGACGATCTGGTTGACCGCGAACGGCGCCGCCGGGGTGTCGGGATGGTCGCGGTCCCAGGCGGCGAGCGCCTCGGTGATCTCGTGCAGCCACTCGTCGAGCTGGGACTGGGGCCGGGCGTTGAGGGCGGGGAACGAGCCGACGACGCCGGCGGTGCACTCGGCGATCACGAGCGCCGGGTTCGACACCATGAACATCGGCGCGGCGATCACCGGCAGGCGCAGGCGATCGGTGAGCACGGGAGGAAGGGCCATGCTGATGTCCTAGGTGACTTCAGAACTTGAAGTCAACCTGGGCTACGATCGGTCGGCGTGAAGTGGAGTGAGATCGCCGGCCAGGAGTGCTCGATCGCGCGGGCGCTGTCGATCGTCGGCGACAGCTGGACGATGCTGGTCGTGCGCGAGCTGTTCAACGGCAACCGCCGGTTCAACGGGCTCCAGGCCGCCACCCAGGCACCCCCGGCGATCCTCAGCGAGCGCCTGTCCATGCTCGAGACCGAGGCGATCGTCGAAAAGCGGCCGTACTCGGCGCGGGCCGACCGGTTCGAGTACCGCCTCACCGCCAAGGGGCGCGACCTGTACCCGATCCTGCTCACGCTGATGGCGTGGGGGGATCGCTGGATGACGGAGGCAGGTGCGCCGCCGCCGGTCCGTCTGCGTCACACGCCGTGCGGCCACGAGACCCACCCACACCTGTCGTGTTCCGAGTGCGGCGACGCGATCGACCCCCGCGCCGTCACCAAGCTCACCGACGAGCCGCCAGGAGGCTGACGCCCGGACCGGTGTTGCGGCACTCGAGCGGAGCATCGGGACGCCGCGGCGGGGCCGCGTCGACCTGCTGCTCGACGGCATCGTCGTCGACACCGACGATCGAGCCTCGCCTGCCGCGCCGGTGCGCCGGCCGGGTTCGGGGCGTCAGCGGCGGCAGGAGACCAGCAACGTCCCCATGGCTCGCGCCAGCTCGAAGTGGTGGACCGTGCGTGAGTACAGCTCCGAGAACCGGGCGAGGCGGCCGGGCAGGTAGGGGCGGAACACGCCCTCGTCGTCGAGGTGGGTGATGTCCGTGGACGCGAATCGCGCCCGGTCGGCGGCCGCCACGATGGCCCGAGTCGAGTTCGCCCGGTAGCGGGTGGGGAAGTGGTACTCCTCGACGACCGGTCCCCGGAGGCGTCGCAGGAGCACCTCGTCGACGGCGAGCCGGTTCGTGATCATCGCGGCGAGCCCGAAGTAGTGTGTGAGGTTCGGTGTCAGCGCGAGGAACGTGCCGGTCGGCGTCAGGCAGCGCGCCACGGCCTCGAAGAACTCGATCGGCGTTTCGACATGTTCGAGCACGTAGACCGCGACGACGAGATCGAACCCGCCGGCGAGCTCGTCGGCGTGGTCCTCGATCCGGCCGACGAGCGCGTCGTCGAGGAACGGGTTCGCCCCGATCGCCGGGTCGGGATCGACGCCGACCAGCTCCGCGCCGCGTTCGCGCAGGTCGGAGACGTACACGTTGTCGCCGCCGCCGGCGCCGACGTCGAGCACCCGCCCGAGGGGGCCGAGTGCCTCGTCCACCGCCCGTTCGAGGCACACGTACTGGTCATCGGTTCCGTACTGCCGCTCGCCGATGGTGTGTTGAACGTGCATGGGATGCGCCCCCGGTGCTGCGCGCCGCGTCGCCGCCGTGCACAATACGCGCGTTTCGTGCTCCGCGATGCGTGCATTCGCGTCGAGGAGGACGTTTCCCGATCTGCGCAACGGGTGGACGATCGATCATCGATCACCGATGCGCACATCGGTCCTGATCACGCTCGATGAGTCGTCCCGGTCCAGGGGGCCGACGCCGAGCCCGGACATGCGGTCGATCGTGGTGGGCGGCGTGACGCTTCCCACCGCCCCGGCAGACCGTGGCTGACCGACGAGTACGAGTTCGTCGTGCAGCCGGTCCTCGCAGGTCACGGCCCGACGTTGCTCGCCGGGCTGCGCCCTGCGCAAGAGCGTGGGCCCGGCGGGGATCGAACCCGCGACCGAGCGATTATGAG
>JAXHUH010000347.1:0-40499 GCA_034211175.1 Actinomycetota bacterium
GCGTCCCACCACACCCGACACTGCCGCAACTCGCGCTCACCAACAGCCACACGAACCCATCAACCACTCACCGCGCGCCTACGAATAGCGAAGACGACCGCCACGATTATTCAGGGCTAGCGGCCGCCCGCACCGTCCCGCAGCCCCGGCCCGTCGGGTGCGCTCGTGGGCGAGGCCCGGCGGCCGAGCTCAGGACGTGAGGCGGCCGAGCAGGTCGTCGAGCGGGACGGTGGCGATGCCGGCGCCGACGTCGGCGTAGCCGTACGGCAGGACCAGGTGGCCGCCGTGGAGCATGCTGCCGCACGAGTAGACGACGTTGGGCACGTAGCCCTCCCGCTCGGCGGGTGAGGGGGCGAGCAGCGGCTCGGCGAGGTGCCCGATGACCGTCGACGGGTCGTCGAGGTCGAGGAGGAGCGCGCCGAGGCAGTAGCGGCGCATCGGCCCGACGCCGTGGGTGATGACGAGCCAGCCGGCCTCGGTCTCGAGCGGCGAGCCGCAGTTGCCGAGCTGCATCAGCTCCCACGGCCGCTCCGGCTCCTGGATCTTCTCGGTCTCGTACCAGATCCGGATGTCGTCGGAGGTGAGGAGGTAGTTGTTGACGTTGTCGTGGCGCCCGAGGGCGAGGAAGCGCCCGCCGACCTTGCGGGGGAACAGCGCGATGCCCTTGTTCTGCGCGCAGCGGCCGCCGAGGGTCGAGACCCGGAACGAGGCGAAGTCGGTCGTCTCGATCATCTGGGGGAGGATCGTGTGGCCGTCGTAGGCGGTGTAGGTGCCGTAGTAGATGACGCTGCCGTCGTCGTGGCGGAACCGGACGAGACGGACGTCCTCCATCCCCCGGCTCTCGGTCACGCTCGTCGGGAAGATCACCCGCTCCGACAGCTCGACGGCCGGGTCGAACTCGGTCCGGTAGTTCGACGACGCCAGCCAGTGCAGGATGTGCACGACCGACGCGGAGACCGGCGCCTCGCCGGGGTGTGCGTCGCCCGGGCGCAGCGCGGCCTCGAGCTCGGTGATCGTGAACCGGGGGCCGAGGCCGCCGAGCACCCGGCCGGCGGGCTCGTCGAGGGCGTCGAGCTCGGCCAGCTTGGCGAGGAAGAACGCCCGGTCGAACGTCGCGGTGCGACGGCGGCCGGTGACGGCGAAGCGCGACGGCGGGTCGACGACGATCGACAGGTCGTCGCCGATGACGCCGGAGCGGAGCTCGATGCTGGAGATGTGCCCCTCGCCGATGGCCCGCAGGCTCATCACGAAGCGGCACGCGCCCGCCGGGAGGCCACTCTGTTCAGGACCCGGCACGATCGACGGGTTGCCGAGGGCCGCCGCCTCGATCGAGTACTCGTGGGTGAAGTAGGCACCGATGAGGCGCCGCCGGTCGAGCGAGATGTGCTCGGGGACCGGGCATCGGCCGGCGATCAGCTCGAAGTGCTCGTCGACGATGGCGTCGAAGTCGCGGTGACGGGAACCGAAGTCGGCCCGCGTCGCGGCGAGGGTGGCGGAGACGTCCGCCTCGGCCATGACGAGCAGGCGCCCGAGGGCGACGTCCATGCGGGTGCTGCCGTCGGGGAGCAGCTCCTCACCGGGGAGGAACGGCTTGGCGATCACCCGGGCAGCGTCGGCGATGAACCGTGCGCTGCGGTGCCGGGTGACCGAGAGCGAGGACATGCCGTGCCCGATCAGGTAGAAGAAGGGTCACGATGGAGCGTCGACGAGGGCACCGACGGCGTCCGCGGGCGGGAGGCGACCGTGACCGCACCTCCGTCGAGCGGCGCCGAGCGAGAAGGACTACTTGATCTTCCGGGCCTTGTCCTCGGCCTGGCGGGCCGCGGCCTTCTCGTCCTGCTTCTCGTGCTTGGCGGCCCGCTTCTCCTTCAGCGATCGGCCAGGCTTCTTGGTGTTGCCTGAGTCTCGCGAGTTTCGTGCCATCAGGCACCCTACGTCAGCCCGCCCGACTCCGCACCGGCGTGACCCCTCGATCTCACGTCGGCCCTGGGTCGACAGGGACGTTGCGCCAGCCACAGACGGGGCCCTCGATCAGGGACCGGGCGAGCTGTCGCCCCAGGGTTTCACGACCTCGAGGCGCCCGAAGCGCTCGAAGTCGACGGCGTTGCGGGTCACGACGGCCATGCCGTGGACGAGTGCCGTGGCGGCGATGAACGCGTCAGCGACGGGCGCGGGGTCGGGCACGTGGAGCGTGGCGGCGGTTCGAGCGACGACTGCGTCGACGGGCAGCACGCGGGTGCCGAACGCATCGTGGACGTCGTGGTCGATCCAATGGCGGAGCACCTGCCCGGCCGCGGGGTCCCGCCGCTCGGCGAGCAGCACGCCGTGCTCCAGCTCCTGGATCGTGATCGCGGAGATGAACGTGAGGTCGGTCGGGACGGACACAGCCCACTCGACGACACCGGTGTCTGCCCGCCCCGCCGCGACCTTGCGGAGCTCCGATACGACGTTCGTGTCGAGCACGTACATTCAGTCGAAGCGCGCCGGCTCGGCGAGCTCGTCTCGCTCCGGGACCTCGAAGTCGATCGCGCCGACGCCTGGTGTGCGACTCAGGAGTTCGGTGAGCCGCGGGGTGCCAGAGGCGAGCCGCTCGTAGTCCTCGTAGCTCAGCAGGACGTGAGAGGGTCGCCCCCGGTCCGTGATGACGACAGGGCCCCGGGCGGCCGCCTTCTTGGCGACGCCAGTGTCGTGGTTGAACTCGCGGCTCGTCATGGTGGTCGCCGGCTTCACTTCCGCGCGATGCGTGTTCGTGCTCGCCACCTTCCCTCCGAGCTGTCCTCGATGCAGCAACGTTACTACGTCAGGCCACCCGGCGAACGTCCGGCCCGGTCGAACCCCCGCTCCGTGGCGTGGAACGCCTCCGCTGTCAGTGCGGTTGCCTATCGTCGGGTCTCGTGGACACCGACCTCGGCGGCGCGACACCGCCGACTCGCGAGGAAGCGACGCCGAACGACGTCGTGGCCGACGGGTCGCCGTACCGCGTGTTCGCGTACGTGCTGGCGGAGCGGGCCGGGCTCTACGTCGACGTCGTCGACGCGCTCGTCGCCGCGAAGGACCGGTTCCGGCTCCAGCTCCGGCCAGCCGACGTCGCCCGTGAGCTGGCGGCGGCGGGTCGTGCCCGCCCGGAGGACGAGGTGCTGTCCGCGCTGGAGGCGCTCGCCGAGTGGGGCAACGTCAGCCGGTTCTACGACTCGGCGGCGCCGGAGACGTTGAGCGAGTTCTACGGGAAGCGGTTCCTGTACCAGCTGACACCGGAGGGCGTCGCTGCGCACGAGGGCATCGAGGCGGCGCGGCGGGCGGGCCTCGCCAGCGGCGGGCGACTCTCCGCCGTGCTGCTGCCCGGGGTCATCGAGCGGCTCGAGGCGGTGCGGGCCGAGGTCGCCGATCCCGATCCGGCCCGCCTGTACGCCCTGTTGATCGACCTGTTCTCGACGTTCGGCGAGCTGGCCGAGAACGCCGCCCGCTACATGAGCGACCTCGCCGTCGAGACGACGGAGGTGGCGGCCGACCACGAGCGGTTCGTCGCCTACAAGCGGGCGGTCTTCACGTACCTCAACACGTTCGTCGCCCGCTTCACCGAGCTGGTGCCCCGCATCGTCGAGCTGGTGGGCGAGCTCGACCCGGCGATGGACGACCTCCTGGCGCTCGCCGCCGCCCAGGACGCGGCCCCGAACGCGGCGGGCGACGACCGGGGCCCGCTCGAGACGTTCCGGCGTCGCTGGCAGGGCGTGCGGGCCTGGTTCGTGAGCGACGGCGAGCAGCCGCCGATCGCCGAGCTGCTGCGGGTCGCGATGCTCGACGCGCTGAACCGGATCCTCGTCGCGGTGACCCGGCTCAACGAGCGCGGCCTGCGGCGGGCCAGCCGGGAAGCCGACTTCGAGGCGCTCGCCCGTTGGTTCGCGGAAGCCGACGACGACGGCGCCCGCCGCCTGTGGGACGCCGCGTTCGGCACGTTCGCGGCCCGCCACTTCACCGAGCTCGCCGGCGACGAGGACGTCGAGCGCCGCCGCAGCTTCTGGGACGCCGAACCCGCAGCGGTCGCGCCCCGGCTCCGGGCCGCGGGCGTGCGGGCCAGCCCGGGCCGGCCCGGCGGATTGGCCGACTACACCGCGGCCAAGGCGGCACGGGTCGCCGAGGTCCGACGGGCACGCGCCCGCGCCAGCGCAGCCGTTGCCCGCCTCGCCGCCCGCACGCCGTGCCGCTTGTCGGGGCTCGGAGCGGTCGACGAGGCCGAGCTCGAGCAGCTGCTCGCAGCGCTCACCGCCGGGTTGGGGAGCCGACCGGGGGCCGATGGCCGCCGCCGCGCCCGCACGCCACACGGCCTGATCGCCCTCGGCGCCCCCGACGACGGGGCCGCGACCGCGTCGATCCGCACGCCCCACGGCGTGCTCCACGCCCCCGACCTGCTCCTGGACGTCGAGGTGTGGGCGCCGGGTCGCGCCCGCGACGGCGGCTACGCCGCCGGCGAGGACAGCGAGGAGGCCGCAGGATGACCGACGAGACGGCCGAGCTGCGTGCCGCGGCGCGGGCGCTGGTGATGGCGCCGGTGCTCGATCGCGACGGCGGCGCGGCGCTGACGGCGGCGCGCCGGCACCGGGTCGAGCTGGCCAAGGTGTTCGCCGACGAGCTCGGCTACCGGTTGGACGCCACTCGGCCAAACGTCGTGCGCCTCGCCAAGGCGGTCGGACCGGGCCACGTCGCCCGGGGGTTGACGACCCGCAGCGGCCGCCCGTTCGACCGCCGCCGCTACGCCATCGTGTGCCTGGTCCTCGCGGTGCTGGAGCGGGAGGGTGAGCGGACGACCGCGGCCCGGCTGTTCCGCGAGGTCGCCGCCCGGGCAGGCGACGTCTCGGAGCTGGCGTTCTCGACCGACGTCGCCGCCGACCGGCGGGCGTTCGTGCAGGCCGTCCAGGCGGTCGTCGATCTCGGGGTCCTGGAGCTGGCGGAGGGCGACGAGGAGCGCTTCGCCCGGGGCCAGGAGGGCGGCGACGCGCTGTACCGGGTCGACCGCGACCGCCTCGGCCTCCTCCCCGCCGTGGTCGTGCCGCCGTCGCTGGTCGCCACACCGGCCGCCATGCTCGCCGAGCCGTACCCCGACACCGACGACGGCCGGGTGCGACGGCGCCGTCACCAGGTCATGCGGGCGCTCGTCGAGCAGCCCGTCGTCTACGTCGAGGACCTCGAGCCCGACGAGGCCGACTACCTCCGGGGCCAACGGGCCCGGATCGAGCGCGTGCTCGACGAGCGCTTCGGCCTGACCCTCGAGGTGCGGGCCGAGGGCTGGGTTGCGGTGGACACCGACGCCGAGCTGACCGACGTGCGCTGGCCCGACTACGGCACCGCGGAGACGACGGCGCTGCGCCTGTGCGACGAGCTGCGCGCCCGGCGCCTCCGGGGGGATCCGCCCCGGTGGGAGCACGCGGAGGTGGTGCGGTTCGTGGCCGGCCTCGCCGCCGAGTACCAGGGCTACTGGCGGCGGGACACGACCGACGAGGCAGGCGCCGCCGCGCTGGCCGACGAGGCGATCGCCGTCCTCGAGGCGTTGCGGGTGGCGCAGCGGGTCGACGGTGCGCTCGAGGCACGTCCTGCCACCGCCCGATTCGCAGCCGAGCCTCCCGAGCCGGCGGCGCCAGTCCCCGTCCAGGAGACCCTCACGTGACGCTCATCGAGCACATCGGCCGGGCCCGTGCCCTGCCCCGCCCGGCGCCGGGGCGGTTCCGGCCGCTGCGGGCCGGCATCCTCGGTGTCTGGGAGTACGACGACCAGGAGTTCTGGTTCGCCGACGGCCGGCTGATCCTGCGCGGGCAGAACACCGCCGGCAAGTCGAAGGCGCTCGAGCTGCTCCTGCCGTTCGTGCTCGACGGCGAGACCCGTCCCGAGCGCCTCGACCCGTTCGGCAACCGGTCGAAGACGATGTACTGGAACCTCATCGACTTCGACCCCGACCGCGAGCGCCGGGCCGCGCTCGGCTACTGCTGGCTCGAGCTCGGGCGGGTCGACGACGACGGCCGGGAACGCATCGTCACCGCGCTCGTCGGCCTGCGTGCGACGCGGGCCGCGGGCCGTCGTGTCGACACGTGGTTCGCGGTGACGCCGCTGCGGGTCGGCGACGAGCTGGACCTGGCTCCTGACGGGCGGCCGCTCACCGCCGAGCGGCTCCGCGAGGAGCTCGACGGCCGCGGCCGGGTGCACACCTCCGCCCGCGACCACCGGACCGCGCTCGACGCCGAGCTGTTCGGGCTCGGGCCCGACCGCTACGAGGCGCTCATTCACCTCCTTCTGCAGCTGCGGCGGCCGAAGCTGTCGGAGAAGCTCGACGTCACCAAGCTCACCGACGTGCTCACCGATGCCCTCCCTCCGCTCGAGCGGGGCCGCCTCGACCTGCTGGCCCAGGCGTTCGCCCGCCTCGACGCCGACGCGGCCGAGCTGGAGGCGCTGACCGCCTCCCATGCCGAGCTGGGCGCGTTCCTCGCCGAGTACCGCGCGTTCGCGCAGCTCCACGTACGGCTGCGGGCCGATGCCGTGCGGGCGGCCAACACCCGCTTCGACAAGGTCACCGAGACGGCCCGCCTCGAGCGCCAGGAACGCGACGACGCCCGGTCCGACCTGGCGACCATCGAGGAGCGCCGCACCGAGCTCGACGGCACGGTCGAGTGGGTCGAGGGTCAGCTCGCCGGGCTCGACCTGTCCAAGGTCCATGCGCTGTTGGAGGTCGAGCGGCTCGCCGAGCACGCTGAGGCGACGGCCGCGCAGGCCCGGCGCCGCGCGGTCGACGACGCCGCGGCCGCCGAGCGCGCCGCTGGCGACCTCGCCGCCGCCGAGCGGCGCGCGGCCGCTGCGACCGAGGCGGCTGACGCCGAGGCCGGGGCGGCGAGCGCCGGGGCGGACGCCGCCGGGCTCGGCGAGGTGCACCGCAACCACGCCGACCAGCTCCTGGCCGACCCGGCGGCGGCCGGGGCGGCGCTCGACGCGTCGGCGCAGCGTCGGCTCGACCTGCTCCGTGACCTGCGCCGTGCCGCGGCCGCGGCAGCCGAGGCGCGGCGGCGGGTCGAGCGCGCCGAGGAACGTCACCGCGAGGCCGACGCCGTGCACGATGAACGCCGGGCCGAGGCCCGTGTGGCGGCCGACGACGCCGACGCACAGGCGGCCGGGTTCGCCGACTCGGTCGACCGGTGGGCCGATGGCCTCGACGACGACCTGTTGGCGCTCACCGCACCGGCCGCGTCCGACGGCGGCTCACTCGGTGCCGACGTGCTCGACGCCGTCCTGGCCGACGGCGCATCGGGCGACGCCGCGCGCGCCGCGGCCCGGGCCCACCTCGCACCGGTTCACGAGCACGTCCGCAGCGCGTCGAGCGACCTGGCCGGTGAGCGGGCGCGACGCTCCGACCGTCGGGTCGACCTCGCCGAGCGCCTCGCCCGGGTCGAGGCCGAGGCCGACGACGCTCCGCCCGCCTCGGCCGGCCGCCCGGAGGTGCGGGCCGCCGACGGCGCGCCGCTGTGGGCGTGCGTCGACTTCGCCGACGACCTCGACGACGCCCAGCGGGCGGGGCTCGAAGCCGCGTTGGGTGCTGCCGGCGTGCTCGACGCCCTCGTCACCGCCCAGGGGGAGCTGCTCTCCGCCGACACCCTCGACACGGTCATCAGTGGAGCCACGGCCGTCGTCGACGGACGACGCGCCACGCAGGGGTTGGGCCGGTGGCTGCGGCGCGCCCCGGAGGCGCCGATGCCCGCGGCCGCGATCGACGCGGCGTTGGCCTCGGTCGGCGCGGGTGAGGGGCCGGGGCCGTGCTGGGTGGCACCCGATGGCCGCTGGGCGAACGGTTCGCTCCGGGGCCGATGGACCCAGCCGGAGGCCCGGTACGTGGGCGCCGCGACCCGCGCCGCGGCCCGGGCCCGCCGCATCGCCGAGCTCACCGACCGGATCGCCGAGGTCGACGCCCGCCTCGCCGAGCTCGAGGTGCGCGCCGCGGCGCTCGCCGACCTCGACGCACGGGCCGACCTCGCGGTGGAGCGCTTCCCCACCACCACGGTGCTGCGCGACGCGATCGGCGCCGCCCGCCGGGCCGAACAGGCGGCGACGGACGCGGCCGAGGCCCTCGCGGCCGCCGCCCAGTTGCTCGAGCAGGTGCGGGCGGAGTCGGCGGCCTTGCTGGAGGCGCTCGCCGAGGCGACCCGTCGCGCCGGGTGCTCACCCGACGATGTCGACGACGCCGTCGAGGCGGTCAACGACTACCGGCTCCGCGTCTCGCGCGCGGTCGGCGCCCTCCGGGAGGCGATCGCCGCCCGCGCCGACGCGGCCGACGCCGCGACCCGCGCCGAGGCGGCGCGGGACCGGGCCGAGGAGAGCGACATCGACGCGGCACGGGCGGAGGGCGACGCCCGGCGAGCCCGCGGCGAAGCGGACGAGCTGCGGCGGACGGTCGGCACCGACGTCGACGAGGTCCTCGCCCGCCAGCGTGACCTCGAACGGGAGCTGACGGCGGCCAACGACGAGCGGCGGGAGCTCGACGCCCGACGCGACGGGGCGCGTGACCGGCTGACCCGGGCGGAGACCCGGCTCCAGGGCACCGAGGCGGAGCGCGACACCCGCGAGCAGGAGCGGGCCGTGGCCCTGGAGGCGCAGGCCCGGCTGGCGTCGACCGAGCTCGCCGTGCTCGCGGTCGGCGCCGTCGATCCCGAGCGTGACCTCACGCAGGTGACGGCCGGGCTCGCGTTCGCCCGGGCGGCGTTCGACCGGCTGCGCGACGTCACGGTCGACCAGCGGGCCCAGGACACGACCACCAACCGGCTCCACGGTGCGTTCACGTCGCTGCGGTCGCAGCTCGCCGCCGACTTCGACCCCCACCTCGACACCAGCGACGGCGTGTCGCTGTGCGTGGCCCGCCTCGGCGGCCGTGTGGTCGGTGCGGTGGAGCTGGAGCGGGCACTCGCCGAGCAGGTGGAGCGTCGGCGGGCCACGTTGTCGGACGAGGAGCGGGACGTCATCGAACGCCACCTCCTCACCGAGGTCGGCACCCACCTCGGCGAGCGGGTGCATGCCGCGTGGTCGCTGGTCGACCGGATGAACACCCAGCTCTCGACCCATCCGACCCGTTCGGGGGTCACGCTGCGGCTGTCGTGGGAGGCGTCACCCGACGCCGGCCCGGCCGCGGTGGAGGCGTTGAAGCTGCTGCGCCGCGACATCAACCTGCTGACGGCGGCGGAGCGGGCGACGTTGGCGACGTTCCTCGCCGAGCGGGTGCGCGCCGGGCGCGACGACGCCGAGGGCGCCGACGTCGTGGAGCGCCTCGCGGCCGCGCTCGACTACCGCCGCTGGCACCGCTTCGTCGTGCAACGCCGGACGAGCGGTGGTTCCGGCGGCGAGCGGTTCACCGCCCGCACCCAGGCGTTCGGCTCCGGTGGCGAGCAGGCGAAGCTCGCGCACCTGCCGCTGTTCGCGGCGATGGCCGGCTACTACGCGTCGGCACGGCCGACCGCGCCCCACCTGGTCGTGCTGGACGAGGCGTTCGCCGGCATCGACGACGACCAGCGCGGCGACTGCATGGCGATGCTCGTGGAGCTCGACCTCGACCCGGTGCTCGCCAACTACTCGGAGTGGGGCTGTTACCCGGAGGTGCCGCAGGTCGCGGTGTACCACCTGGAGCGAACGCCGGGGGTGCCCGGCGTCGCCGCGCTGCGGTTCGTGTGGGACGGCACGGCCCTCAGCGAGGACGATCCGTTCCTCGACGCCCGGACGGGTTCGACCCGGGATGCGGGCTCGTGGGTCGCGACGACGTGACTGGGCCGGCGACGTGACCGGGCTGGCGCAGCGGCCGGAGCTGCGGCGGCTGTGGTCTGCCGCTCACGCGCGGCTCGAGCAGACCGGCGGCCGGCTCGACGGCGCCCGGGCGGTCGTCCACGACCCGTCGCCAGACGAGCGCCAGGCCATCGATCGGCTGCTCGGCCGGCGCAGCCGCGGCCGCTCGGTGCGGGTGGCGCTCGACGAGCTCGACGCGCTCCTGCGCGACCGGGCCGGTACCTCCCTCGGCGCCGTGGTGACGGCGGCGTGCGGTCCGCTGCGGGACCGGCTCGGCGAGCGGGAGGCGGCCGCGGACGCCGACCAACGGCTGTGGGCGGACGCGGCGGGGCATCCCGCGGTGACGCGCCACCCGCAGCTGGCCGCGTGGTTCGACCGGTTGCGGTCGACGGGTCGCCTCCGCCGCCTCGACGACCCGGCACGTCGGCTCGGCGAGGCGCTCGATGTCGCGGCGCAGCTGCCGTCACCCGAGCCGATCGGCCGGGCGAGGCTCGCGGCGTCGGTGCTCGGCGAAAGCCATGCGCTCGACGACCACACCCCCGCAGGCAGGCTCGTGCTCGCCGCGCTCGCCCACCTCGCCAGTGTGGACGAGGCGTCGCTCACCGCAGCCGATCGCCGCCGGTTGTGGGCGGGGCACGGCGTGGTGCTCGACGAGACGTCGTCGACGGCGCTGACGCTCGGGCTGCGTCCGCTCGACAACGGACCGCTGACCGGCGCGGCCCGCCGGTGGGCCGACGGCGGGGTCGCGCTGCCGCTCCCGCTGGCCGCGGTGATCGCCGAGCCGTGGCGCGTGGCGCCGGGCACGGTCGTGTCGGTGTGCGAGAACGCGACGGTCCTCGAGGCCGCGGCGGCGCGGCTCGGCGCTGCATGCCCGCCGCTGGTGTGCGTCGAGGGTGTCCCGTCGGTCGCGGCCCGCACGCTGCTCGCCTCGCTGGCCGAGGGCGGCGCTCGGTTGCGCTACCACGGCGACTTCGGCTCGGGCGGCATCGCGATCGGCAACCTCGTGATCGGTGGCCTCGCGGCGGAGCCGTGGCGCTTCGACACCGCCGCCCACGCCGCGGCGCTGGCCGTGACGTGCGCCGGCGGGGCGCCGCGCCGCCCCGTGGCCGGTCGGGTCCCGCCGGCGTGTTGGGACGCCGAGCTCGCCCCGTCGATCGAGCGGTGTGGCGTCGAGGTCGAGGAGGAGCACGTCCTGGACGCCCTTCTCGCCGACCTCGCCGAGCTCGGCCGCTGACGCCTCACGTACGTTGGAGGTATGGCGACGCGCAGGATCACCGATGATCAGCTCGTCGACTCGGAGCGTGCGCCCGGTGACGAGTCCCGCTCAGCTTCCGCGCTGGTGAACGACGCCCCGGACCACGCGGCGGACCGACGGGCGCGAGCCGCTGCGCTCGGCCGCCTGCTGGCCGGGTGGGACGAGGCGTTCGGGCGCGTGAGCGCCACCGCCGCGGCCGATGCGGCCGCGCTGTTCGACGACGTCGACGCGGGATCGGTGCCGGACGCCCACCACAGGCGCGGCGACTGACGAGAGCGCACAGGCGCCATGTGAACCGCCTTTCGCATGGGACGCGGCCGGGCTGGACGCGCTCGCCGGGCCGCGACCGCCGGACCGGCTGCGGGCCCTGCTCTCGTCGAGGCACATCGTCGAGGGCGCGAGGTGCTCGTGCCGGCGCTCGTGTGCGCTGAGGTTGCGAGGGGCCACCGGCGCACGAGGGCACTCGACGCGGGAGTCCCGACATGACCGCGCCCGAGGTGAGCGTCCACCCTTGCGGCTCGTGCCGACCGACGTCGGCCTCGCGTGCCAGGTCGGCGCGATCCTCGCGGCCTCGGCAAGCGGCAGTGACCGCATCGTCGATGCCCACGCAGTCGCCGTGTGCGTGGGCCCCGGTGGCGGGGTCGTCGTGACCTCCGATGCCGACGACATCCTCGACCTCGCCACCGCCGTGCCGGCCGTCCGCGTCCGGGTCGCCGCCATCTGATCGACGCGCTGACGACTCGGCCGAGCGTGGAGCGGCGCGGGGTCCACGCAGCCGGCGAGACGGCACCCAGCCCCGAGTACGAACAGGTGTTCCCTACGCGTCCCGGGCTGCGCTACAGTTCAACGTGTGGAACGCCGAGCGCGAGGAGACGACAACGCCGCCGCAGCCGCCGTTCACCGAAGCGGCCGCAGCGACCTGCAGCGAGCCGCCGATGGCGAACGCGCCGATGCCCGCGACCGACGCCTCCGTGCCGGCCAACCGGCCGGGCCCGGCGACATGCTCACCTGCCTCGAAGCCGCCCGCCTCATCGCCGAGCGTCGCGGCGACGAGGCGGTCTCGGACGCCATGTGGGCGTTTGCGCAACGTCTCCACGATCTCGAAGTCGCTGACGCCCACGCAGCGTCCACCTGAACCTGGCGTGTACCGGCTGACCAACTCGGTCGAGACGCTCGAAACGCTGGGCCAGCTCAACGACTCGGTGTTCACCGAGGTGAGCGAGTACCTCGTCTCCGCGGTGCTCAGCGGCGCAGTCGGCGGCGAGCCCGCAGAGATGTTCGACCGGTCCGTGCGTTTCGAACCACGCAACGGGCTGCTGTTGTTCTGCGACGTCGACCCGGCCACCCGCACCGTCGAGATGCTCTCCGTCGAGCTGATCGTCGCGGCCGCCTCGAACTGATCACCCTTCTGAGCGGGTCGACGGCGAGGTCGGACTGGCGCTACGTCGGTCGTCTGCCTCGACGGCGGCCTGCCGGGCCGGTCGGGCGGGGCACCGCACGTCCCGTCCCGGCGTTGTGGCGCCGCGATCCCGACGGCATCCTCGACCTCGCGACCGCCGTGCCGGCCGTCCGCGTCCGGGTCGCCACCATCTGATCGACGCGCGGACGACCAACTGCGCCCGCGATGCGACGCGGGCGCCAACCGTCGGTCCGGACGATCAGGCGAGGAGGGCGCGGATGTCGTCGGCGTCGAGGCGGCCGTCGAAGATGCCGCCCTCGTCCATGACGCCGGCGAACAGCTCGGCCTTGCGGGCGTTGAGGGCCATGACCTTCTCCTCGATGGTTCCGGCGGCGATGAGCCGGTAGACCATCACGTTGCGGGTCTGGCCGATCCGGTGGATGCGGTCGACGGCCTGGGCCTCGGTGGCCGGGTTCCACCAAGGGTCGAGGAGGAAGCAGTTGTCGGCCTCGGTGAGGTTCAGGCCGACGCCGCCGGCCTCGAGGCTGATCAGGAACGCCGGTGCGGTGCCCTCCTTGAACCGGCGCACCACCTCGTCGCGGCGGGTGGTGCTGCCGTCGAGGTAGCAGTACTCGACGCCGTCGGCGTCGAGGCGGTCGCACACGAGGGAGAGGAACCGGGTGAACTGGCTGAACACCAGTGCCCGGTGGCCGCCGTCAACCACCTCACGCAGGTGCTCGACGAGGATGTGGAGCTTGGCGCACGGCACCTTCGCCGCGGCGGCGGTGTCGTCGACGAGGGCGGGGTGGAGGCTGAGCTGGCGCAGCAGCGTCAGTGACCGGAGGATCGTGATGCGGTTGCGGTCGAGGTCGTCGAGCAGGCCGAGCACCTTCTGGCGTTCCCGGTGGAGGCGGGTGTCGTAGAGCTTGCGGTGGCGGGGGCTCAGCTCGATGTCGAGCACCTGGGCCTGCTTGGCGGGCAGGTCGGCGGCGACGAGCTCCTTGGTGCGGGGCAGGACGAGCGGCTTGATGCGTCGGCGGAGCCGGGCGAGGGCCTCGGTGTCGCCGCTGCGTTCGATGGGCTTGGCGTAGTGCTCGGCGAAGCGCTTCGGGTCGGGGAACAGCCCGGGGCCAGCGGTCCGTGATGACGACCGGGCCCAGGCGGGCTCGCCGAGCTGCGCCGTCTGGCCGAGGAGCGCGCGGCGGAGATGCCCGAAACGGGCCCGGACGGGCGGGAGCCGACGGGGGCGTTCCACCTGCAGCGGATGAGCGAGAAGCTGGCCCGTCAGGCCGGCGACGTCGACGGCCAGGTCGCGCTGACGGCACAGGACCTGACCTACCCGCTCCACTACGCGCACATCGCCGAGGCACTGATGGAGGCGGGTCGGGTCGACGATGCGCTGACGTGGGCCGAGCGGGGCATCGCCACGTTCGACGCGAGCGACCACCGCCTGCGGGGCGACCCACGCCTGGACGATGCCGCCCTCGCCGCCTACCTCGACCTCGGCCGGACCGACGACGTCGTGACGCTCGTGTGGCGTCGGTTCGACGAACGGCCCGGGCTGGGCTCCTGGCAACGCCTCGCCGACTGGTCGGGCCGGCTCGACCGGTGGGAGGAGCTTCGCCCGCAGGCGATGACGAGGCTGGAGGAGGACGCCCGAGCCGGGCCGACGCGCCGGCACGCGCCACGCCGCGAGGATCGACGTGGACCCAGCGGCGGCCACCCGGGCTCGGATGACGCTCGGCGACCATCCGACCGTCGTCGGTCGGGTGGCCCGGGTGATCGACCTCGTGGCCGGCTACGAGTCGCCGTACGGCCTCGAGCTGCTCGCCGCCGTCCATTGGGCGATCAGTCAGTGTGGGCCCGACGTGGCCTCGGTAGGCGCTCGTATCCGAAGCCAGACCCTGCGGGCGCAGCGGATGTTCACCGTCGACCACATCAACGCCGCATGGGCTCGCCTCGACGATCACGGCTGGCTGAGCAGCGCCGTACCGGGGTGAGCGCGCTGGCTCGATACGCGCGCACCTTGAAGTTCGAACGCCGCGCGTCAGGATTTCAAGGCACCGGGTCCGGCCGGTCAGCGCCGGTGGGCGTCCTTGTCGGACAGCAAGGTCGAGTGGTCGACGTCGTCGCTGGCAGCTGGGGCGCCGTGTCGGGCCACGTGGCCTCGGATCTCGCGAACGAGGTCCGCGTCGGACGCCTCACGAGCGAGCCGGCAGAGGTGATCTCCGATCTCTCACATAGGCCTCGACCGTCTGGCCTGTTGCCCCGGCGCGGTCGACGAGCGCGTCGTACACGTCGTCCGGGACGTCGCGGATCTCGATTGTGGCCACCGTCCGACGGTAGCCAGCGAGGCTCGGACGGGCCCCGGGGCTCAGGGGGCGGGCTGGAGTGGTGGGTGGTCGAGCACCCGGGGGCGGTACTCGACGAGTCGGAGGCGACCGTCGAAGGTGCGGTGGTCGATCATGTCGAGCACCGCGTCGGGGTAGCCGTCGTAGATCCGTTCAGAGCCGGCGGCGCCGGTGATCACCGGGAACATCACGACGCGGAATCGATCGACGAGCCCGGCTCGCAACAGCGACCGGCACAAGCTGATGCTGCCGAGGGTGCGCAGGAGCCCCGAGCCCTCGGCCTTCATCTCGCGGACGGCTTCGATCGCGTCGCCGCGCACGAGCGTGGCGCTCGCCCATTGGAGCGGTGCCTCGAGCGACGAGGAGAACACGACCTTCGTGGCCCGGGTGAGCTCGTCGA
The DNA here is from genome assembly GCA_034211175.1 of Actinomycetota bacterium. Lineage (GTDB taxonomy): Bacteria > Actinomycetota > Acidimicrobiia > Acidimicrobiales > CAIXPF01 > JAXHUH01. The sequence continues at coordinate 15,204 of JAXHUH010000347.1, forward strand.
CCGAGCCGTCCTCATCGTCGTTCAGCTCGTCCTGGCCCGCCGGCATCTCCCCCGCCGCGAACCCCGACATCAGCCGGTACGTGTTCGCGCCCATCAGGTACGTGACCTCGGGCTGCTCGCCGAGCCAGGGCCAGGTACTCGGGCCCCTGGAGACCCCAGAAGCCGGGCCATCCCTCCCCCGACGCGGAGCCGTCGAGGGAGGTGATGAAGTCGATCATCACGTCGCGCATGGTCCTCCTCGTGGATCGACATCGGGTGTGCCCGGCCCGCCGCGGCCGGCCATCGCCGGTGATCTCAGCCGCGGGCCGTGGCGCGCATGGTCGAGCGGGCGAAGCCGCGGCGCAGAGCGATGGCACCGAAGGCCATGCCGAGCGCGACGGGGGTGAGCGCGAGGAGCGGGTCGTCGAGGACGAACAGCTGGGTGAAGGCGGCGCCGATCATGACGCCGACGAGCCCGGCCGCGGCGGCGGCCGAGTAGCGCCTGGTGACCAGCCCGATCGCCCCGGCCACCTCGAGCACACCGACGAGGTAGCGCAACCAGTCGCCGGCGTCGATGTCGTCGAAGATCTCCACGGCGTTGGCCTCCCCGAACAGCTTCGGCAGCCCCGAGGCGATCCCGATGAACAGCGCGAGGACGATCTGGGCGGTCCACAGCACCCGGCCCTCACGGCGGGAGTGGGCGATCGGCGGGTTGGTCAGCAGGTCGGTGGCAGCCATGGTGTCGGTCCCCTTCGGGTGGTCGCTCCGGGTTGTGCCCGAAGAGACGAAGCGGCCCGTGCGAACTCATCACCGCACCGCACCGCACGCCGCCCGGGACGCCGAAGGCGTCCTCCCACGCCCGGGCCGTTGGTGCCCTCGATGTCAGCCGGCCGGGACGAGCGTTCCCCGCATCCCGGCCGCGTAGTGCCCGGGAACGTGGCACCCGTACAGCACGCCCTCGACGTGTGTGAAGTGCCAGGTCATCTCCCCGGTCTCGCCCGCAGCGACCTCGATCGCGTTGCCCTCGTCGTGCTCCGCCATCTCGCCGGCCATCTCGGCCATCTCCTCGTCGTGCTCGGCCTGCACGGCTTCGTCGCCGAGGGTGAAGTCGTGGGCCAGGTTGCCGACGTTGTGGACGCGGAAGGTGATGGTCTCGCCCGGCGTCACCTCCACCTCGTCCGGGACGAAGACGAGCTGGTCGTTCATCTCGATCTCGACGACCCGGTCGGCCTCGGAGGCCTCCGCGGGCCCGCCGAACGCAAAGGTCTCCTCGTCGCCCGTCGGCGTGCTCGCCGGCGGTGGTGGGCGCTCCGGCGGCGGGTTGTTCGTCGTCGCGAACGCACGCGGCGAACCCGAACGCGAGGACGGCGACCAGGGCGATCTCGGCTCCATGTCGGTTCATCTCTTCGACGGCTCCCGGAGCAGTCGGGACGGCGGCGTGATCACGGGTACGCCTCGTCCCGGCCGGCGGGAACGGCCCTCACCCCCTTGCTCCGAGAGACGTACGGTTCGACCAGCTATCGCCTCTCGCAGCGCCCGGCCAGAGGCGAACGTGCCACGTTCCCACCGCATCGCGTGTCGCCGGACGGGCGCGTCACCGCCGTGACGCCGGCTCGGGCACACGACCACCGGCGGGATGGGTCTCCTCCATCCGCACGGCGACGATGAGGCCGGACAGCGCGGTGAGGCCGGCAACGACCCAGATGGCGGCCTCGATGGAGGCGACGTCGGCGATGACGCCGGCGGTGAGGGCCCCGACCGCGAACCCGCCGTCCCGCCACAGCCGGTAGACGCCGACGGCCCGGGCCCGCCACCGGGGGTGGGCGACGTCGCCGACCGCGGCGAGGAGGGTGGGGTACACCATGGCGGTGCCTGCGCCCAGCACCGCCGCGCCGGCGGCCCAGGCGGCAAAGCCGGAGGACGCGGCGATGGCGGCGATCGCGACGGCCTGGGTCACCATCCCGCCGACGATGAGCGGCTTGCGGCCGATCCGGTCGGAGAGGCCGCCGGTGACGAGCTGGCCGACGCCCCAGACGGCCGGGTAGATGGCGGCGAGGACGCCGATGCGGCCGACGGACAGCCCGCCGGCGGCGAACAGCAGCGGGAAGAGGCCCCAGGCGAGGCCGTCGTTGAGGTTGTTGACCATGCCGGCCTGGCTCACGGCCGACAGCGACCGGTCGGTGAAGCTGGTGAGGACGACGATCCGCCCGGTGGTGAGGCCCCCGTGGTCGTGCTCACCCGAGCGGTGAGCGGCGGCCTCGTGGTGGGCGTGGCCGCGGGTCTCGCGCACGGCGAGCGTGGAGAGTCCGAGCCCGAGTGCCGCGAACGCGAGGCCGAGCAGGAACGGCGCGGGCCGGAGCCCGTGGGCTTCGGCGAGCCACCCGGTGGCGAGGGCGGTGACCGCGACGGCGCCGTAGCCGGCGGCCTCGTTGAACCCCATGGCCAGCCCCCGCCGGTGCGGGCCGACGAGGTCGATCTTCATGATCACCGTCGTCGACCAGGTGAGGCCCTGGTTGACGCCGAGCAGGACGTTGGCGGCGATCACCCAGCCCCAGGTGGGCGCCCAGATGAGCACGAGCGGGACGGGGATGGCGATGAGCCACCCGGCGACGAGGACGGGCTTGCGCCCGTAGCGGTCGGAGAGGGTGCCGGCGAAGAAGTTGGTGGCCGCCTTCACGATGCCGAACGCGGCGATGAACGTGAGGGTGGCGGTGAACGCGGTGAGGCCGAACGTGTCGGTGGCGAGGAGCGGCAGCACGGTGCGTTCCTGGCCGATCATCCCGCCGACGAGGGCGTTGACCGCGACGAGCAGGGCGAACTGCGGGAGGTTCTCCTGCAGCCCGAGCCTGACCGGCGACGACGTCGAAGGGGCCTCGGCGGCGGTCACCGCACCGGCTCCCCGAAGGTCGCGAGCCGGCCGCCGGTCGCGGCCACCCAGTCGCCGGGCCCTCCGGCGAGGACCCGCAGCTCGCGATGGCCTCGGGCGGCGAGGATCGCGGCGGCGGTCATCGCCCGTTCCCCGTGCCCGCACATGAGGGTTGCCGGTCCCGAGGCGAGCGGGGCGTCGGCGATGGCTCCGAGCTCGACGTGGACCGCGCCGGGGACGTGGCCGTCGCCCCACTCGCTGCGCTGGCGCACGTCGATCACGGTCCCCGGGCCGGACGCGGCGTCGGAACCGACGAGCGGGATCGTTGCGGTCGACAGCCCGGCGCCCGCCCACGCGGCGCACCCGCCGTCGACGATGCCGACGAGCTGCTCGTGGCCGACGGTCAGGGCCTGGCGTACGGCCTCGGTCGGGTCCTGGTCGTCGTCGAGGAGGAGCACGATCGGCGTGTCGAGGGGGACGAGCCAGCCGAGCCACGAACCGAAGACGGGACGTAGTGCGTTCGACAGCGCGCCGGCGGGATGGCCGGCGGCGAAGCGCTCGATCGGCCGCGCGTCGACGAGCGTCGCGCCGTCGACCAGACGCTCGGCCACCTCCGTCGGCCGCAGAGCGGGCAGCGCGGGCACGTGACGGTGGGGAACGGGGCCACGCTGGTTGCGCTCGGGGAGCAGGCGGAAGTAGGTGGGGAACGACCCGTGGGTGCCGACGATGCGGTCGACGAAGCGGTGCTCGTCGTCGATCTGCAGCAGCGGGTTGGTGGCGCGCTCGGCGCCGATGGTGGTGGCGGTGGGCGCGCCGGCGGCGGCGGAGCAGAACGACCCGGCGCCGTGGGTGGGGAGGACAGGGAGGTCGTCGGGCAGCGTGAGGATCTCGTCGCGCAGGGCCCGGAACAGCTGGGCGGCGAGGCGCGGGGCGTGACGTGTGCCGAGGAGGTCGGTGCGGCCGACGGTTCCGACCATGAGCGAGCCGCCCGAGAACAGCACGACCGGCTCCCCGTGCTCGACGAGGAGGTAGGCGAGGTGGTCGGGGGTGTGGCCCGGCGTGGGCAGCGCCCGGAGGACGACCCCGGCGGTGAGCTCGACGTCCTCGCCCGGTTCGACGGGCCGGTGTGCGTGCTCGAGCCCGGCGCGGGCCGGGGCGAGGAACACGGCGCCCTCGGTGGCCAGCGTGCGGCTGCCGCTGATGTAGTCGGCGTGGGAGTGGGTGTCGGCCGTCCAGCCGAGCTCCCAGCCGCGCTCGGCAAGGAGCTGCCGCTGGCGGTCGGGGAAGCGCGAGGGGTCGATGATGAGCGCGTGGCCGTCGGGGAGGCCGACGACGTGGGAGCTGTGGCCGAGGCCCTCGTCGGTCACGGTCAGGATCTCCACGTCGACCACCTCGAGCCTGGTCCATCCGTTCACACGAACTCTTCAAGTGTTCACTTGAAGAGTAGGTTGCCCGGTGGCAGACTTGTCAAGGAGTTCCTTGAACAGATCGACGGAGGAGTGCGTCGGACGTGGGTGATCGGGCTGCGAAGGACGCGCTCTACGACGGGTTCGCCGAGGTGGCGAAGGCGCTAGCGAACGGCCGGCGGGCGGAGATCGTCGACGTGCTCGCCCAGGGCGAGCGTCACGTCGACGCGCTCGCCGAGGAGCTGGTGCAGACCGTGGCGAACACGTCCTTCCACCTGCGCGCCCTCGCCGCCGCCGGCCTGGTGACCACCCGGCGGAGCGGCAACCGCATCTACTACCGGTTGGTGTCGGAGCAGGTGGGGGTGCTGTGGTCCGCGTTGCGGGAGGTCACGGCGGCCCATCACGAGGCGCTGGACTCGCTCGCCGCCGCCTACCTGGGTGACCGGTCGGGGGTCGAGGAGGTCGACCGGGACGAGCTCGCCCGCCGCCTCGACGACGGCAGTGTGATCGTGCTCGACGTGCGTCCGGAGGTCGAGTACGCGGCGGGCCACATCGCCGGCGCCCGGTCGATCCCCCACGACCGGCTGGTCGACGAGCTGGCCGGGCTCCCGCCCGACGCGGAGGTCGTCGCGTACTGCCGGGGCCCGTTCTGCATCTACGCCGACGACGCCGTGCGGGTCCTCCGCCGTCACCGCCGCCGGGCCCGCCGGCTACGTGACGGGTACCCCGAGTGGCAACGCGCCGGCCTCCCCGTCAGCGTCGGCACCGCGTCCTGACCGGCTCTCGAGCGCTCAGCGGACGAGATCGAACCGCAGGCCGGCGACGACGATGGTGCGCGTCCAGCGGGGAACGGGGGTGCCGTTGCGGTCGAGCACGTCGAACAGCGGGTCGACCAGCTCAGCGCCGAGCTCGTCCGAGCCCCCAGCAGCCGGCTGATCTGCACGAGCCGGACGGCGTCCGCCGCCCGGTCGAGCCTGCGCCACTGCGCGCCGATGCCAGTGGCCGCCAGTGCGTCGGTGAACGCGGCGGCGCTCGCGGGGCCGATGTGCGCCAGGAGCTCGTCGAGCAGCGGTCGATCGACGGCGACGACGTCGGCGTGGATCCGGCGCTGCCCGGCGAAGCCCGAGGTGCCCGAGACCGCCGCCAGGGCCGGTTGGTAGGCCGCGTCGAGGCGGTCCAGGACGTCGGCGGCCGCGTCGGCGAGGTCCGGACGGCTGGCGAGGGTGGCGGCGATCCGCTGCTTGAGGTCGATCGCGACCTGTCCAGGAGCTGCCCGACGGCGACTCGCCGGGCGAGCCGACGATCAGCGCGAACGCCGAGGGGCCCGGCCGAACAGCTCGTGGTGGAGCGATGCGGCGGGCCCCACGAAGGCCATCTTCCGCCGGTAGATCGCATCGAAGACGGCGGCGGTGACCCACATCGGCCGGAGCTCGACCGTGCGAAGTGCGAGCTCCGCCTCGAGGTATTCGAGCAGCGCGATGCCGCGTTCGTCCATGAGGGCATCGGGGCGGAGGCACACGAGCCCGAGATGGTCGAGGCTGCGCCGGGCGGCGTCGGGCAGCGCCCCGACCAGCTCGGCCAGCGCCACCCCCGACCAGGTCCCCTCCGGTTCGCGCATCGCGACAGTCTGCAGGAGCCCGTGGGCACCAGGCGTGGAGGCCGACCGACGCGCCCGGTCGTCGATCTCGGGATCCCCGCGCCCGGCGGTGACGTTCGCCTCTATCCCCCCGGGAGTTGGCGGGCGTGCGATGAGGGGCGGGGCCGGCAGCTCGAGGGGGTGCCGGACATGACGCTCGAGCGGCGATTCGATCGGGACGCGGCCGGCGGCGCACGGGTCGCGGACGAGCTGCGTCGGTGGGTGGACGCCGGGCTGGTGTCGGAGGACCAGGCGCGGGCGATCGCCGCCTTCGAGCGGGGCCCGAGCACGCCGACCGTGGCCGAGACCGTGGGGGCGGCGGCGTCAGGAGAGACGGCCGAGGGCCGGGGGACCGGGCGGCGCGTGCCGCCGGTCGCCGAGGCACTCGGCTATCTCGGCGGGGTGCTCGCGATGGTCGGCCTGGCCAGCCTGCTGGTGCGGTACTGGCCGGACATGGCCCTCGCCGGACGCGTCGGCCTGGCCGGGCTCGGTGCGGTGCTCTCCGGCATCGGCGGCGCGCTCGTGGCGCAGCGGTCCGATCCGGCGCTCGACCGCCTCCGCGGCTTCCTGTGGGTGCTGTCGAGCGCTGCGTCCGCCCTCGTGGCCGGCGTCGTGGCGGCCGACGGGTTCGACGCCTCGGTGGCGATGGTCGTTGCGGTGGGCGGCGCCACCGCGGCGGTGCACGGCGGCCTGCTGTGGGCGTGGCGGGAGGACCGGCCGATGCAACAGCTCACCGCGCTCGTCGCCGTCGCGGTCGCCGCCGGCGGGTTCGTCGCGACCGGTGCGGAGAGTGCGGCCGGGCTCGCGGTGTGGTCGGTCGGGGCCGTCTACCTGCTGGCCGGGCTGGCTCGCCGCACACCCCGACCGTTGCTCACCGAGATCGTCGGCTCCGCGGCCCTCGTCGTCGGGTCGATCATGACGGTGGCCAACTGGCTCGGCTGGGGTGGGCTGTTCGGCGTGGCGACGGGCTTCGTGCTGCTCGGCGTCGCGGCGGCGCCGTCGGCGCCCACGTCGCGCAACGACGACATCCTGCTGGTGGTGACGGGCGGCATCGCCGTGTCGCAGTTCGCGCCGGCGACCCTCGGCTACTGGGCCGCCGACGCCGGTCTGGCGACCGGGCTCATCATGTGGGCGGTCGGTGCGGCGCTGATCGTCGCCGGCTCGCGTCGGCTGGTGCGGGCGCCGACGGTCGTGGCCGGCGTTGGTGGGCTGGTGCTGTTCGGAGGCGCCGCGATCACCGCTGCGCAGTCGGTGGGGTTCGCTCCCCTGTTCGGCACGGCGAGCGCCGTCGCGCTCATCGCGCTCGGGATGCTGCCCGGCCGGGTGCTGCTCTCGGTGATCGGCTCGCTCGGCCTGCTGGTGAACGTGCCGTGGGCGATCGTCGTCCACTTCCCGGGTGAGGGCCGTGCGCCCCTGCTGATCATGGTGACTGGGGTGTTGATCGCTGCCGTGGCCGTGCTCCTGGCCCGGGCCGGCCCCCGCGTGCACGCCGACCTTCACAGCCGCGACGGACGGGCCGCGCCTCCGTCGGCGCCAGCGTGACGCAGCCCGACGGGCCCCGCTCAGTGGCGACGCAAGCGTGCGCGAACGAGGTGGGACACGCCGATCGCGAAGGGGATGAGGGCGAAGAACGGGAGGAGCTCGGCGTCATGCGTGCCCTCCTCGTTGGTCTCCTCGACGAGCCACCACATGGCCAGCATCGCGGCGAGGAACACCGCGCTCGCGACGATCCAGACGATGCCTCGGAGTCGCTCCTGATCAGCGGTTCGCGTGTTCATGGCTGCCTCCTCGCGACGGTGGTCGGGTCGGAGTCGTGCGCCGGAACGCCGGCCTGCCGACCGAGCCGGTCGACACGGCGACGACCGGGATCGGGACGGCGAGCCCGCGAGGTCATCATCGGACGGCCCGAGGGGAGGCGGGTAGAGCCCTTCGCCCCCGAGCTCGGGGCCGCACGCCGGCACCGCCGTCCCGGCGGACGCATCGGTCGACACCACGGCCCCTGGTTGCGAGCAACACGCCGCGCTGAGCATCACCGGCTCGTGGGCGCCGCACGGGTATTCAATGCTGTCTCGGTGGGGAGAGTCGAGCGCGGGTCGGCCGGCGTCGGAGGGCTGCGACCAATCCGACCCACGGCCCGCGCGACCAGCCGCCCGAGGTTCGCGCCTGGCAAGGGCGCAAGCGTCGTCGTCGGGCGCATCGGAGCGGCCGGTTGGCCCCGATTGCGGCCCATCACGTCAGCGCCCGCCGGACCATCGCGGATGAAGGGCCAGGCATCGCGCGGGCGCGATCTTCAGATGACGAGGAGCGGGAGCGCTTCGGGTGCGGCCCTTGCCAGGCGCTGGTCGGACGTGACGAGTGAGGCGCCGAGCGACTCGGCGAGGGCGACGTAGAGCGCGTCGTAGAAGGTGAGGTTGTCGATGAGCTGCCAGGCGCGGGCGGCGAGCGGACCGGCGTGCAGGTGGCGGTGGGTGACGGATCGCTCCGCGAGACGTCGAGCGCGATCGGCTACGTGCGCCTCGATGTTGCGACGCACCACCATGCGACGGAGCACGTTCGCGACCTCTGCATCGACGAGGTGAGGTGCATGCCGCTCGACGCCGGTGATCACCTCGCGTGCCCGATGCCCTGCGGGTGAGCGATCGGTGACTGCGAGGACCAGTGCGGACGCGTCGACGACGAGGCGCGTCACCGACGATCGGCGTCGAGGTGGCCGAGCAACGCCGAGCGGTCGATCTCGACGCCGTGCGCCTCGACGTGCTGTTCGATCTCGGCGAACAACTCGGCGTCGGTGGCGGTGTGGGCGAGCCGGGTGATCTCGTCCTTCATGTACGCCTGGATGGATTGTCCGGCGACCCGTGCCCGCTTCCGGATGATCTCGTAGACGTCCTCGGGGAGGTCTCGCACCTGGATCGTCGCCATGCAGCCAGCGTAGTGGCTGACAGCGCAACTGCGCTGCAACAGCGCTACCAACGGCCGAGCTGAGGAGACCACGCGCTGGTGGGCGTTCGTGGCGTCAGCCAGCGGAGCGCACGAGCTGGCGGAGCAGGTCGGCGCGGGACAGGCCGGCGTCGCAGGCGAGCGCGTCGAGGCGCTCCAGCTCGGCCGGGTCGAACCAGGTGTTGACGTACGAGCCGGCGCGGACGGTCTCCGCCAAGCCGCTCCGCTCGACCTCGTCGAGCTCGGCCGGGTCGAACCAGAGGTCACCGTCGGCGTCGCGCACCGGGTGGAGCGCGCCACGCTCGACGAGCGCGCAGCGGGGCGCCTCCAGGAAGGCCGAGCCGGATGCAGGCCGAAGCCGCGCTGAGCCGCCCATCGGCATCGGTGGTCAGGTGCGGACCGCCAGAACGCTCGACGATGCCGAGCACCTCATCGGGAAGCGCCATCAGCTCTCGCCCGCTTCGGCTTCGTCCTGTGGCGTCGCCCGTTGGAGCATCCGGTTGGCGGCAGCGACCAGGGGCGGCAGGTCGTGATCGAGGGTGGCGGCCAGGATGGCGTGTGAGGTGTCGAAGTACCGGTGGGCGAGGTGGTCGCGCATCCGGGCGACGTCCGACCAGGGCACGTCGGGCTCCGTCACGAGGAGCTGTTCGCTGATGTCCTTGACGGCCTCGCCGATCTCGATGAGCCGAACCCGGACGGCGTCGAAGACGAGCCCGTCATCGAGTGCGCCCCGGCCGAGGTGTGACCGAATCGCCTCTGCTGCAGCGAGCACGTCCTCGACGCGCTGCCGATCGCTCCTCAAAGCCTGATTGCCTCGACGGCCACCGCTTCGGCGACCGCAGGCTTCAGTCCGACGGTCGGAACCACATCGACCTTGCGCCCCAGCAGGTCGCCGAGCTCGCGCTCGAGGCCCAGCACCGAGAGGAGGCCCACCCCGACATCGAGATCCACGAGGAGGTCCACGTCCGACGACGGATCGTCGGTGCCGCGCGCAACGCTGCCGAACACCCTGACGTTCGTCGCGCCACGGCGAGCCGCCAGATCGACGATCGCCTGGCGCTGTTCGCGTAGAAGGCGCCCGAGGTCCGTGTCAGGCATGCTGCGGGCGTTCCGCGTCGCCGAACTGACCCCATCCGTCATGCCCCGAGCGTAACCCCCGCCCCTCCCAGGATCGTCGTCGATCACGAGCGAGCGCCCTCTGCAGGTCGCTGACGATGGCTGAGCTCTCCCGCATCGGCTCGTCAACCACAGAAACGGTAAACCCCGCCATTCCGGGCAGCACCCGAAAGACGGGCGGACATGCGGTCGAGCGCATCCGGGCCATCACCACGGCTCTGGACCATCCCGACGAAGTCCTCGACCTCGGACCTGTCGTCGCCGGCCAGACGCGCCCTGATCGAGGTGGCCAGCATCAGCCCCCGCTCGTCGGCCGTCTCACGCAGATGTGCGATGAGTCGGTCCATGTCGCAGACCACGTCGTGAGGTGCGTCCGCCATGGCGTCACCGCACCAGTTGCCGCACGGCGGCTCGGGTGGAAGAAGGCAGCATTCCCGAACAGTACGGACGGGCAGTGACAGTGACGGCCGCACCGAATCTCGTGGCACTGCGCTCGCTACGACCTCGATCCCACCGCCCCGCTGGCGGACGGTAATCCCGGCGGCGGGTGGCGGCGAGGGGCGAGAATCGGGGCGTGGGTTCGTCGATCGGGGCTGGAGGCGTGAACGCGTCGGCGTTCGTGGGGCGGGCGGGTGACGTGCGTGCGCTCACCGACGCCGTTGCGGCCGCCGGGCGTGGGCGGGGCTGCGTGGCGTTGGTGTCGGGCGAGCCGGGGATCGGCAAGTCGTCGCTCGTCGCCGAGGTCGCGTCGCAGCTCGATGCGACGGTGTGCTGGTCGTTCTGCCGGCCGAGCGACACGGCGTCGGCGTTCCGGCTGTGGTCGACCGTGATCGACCGGGTGCGCCGCGAGCTCGACGATGCACCGCCGGAGCTGGTCGAGGCCGCGGCGGTGGCCGCGCCGGCTCCTCGACGGCGCCCGGGCCGGCGAGACCGCCGCGGTCGGGGACAACGGCGCCGGGCTCGGCCTCGACGACCGGTTGGCGGCGTTCGACGCCGTCGAGACGCTGCTCCATGCCGCCGCGGACCGCACGCCGCTGGTGGTGATCGTCGAGGACCTTCACTGTCCCTGACGTTTCATGGGCCGCCCTCGTCGCCGCCGAACGTGGGCCGTCGCGTCCGGTCGAGCAGGAGCGATATGAAACGTTGGGGATAGGCGGATGAGGCATCGGTGTTGCTGCTCGAGCACCTGGCCCGGGGTCTAGCCGACAGCAGCCTGGCGACCCTCGCCACCTACCGGGACGTCGACGTCGGCGAGGGCCCTGCGCTGGTCGCCGCGCTCAGACGCCTCTCCCTGATGTTGCATGGGCGTCCCTCGTCGGCATCGACGGCGAGCGGCCACGATCCGGCCGAGCCTCAGCGATATGAAACATCGGGGATGGCCGCCACCGGCCCCCATCTGACGTTGCGGGGCCTGCCGTCGGAGGAGCTGGCGTTTCTGGTCGACACCTTCGGCGGGGCCCCGATGGAGGTCGACGAGCTCGTGCGGCGCACGGGCGGCAACCCGTTGTTCTGCCGGGGCTGGTGCGGCTGCTGGCGGTGGAGGACGTGGCCGTCGTGCCGGCCGGGGTGCGGGCGGTGATCGAGCGCCGCCTGGCCCGGCTGCGGCCGCTGACCCGCCAGGTGTTGCGGGTGGCTGGGGTGTGGGGCGGCGAGGTCGACGTGCCGGTGTTGGCGTCGATCGTCGAGGTCGGCTGTGACGCGGTGGCCGGGGCGCTCGACGAGGCACGGGCCGCCCGACTGGTGAGTGTCGGGGCCGGTGGGCGGAGCGCGGGACTGATCCACGCGCTGGTGGGTGAGGTGCTGGTCGAGGAGGTGTCGACGTCGCAGCGGCGGGAGCTGCACCGGCGGGTGGCGCGCACGATCGAGGCGGCCGGTGACCCGGCCCGGGTCGGTGAGGCCGCCCACCATGCGCTGGCCGGCGCGTCGGGCGACGACATCGGCTGGGCGGTCGACCTGGCGGCGCGGGCGGCGGGGCGGGCGATGGCGGTGCTGGCCTACGAGGAGGCGGCGGTGTGGTGTGAGCGGGCGTTGGAGGTGCTGCGGTTCGAGGCGCCCCGGGATGCGGCGGAGGCGCCGTTGTTGATGTCGTTCGGTGAGGCGCGGTTGGCGTCGGGTGAGGTGGAGGCGGCGCGGGCGGCGTTCGAGCGGGTGGCGGCAATCGCCCGCCGTCGTGGGGACGGGGAGCTGCTGGCCGACGCAGCGCTCGGGTTCGGGCTCGGGTTCGGGGCGATCGAGGTGCAGTGGCTCGACCCGGTGCAGGTCGAGCTGTTGACCGAGGCGCTCGATGCGTTGGGGCCGGAGCCGTCGCCGCGGCGGGTGTGGGTGCTGGCGCGGCTGTCGGTGGCGTTGTCGTTCATGGACGAGGAGGAGCGGCGGGTCGCGCTCGCCGAGGAGGCGGAGGCGATGGCGCGGGTGCTCGACGACCGGCGGGCGCTCGGGTATGCGTTGGCGGCGCGTTGTGATGCCTGGTCGGGGCCCGATCACTGCCGGGAGCGGGCCGAGGACGCGGCGGAGGTGGTGGCGACGGGGTTGGCGAGCGGTGACCTGCGGCTGGAGGCGTTGGGCCGGCGGTTGCGGGTGGTGGCGTTGTGGGAGCTGGGGGAGGTGGCGGCGGCCGACGTGGAGATCGCCGCGTTCGGCCGGATCGCCGAGCGGCTGCGCCAGCCGAGGTACCAGTGGTACGTGCCGTTGTGGCAGGGGCGCGGGCGTTGATGCGGGGCGACATGGAGGAGGCGGAGCGGCTCCAGGGGGAGGCGGAGCGTCTGTCGGAGCGGGCGGCGAGCCCGGCGGGTTGGCTGCACACGTACACGTTGTGGTGGATGATCCGCCGGGTCACCGGGGAGGCGGCCGAGGCGGGGCGGACGATGACCGAGCTGCTGCAGAAGGTGGGGAACTCACCGATCGTGCAGACCGACCGGTGGGCGGTGGCGGCGGCGATGAGCGGTGAGAACGAGCGGGCGAGTGCGCTGCTGGACCAGTGGCTGCACGACGGCGTGGACCGTCGGGTGCGGGACTCGGAGTGGCTGCCGGAGGCGGCCCAGGTCGCGGAGGCGGCGGTGGTGGTCGGCCATCGCGAGCTGGCGGCGGTGCTGCTGGACCGGTTGGCGCCGTACGAGGACCTGGTGTGCGTGGAGGGCGACGGTGCGGCGTGCGCCGGGTCGGTCGCCTGGTACGTGGCGATGCTGGCCGACGTGGTGGGCCGGGCCGACGATGCGGCCCGCTGCCGGAAGGTGGCCGGGGAGGTGCGCGGCCGGATCGGCCTGGTCGCGGACCCGCCGCCGCTGATGCCGACACCGGTGACGGCCTCGGAGGATCGTGATCCGTCGCCGCCGAGGCTGGTGCACGAGGGTGCGACGTGGGAGGTCACCTTCGCCGGGAAGACGGTTCGGGTGCGCCACTCGAAGGGCATGGCCGACCTGGCCGTGCTGCTGTCGAGGCCCGGGTCGAGGTCCCCGCGCTCGAGCTGATGGACGGCGTCGACGTCGGCGGCTCGGCCGGCCCCGCCATCGACACGACGGCCCGCCGGGCCTACGAGGACCGGATCCGTGACCTCCAGGAGGAGGTGGAGGAGGCGAGAGCCATGGCCGACCTCGGCCGGGCCGAACGAGCGGAGGCCGAGCTCGACACCCTGGTCACCCACCTCGCCAGCGCCGTCGGCCTCGCCAGCCGCACCCGCGAAACCGGCGCCGCCACCGAACGCGCCCGCTCCGCCGTCACCCAACGCCTCCGCGCCACCATCCGCACCCTCACCGACCTCCACCCCACCCTCGGCACCCACCTCCAAGCCTCGATCCGCACCGGGATCGTCTGCGCCTACGAGCCCGACCCAGTGGCGACGTGGCTCGTGGCGTCCGATGCCCGATGACCGGAAGCCGTCCGATACCCGCCGACCGTGCCGTTCAGGAGCCGACCCCTATAACCTAGACGCCATATTCACCGCGAGTTATACTGCCCGCGGATGAGCTCGGTTGAGTACCACTGGGAGTTCGCCGAGCAACTGGAGACGCTCGCAGCGACCGACATCAGCGCGTTCAGCGACGTGGTGAACCTGGTCAAGGCGCTGGATGGCTACGGGCACGAGATCGAAGGAGACGACCACGCGTCAGACCTCTCGCATCCCATCGTCAGCAGCCGGTTGGACCTGTGGGCTCTTCGGCGGACGCCCCCGACCTGGGCCGCACCCGACGCAGCTGGGCCACCCGTGCTGCGGATCCCGTACGTGTGGATGTCCGACGAGCGAGGACGCGAGTACGCCCTCGTCCTGTTCATCGGCGACAAGACCGATCTCGGCAACGCCTGGTACCCGCGAGCCGTCACCAGGATCGAGGGAACGATGATCCCGGTCTGGGAGGGGCAGCACCCGGGCCACCGAGCGCGACCGAAGCGTAGGAGAACGTGGTGAGCAGCGAACTGACCGGGAGCCATCTCCCGCCCTTGACCGGCGCCAACGACAGCGGCGACTCGACGAAGCGAGTCGAGGACCTGATCGAGCGGGTTCGCACGCAGCACCCCGACGTCGCGAAGCGGATTGACGAACGCGCAGCCGCCATCGACAACGTGATCACCGCCAAGCGAGACCGCCTCGCCGACCTTCGGCGGGCCGTCGGTCTGACCCAGCAGCAACTCGCAGCACAACTCGGCGTGTCGCAACCCGAGGTGTCGAAGCTCGAGGCGCGGGAGACCTTCATGGTCGACACCCTCGCCAGGTTCGTCGCAGCGACCGGCGGCCACCTCCGCCTCCTCGCCGAGTACGACGACGGCGCCGTCGTCGAGCTGGCCTTGACCGACAGCGCCGAAGCCACCGAAGCTGACGCCTGACACAGGCGTCAGCCGGCGCGGCTCCGATCCTCGAGCCTGAGGTTCGTTGCGAGGAGCGTCAGACTGCGATCAGCGACAGGCCCCAGCGGGCACGTCGGACGCGAGGTCGAGAATTGGACCTGCCACGCGATCGGTTGACCGCGAGCACGCCACGTCAGCGGTGGAGCGCCGGATCCGCCGATTGGGCGCCTTAGATCGCGCGGCGCCTCGGTCGGTTGTCCAGCGCCTTCCAGGCGGCGAGGTGTCGATCCCAGCTCTGCCGCCCGATGACGGGCTCGGAGGTGGCGCCAATCGATCGGACGGTGCGTGACGCCGACCGCGAGCCGAGCGCCGGTCGCGGTGGCGGCCCGCCGGAGGAGCCGTTCTTCCGCTGCGCGAGCCGTTCCGCTTGCTCGACGTGAGCTCGCCCGAGCTCTTTGGCGGTGTCCCTGGAATCGAGTTCCCGCGCCGACCAGTTGCACTCGCAGTACACCGCATACTCCTCCAGCGCATGGTCGAAGCGGGTGCGCACGCTGTGGCGTTTCGGCTCGCCTTTGCGCCTCACATTCACGCCCGTCGTGTAGCCCGCACGCCTCCACGCCTGCTTGCGTCCCGCTGCCATGACATCCCCCTCGCCAACTGCGCTGTGAGGTCATGGGACCACTCGACCGAGCAATCCGGTACCGCCATCCTCGGCAATTGGCCGAGGTAGCAGCCTTCGTTCTCGCACGTGAAGGGCGGGTGGCCGACATCGAACCTTCACTGCAATGCGATTGAACGACGATCGCAACGGTTGTCTCACGTTCGCATCAGCGGCTGATCCAAGGCGCGAATTCCACCTAATCGTGCGGTGGATCGATCGACAGGTCCTCCTAGCCTCTCTGCTGATAGGGCCGCCGACGCTCGATGGCGGGCAACGCGGCCGGGGAACAAGCGGAGTGTCGCGCTCCGATTTGTACGAGCAGCACGCACGCATGAGTTCGGGTCGGGGCTGCGGCGTGGTCGAACAGGCGGGGATCGTGGCGGGATCTGGGGACAGCGCGAGCAGACGAGAGATCGTCGACGGCGGGCGGCACAGGGTCGCCGAGCCCGGGTTGTCACAGCCGCTCCCTACGGAGGGTAACGACGGGCGGACGCGTGGTCACGGCGGCCGACGGCGCCAGTTCGAGGAGCGATCGGAGTTGAGCAGGCGATGACCGGCGACCAGACCGTGCAGGCGAGGACGACGCGGCTGCTCAAGTACCTGCAGGCGGTGCGTGCGCTGCGCGAGCGGCCCGTCCGCCACATCAACGGATACCGGGACATGCAGCGGTGGATCGCCGACATCCCGGACCACCCGGCCTGCGTCGTGACCGCCACGGGACAGACGCCGTGGCTTCGGGTCGAGAAGGCATCGAAGCCGGATCCGCCGCCGGAGATGCACCCGGTGCTGGTCGAGTTCGTGGACGGTTCAATCGCGAACCCCCGACACGAGCCGATGCTCCGCCCCGGCCTCGACGTGGAGTTGGCGGACCGTCCCGACGACCTGGCACAGCTCGAACGCGGCCTGCGCAACTACGTCGAGCACGAGTGGCGGCCATGGGCCGAGGTGGCCTGCGTCGCGGTTGCCGCCCGGGAACTCTACGACGAGCTCTACGAGTTGCGCCTCCGGCTCCAGCGGGAGGAGTCGGCGATCGAGCTGGTGTGGGGCCACGGCGTCCTGTCGTGGAAGGTCAATGACGAGATCGTTCTCCACCCGATGGTCACCACCCGGATGGAGCTCGACTTCGATGCCGGCACCGGGGCGATCTCCCTCGTCCCGGAGTCGGCGGACGCCCGCCTCGAGATCGACCTGCTGCAGGGCCTCGGGCTACACGGCTTCGATCTGCTCGTCGACGTCGCCGACTCGTTCCGCAGCGATCCGGTCGGCCCGTTCGACCCGAACACGCGCCATCTTTACGAGCGCCTGCTCGCACCGCTGGGCTTGGACGGGCGCGTCAGTGACGCCGAGCGCCACGAGCCGCCGGGTGCGACGCCGGTGATCACGGCCGGGTCGGTGCTGTTGGTCCGGCGCCGCCACACGCTCTACCAGCGGTACTTCTCGATCCTGCACGACGCCGTTGCCAACGGCGCGCCCGTGCCGTCTCCCCTCGCGGCGGTGGTGGCCGACGAGCCGAGCGTCTTCGACGGCGGCGACGCCGACCGCTGGGCGACCGTGGGCGAGCGCCTGCTCATGCCGTTGCCGACGAACGAGGAGCAGGAGCAGGTCGTCCGTCGCCTCACGCAGCACCGTGGCGTCACGGTCCAGGGTCCGCCCGGCACCGGTAAGACCCACACGATCGCCAACCTGGTCAGCCACCTCGTCGGCCACGGCAAGCGGGTGCTGGTGACGAGCCAGAAGGAACAGGCGCTGTCGGTACTCCAGGAGAAGATCCCCGAGTCGATCCGCGACCTGTCGGTCGCCGTCCTGGGCAACTCGGCGGCGTCGCTGCAGCAACTCGACAACTCGGTGCAGGCGATCTACGAGCACGCAGCCGGCCTCGACCGGGAACGCGCGCGAGTCAGGATCGCCGACCTCGATGACCGCCTCGACGCGGCGAGGCGCCAGGTCGCCGAGCTCCGCACCCGGATCGCAACGAGCGTGGACCGCGAGCGCGCCACGTTCCGGCTCGGTGAGGTGGGCTACACACCGTCGACGCTCGGCCGGTTGCTCTCCGAGCATCGTGAGCGGCTGGGGTTCATCACCGATCCGATCGAGGCGACGATTCCGTGCCCGTTGACGCGATCTGAGCTGGAGGAGCTCTACCGGCTGGGCGGCGCCCTCGAGCCCACCGACTGCGCCCACGCCCGGCGCGTGCTGCCGGCACCGGAGCACCTGCCCTCGGCGGAGGACCTGGCAGCGACCGACCGTGAACTGGCCGGAGTACGGGATCGCCTCGCCGCCACCGAGGACCTGATCACGGACCGCTCCGCCCTGGACCGGCTCGGCGCCGACGGGCTCCGGGCGCTCGCCGCCGAGGTCGCGCACGTGGCCGAGCGGCTCGGCGAGCTCGAGCAGCCGTGGCTCACCGCGATCCGGGACGAGGTCCGCAGCGGGCCGTCGTTGCGGGCGTCGTGGCAGGGCCAGGTCGAGGCCATGACGGCGACGATCGATGGGCTCACGCACCATCGGAACCGGCTGCTCGGCCATCGGGTCGAGCTTCCTGGCGGTGGGCTGCCGACCAAGGAGCAGATCGGCCAGCTCGACGAGCTGCGACGACGGTTCGAGGCCGGCAAGGGGGTCAGCAAGCTCCTCCACCGCGACCTCCACCAGCTGCGCGAGGGCTGCCGGGTCGATGAGGAGCCGCCGCGCGCGGTGGACGACGTCGACCTGTGCCTGGCCCAGGCGCAGAGCCTGCGACAGCGCTACGAGCTGATGAACCGCTGGAACGACGCGGTCACCACCGCGGGTGGGCCCCGCGTCAAGGCGAACGAGGCCCGTCCGGAAGCCGTCCTCCACGACTACGTCGGGGCGCTGCGCGACGCGGTCTCCTGGGAGACCGGCGCTTGGGACGGGTTGCGCAGCCGCCTGGTCGTGGCGGGAGCGAGTGTCCCGACGCACGCCACTGCCGACGAGCTGCGGGCGGTCGCAGCCGGCCTCACCGCGGCCGGCGACCACTACACCGAGCAGCTGTTGGCCGCCCGACTGGCGGGGGTCCGCAAGTACCTGGAGGACGGCGCGGCCAACGGCGACGCCGCCCCGAGCTGGCGGGACCTCCTCGCCGCGTTCGATGCGTCGGACTGGCCGCGTTGGGCCGCCGCGCTCGACGAGGTGCGCCGCATCTGGAGCCTCACCAGCGCGGTGGTCCGGCTCGACGAGCTGACCGAGCGCCTCCGTGCCGTGGCACCGAACTGGGCAACGGCGATCCTGGCGCACCGGGGTGACGGCACCGCCGGCCAAGCCGAGGTGGCGAACGAGGCCTGGGCGTGGCGGCAGGCCGACACGTGGCTCGAACACGTGGTTCGGGCCGAGGACCCGGCGGTGTTGCAGAGCCAGCTCGAGGAGCAGCAGCGCATCGTCGCCAGGTTGACGGGCGATCTGACCGCCGCGTCGGCGTGGCTGTCGCTGGCGGAGCGACTCACCGACGCCGAGCGGAGCGCGCTGTCGGCGTGGGCGCAGGCATTGAAGAAGGTCGGCAAGGGCACCGGGAAGTACGCAGCGAAGTGGCGGGGCGTGGCTCAGCGCGAGATGGCGCAGGCGCAGTCCGCGGTGCCGGTGTGGATCATGCCGGCCCACCGGGTGGTCGAGTCGTTCGACCCGGCCGCCGCCCACTTCGATGTCGTGATCGTCGACGAGAGCTCGCAGTGCGACATCTTCGCCCTCGCCGCGCTCGGGTTGGCCGACAAGGCGATCGTGGTCGGCGACGACAAGCAGATCAGCCCGGCGGCGGTCGGCACCGACCAGTCGAAGGTGCACGACCTGATCTCCCAGCACATCGCCCAGCTGCCCCACGCCGAGCTGCTGGACGTCACGTCGAGCCTCTACGACATCGCCAAGCGGACGTTCCCCGGCGTGATCATGCTGCGGGAGCACTTCCGCTGCCTGCCGGAGATCATCGAGTTCTCGAACGACCTGTCGTACGGCGGCAAGATCCTCCCGCTCCGGGAGCCGGCGACCGACCCGACGTGGCAGCCGGTCGTCGACGTGCACGTGCCCGACGGCTACCGCGAGCCCGGCACGGACGCGAACCCGCCCGAGGCCGGGTTCATCGTCGACAAGATCGCCGAGCTGTGCGCCGACGCCCGCTACGACGGCAAGACGTTCGGTGTCATCTCGATGCTGGGCGGGGGCCAGGCCGAGCTGATCGAACGGAAGCTGATCGAGCGGCTCGGTGAGCGGGAGATGGAGCAGCGGCGCATCCGCTGCGGCGACGCCTACCACTTCCAGGGCGACGAGCGGGACGTCATGTTCGTGTCCCTCGTCGTCGCCGCCGGCGAGGGCAGTCGCATCGGCGCAATGACCAAGGATTCCGACCGCCAGCGCATGAACGTCGCCGCCAGCCGGGCGCGGGATCAGCTGTGGTGTGTGCGGTCGGTGTTGGCCGACGAGCTGAGCGTCAACGACGTGCGGGCCCAGTTCATCGGCCACTGTCAGAACCCTGAGCGGGTGGCCGAGGAGCTGGGTGACCTGGCCGACCGGTGCGAGTCGGAGTTCGAGCGGGACGTGCTCCGCCGCCTCGTCGCCCGCGGCTACCGGGTGCGGCCCCAGCATCCGGTTGGTCGGTTCCGCATCGATCTCGTCGTGAACGGCACGACGAAGCGGCTGGCCGTGGAGCTCGACGGCGACGCGTACCACGGGCCTGATCAGTGGAAGGACGACCGCAACCGCCAGGCGATCCTCGAACGGTTGGGCTGGACGTTCCACAGGGTGCGGGGCAGCGCGTTCTACCGGGATCCCGAGGAGGCCCTGCGCGGCCTGTGGGACCGCCTCGACGCATTGGGCATCTACCCCGCCGGCGACGAGCGGAACGCCACGCCGGCTCCTACGCCCGCTGCTCCATCCCCGGAACCCTCCCCTGCTGAGCCCGAGCCGGCGACGGGGTCGTCATCCAACGGCCGCACGCCGACTCGCCCGCCCGCGCCTGCCGTTGCGGTTGAGCGCCCGCGGGCCGAGGCACCGGCATCGGACGACCGCAGCGCCGCGCCAAAGGCCACTGCAGCGGTCGACCCCGCGTCAAATGGTTCGGCGCCGACGTCGGGCAACGGTCATGCGCCGCCGCCCGCAGCCGCACCTGCGGAGCCGAGGCCGACGGCCAGGACGCACCGACGTTCGACTGCCGTGGAGCAGCTGGCTCCTTTCATCCCTTGGACCCGCCGCCCGCTCCCCGACATCGAGCGGACGCCCCGGTCAACGGTGATCGACACAATCGAGGAGATCGTGGCGGCCGAGGGCCCTGTCCTCGCTGCTCGCGTCTACGACCTCTACGTCAAGGCGTCGGGCGCCGACCACCTCTCGGGAAATGCGAGGCAGGAGCTGAACCGTGCCACGGCGGCAGCCGTCCGTGAGGCCCGCATCACGCAGATCAAGGACAGCGAGCCGGGCCAGATCACGAAGACGCTGCACATGCCCGGCACCCCGCCCGTGGTGCTACGCACGCGTGGCGCCCGCCGGTTCGAGCACATCCCGGCGACCGAGATCACCGCCCTCGCCGGCACGATCCTCGACGATGAGCCCGACATCACCGATGACGAGCTCACCGGCCTCATCCTGAACGCCTACGACCGCACCACCCTCGACGACGCAGCCACCATCCGCTTGACCCGGTGCATCAAGGCGGCCCGTGGCCCGGTATCCGCCTGGGCGTCGAGCCGTGCCCGGTAACGCCACCAGGCACTCGTGGCTCGGCGACGGTCGGAACCAGGAAACGTCGGCCGTCCGTTGTCACGGACGCACCATCCGCGGTCACCGAACGATGCAGCAGGTCGGCGTACGGTGGGCCGCCCGACGATCCCCTCGCGTTCGCTGATCAGCCGATGACGACACCTCGCCGAGGACTGCTGTTCCACTTCACCCACGTCTCGAATCTCGCTTCGATCGCAGCGAGCGGGCTGTCCTCGGACAATGACCCCGCATTCGGCCCGATCACGGACGTCGGAAGCCAGGACATCAAGCGCCAGCGCCGCTCGAGGGAGGTGCCGCTCCCGCCCGGGGGCGTGGTCGCCGACTACGTGCCGTTCTACTTCGCCGCCCGGTCACCGATGCTCGGCTCGATTCACACGGGTCGAGTCCGGACCTACACCGGCGGGCAGGACGACATCGTCTACCTGGTGTCGGCCATCGAACGGATCGTCGAGGCCGCCCTGCCGTTCGTCTTCACCGACCGGAACGCCGTCTACGACTACGCCCGATTCGGCAACTCCGAGGCTCAGATCGGCGAGTTCGTCGACTGGCAACTCATGGAGGCAAGGATGTCGAACAACACACCCGAGCAGCCCGACCGGATGGAGCGGCGGATGGCCGAGTTCCTCGTGCACCGACATGTCCCCTGGCCCGCCTTCCTCGGCGTCGCCGCCAAGGACGCCACTCGGGCTCGGGCTGCGGGGTCCGCTCTCGCTAGCGTGGGAGTGCAGGCAACCATCCGCGAGCGGCCGGAGTGGTACTTCCGATGACGACGTTCACCGAGGGCAGCGGGAACCTGCTCGCGGCCGACGTCGATGCCCTGGTCAACACCGTCAACACGGTCGGGGTCATGGGGAAGGGCATCGCCCTCCAGTTCAAGCGGGCGTACCCGGAGATGTTCCGGGCGTACGAGCGGGCTTGCCGTGACGGCGACGTGCAGCTCGGCCAGATGTTCGTGTTCGACGCCGGCCAGCTGGTGCGTCCCCGGTGGATCATCAACTTCCCGACGAAGAAGCACTGGCGATCTCGCTCGAAGCTCAGCGACATCGCCGCCGGGCTGGACGAGCTTCGGCGGACGATCGAGAAGCTCGACCTCTCGTCGATCGCCGTGCCGCCCCTGGGCTGCGGCAACGGTGGGCTCGACTGGAGCGATGTCGGGCCGCTGATCCTGGAGAAGCTCGACGGTGTCGACGCAGAGGTCCGGGTGTTCGCCCCCGCCGGGCCGCCTGCTGCCGCTGAGATGCCGGTGCGCACCGAGCCGAAGCCGCTGACGCCACCGAGGGCTGCCCTCGTGGCGATGCTGGACCGGTACACGGAGCACGCCCTCGGCGCGACCCTCGTCGAGGTGCAGAAGCTCATGTACTTCCTGCAGGAGGCCGGCGAGCCTCTCCAGCTCAGGTACGAGCCGAACCGCTACGGGCCGTACGCAGACAACCTGCGACACGTCCTCGTCAGCCTCGAGGGCCACCAGCTCTCCGGGTTCGGCGACGGCTCCCGGCCGGTGCAGGAGGCCGAACCGATCGAGGTGCGCCCAGGCGCCGCAGAGGACGCCGAGAAGGTGCTCCTCGACAGCGTCGAGACCACCGAACGCATGGACCGCGTGCTCAGCCTCATCGAGGGCTACGAGTCGCCGTACGGCCTCGAGCTGCTCGCGACGGTCCACTGGGCCGCGACCCATGACGAGCACGGCGCAACCGACGACGTGGAGACGATCACCGAACGGGTCCAGTCGTGGACGGACCGCAAGAGCCGCATGTTCACGTCGGACCACATCGCTGCCGCGTGGTCACGCCTCGTGGACCGTGGCTGGGTGACCCAGCCTGCCGTGGTCTGAGCACCAGCGCTGCGGCGCTACACCACGGTGATCTGATCCACGCACTTGTACGAGACCCGGTAGCCAAGTCGTTCGATCTGCTTGACCGCGTTCGCGAGCGCGATCCGTGAGAAGAGCGGCAGGTTCTGGAGAGTCCGGCCACGCCATTCGCCGATGAACACGAACACGACCTCGAGGTCGCGCGTCCGTGCATCGAATGCCTCAAGGCTGTCGAGCGACCGCGAGATCAAGTCCCGATCGGCCTCCGACTGCTCGACAATCCGGCGGAACTCCTTCATCGACTCGTCGGACTCCCGCAGAGCCTCTGCGCTCACGTAGGCCTGCGCGAACAGGTGGCTGAGCACCGATGAACGGCCCTTGCGCTTGACGTGGATGACGTAGCCGTCCGGGTGCAGCAGGTCGCAGGCCTCGAACGTCGTCTCACCTGGCACCTTGACGAGCCTCCGGTCGAGGCAGAGCAGACGTCCGGCCTCGGCCGCCGCCTCGTTGTACTTCCCCTCGCTGCCGCCCTCGTAGGGGGCCAGCTCGATCGTCGCCTCGTCGATGCCGGCGATCTGGCACCGGAGCTTCTCGAGGTACGACGCTTCTACTCGGTAGAAGTCGCCGTCGTGCAGGATGAACGTGTCCGACCCGCGACGCACCTCACCAAACAGGCACTCGAGTACCGTGCTCGTACCGAGCGGCGCTCGTTCGACGTCAAGGAACTCCATCTCGACGTCAAATGGATCTGAGCTGCCGGCACCGCCGCGGAACAGGCGCTCCACCATCGCCCGGGTCAGCGTGATGTTGCTCGAGTTCTTCCGGGTGGAACTCCCCGCCACGCCGCGGGGAAACCGTACGAACTCGATCGCCCGCTCGTCATCGACGTCGATGAGGTCATCAGGGAGCAGCACATCGAGGTCTCGCTGGTCCGGTTCGGCCGCGAACTTGTCGGCGACAACCGTGCGGAGCTCACCGATCAGTTCCTCGTCCTCGATCAGCGTGAAGTTGTCGATCCATCCGTAGGCAGCCTTGTAGCGATCGCTGCGGAACCAGTCGAAGATCAGGTCGGATCGCTCGATCAGGTCGCTTGGCCGGTCGATCACGTTCGTGAACCGGAAAGATCGTCCACCGATCACGCTCGGCGCCCACGCTGCTCGGGTCTTCCCTCCCGCCGACGAGACGAGATCGGCGAAGCGGTCGAACGGGAAACCCTCGACCGGGATGTCCCTCGCGGCTCGATGGCCGGACGCCCGCTGATACGGGGAGCTGGCCCGGTGCTGGAGCTGACGGAGCTGAGGCCGCCACGGCTTGTCGACTTCGTCAGCTGGGCCCTCGAGACCTTCGTCCTCGGGGGTGATCCCGCTCAGCGCCGCGATGAGCCCGAACCGGGTGTCGGTCGCCGTCCGACGCAGAGCACGTGAGCCAGTGCCAAACGTCCATCCGAACCATCGGAGCCGGCCGTGCCGCGGGTCGAGCTGGGCGCAGAAGATGATGGCGCCAAGCGACCGCCCGCCACCGCGCCCGAACTGTCCGGTGAGCCCGAACTCGTTCCGGATGAACGGGAGCCACGGTGCGGCGTTCGTTGGCCGCTCAAACACCACGAGTACCAAGTCCCCGGCCTGCGACGCACCGAGAAGATTGAGGTCGGGCTCGTGTTCCCACTGCCGCCCGTCCACGTCGCCCGCCGGCACGTACGCCCGCATGTACTCGAGTGACGGCTCCGACACAGCGTCAGTCGGCAGCTCGTAGGCCTCACGCAGAAGAAACACGTTCAACGGGAGCCGGTAGCCCTGGTGTTCGTCGACGCCGACGTCCGCGACGTCGGTCAGCACGATCGCGCCGTTCCTAGACGGACGATCGACTGTCACTGGCCTTCCTGAGCCACTGCCCACGATGACGCCCCCGCTCGCCGAACTTCGGACTCTCGACAGCGGCCACGAGCAGCGCTGCCGGCACCTCACAGCGTGAGGCTACCGATGCGACCGATCGTTGCTATCCGCGCGGAACATTCGACACATCTGCGATACCAATTCGCCACCGACGCGCAACAGATGACTGGCGAGCGAAACGATCGACGCGTGCGCAGCGGTCGAGATCGGCGTCATTCCAAGCTTCGACAGGGATGGATGCAACCGACGACTGCGTCGTCGCTTCCGACAGCACAGCCGTCGCTCCAGCCGGTCACACCGACACTCCAAGACGAGCAGCAGAACCGGAGCCCGCCTCCAATCGTACGACACCGCATCGGCCGACGAGGCCGTCGACTAACCCCGAATGGTCATGGCGAATGTGATTCGGTGATGTGCGGGTGCGCGGAAGAGCCCTTCTGAGCTGGGAAGATGTGGGTTGTCGAGATCCACAAGCTCCAGAACAGAAGGGCTCCGC
>JAXHUH010000348.1:0-10705 GCA_034211175.1 Actinomycetota bacterium
CGTCGAGTCGCCGGACGTCGTGGTCGTCGGCGCCTCGGTGGTGGTCGTGGGCGACACCGGGCCACCCGGATCCTCGGGTGCACATGCCACCAGCACCATTGCCAGTGCGCTCAGGAGCGCGACCAGGGTGCGCTGCATAGCTGACTCCATTCCCGCCCGCTCGAGTTCCGCCGTCGTCATGTCACCGTAACGTGAACTCCGGTTCTCGAAACCGGATCGCAACATGAACATGACGGCCGTGATGGTGTCGGTCAGAGCTTCTCGATCGTCACCGACTCGATGCTGTACTGCGAGTGGGTGGTGGCGTCGGAGTCGAGCAGGATGTTGTAGCCCCAGTAGCCCACGAAGCGCGGGTTGGGGATCGTCCACGACTGCTCGTAGAGGTCGGTGCCGGTCACCCGGGTCCACGACCCGGTGCTCGACAGGCCCCGGCCGTCCATCCGGTCGAACGGCACGTCCGACTCGTACTTGACGTTGAAGCCGGGGTCGCCGTCGCCGTGGGCCCGCATCCGGATCGTGAGCTCGATCGGCGTCGTCGTGAACCGGAGGAACGTCGGGTCCACCCCGATCTTCCAGGCGGCGCCGCCGCTCATGTCGAGCTCGGCGGTGCCCCCCACGACCGTCGGCTCGGGGGCGCCCATGATCCGGATGCCGTTCGGCCCGTCCGCCGCGGACAACGACACGGCCTGCGCGTTCGTGTACGGGCCGCCGTCGTCCCAGGCGAACGGGCCGGTCGTCGCCGCGTCCGCCCATGCCTGCGCCGGCGCGCTCTGGGCCGGGGCCACGAACAGCATGGGCGAGCCCGCCACCTCGGCCGACGTGACCGACGACGTGGCGCCCGTGTGGGGGTCGATCGCCGTGACGCCGGCGCCGAACGAGAGCGAGCCGGTCGTGCCGGGCTCCGCCCAGGCGACGAGCACGGTGCCCTGCGGCCCGTCGAACACGAAGCCGTACGTCCCGGGCGCCGGCCGCAGCCAGCCGCCGTAGGCGGGGACCTCACCCAGGTGGTCGGTCAGCGTCGACAGCGCGACGTAGGACGGTCGGGGCGCCCCACCGGGCCCGAGCAGTCCGAGGTACTCACCCTCGGCGTCGGCCGGCGAGAACCAGTGGACCCGCTCCACGCCCTGGGCGAGCGACATCGTGAAGTACTTGACCAGCCCGTCGGCCTGCTCGGCCAGGCTCACCCCGGTGTCACCCGGAGGGGACACCTGGATGCCGATCTCGGTGAAGCGAACCGGCACGTCGGCCCTGGCCGGGTCGAGCTCGGCCAGCATCGTGCGCAGCGTCGGCACGATGCCCATGAAGATGCCCTCGAACCCGTGACGGACGGCGCCGCCCGTCTCGTAGGGGTGGAGCGTCACGTAGTCGTAGTGGCCCCGGGCGCCGGCCTCGATGGCCTGGGCGAGCCAGTTGATGTGCACGCTCTTGGCCGCCAGACCGATCTGCACCGACGGGTCCACGGCCTTCGCCGCGTCGTAGGCCACCTCGACGATCTCGGCGTAGGAGATCGGCGAGTCGTCGTCGGTGAAGTTCGGCGGCTCGTTCCACACCTCCCAGTGGGTGACCTGGCCGCGGTACTTCGTGACCTGCTCGGTGACGTACGCACGCCAACCCTCGAGGTCACCGACGGGGAACACGCCGGGGAAGTCGGGGCTGCGCCACTGGAGGATCCCGGTGACCTCGACGCCGTTCTCCTCGAAGGTCTCACCGCGGCCCAGCTCCTCGAGCGGCCGGAAGCCCCGCACCGACGTCACGCCGGCGTCGACCATGGCGGGCAGCCAGTTCTCCGGCGCGTACGACAGCGCGTGCGACGGGGCGACGCCCCACGGGCTGGCATCCGCAGGGGTCGGCACCGGGCCGGGCCGGGTCGTCGGCGGCACCACCGTCGAGGTGGTGGTCGGCGGGACCGTCGTCGAGGTCGTATCAGTGGACGGCGTGGTCGACGTGGACGGCGTGGTCGAGGTGGTCGACGGCGCGGGGTCGGCGGTGGTCGCCGTCGTGTCGCTCGGGCCGTCGCCGGGCCCGTCCGGCCCCGTCGTCGGCGGGGTCGTCTCGGTCCCGTCGGGCGCGGTCGTCGGTGAGACCGGGCCCTCCGGGGTGGGGCTGCACGCCGCCGCCACGAGGCAGACGACGCACAGCAGCGTCAGCAAGGACCGGCGCATGGCCGCTCTCCGTTCCCGCCCGCCGGGTCCGCCGTGTGTCGCCGCCACCCAAGAGCCGACGTTCGTCATCAGAACGCAATGGTCGACCGATTTCGCCCTGCGGAACCGGCGTCCGGGCCGGGCACGCCGTCGGCGCCAACGCAACTCGGGACGACCACAACGAGTTGCCATCGCGCCGACAACCCACCCGCCGAGCGGCCAGACCAACCGACCAGAAGGGGGCGAAGACCACGGACAGAGGTTCACGAATGTGTACGGGAGATGGCGCACGCCACGTCGAGCGGCGGCTCGAACACACTCCGAGCAACACCGTTCGCCCCCTCCGACCAGGACGTTCATCGCCGTCGGCCGGAGATCGCACGACCGGAGCGGATCACGCGCTGCGGAATGAAGACGTCGCGCTAGCGTCAACGACAGGAAGGCGGTTCATCGGCGGGAGATCACATGAAGACGACGCGGCGCGGGCGCTCACTGAAAAGCGTGTACTGCTCACTGCTCGTCGTCGCGGCCGCGGCCTGCGGCGGTGGAACGGAGTCGAACGAGGAACCGCTGTCGGCGTTGGCCACGGCCGCGGACTCGACGAGCACGACGGCCGCCCCGCCCGGGGAGGACGTCGCGGCCGACGAACCGGTCGACACGGTCGACGGCCCCGAGGAGCTGAACGCGGCGTCGGGCCTCGTCACCTGGGGAGCCGACCAGTTCTCCCTCACCGGCTCGCAGCACTTCCTCCAGTGCGAGTTCACCGAGGGGAGCGGCGACGTCGTGGTCGACGTCCGGCTCTCCGGCGTCGGCACGATCGAGCTCTCCGACCGACGGACGTTGCCGCCGAGCCTGATCCTCGACCGCGACGGCGAGCGTTCGATCACCGAGGACCTCGAGGTGCAGCAGAACCCCGTGGCGACGTCACTGAGCGGCACCGGGATCCTCGAGAACCGCGAGCTCTCGTTCACCATCGATTGCTGAGCCACGCCGGCGCACGTCCACCGGGACCGTGACGCCGAGAGAGCGGGGCTAGCCTCGCGGAGCGTGCCGTCCAACACCCCCCGTCGGCGACCACGAGCTCGCCAGGGCGAGGGCGAGCATCTCCGGACCGAGTTGATCGACGCCGCCCGGACGATCCTGACGGAGACCGGCCGCGCCGATGCCGTCACGCTGCGGGGCGTCGCTCGTGCGGTCGGTGTGTCGGCGCCGTCGATCTACCTGCACTTCGAGGACCGTGACGCGTTGCTGCGCGCCGTCCTGATCGACAGCTTCGAGAAGTTCGGCCGAGCGCTCGCCGAGGCACCCGGGACCGGTGACCCGGCCCGCGACCTGCGGTCGGGCTGCCTCGCCTACCTCGACTTCACCCGCCGCTCGGACGGCGCGTACGCCGTGCTCTTCTCGGGCATCGTCGACGTCGAGAGCCTCCTGCCCGGCGGTCGCCGGCCCGGCGTGGAGGAACCGTGCGAGGCCGAGGACCCGGGCATGGAGGCCTTCGAGGCCCTCGTCGCCACCGTGCAGGCCGCGATCGACCGCGGCCAGGTGCCCGATCGCCGGGCGCGACCGACGGCCGTCGCGATCTGGACGCACCTCCATGGCGCCGCGGGGCTCCGACGAGCGATGCCCCGGTTCGGCTGGCCCTCCGACGAGGAGCTCGTCGACGGCCTGCTCGCCGACCTCGCCGGCATCTCCCCGCCCGACGCCGGCTGACGACCTCGCCGGCAACTCCCCACTCGGCGACGCCAGCCGACGCCAGCCACCGGCGACGCCCGAGTCACGGTCGAGACGACGCACAAGAAGGTTGACGGTCGTTACCTCACGTCCGTAAAGTACCTAACAGCCGTTCACCACCCGCCACCCACCACCACCCGGAGGTCGGAGATGGACGCCACCGCCTACCTGTCCGGCAACTTCGCACCCGTCGGTGAGGAGCTGACCGCCACCGACCTCGAGGTCATCGGCTCGATCCCACCGGAGCTGCGCGGCCGCTACGTCCGCAACGGCCCGAACCCGATCGATCCACCCGACCCGGCCCGCCACCACTGGTTCGTCGGCGAGGGGATGGTCCACGGGATCCGTCTCGAGGACGGTCGGGCGAGCTGGTACCGCAACCGCTGGGTCCGCTCGCCCGCCGTCGCCGAACGCCTCGGCGAGGCACCACCGCCGCGCCGCGTGCCCGAGGACCGCCAGCTCGGCTCGCCCAACACCAACGTCGTCGCCATCGGCGGCCGCACCTACGCGGTCGTCGAGGCGGGCTCGGTGCCCTGCGAGCTCGGACCGCAGCTCGAGACCGTCGGGCCGTCCGACTTCGGCGGCACGCTCCCCTGGGGCTTCACCGCGCACCCCCACACCGACCCGGTCACCGGCAACACGCACGCGGTCGCGTACTGGTGGGGCTGGGGCAACAAGGTCCAGTACCTCGTGCTGTCGCCCGAGGGCCGGGTCACGACGTCGGTCGACATCACGACCCCGGGCGACGGCAGCCCGATGATGCACGACATGGCCATCACCGAGAGCCGGGCCGTCATCTTGGACCTCCCCTGCATCTTCGACCTGGACCTGGCGACGTCGGGGCGCTCGTTCCCGTACCGCTGGCACGAGCCGTACGGCTCCCGGGTCGGGGTCCTGCCGCTCGACGGCACGGGTGAGGTCACCTGGGTCGACGTGGAGCCGTGCTACGTCTTCCACGTCCTCAACGCCTTCGACCTCGACGACGGCCGGCTCGTCGTCGACGTGGTGCGCCACCCGAAGGTGTTCGACACCGACCTCGCCGGGCCCTCCGAGGGCGCGCCGACGCTCGACCGGTGGACGATCGACCCGGTGGCGGGCAAGGTCATCGAGGAGCGCCTCGACGACCGCCCCATGGAGTTCCCGCGCGTCGACGAGCGGCGCTTCGGCCGACCCGCCCGCTACGGCTACGGCGTGGCGATCGCCGACGGCCTCGAGCACGGCCCGCTGCTGCGCCACGACCTGCGCACCGGTGCCGTCGCCGCCCACGACCACGGGAAGGGGCGCTCGACCATGGAGGCCGTGTTCGTGCCCCGCGACCCCGACGACCCGACCGGCGCCGAGGACGACGGCTGGCTGATGTCGGTCGTGCACGACGCGGAGGAGAACCGGGCCGAGCTCGTCCTCCTCGACGCCTCGGACTTCACCGGCGAGCCGGTGGCCCGGGTGGTCCTGCCGACGCGGATCCCCTTCGGCTTCCACGGCAACTGGCTCCCCGACGCGTGAGCCCGAACGGGTGATCACCCGGTGGTGGCGCGAGGCCGCGCCACCGCCGGGTGTTGCTCACGCGGCCCGGATGTGGCCGCCGTGGCCGCCGATGATGCGGGCGACCGCCGGTGCGGTGCACCCGTGCGGCTCCCGGCACGCCGACGTCGCCGCGGCGAGCGACAGGAGGGCGCCGGTGTCGAGCCCCGCTCCGAGCGCCACCCGCCGGGCATCGCCCATGGCGCCGGAGCCCGCGAGCGACTCGGCGTCGGGACGCAGCCGGAGCCCGAACGACTCGAACAGGTCCACGCTGGCGCGGTTGTCGCTGAGGATGTCGCACGTGAGCGTCGCGACGCCGAGCGTGTCGAGCACGAGCACGACGGCGGCGATCACGGCACGACCGATGCCCTGGCGGCGACGGTCGTCGGCGACCATGACCGCCAGATCGGCGGTCGCCGGGTCGTCGGCGCGCCGCACGCCCAGCGCCTCGGCGACGGCCCTGCCCCCGTCGTGGGCGACCCACGACACCCGACGACACTGGTCGACGTCGCAGAGCTGGCTGACCAACGACGGCCGCACGACCGGTAGCGGGCTGAAGAACCGGCGCCGACGCGACTCGGGGTCGAGCCGCTCGACGAGGCCGGCGACGAGGTCCTCGTCGCCCGGCGTCGTGGGACGGAGCCACACCGGCCCCGCGCGGGTGGCGACCAGCGGCTCGAGGCCGAGCGCGCCGCGGTGCGCGACACCGGTCGTCGGCGTGTCGGACGTGGCCGTGGCGATGGCGGGATCCGCGGCAACGATGGCGGAGCAGGTGATGAGCGGCGTCATGGGTCGGTCCCCCGGTGTCGGGTCGTGCGGGCCCGGATCGCGGCGCCCGGTCGGCCGGTGGACGGTGGACGGTGGAGCGGGCGGCGGTTCCCGTGCGTTCGAGCCGGGCGAGCCGCACGAACCCCCTGGTCGGCCTGACGCCGGTAGGTACGCAGGGCCCGGCGACGTGGTTCGCCGCCACCGGCCGATCATCGAGAACCGACAGGCCCAGGGAGACGTGACCTCCGACACGCGCTAGGTTCGGGCCAGCACCTGGACAGGTGGAGGGGAGCGAGATGGCAGCACAAGGGTCGATCCTCGGCAACGCCGTCCTCCGCAAGGAGGACCCGGCGCTGCTGACCGGCGCGGGCAAGTACTACGACGACCTGAGCTACACCGGCATGGGGCACATCGCCTTCGTCCGGTCGCCGTTCGCGCACGCGACGCTCGGGTCGGTCGACACCAGCGAGGCGGAGTCGATGCCCGGCGTCATCGCCGTGTACACCGCCGACAACCTCGACCTGCCGTCGGTGCAGAGCTTCCCGCTGCTGCCCGAGACGTTCAACCGGCCGCCGCTGGCGAAGGGCAAGGTCCGCCTGGTCGGCGACATCGTCGCCATGGTCGTGGCCGAGACCACCGCCCAGGCCGTCGACGCGGCCGACTCGATCTTCCCCGACTACGAGCCGCTGCCGGTCGTGGTCGACCCCGAGGCCGCACTGGCCGAGGGTGCGCCGCTGCTGTTCGAGGAGCACGGCTCGAACGTCGCGTTCGAGACGGCCATCGGCGGTGAGGAGAACCCGCTCGACGGGGCCGACGAGGTCGCCCACGTGCGGATGGTGAGCCAGCGCCTCGCCGGCATCCCGATGGAGCCGAACGGCGCGGTCGTCGTGCCCGGCGAGCCCGACGGCGGCCTCACGGTGTGGGTGCCGAGCCAGGCCCCGATCGGCCTGCGCGAGCCGATCGCCGGCTTCCTCGGGCTCGAGCCGTCCAAGGTCCGCATCGCCGCCCCCGTCGTGGGTGGCGGGTTCGGCCCGAAGGCCGCCCTGTACGTCGAGTTCATCCTCGCCGCGGCGGCGGCCAAGGCACTCGGCCGGCCGGTCAAGTGGACCGAGACCCGCAGCGAGAACCTGCTGTCCATGGTCCAGGGCCGGGGCATGGTCCTCGACGCCCAGCTCGGCCTCCGCTCCGACGGCACCATCGTCGGCATGCGGGCCGACGTCATCGCCGAGGCCGGGGCCTACCCCGCCATCGGGGCGATCCTGCCGCTGATGACCCAGACGATGGCCCAGGGCGTCTACCAGATCCCGAAGATCCACTTCACCGCCCGCTCGGTGATGACCAACACGACGACCACGGGTGCGTACCGCGGTGCGGGCCGGCCCGAGGCCACGCAGATGCTGGAGCGGGTGATCGACGTCGCCGCCGACCAGCTCGGCATCGACCCGGCGGAGCTGCGCCGCAAGAACCTGATCCCGGCGGACGCGTTCCCGCTGACCACGGTCACCGGCGCCAACTACGACTCGGGCGAGTACACGAAGTCGCTCGACGCGGCGCTGGAGGCCTCCGGCTACGACGCCCTCCGGGCCGAGCAGCAGAAGCGTCGCGACGTCGGCGACTCCAAGCTGATGGGCATCGGCGTGTCGGCCTACGTCGAGATCACCGCCCCGCTGGGCCTGCACATGGAGTACGGCTCGGTCACGGTCGAGGACGACGGGTCGGTGACCGCCCGGGTCGGCACCAGCGCCCACGGCCAGGGCCACGAGACGGCGTTCGCCATGATCGTGTCCGAGAAGCTCGGCGTACCGATGGACAAGGTCCGCCTGCTCCAGTCCGACACCGATGAGATCCCGAGGGGCTCGGGCACCCTCGGCTCCCGCTCGCTGCAGACCGCCGGGAGCGCGGTCAACAACGCGAGCGAGGACGTCCTGTCGATCGCCAAGAAGCTGGCGGCCCACCTCCTCGAGGCGAGCCCCGACGACATCGTCACCGGCGACGGCGGCCTCCACGTCGCCGGCGTGCCCGCCAACGCCCTGTCGTGGGCGGAGCTGGCCGGCGCGTCGAAGGACCCGGGCCGCCGCCCGTCCGACATGGGAGACGGCGGCCTGTTCTCCGAGGTCGACTTCGACGGCCAGGACTCGACGTTCCCGTTCGGAGCACACGTCGCGGTGGTCGAGGTCGACTCCGAGACCGGCCGGGTCGAACTGGTCCGCCACGTCGCGGTCGACGATTGCGGCCGAATCCTCAACCCGATGCTCGTGACTGGTCAGCAGCACGGTGGCATCGCGCAGGGCGCCGCGCAGGCGTTGTACGAAATCGTGGCGTACGATGAGGACGGGAACCCGGTGACGGGTAACCTGATGGACTACGCGATGCCTTCCGCAGCGGAGCTCCCGTCGTTCGAAACATCGAACACCCAGACCGACAGCCCGAGGAACCCGCTGGGAGCAAAGGGCATCGGTGAGTCCGGTACCATCGGATCGACCCCGGCGATCCAGAACGCGGTGGTCGACGCCCTCTCCCACCTGGGCGTCACCCACGTGGACATGCCGCTCACCGCAGAGCGTGTGTGGCGGGCCATCGAGGCCGCCCGCAGCTCTGACTGACACAAGAACCGACTCGGGGGATCACGGCGAGGCCGCCCAGGTGCACACCTGAGGCGACCTCGCCGCGTTCCCGCTCACACCGCAGGACGATCGCGCCGAGAACCAGAATTCATCTTCTGGTTCGTTCACCAGAATGTGGTGATGGAAAGCGGTTCGTGACGCGATGATTCCATGATGGTCTGACCATCGGGACGTTCACCCGAGACCGACCGATTCGACATCCGTCGCGTCGAATCAGAACACGATGCCGCCTCACGATGCGATCACCGGACCACGTTGTGACCGTTCACAACACGGTTGAGCAATGCGCACGCGACGAACCGATCTCCTCGACCGGGCCACGGTGCGACGGGCGTCGGGAGGGTGTTGCCGGCGGCGCCGGATTACCGTGGGCCGATGGATCACGGGCCGGACGTCGAGTGGGATCGACCGACCACAGGGTTCCTCGGGCGCATCTCGACCGCCACGTGGCTGCGGGCGCTGGGCATCGCCGTGGTCGCGGCCGTCGTCATCGGCGTGCCGACCGACGTGATCCCCAACCCGGTGTTCGGCCGCTCGTCCATCCCGGTGCGGTGGTGGGACCCGATCGTCCTCGCGGTCACCTCGGCGCTGATCGGCCTGGTCCTGGCGCTGCGCCCCGGCGACGTCGCGGTCGACGGGGACCTCACGACCGCCGACCCGGACCTGGCGCCCGCCGACGGGGCCGACCGGGCAGATGGCGACGACCGCCGGGCCCTGCTTGGCGGGGTCGGCGGCCTGCTGGCCGTCGGTTGCCCGACGTGCAACCACCTGGTCGTCGCCCTCATCGGGACCTCGGGCGCGCTGTCGTTCTTCCAGCCGATCCAGCCGCTGCTCGCCGTGGCATCGGTCGGGCTGCTGCTGTGGGTCCTGCGCCGCCGTGTCCGGGACCTGCGCGAGCCCTCCTGCGCGCTCCCGTCCGTCTGAGACCACCCCGGAACCGGGCTCAGCGCCGCCGGACCGGCGCACGCGAACGCCACCGCACGTCGTCGAACAGGCTCGCCGGTGCCGGGTCCGCGGCGCCGACCTCGGCCTCGTCCTCCACCCGGCCGTCGCCGCGGACGTGGCGCAGGGCGTGGCCCCGCCCGATCAGCACGCGGCCGACGAGGAGCCGGCGGTGGCAACCGGTCGGGTCCTCCTCCCCGCACAGCAACGCGACCCGGCGGGCCGATGCGAGCCGCTCGACCTCGTCGAGCTCCTCGGCGAACCCCGCGGCCGCGGCCACGACGGCGTAGTCGACGAAGCCCTCGTCGTCGTAGGCCGCCGGGTCGTCGGGCCGTCCGCCGAGGTGGCGGCCCGAGAACCGGTAGGCGACGCCGGCATCGGCGAGCAACGCCGGGAACCGGCGCTTGGCGGTGTGGGGCGCCGCACGCGACGCCGGCGTCGAGCGCACGTCCACCACGACCTCGATGCCGGCACCGGCAACGAGCCCGAGCAGGTGCTCGGCGCCGTGGTTCGAGTGCCCCATGGTCAGGATCGTCGTCATCGACTCCACATCCCGGAGGGGGCGGCCGGGCGGCCGTGTCCCCAGCGTGCGCACGCCCGACGAGCGTAGGCCCATCGTCCGGCTGTCGGGATCGGCGGAAGCTGCCGAAACCGTTCGGGAACCGACAACCCTTCCCGGAAGGATCTCGCACCCCCGATGAGCTGGATCGCCACGTTCCTCGCCACGACCGCAGGCAAGGCCGCGGCCGGCACCGCCGCTGTCGCCGCGAGCGTCGGGGGCCTGCACGCCACCGAGGTCGTCGAGGTGCCGGTGCTGTCGGAGCTGACCGTGACCGCCGCCTCCGAGGAGCTCCCGGAGGGGCCCGTCGACGCACCTGCGGTCGACGAGCCGGTGGCCGACGAGCCCGCACCCGACGCCGGCGACGAGACCGGGGACGAACCGGCGGTCGACGAACCGGCGGTCGACGAACCGGCGGC
>JAXHUH010000349.1:0-32981 GCA_034211175.1 Actinomycetota bacterium
AACGCATCGGGTTCGGGTTCCGGTCCTTCCGCAACTACCGCATCCGAGTCCTGCTCTACGCAGGCCGACCCAACTGGACCCTCCTCGACCAGATCACCCCCGCCGAAATCCGATGAGCCGAGATACCGGCCGTCCCGGTCGAGGAGCCCGGGGAAGGGGACGCGGGATCCGGAGCCGTGGGGAACGATCGTCACGACCTCGTCGGGATCGTCGGGTAGCCAGGCCTGTGGTATCGGGTCCCAGAAGATCTCGCCGAGCTGCCGCAGCACGCTCCGCAGCTCCCGCAGACTCGTGGCGTCGGGCACCGAGATGCCAGCGAGCTCGTGGAACCGCTCCACGACTGCCTCGACCGTTCGGCGATCCATGCGCCGGGTGACACAGTCGACGACGCCGGAAGGTGGCACGACCCAGATCGTCATGGCTGCCGGGGCAGCGAAGTACTCGATGATCGTTCGCTGCGCGTCCCGGACCGTTCGTTCGATGCTTGCCGCGTCGACGACCGTCGCAGACGATCTGCCGGTGGACGCGGCGAGCCCGTCGGCGAACGCTCGGGCCCTGGCGAGCTCGGATGCGACCAGCGCGTCCTCGGGGGCGTCCAGGTCGAGAAGTAGCGAGACAAGCTCTTCGAAGAACGGCACGGCTGCGTCCACCGTGGCGATCTTCGCGAGGTCGCCGTGGACGAGAGCCCGCCACTGCTCGACGTACGATGCCAGATGGCCGGATCCTGAGCGATTGCTCTCCCGTCGTGCTCGAGCGGTCTCGACGGGGCGCCGTCGTACGATGTCCTCAATTGCGAGGCGCACGAAGCCGGCTGCGCTCTGCAGCGCGGACGCCGTCCAGAAGCCGGCCAGGAACCGTTGTCGATTCGTGGTTGGCGCTCGTGCGCTGGTGATCGCCTCGACGAGCGCATCGTCGCGGCGTCCGAACTCCACGAGTGCCTCGTTCCCCCAGGTGTCCGCCTGGCCGAGCGCCTCGACGATCAGTCGACGCTCGTCGATCAGAGCAGCGAGGGATGGCTCGCCCTCGACGTGTGCGAGGACGACGTCGACCTGCGCTTCCAACCACGACCGCTCGCGTTCGAGCGACTCGATGAGGCCGTCGACCTCCTCTTGGCGGAGCAGCGCCAGGTCCCCCGGCGGCGCGACGGTCAGGATCCCCGCTGCTTGTCCGAGCCTCTCGACGGCGTCACTCAGGAGCCTCATGATCCCGGTCGCCCAGTCGTGATCGCCGCCGAGGGGCTGGAGGACTTCGCGGACGTCGTCGATCGTGCCGCTGGCACGCTCGAGCGTCTCGCTGACGCTCGCAGCCAGGGCCTCGGCGCTCAGCGTCGACTCGGAGAACGAGAGCCGGTGGCGGAGCCGGACCCCTTCCCGGAGCAGATCCAGAAGGTCGCCGTACCTACGGGTGCCGAGTGCCGCCAGCAGCTGGTAGTTGAGCAGCATCGCTCGGCCGATCAACTCGGACTCCCGGGCCGGTCGCAAGGCTGTCGCCGCTGCGTCTTCGTACAGTTCGGCCGCTCTGCTGAGGAGCGGAACCGCCTCTGCGTGGCGCGACGCGATGACGAGCTCCTGGGCGAGGAAGCGCAGCACCTCGCGGTCGTCGATGGAGAGGTCGTCGAGGTGCTGCGAGGGCGGTTCCTCCGGCACCGCGACCACGAGCTCGGCCGGAGAGCCTCCGCTCGAGTCGACGAGCCCGACTCCGATGAGCCGCGAGGGGACGAGCCGCACGAACCCTCGGTCGCCGGCTGCTGACCGAACACGCGCGAACGCGCCGTCAGGGCGTGGCGAGTCCGTCGCGGTCCACGACGCAGCGCCGGGGATCCCACCGCTGAGATCGAAGAGCTCGGTGGGACCGCCGACCCGACGCCATCGACCGCTCAGCTTCGGTGGCCGCAGCGAGGCCCTCAGCGCCTCGACCCGCCGCGCTCGGAGCACCCCGTCGAACTCGCAGCGGAGTGTTCGTCCGCTCCGGCCGGACACGCGCACCGTCCCGCTGACCGTGTGCATCGTCGTGTCGTAGCGGAGTGCGAGATGTGCTGCGTCGACCGAATCGTGTGTCGTGAAACCGAACCGCGACGTCGTCGAGATCTCGCCTCGTGCGGCGCTGGCGTCGATCGTGATCTCGGCATCCGCCTCGATCCGCGTGCGCTCCAGCCTCTCCATCGACAGGAGGAGCGACCGATCGTGACTCATCTCGGTCGTGCACAGGAGAACGCTCGTTCGCCCGCCGGTCGTCTCGTCGACACCGAACAGCAGCCTTGCTCCGATTACCTGGTCGGGAGGGTCTCCCAGTACGTCCCGCATCTCGATGTCGAACACGGGATACAAGGCGTCGAGCGCAGACGACGTGGGCGTCGTGAGTTGATGTGCCGGCCCGCTCGACCATGGGTGCGCGGCACGGTCACCCGGAGCGACGCGAACAACGGTGTAGCTCTGTCGCACTCGCTCGATGGTGGGTGCGAGCCCGCCAGACACCTAGATGCCATCGAGGATCCAGCCTCGTGATCGGCTCCGGAGGTAGCCGTCGAGGGAGATCGCTGCACCGTCGATGGAGCCGGTCAGCGTCAGGAGGTGACCGGTTTCGAAGGACTCGCACGCGCCCGAGAGGTGCGCTGGCTCCGCAACGAGGCCAGCGGTCCCGTGTTGGGCGTCGAGGGTCAGCCCGGCCCCAGCGAACTGATCGGCGGATGGGCTTCGGCTTCGTCGATACGTCGAGACAACGAGCTCGTCGTCGTCGGCTGACCGGAACGTTTCGATGACGTCGACATCGGGCCGACCGCCACGCAGCTCCAGCATGTTCGTCCAGCTGCTCTCGTCCGTGTCAGGACCGGATCAGCTCAGGTCAGGGCGAAGCCCTCGTAGCCGTCGGCGCGGACCGCGTTCAGGCGGCGGTTGTAGCGGGGTGCGCCGCCGAAGTACGCCTGGTAGCGGACCTTGCCGGTGTCGTGGCCGGCGACGTTCGAGTTGTAGCCGGTGAACCAGCCCTTGGCCCGGCGCAGCAGGAGGCCCTCGTAGAAGCGGGCCACCTCGACCACCCAGTCGGTCTCGGCGCCCGGCTCGGCCTCGATGCGGGTGACGCCCTCGTCGCGGGCGTGTTCGAGGAGCTCGGTGACGAACTCGACGCCCTTCTCGATGGCCCGGGGGAAGTTCGTGGATCCGGAGACGCTCTGGGGGCCGGCCACCATGAGCAGGTTCGGGTAGCCGTGGCTCATGAGGCCGAGGTAGGTGCTCGGGCCGTCGGCCCAGTCGTCCGCGAGGCGGCGACCGCCGACGCCGCGGATGTCGATGCGGTCGTAGCCGCCGGTGATCGCGTCGAAGCCGGTGGCGTAGACGATGACGTCGAGGTCGTGGTGGTGACCGTCGCTGGTGAGGATGCCGGTGGCGGTGATCCGTTCGATCGGGTTGGCCGTGACGTCGACGAGGTGCACGTTGTCGCGGTTGTAGGCCTCGAAGTAGTTGGTCTCGAGCGGGAGGCGCTGGACGCCGAAGCCGTGGTCGGTCGGGATCAGCTTCTTGGCGGTCTCCGGGTCGTCGACCCGCTGGCGGATGCGGTCGGCGACGTAGTCGGAGATCTCGCGGTTGGCGTCCTCGTCGAAGAAGATCTCGGCGAAGTTGCGGGCGAGGAGGGCGAAGCCGGGCTGGTCGTAGAGCTCGTCCCAGTACGCCCGGCGCTCCTCGGCGGTGAGGTTCCAGAAGCCGCGGCGGTCGGGGTTGTGCTCGAAGCCGCCGGGTGAGGTCGAGCAGTTGGTGAAGATCTCGTCGTAGCGCGAGCGGATCTCGGCCATCTCGGCCTCGTCGATCGGGCTGTTGTTGAGCGGCGTGCTCCAGTTCGGGCGGCGCTGGAAGACGGTGAGGTCGCCGACCTTGTCCGCGAGCTCGGCGATGACCTGGATGCCGGTGGCACCGGTGCCGATGACCCCGAAGCGACGGCCCTCGAGCTCGACCGGCTCCTTCGGCCAGTGGAACGTGTGGAACGACTCGCCCTCGAAGTCGTCAATGCCCTCGTAGGTCGGCATCGTCGGGATCGAGAGGGGGCCGACGGAGGCGACGACGAAGCGGGCGGTGAACGTCGGGCCGTCCTCGACGTGGACCGTCCACCGCCGCTCGTCCTCGTCCCAGGTGAGCGAGCCGACCCGGCTGTTGAACCGGCAGTGCTTGCGCAGGTCGAACTTGTCGGCGACGTAGTTGAGGTAGCGCAGGTTCTCGGGCTGGGGGGAGAACCGCTCGACCCAGTGCCACTCGTCGAGCAGCTCCTTCGAGAACGAGTACCCGTAGGTGTAGCTCTCGGAGTCGAACCGGGCGCCCGGATACCGGTTGCGGTACCAGGTGCCGCCGAGGTCGTCGTCGGCTTCGAGGACGATGGCATCGAAGCCCAGGTCGGTCAGCGTCTTGATCTGGTAGAGCCCGGACACGCCGGCCCCGATCACGATGACGTCGTGCGCCTCAACGTCGTTCATGCCGTGACGCTAGACACATCAGTGTCGCCGGGACCAACGAGCGAAGCTGACAGCGTTGCGAGCATTGCTGTCGACTGCAGGCCTGCATGCCGAGGAGGTCGACGTGGCGACGCTGACGATTCGGAACGTGGACGACGAGCTGCGCGCCGAGCTGCAGGTGCGCGCCGCCCGGAACGGACGGTCGATGGAGGCCGAGGTCCGGGCCATCCTCCGAGAGACGGTCAGCCGATCGCGCGCCGAACGTGGGCTCGGTACGAGGATCCACCAGCACTTCGCCGACGTCGGTGGCGTCGACCTCGAGCTCCCACCGCGTACGGAGATGCCCAGGGCGGCTGAGCTGCCGGAGTGATCGTCCTCGACACCGATGTCGTCTCGGAGCTGATCCGTCCCGAGCCGAGCGAAGCGGTCCTCGCGTGGGCGGACGAGGCGCCCTCCTCAGACTTGTGGCTGACGGCCGTGACGGTTGCGGAGCTGCTGTACGGCATGGACCGTCTCGCCGACGGACGGCGCAAGCGTCGGCTCGCTGCGAAGGTCGACTCGATGGTGTCGGACCACTTCGCGGACCGGGTCGCGCCGTTCGACGGTCTCTCCGCCGCGCACTACGCCGACATCGTGGCCACGCGCGAGCACTCCGGCCGGCCGATCAGCGTCGCCGACGCCCAGATCGCCGCCATCACCCGCAGCCACGGGGCGATCCTCGCCACCCGGAGCACCCGGGACTTCGCCGGCGCCGCCATCCCGCTCTCCGACCCGTGGGCGGCGGCCTGACGTGGAGTCGCTCCGTCGTCCGGCACCGCTGGCGACCGGGCCCTCGACGTAGCGGATCGCCCGGAGCGACCCATCGGGTGCTACGCAACATCCCGGCCGCCCCCGCCGTCGGGGCGCCGCTGGTCCACGATCGGGTCGAGCGCTCCCGGCGGGCCGCGGGCGCGCCGCGAGCCGTCAGGTCCGGCGCCCGTTCAGGGGGTGGTGAGCGCGCGCACCGCTTGGACGATCGTGGCGCGGTGCTCGTGCTCCGGGACGAGCCCTCGAACGCCGTCGCCGTGGCGATCCCACATGTTGGCCAGTGTCAGCACCAGCGCGAGCAGCTGACCGGGCGACCAGCGGTCCGTCACCGCTCCGCGCTGTTGGGCGGCAGCGATCGCGGTCGTCTTCTCGCTCATCGACTGCGTGACCGCGGCCGGAGTGGCAGCGTCGTCGCCGCGCTCGAGCGCGTACCAGGCGACGAAGCGCATGACCTCCGGATGCTGCCCGGCGGCATCGAAGAGCCGCCCCGCGTAGTCGGCGAGGTCGTCGGGCGTGATCGGCGCCGCTTCGGTGACCTGCTCGACGATGGTGTCGTAGACGGCCTCGAACAGGCCCTCCTTGTTGTCGAAGTAGGTGTACACGAGCCCGGCGCTGACGCCGGCACGTTTGGCGAGCCGGTCGATGCGGGCGCCGCTGATGCCGTGCTCGGCGAACTCGCCGAGCCCGGCCTCGAGCAGCAGTTGCTTCTTGGCGTCCGGGTCCCTCGTCCTCGTCATCTGCGCGCGCCACCGTGCAGGCCGCTCTCGGTCATGTCGCCTCCCCGCAAGTCGCTCTCTCGGGCGCTCACGATAATGAACATTCATTTCCACCCCTGACCCGTGCCGCTAGTGGCCGGCGCGGCGTTGACCGCCGCACACGTGAGCGGCCGCCCCTCGGGATGTCGCGCCAGCGAGGTGCGCGGGCGGGGCCGTGCGTTCAGAGGTCGAAGGCCACGCCGGTCAGGCGTTCGCTCTCGGCCCACAGGTGGGCGCCCTCGGCGGGGCCGTCGGCGCCGGTGGGCATGGCGGCGAGCTCGGGTGTCCCCGAGGTCTGGTCGCGACCGGCGGGACCGTAGAACCCGCCGTTCGTCACGTCGGGGCTCGTGGCCGCGTACAGCGACGGCCACGCGGCCCCCTCGGGCGAGCCCATGACGACGTTGCGGGTGAGGGCGATCACGATGCGGGACATGAGCCCCGTGCTGTGTCGTTGGAGGTCGGTCATGGCCGACCCGGGATGGACGACGACGGCACGGTGCGCGCTGCCCTCGAGCCGGCGGGCCAGCTCGGCGGTGAACACGATGTTGGCCCGCTTGGACTTCGCGTACGCGGACATCGGGCGGTATCTGCGTTCGCTCAGCAGGTCGTCGAGCCGCCCGCTGCGCCACCGGGCGGCGATGGCGCTGACCGTCACGATCCGCGCCTCGGGGCTGCGTCGCAGCGCGGGCCACAGGCCGGCGGTGAGCGCGAAGTGGCCGAGATGGTTGGTCCCGACCGTCAGCTCGAGCCCGTTGCTCGTCGTCCGGCGCTCCGGGACGTTCATGACGCCGGCGTTGTTGACGAGCAGGTCGATCACCTCGCGGTTCGCGAGCGCGTTGGTCGCGTCGCGGATCGATTGCAGGGAGCCGAGGTCGACGACCGCGGTCGCGATGTCGGCGTCGGTCGTCGACCGGTGCAACTCGGTCGCGGCGGCGGCGAGCTTTGTGTCGTCGCGGCCGGCGATGATCACACGGGCGCCGTGACGTGCGAGCACCCTGGCGGTCTCGAGCCCGATCCCGCTGTTGCCGCCGGTGATGAGGGCGGTCCTGTCGCCCAGGTCGCCGATCGCGTCGGGCGACCAGCGTGGGGCCGTGGTCGTGGTCATCGATCCTCTCCCTATTGAATGAACACTCATTTTCATCCATCATGAGCGGCCGTCCCGCAGTTGTCAAATGAATGTTCATTGTGCTCGCGGAGGTCAGTGGTCCCCGGCGACGCCGTCGGAGGAAGCGGCCGGGCCCGAGCGATGCCGACGCGGCGGGCGGGTGGAAGTGCCGCCTCCGGTCGAGCCGTCATCGGGGACCGGCCGGCGTGGACCTACGCGAGGTCGAGGCGCGGGCGACGACGTCGACCTGGCGCGCCGGTGGTCCTCACGGCACGTCGAGCACGACGCCGGTCCGCAGGAGCCGTTCGACGTCCCGGCCCGGCGGCAGCCCGAACAGCCTCCGGTACTCGCGCGAGAACTGCGATGCGCTGCCGTAGCCGACGGCGTGGCCGGTGCCCGCGATGTCGGTCGGGTCGGCCAGCAGCCGGGCGCGGGCGTGCTGGAGGCGCAGCTGCTTCTGGTACTGGAGCGGGCTCATCGACGTCGCGGCGCGGAACCGGCGGTTCAGCGCGGAGGTGCTCGATCCGACGTCCGCGGCCAGGTCGTCGATGCGGATGGCCTGGTCGTAGCGCTCCTTGATCCAGGCGACGGCCCGTGCGACGAGAGCGATGCTGCTGTCGGCGAGCCCGACCTGGCGGACGAGCCCGCCCTGTGGCCCGGTCAGCAGCCGCCAGTGGATCTCCCGGCGCACGCCGGGGGCGAGGACGCGCTGATCGTCCGGCGAGGCGGACAGCCTCAGCAGCCTCGTGATCGCGTCGACCAGCTCCGCCGTCGCCTCGCTCGTGGACAGCGCCGGGCCGTCCGGCAGAGGTCGCGCCGGGCTCGACGCCTCGATGAGCAGCTGGGCGATCGTCGCCGGCTCGAGCGGCACGCTGACCGCGAGGAACGGGGCGCTCGCGTCGGCACGGGTGATGTTCGACGTGAGCGGCAGATCGACGGTGACCACGAGGTACTGGCCGGCGGCGTAGTCGAAGATCTGATCACCCAGCATCGACCGCTTCGCCCCCTGGGCGACGAGCACCAGCGCCGGCTCGGTGACGGTCCCGATCGGCGCGGTCGTCCGGGCCGTGGCGAACACCGTCGCACCGGCGACGCGGCGCGGTGTCGCCGAGCCGCCCGCCAGACGGGTGAGCGCGGTGCGCAGGTCGGCCAGGTCGAGCACGGCAGGAGTGAACCACGCCCCGACCCCTCAGCCAACGATCGGCGCGCGCCTGGCCGGATCGTGCAAGAGCCGGAACGGATCGATCTAGGGGATCCGCAGCAGCCGGGTTGGGATGGTGGGCGATGAGCGAGATGCATGAACTGCCCGACCGAGGAGCCCCCTTGTCGCTGAGCTCGTACGTGACCCTCGGCCACAGCGGCCTGCGGATCAGCCCCTTCACCCTCGGGACCATGACCTTCGGCGAGGACATGGGCTGGGGCGCGAGCGCAGAGGAGTCCGAACGGATCCTCGCCGCCTACCTCGATGCGGGCGGAAAC
The DNA here is from genome assembly GCA_034211175.1 of Actinomycetota bacterium. Classification (GTDB taxonomy): domain Bacteria; phylum Actinomycetota; class Acidimicrobiia; order Acidimicrobiales; family CAIXPF01; genus JAXHUH01. The sequence goes on from JAXHUH010000349.1 coordinate 8,582, forward strand.
TCGATCGACTGCGCCAACGTGTACACGAACGGCCACGCCGAGGTGATCGTCGGCGACCACCTCGCCGCCCGACCCGGGCTGCGCGACCGGCTCGTCGTGGGCACGAAGTTCTTCTGGAACCTGCACCGTGGCGACCCGAACGGCGGGGGAGCGGGGCGCAAGGCGATCATGCACCAGCTGGAGAGCTCGTTGCGCCGCCTGCGGACCGATCACGTCGACATCTACTGGCTCCACAACTTCGATCCCCGCACGCCACGGGACGAGACCCTGCGGGCACTCGACGACCTGGTGACCGCGGGAAAGGTCCGCTACATCGGGTTCTCCGACGTGCCCGCATGGGCCACGGCCGAGGCGGCCACGATCGCCCGGTTCCGGGGGTGGTCGCCGATCGTCGCGCTGCAGCTCGAGTACTCGCTGCTCGAGCGCACCTCGGAGGGCGAGCTCATCCCGATGGCCGAGGCGATGGGGATGGGCGTGCTCCCGTGGAGCCCGTTGAAGAGCGGGTTCCTGTCCGGCAAGTACTCGAGCTCGCGTGCCGGCACCGTGGACACCGCCCGAACGGGCCTGGTCGGCGAGCCCGGCCCCGAAGACCTGCGGGTCATCGACGTCGTCAACGACGTCGCAGCCGAGATCGGGACGAGCTCCGCCGCGGTCGCACTGGCGTGGGTGCAGGGCCGGCCCGGCGTGTCCTCGACGCTCATCGGCGCCCGCCGGCTCGCGCAGCTCGAGGACAACCTGGCCGCGCTCGAGTTGACGTTGAGCGCGCAGCATCGCGATCGGCTCGACGCGGTCTCGGCACCGCGCCTCAACTTCCCGGCCGACAACAACGCCGCGCTGGCCCGGCTGGCGAGCAACGGAGGTACGACCGTCGACGGCGTGGCCACGCCGCTGCCGCCCCAGCTGGCCGGCGACGTGCACATCTGGTGACCTACCGGCTCCACACGGAATGTCCCGCAGGCCTGCGCCACCCCGCTCGGGGCGGGTGGCGCCATCAGGTCCTCGTGGCCTCCGCGGGTGACGCGTCGACGTGCCCGCGGACCGTGGCCCCGCCGGCCTCGGGAACGCCGACGCGAGCGGCAAGGCGAGGACGACGCGCTGGAGCCCCGAGCGAGCCCGGGCAGGCGATGACGCTGTTCCAGGCGTGCACGGCGGAGCACGGCGTGGAGGCGCAGTCGGGCGCCACCGCCCAGCCGTCGGGCGACGGCGCGATCGCCGTGGACGAGCCCTCCCACGAGGACGAGTACGACCCGCCGTCCGGGCAGAGATCGACCCCGAGGAGTTCATCGCCGCGAGCGAGGCGTGCGAGGGCCATCTCGCGAACCTCGACCGCGCCGTCGACCTCGATCCCGAGCAGCAGGCCGCGCTCGCACCCGCCGACCCGACCCATCGCCCACCTGGTGGGCCGGGCCGGACACACTCGCGCCATGACGTTCGGTCGACAACCCGGCCCGCCCGCCTCGCACCGTGAGGTGGAACGCCTGCTCGACCTCCTGCACGACGCCGGCCACGCCGACTTCCGCGATGCCCGCGGTTCGATGGGGTTCACGCAGCGCCAGGCCGCCGGCAAGTTCACCCGCGACGAGGCCGCGGCGTTCATCGTGCAGCTGGAGGCGGAGGCCGAGGCCGGCGAGGGCCACGCCGAACCGCGACCCGCACCCGAGCGGCTGACCGCCACCGACCGGGCACTGCGAACGATCCCGACCGAGGCGCTCGCCGCCGAGCTCCAACGCCGCGGCTGGGTCGCCATCGAGCCCTGAGCACAGCCGGTCGTCCTCCCTCAGGTCCCCGATGTGGCGAGCGACCACTGGACGCGTCCGGGGTAGCCGTTGCCCGCCACGACCTGGTCGGCCCAACGGTCGAGCAGGGCGAAGAAGCGGTCGGCGTCGTCGCCGAGCGCGGCGACGATGCGGACCTCCTGGGCGTCGGTGGCCGATTCGATCGTCTCGCGCAGCTCCATGCCGGAGGTCGTGAGCTCGTCGCCGTCGAGCAGCCCCCGGGACCGGAGCCGGTCGCACGCCGCGTCCAGCTCGTCATCGGTCCAGCCGCGCGACCGCACCCAGGACCGCAACGGCTGCCCTCGCCACGGGTCGGTCAGCAGGCCGATCTCGCTCGCGTCGAGATCGGCCCCGATCCAGGCGGCGATGTGGGAGTCGCCCCGGTGCTCACGGACGATGTCACCCGCCCGCCAGAACTCGCCCATCGGCGTGCCCGGGTAGCCGAGCGAGGTCAGCCCGGCGGCGAGGTGACGCCCCTCCAACGGGCCGGCCTCGGCCATGCGACGCAGCACGTCGGTCGCCCAGGAGAGGCCGTCGGGCTCCGGCCCGAGGAGCCGTTCGAGGCTCGCGACCGCGCCGCGCTCCCGGGCGGCGAGCACGTCGTCCACGCCGGCCACCTGCCACGCCGCGTCGACCGCCGCCACCACCATCTGCCGCTTGAACACGCCGAAGGCGGAGGCGATGACGTGGCCCGAGACCTGCCCGAGGCAGCCACCCCGGCTGGCCATGTACGCCAGTCCGTCGGGGTAGTGGATGCCGTTGGGCCCCACAGAGCCGCCACCGAAGCCGAGCTCGGCGAGCGCGCCGTGGACCTCCGGCGCGAAGTAGACGTTGGCCGAGATCGGCTCGAGGACATCCCAGATCTTGCGTGCCGGATGCATCGCCCCCGTCTAGCACGCCGGCTGCTCGGCAGACCCGAACCGCTGGGACCATGTGATCGCAACCTATTCGGGCGACCACGACCACCAAGTCCGAAGGTCGACCTCGAGCCACGCTTCGGGCCGGCCCATGTTCGGGGCAACGGCTCGCCGCGGGCGCCGCGACCTGGAGTTGGGGGCGCACGCAAGCGCCCTGGACCTGGCCGGGCCGTCGAACCGACGCTTCACCCGGTACCGTCGGCGGTCCTTCGGTGTGCCGCTCGCCGGGAGGCCGAGGCCGAACACCTGGACCTTCTGCGGTCAGCGTGAGCCCGCCGCGGACCGCGAGCAGCGGGAACGGAGGCGAAGCCTCCGTGGCGCTTGAACGGCCCCCGGAGGGACGGAACTGCGGGCCCTGGGGAGCCGAGGCCGAAGGCCGAGGCGACCACAGGTCCGCGCCGCGGAGGGTATGGGATTCGAACCCATGGTGACCCGGAGGCCACAACGGCTTTCGAGGCCGACCGCCATGAAATCTCGCGTTGCCCGAGTTTGAGCGTTTCCCCAGGTCAGAGGGGATGCGCCGCTTGCCGTCATGTTGACCGCCATTGTCCCTTGTGTACCCCTGAACACCGATGCCAGTGGTACCACAGTGGTACGGACGACTCGAGTGAGTCGATTCGTGGGCGTGGACCGCCACGGTTCGGCGACACCTTGGATGGGCACGGAGGTGGCGGTGTGTCGAGCCTGCTGCGATCAGCTCGAGATCGAGCCGCCAGTCCGGACGGGGGTTGGAGCTTGGAGCCCGGCGTCGCTGCAGCGGGGTGCCGACGTCCTCACTGCTGGCGGCGTGCTCTGCGCGATCGTCGTCGGCGCCCGCCTGGCGAGCGACGGGCGCCTGGATCGTGTGTCGTTCCCGGTCGCGGTGGTCCTGGCCGGCGGGGCGTTCGCGCCGATCATCACGCTCCTCGGTGCGACGCTGCTGTTGGGGTGTCACGACCGCGTCTGCCGACCGGGTGTTCGAGCTGCTGGTCCAACCGACCGCGGTCGCCGACGACGGCGTTCTCGACACGTCATCGGTGGTCGACGTGCCGTCCGTGGCGTTCGAGGGGGTGACCTTCCGGTACACGCAGGACCCGTCGCCGGCGGTGGAGGACGTGTCGTTCACCGGTGCCCGGGTGATCGCAGCTTCTCAGAGGCACAGGCTGCGCCATGTGCCCGCTGGCGGGGCCGCTTCGGCTAATCGTCCAGCGGCCAGCCGTCGTCTGTCACGTCGACTCCGTCTGGATCACGTCAGCGCCTGATCGGCGAATCCGGTCGACGACGCGGGCTCTGGCGCTACACGCCGTGTAGACGGGGACAACCAGCATCAGAACCCGCCGCTCGCAGCGCCAGGAGGCGACGACTGGAGACCGGTGTCTCGTCCTCGCAACGCAAGTAGCGCTCCAACTGCTGTCGCGGTGAGGACCGCGGTCGCGGCAGCAGACACCGTGGCTGCTGCGGCCACGCTTGCGCCGACCGCGGCGCCGAGCGGTTGACCGCCTGATGCGATCATCCGGCCGAGCGTGTTCACGGTGGAGACGAGGTGGTCCGGCGTCGCGAGTTGCCGGTAGGTGATCCCGATCGTGATGGTGAGCATGATCCCGAACGAGAACGCGGCTACGGCTACGGGTGCTAGCCATGTGATGGCGGCGAGGAGCGTTGCGCTCATGAGTGCCGACCACGCGACGCTCGCCGGTGTCAGGAACGCAACCCGGCCAGGGGCGAACAGCCGCGGGAACAGCAAGCCTGCCACGAGGCTGCCGACACCGACACCCGCGTACAGCACGCCGAGGCGGGCATCGTCGCGCTCGTAGCCCAGAACCTCCACGGACCATGGGACGAGCAGACCCAGCACGATGCCGATCGCGACGGAGTTCCCGAATCCCACGACGATGAGCGTCAACACCGTGCGCTGCTCGCGGACGAACCGCATCGCCGTGCCGAGCTGCTCACGGATCGACGGTCGGCCCGCAGGTCCACCGGGTCGGCGAAAGTCTGAGTCGATCGTCAACTGCACGGCGGCAGCGAACACGAACGTGGCGGAGTCGAACGCCAGCGCGTGCTCGGCCCCGATCGTGGCGATGAGGACGCCACCGAGCACCGGGCCCGCGACGTCCGCTACGGAGCTCAGGCTCGCCAACAACCCGTTGGCCCCGGCGAGCTGGTCGCCGGGTACGAGCGAAGGCACCGCGCCGAACACTGCGGCGTCCGAGAACACGAAGGCAACCGCCGACAAGATGGCCACCACGAACACCTGCGCGACCGTGAGCGCGTCGAAGGCTGCGGCGACGGGGATCGTCGCCGCCAGGAGGCCCTCGGCGAGGTTGCCACCGATGATCAGGCGCCGCCGGTTGCCGCGGTCCGCCACCGGCCCGGCAACCAGGCCCAGGAACAGGTAGGGCACGAGCCGGGTGGCGGTCACGAGGCCGGTCAGTCCGGCAGATCCCGTCAGGTCGTACACGAGGACGGGAAGGATGACGATCGACGCGGCGGTGCCGATCATCGACACCCCCTCAGCCAGAGCCCATCGGGCGAAGCGTCGCTCAGCTCGAAGCAGCCTGATCACCGAACAGCTTCCTTCCATGCCCGAACGAGATGTACCGGGAGAGACGTGCTCACGAAGGTCGGTAATGGTTAGCACTCCTGTCATCTTCGAAGCTCCCGCCGAGGCTGAATAAGTGCGTGATGGCTAGTCCAATATGCCGCAGTGTGTGATGGTCAGTCCAGCATGCCGCAGTGTGTGATGGTCAGTCCAGTGGGCCAATAACAGGAAAATTAGATGCGCCTATTGCGCGGATGGTGCTCGCTACCGCCGAGGGCACCGAAGGCGAGGCGATGATCATCCTTTGAGCAGGGCAGGTTCGCCCGCGTGGACATCTGATGCGCCCTCACGTTTGTCGATCAGGGGCCCAACGGTACCCTGCGGTCATGGACTCGAGAACGGTGAACCGTGTATCGCCCTATCGCAAACGTGTGCTCGTAGTTGCCATCTTGGCAGTTGGGGCGTTCACCATTTTGGCGAGTATTGGGATCCGCTCGAGGACGTCAACTGCAGAGAGCTACGACGGCACCGCCGACGTGTTGGACGGGCCAGCGCTTGAGTATCTTGAGATGCAAGGGATCTCCCGTTCGCACGGGCAGCAGATCCTGGATTCGCAAGAACGCTTGATGCCCGTACTTATCGATCTCCTCGCCGCGACTGACGAAACACAGTACGCCGGTGCTTGGTTCGATTGGGACGACCTGGCGTTGCATTTCGCTACAACGGAACCGAGCCCATCAGAAGAGCAGCGCCGAATCGCCGCATCGGGAGCCGTGACCTTCGAAACGGTCGACTTCAGCCTCGAAGAGCTGACCGCAGCGAGGGATATCGCCATTGCCGCGGCCCGGGCCAAAGATCCAATGGCGAGCGCATGGGTGAAGTTCGAAGATAATGCGGTGGTCGTCGCCACCTCGGACACCTCCCGCGTCCCGTCAAACGTCCAGATTAGCGAAGACTCCATTCCCATCAGGGTCGAGCAAGGCTCCGGCAACGCTTCGCTCCAAGCGCAGAGTGAGTGCGTCTTTCCTAACTGCGACGCCCCACTGAGAGGGGGCACCAACATGTGGTGGGACCCAACTGGGTTCTGTAGCGCTGGGTTTAATGCCGTGGGACGGGACAACGGATTGCGCTACTTGCTCACAGCCGGGCACTGCCTTAGTAACAATCAGACCTGGAAGACGTTTCAACCTCGAACAGGTAGCTCGCACACAATTGGGCAAGCGGTCAATTGGCGGACCGACAGCTTCGCCGACGCCGGGATCATCGCAGTGAACAACCCCGCCCCCTATCCGTCGGGGTGGGGTTCGGAGAATATTGTCAAGATCTACGCCAGCAATGATGGTGCAACTTCTACGGCTGACGTGGACCGATACCCGGTAAACGGCCTGGCCGCGTCTGTCGAAGGTCAGATTGTATGCCGCACGGGGCGCTCGACCGCTACTACGTGCGGGGCGATTACTGAGGTAATCGTACAGCCGCCTGGGTTGTCTCAAACGCGAACCGTGCGTGTATCGACAGTCGGTCCACCGCCTGCCGGTGGAGGAGCCACCTGCCAAGGTGACAGTGGTGGTCCCGTGATCAAGAGTGGGTGGGCATTCGGTCTGGTCACGTCCTTGTCTGAGGATGGCGTGTATGCCGCCGATATCCCAACGGGTGCTCCCTTCTTCGACACCCTCGAGGACCTGGCGTGCACGCGAGACGGCTTCTACTATCAGATCGCCGCCGAGGCCGAGAACGTGATGAATGTTGATATTATTCACCCCTGATGGCGAGATGCGGGGGTCGGCACGATCTCACCCCGCGTCGGGCCGCTCGTGGCTCTCGGCCTGCTCGATCGCCGACATTTGGTCCCGTCTCGGGAACCGGACGCCGATCAGGTTCGTCCAAGGAACCGAACGCTGGAGAATGGAGTTGGCATGACTGGCATCGCGAGGGCAGGGGTGGTCGGACTGGGTCTGTTGGTGGGCGCGTGTGGCGGCGAGGCGGCCGAGTCAACCAGCCCCCAGCTTGGGAGCGATTCGGACATCACAGCGACGACCACAGCGCCGGCGCCTGAGGTCGCCGACCTCCCTAGCTGCGAGTTCCCGGACGTTCCCGAGTGGGAGCTCGAGTCGTTGACCGAGATGTATCTCAACCAGTTCGGACTCGATCCCGATGAAGCGTCCGCAGCGGCCTGTCAGTTTCAACACTTGTCAGACGAGGCCGGCCGCGTCGAGGCCGAAGCGCAAGAGATTCTAGGAGTCGACTACGCTGGCATATGGATCGACCGCTCCGTGGTTCCCCCACGCTTGGTCATTGCGATCACGGAGGGTGCAGGATCGGAGCCTGCAGAACAAGTTGTCGAGGCGAGCAGGCCCTTCGAGATTGCCATTGTCGAACGGGCTGTCAGCCTTGAGGAGGGTCGAGCGCTGGCAGCGCAACTCGTCGAGCAGCTCGTATCCGCCGGCTTCGAAGCTCGCCAATTCGGACGCACCTATCATCCTAGCGACGGCGTGATCGAGCTGAAATATGTTGAGGGCGGCGTCGGTGCCGACGGTCGTCAGCGCATCGACGAGGTCGTGGCGACCTTCGATAGCCCAGTACCTATAGTGGTCTCGGCTGGTGCCGCTTCCGTTGAGGCGGCAGTCCACCCCTCAAGAGAATCAGCGGGGTGACGGCACTCGTCGCCAGCGACAGCAGTCTTGAGCAATGCGCGGCTACCTTCCCCCGCAGGCTCCTTGGCGGGTCACTACTGAGGTTGAGCGATCGGATCCGGCCACGGTTTCCACTCGCCGGTTGCGTGCGGACAGTCAGACGAACGCTAACGATTTGACTCGGCGCCTGACGACCCATACGGGAACGTCGTTGGGGTGGAAGCAGATGAATTTGCCGATCTTGTGGTAGGGGATGCGGCGCTCGTCGATGAGGCGGCGGTCAAGCATGAGCCTTCCCCTCCTGGCCGGCCACCTCGGATGAGAGGTAGCCATGTCTGTGATGGAGGAGAAGACCCCTCGGCGTCGGACGCGCCGGTCGTTCACGCCGGAGTTCAAGGCTGACGCGGTGGCGTTGGTCCTCGACGAGGGCCGCACGATCGCTGACGTTGCCCGCAGTCTCGGGATCGGGGAGACGAATCTGGGCAACTGGGTTCGTCAGGCCCGGATCGATCGCGGCGAGCGCGACGGCCTGTCGACGACCGAACGCGAGGAACTGGCTCAGCTGCGCAAGGAGAACGCGCAGCTGCGGATGGTACGAGACCTGCTCAAACGAGCGACGGCCTTCTGGGGTAGAGGAGTCGGCCAGTGACCCGCTACCGGTGGGAGCTGGCCCGGAAGGCCGAAGGCTTTCCGGAACCTGCCAAAGGCTGGTTGCTGGGGTGTTCAGGCTTTCGTCTGGACGGTTGGTTTGTTGATCCAGGCTTCGCGGGGTGGGCTGGCGGCGACGGGTGGCCGTCGCGTCCAACACTCGACGCTGCTCGTCCGACACCACCAACGGCTCCGCGGTCTTCACCGGCATGACCGCACACTAGTCGACCTAGCTATCTCAGCGACGGACCACTAGTCATAAGTCTTTAGTTGTATGGCTATGTTTCGATGCGCCGGGCGGCGACCCAGGTGGCGACGTCGTTGGGGTGGAAGCGGATGAATTTGCCGATTTTGAGGTAGGGGATGCGGCGTTCGTTGATGAGGCGGCGGATGAAGCGTTCGGTGACGTTGAGTTGTTGGGCGAGGGTGGGGATGTCGATCAGCATCACCGGTCCGCTCTTGCCGGTGTCGGTCGCCGTCACGGCTGGGCCTCGTCGAGTGGAGCGGACTGGGTGATGCCGGTGGCGTCGAGCCAGGTGGTCCAGTTGGTGGTCGTGCGTCCGCTGATGCAGCCGGCTGTCGGTGCCGCGGTGGGGCTGATCGGGGTGCGGCGGGCGGTGGCGAGGAGCAGGGGCTGCGGGCAGACCGAGGTGTCGTTGATACGGATGCCGAGGTGGAGGTGTGGGTCGGTGGTGTTGCCGGCGCCGGGTGCTCCGGGTTGGCCACCGGAGAGGCCGATGAGGGTTCCGGCGCCGACGATTCGGCCGACGTGGACGGCGAGTTGGGAGAGGTGGCAGTAGGTGTAGGTGGCGCCGTCGATACCGGCGAGGGTGACGGTGTTGCCGCAGCGGTTCGGGTCGTTGGGGTAGATGCCTGCCGTCGAGGCCATGGTGATCGTGCCGGCGGTCATGGCGTACACCGGCGTACCGACGGAGAGCCCGAGGTCCCATGCCGGGTAGTCGTGGTGAGGCCGGGTCAGGCGGGAGTCGTCGACGAGCTCAGGACTGACGGGGAGCGCGTAGCCGGCGATGGGCTGGATGGCTGAGAAGCGCTTGCCGGTGTAGGTCTGCGCCCACTCGAGGACGGCGTCGACGTAGTCCTGGGAGTGGTTGTAGGCGAGGATCGCTGCGTTGACGTTGACGATGCGTCCGTCGGGGCAGAGGTGGCGGCGCATGGCGGGGACGGCGTCGTAGACGTTGTGGGGGTCGGCGACGCCATCGCCGTTTCCGTCGCTCCCGAAGATCTGCCAGCTGGCAGGGATGAACTGGAACGGCCCGACGGCGCGGTCCCAGACCAAGTCCCTGTCCCATCGGCCGTTGTCGGTGTCCGCGATGCGTGCGGTTCCGTTGTGGCCGTCGAGCGCGATGCCGATGATCAGCGGGCGCGCGACGCCGTCGGCCCCGATGGTGGCGCCGCCGTATCGGCCGTGGTTGGACTCGACCTTGCTGATAGCGGCCATCACGGTCCAAGGAAGGCCTTCGCATCGCTGGGCCTCGTCGCGGAAGAGCTGCAGCAGGATCGGGGGGATGTCGGCGACGGCTTCCTCGGACGGATCGGCGAGCACCGGCGAATTCGATGCTGAGGCTGCGCTGCCGGCGAGCGTGACGAGGCCGATGAAGCCGAGCGCTCCGCCCGTCAGGGTGAGCGTTGAGGCGACGGCGAGCGCTCCGATGGCTTTCACCGCTGTTGTCCGTTGTTGTCCATGGCCGACCCAGGGACGCCTCCCGGATCGCGTTGCGACCGTGGGCTTCGTGACGATCCCGAGACGTGTTCGGTGGCCGGAACGTCGTCGCGTTCAGGCTACGGAGAGGTCCCTGGGACGGTGTGTCCTGGTGCGAATGTCCTGTTGCTGGGCCTCCGAAGCAGTCACTTACTGTGGTCGTGTGGCGACCGTCACCGAGCGCCGTTGCGCGTCGCTCCGGTGCGCGTTGCTGTCTCGACAACAGCATGCGGTCGTGCTTCGACGCTGGATCGGACGCCGGGGCCGCGCGATGGCGCGGCTAGTCGTCTGGCGTCTCTTGCGCCTATTGAGTCCGCCCGGATTGAGGAGTTCTACGTGAGGCATGCCTTGGTGATCGCCGCCGTTGTTGGTGCGTCGATCGTCGTTGGCTGCTCCGGCGAGGACTCGACCCGGACAGCTGCGGCGCCGACGAGTAGTTCGACGTCGGCGGAGCAGGTCGCGACGACGGACACCGGCGAGAGCACCAGCGTCACGGCGGCACCGGCCACGGCCCCAACGTCGGAGCCGACAGCAGCGGCGCCGGTGCCGGAAGCTGTCGAGCCTTCGGGCGAGGAGCTGGTCGGCTCGCGGGTCCGTGCGTTCTTCGAGGTGCGCGAGGCCGCCAACGGCGGACCTCGGCCGAACCCGGGCGACCCCGCATTGGCGGAGGTTGCAGCGGGTGAGGCGCTGGCGGCGATGGTCGCCGAGACGCAGCAGCGCCTCGACGGGGGGCTCGGCATCCGAGCCGGCGAGCAGGCCCTTGCCGAGATCAGGGTCGGTACGGCTCGGTTCGGCGGCGACACCGCCGAGGTGGCGGTGTGCTCGATCGACGATGGGGTCATCTACGAGGTCGCGACCGGCGCAGTGGTGGATGACGACGTCGTGACGCACAGCTACCTGTTCGACCTCGAGCTGGTCGACGACCAATGGAGGGTCGTGCGTGTGGTTCGGTTGCAGCGGTGGGAGGGGGTGGCGGGATGCGCGTTGGCGCCCGGGGACTTCCCGTACTGATCGCCGCTCTCATTGCAACTGCGACTGCGAGTTCGGCCGGGGCGTCGGATGAGACCGGCGTTGGCGTGGTCAACAACGTGGTCCAGGTGGCTGCGTCGGCGACCAGCGCAGGCGCGAGCCGGCAGAGCGCCGGGGCTGACTGCACCTACGCGGTGGTGATCGACGACGACCTCGCGGTCGGGGTGTACGAGCTCGATTTCGAGCGTCTGTACTCGGATACGGGGCGTTGGTTGTCGGTGACGTGTGACGGCGAGGAGGTCGTCGTCGACGGGCAGTTCATCTTCCCTGAGGGCGGTGGGTTCGCCGAGGCTGATCTGTTGGAGCAGGCGCTGCGGTCCCTCGACCCGCCCGAACCAACGTGGGGCTCGAGCCCGGACGGGATCGACGTTCCGATGGTGGTGCAGCTCCCGACGTGGCTGTGGGTCGACACCGCTTACTGGGACGGCACCTTCGCCGCCCGGGCGGTCACGCCGAGCGGGCGCATGTGGGCCGAAGCCAAAGCGGTCCCGGCATCCACGACCTGGTCGCTGGGCGACGGGACCACGGTCGTCTGCACCGGCGCACGTGCCCCGACGGCCGCAGAGGCGGGGTGTTCGCACACGTACCGCCATTCGACCGCGGGGACTGGCGGGTTCGTGGTGTCGGCGACGGTCGAGTTCGAGGTGTGGGGCTCGACGAGCCTCAGCCCGGCGCCGGTGCTGTTGGGGACGATCACGCGGGCGTCGGCGCCGGTGAGTGTCGAGGTGGTCGAGATCCAAGCCGTCGAGACACGCGGCAGATGAGTAGCGGAAGGGACAGCGGGCGGAGATGACAACACTGCTTCGGGAACGGCCACCGGCCGGCAGTCAACGACCGGGAGACCCCGGCTTCGACCTCGCGCCAGGGAAGGCGAGGGTGAGCCGTCGCCGCGTCCCTGAGGTCGCCGGTGGCGTGTTGGTGGTTGTGGTGTGCGCGTTGGCGGCGATGTGGTGGCAGGCATCGGCCACCGACGAGGCCCCGGTCCTCGCGCTGCGCAACCCGGTGGAGCGGGGCGACGCGATCACCGTCGACGACCTCCAGGTCGTCGGCCTCGCGAGCAACGACGCGCTCGCCGTGCTGAGCGAAGCGCAGGCCGGCCTCGTCATCGGCCGAGTCGCCCGGACGGACCTGCCGGCGGGGGCGTTGATCACGGCCGAGCAGTTCAGCGACGGGTCCCTCATCGGCGCCGGCGACGGCGTGGTCGGCCTCTCGCTGGCGCCGGGCCAGTTCCCCTCCCTTGCACTCTCGCCGGGCGACTGGGTGGCGGTGGTGTTGACCCCGGCGGCGGGCGACCCTCGAGCGTTCGACGACGACACGATCGGGGCGTCGGTGCTCGTCGAACACGCGACGGTCGCTGAAGTCGCCGAGATCGGGGTGCAGGGCCAGCTGTTCGTGGCCGTCCAGGTCGGCGAGGCCGACGCTGCGCGGGTCGCGTCGGCGGCGTCGGCTGACCGGGTCCGGCTCATCCGGGTCGCCGAGGACCGCTGACATGGGCCTGGTCTGTCTCGTGTCGGCGAAGGGCTCGCCCGGCGTCACCACGACCGCGTTGGGGCTCGCCGCCGCAGCGACCCTCGACACCGCGCACCGCAAGCTTCTCCTCGAAGCGGACCCGTCGGGCGGGTCGCTGGCCGTGCGGTTCCACCTCGGCCGCCAGCCCGGCCTCGTCACCCTCGCTGCCGCCGGCCGCCATGGCCTGGCTCGCGACGACCTGTGGCGGCACGCCCAGGAGCTGCCCGGCGGTCTCCCGGTCGTGGTCGCTCCCGAACGCCCGGATCGTGCCACGTCGGTCCTCGAGGCGAGCGGCGCGCGCCTTGGCCGCTGGCTGGCCGAGCGGCCCGACGTCACCACCGTTGCAGACTGCGGGCGCCTCGCCTCCACCGGCGCCGGCCTCGCGGGTGAGGCCGACTTGGTAGTGATGGTCGCTCGCTCCGTGGCAGAGCAGATCCACCCCGGCGCCGCGCTGCTCGACCAGCTCGCCGCTGCGCATCGGCCGGCTGCGTGGCTGCTGATCGGTACGACACCGCATTCGGCCGATGAGGTCGAACGCGTCACCGGCCACCCCGTGCTCCGCGCCCTGCCCGACGATCCCCGGGCCGCCGCTGCGCTCTCCGCCGGTGACATCAGCACTCGGCTCGCACGCCGCCCGCTGTTGCGTGAGATCGCCACCCTCGCCACCGACATCGCCGCCGTGGTCGGCCCGACCGCAACCGTCGAGCCCGCACCCACACCCGGCATCGGTGCAGAGTCGGCGCTGTCGAACCTGGAGGCGGTGTGATGAGCTTCGACTCGACGCTGGTCAACCGGCTCCACGCCGCCGTCGGTGAAGCCCTCGACGAACGCGACGCCGCCGACGAAGCGGCGGGCCGCCGGCCGCTCGGCCAGGAGGATCGCCGCCAGTTCGCCCGCCAGCTGATCGGCCGCGAGCTCGCCGGCCTCGACGCCGAACGCCTCGGCCGCGGCGCTGCGCCGGTGAGCGACGACGAGACCCGCCTTCTGACGACGGGGGTGTTGAACCGGCTGTTCGGCCTCGGCCGACTCCAGGCCTACATCGACGACCCCCGTTGGACCGACATCCACGCCAACGGCAGCGACGAGGTCTGGCTGACCGGCCAGGACGGCGCCGTCGTCGCCGGGGAACCGGTGGCGGACAGCGACGCCGAGCTCATCGAGCTGATCCAGACCCAGGCGCGGCGGGGCCGGTCGGAGCAGCGGTGGGACCCGGCGTCACCCGAGCTCGACATGCGCCTGCCGTCGGGGGATCGGCTGCATGCGGTGGCGTGGGTGTCGGGGCGGCCGTCGGTGTCGATCCGACGCCACAACTTCGACATCAGCCGCCTCAAGCAGCTGATCGGCCTGGGGACGATCTCCGAGTCGCTGTTCCACTTCATGGCGGCGACGGTGCGGGCGCGGTTCAACGTGATCGTCGCCGGCGGCACCGGGGCCGGCAAGACCACCCTGTTGCGCTGCCTGATCAACGAGGTCCCCGCCACCGAGCGGATCATCACCGTCGAGGACTCCCTCGAGATCGGCCTCGAGCACTTCGCCGACCTGCACCCCAACCACGTCGACCTCGAAGCCCGCGAAGCGAACCTCGAAGGCGTCGGCGAGTTCCCCATGCACCGCCTGGTGCGTTCGGGGCTGCGGATGCAACCGGACCGGGTGATCGTCGGCGAGGTCCGCGGCGCCGAGGCGCTGCCGATGATGCTGGCGATGTCGCAGGGCAACGACGGCTCGATGTGCACCATCCACGCCGACTCGAGCCTCGGGGTGTTCAACCGGCTCCAGATGTACATGGCGATGACCCCCGAACGGTTCGACGTCGAGGTCACCAACCTCATGATCGCCAACGCCGTGCACGTCATCGTCCACCTCGGCCGCCTCGACACCAACGAACGGGTCGTCACCAGCGTCCGGGAGATCACCGGCGCGGATGGCCCCCTCGTCACCTCCAACGAGATCTACGCCCCCGACGACACCGGCCGGGCCATGCCCCGCTTCACGCTGCGCGACACCAACCTCGCCCGCCTCGAACGCGCCGGCTTCGACCCCCGCTGGCTCCAGCCCGACCTCGCCGGCTGGCCGCGATGAACCTCCTCATCGCCGCCTCCGCCGGTATCGGCGCCGGACTCGGCCTCCTCCTCATCGCCGCGGGACTGAAGGGTCAGCGGGTCCTGCCCGGCCCGCGCCGTTTCGTCCCCGCCGCCAGCACCGCGTCCGCGGTGGCGTGGTGCGCCGCGGCCGCCATCACCGCCGTGGTCGTCTACGCGCTGGTGGGGTGGCCGGTCGCCGCGCTCCTCGCCGCCGGCGCCGTCATCTGGCTGCCGCGCCCGTTGGCCGCCCGGGCGGGTCGGGATGTGGCGTTGGCCCGCACCGAGGCCATCGCCACGTGGGCGGAGATGATCCGCGACAACATGGCCGGCTCCGCCGGCCTCGAACAGGCCCTCGTCGCGTCCGCCGGAGTCGCGCCCGCGGCGATCGCGCCGGAGTTGCGGCGCTTCGCCGCCCGGGTCGAACGGATGCCGCTGCTCGACGCGCTCGGCCGCCTCGGCACCGACCTCGACCACCCCTCCGCCGACCTGGTCGTCGTCGCCTTGGCGGACGCCGCCCGCATGGAAGCCCGCGAGCTCGGCCCGCTCCTCGGCCGTCTCGCCGAGACCATCCGGGCCGATGTCCGCATGCGCCTGCGGGTCGAGGTCGGCCGCACCCGCATCCGCACCTCCGCCCGCATCGTCGCCGCCACCACCATCGTCACGATCGGGTTCCTGTTCGTGTTCTCCCGCCAACTCCTTACCGCCTACGACACCCCCACCGGCCAGCTCTGGCTGCTCGTGGTCGCCGCGGTGTTCGCCGCCGGCGGATGGCTCCTCTCGACCTATGGGCAGGTGGAGATGCCTGAACGGTTCTCCGCCCGCACCCACCGCGCCGGAGAGCACCAATGAGCGCCCTCTTGGTGGGTGCGCTCGGCGCCGGAGCAGGCGCCGGGCTCCTCCTGATCATCCGCGGCCTCCGACCCCGCACGGTGTCCCTCGACCGCGTCGCTGCGGCGCTCGACCGGCCCGGCACCTCGATCGCCGCGCTCCGAGCGGGCGAGCTCGACGAACCCGCGTTGGCCGGAGTCCGGGCCACGATCGGCGCCGCCGGCCTCGCCGTCATGCGCCTGGCCGGCATGGCCGACCGGCCGAAGCTGACCGAGGCGCTGCGGGTGCTCGACCGGCCCATTGAGCGCCACGCCTACGAGAAGCTCCTCGCCGCCGGCGCCGGGTTCAGCTTCCCTGTCCTCGTCGCCGCCGTGCTCGCCATCTACGGCGTCGCCGCCTCGCCGCTTGTGGTGGCGGTGGTGGCGTTGGGCCTCGCGGTGGGCGGGTTCTTCTACCCCGACCTGCCGCTCGCCGATCGGGTCGCCGCCCGCCGCCAAGCGTTCAAACACGCCTTCAGCGCCTACCTCGACCTCGTCACCATCCTCCTCGCCGGCGGCGCCGGGATCGAGTCCGCCCTCGAAGGCGCCGCGGACGCCGGCGACGGCTGGGCGTTCGCCGAGATCCGCCGCGCCCTACGACGGGCCCGGCTCACCCGCCGCAGCCCCTGGGAAGCGTTCGCCGACCTCGGCGACGAGCTCGGAGTCAACGAGCTCACCGAACTGGCCGCCACGATCTCCCTCGCCGGCGACCACGGCGCCCGCATCAAACAATCCCTCGCCGCCAAAGCCGACGCCCTCCGCGCCGCCCAGGCCGCGGACCTCGAATCGGACGCCGAAGCCCGCACCGAGAAGATGATCGTCCCCGTCGTCGTCATGACCCTCGGGCTCGTCCTCTTCATCGGCTTCGGCGCCATCAACGCCATCACCGACGGCGGCACCAGCCAATTCACCCCCACCTCAGCTGCGGGCTGACGTGGGCGACACCCCCAACCAACCCACGCCGACCTCGCGGGTCGGCACCCAGCGGAAGGAACCCCGGCCATGCACGTCATTGACGACTACCTCGCACACCTGCGCGTCGGCGTCGAGTACAACCTCAACCTCCTCGGCGTCGACACCCGCGACGACCGCGGCGCCGTCTCCACCGAGATGGCCGTCGTGATCGCCGCCATGGTCGCCACCGCCGTCGTCCTCGGCGGCATCTTCATCGCCAAGGCCCAAAGCAACGCCAACAACATCCCCGACACCGTCCAGGCCCCCGCCTGAGATGACCCCCCACCGGGCCGCACGCCTCGAGCAGGTCGGGGATCGGGGTGCGACCGCCACCGAGCTGGCCGTCCTGATGCCCGCGCTGATCCTGCTCGTGCTGTTGCCGGTCCAGGTCGGCCTGTGGTGGCACGCCCGCCAAGCCGCCGACGTCGCCGCCGAAGAAGCCCTCGACGCCGCCCAGATCGCCGGCGCCACCGCCGCCGACGGCCAGGCCGGGGCCGGCGCGATCCTCGGCCAGGCCGGCAACCTCACCAACGTCACCGTCGACGTCAACCGAACCGCCGACGACGTGACCGTCACCGTCCGAGGCGACCTCGGCTTCAGCATCTTCCCCGGCGCCTGGTCGGTCACCGCCCGAGCCGAAGGCCCCGTCGAACGCTTCATCCCCGAGAACCAACGATGAACCCGCTCGACGAGCGCGGGGCGGTGTCGAGCGAGTTCGCCGTCGTCATGGCCGCGTTCCTCACCACGTTCATGCTCCTCGTCGTCTCCGCCGGCCGCGTCGCACAAGCCGAGAACGACGTCCGCTCCGCCGCCCACGAAGCCGCCCGCGCCGCAAGCCTCGCCGGCACCATCACCCAAGCCGACGCCGAAGCCCGACGGGTCGTCGACGCGAACCTCGTCACCTCCGGGCTGTCCTGCGCCGACGGGCTCGATGTCGCCGTCGGGCTCGACCAGTTCCAGCCCGGCGGGTCCGTGAGCGTCACCGTCGCGTGCGACGCCAGCTTCGCCGACCTCGCCAGTCTCGACGTCCCCGGCAGCCGCCGCTTCACCAGCACCGCCACCGAAATCATCGACACCTACCGGGCTGACCCATGAACCCCCGTGAACAGCACGATCCTGAACAGGGTGCGGTCAGCATCTTCATCGCCGTGCTGGCGGTCGCGTTCTTGATGGTTGCCGGGCTCGCGATCGACGGCGGCCGCAAGCTCGGTGCCCTCTCCGAAGCCCGCGATCTCGCCGACAACGCCGCCCGCGCTGGCGCCCAGGCGATCGACACCGACGCCTACCGCGCCACCGGGACCGTCCTCGTCGACCCTGACGCCGCCGCCCAAGCGGCCGCCGACTACCTCGCCACCGTCGGCCACACCGGCACCGTCAATGTCGCCGCCGACACCGTGACCGTCACCGTTCAACTTCAGGTCAACACCCGGTTCCTGCCCGGACCGTGGACCGTTACCGCCACCGAATCCGCCGCCCCCGTCCTCGGCGCCCAAGGAGCACCGTGACCTGCCGACTCGTCGACCTCACCCGCGGCCTCGCCGCACTCGCCGCCATCGCCGCGCTCGCCGCCGGCGTCCCGGCCCTGCTCTGGCAGCTCGGCGGCGCACCCGCCATGGGGGCGATCGACACCCTCAGCGACCCGTTCGCCTCCGACGCCACCCGGAGCGAAGCGCTCCTCTCCGGCGTCCTCCTGCTCATCGCGTGGGTGTGCTGGGCCCAACTCGCCTACGCCCTCGCCATCGAAGCGGTCGCTGCCGCTCGGGGCCGCACCGCCCGACGCGCCGCCGTCCTCCCCGGCGTCCAAGCCCTCGCCGCCCGCCTCGTCACGTCCCTCACCCTCATCACCAGCTCCCTCCTCCCCACCGCACACGCCGCCGGCGCCGTGCCGCTCCAACCGATCGCCGACACCCCGATCGAAGCCACCTGGCGCCTCGACCTCCCCGCCAACCCTGCCGCCAACACCACCGACACCGCAGCCTCTGGTGTCGCCGTGGTGGCGAAGACCTACACGGCCGGGGCCCGGGACACGTTCTGGAGCATCGCCGAGACCACCCTCAGCGACGGGCTCCGCTGGACCGAGATCCGCGACACCAACATCGGGCGAACCATGGGTGACGGCACCACCATCACCGCCCGCACCGAGACCGTCCACGCCGGCTGGACCCTCGATCTTCCCGCCGACGCCGTTCTGCCCCTCACCGACCAGCCCCAGCCCGAACCCGCACCGGTGCTCGAGGTCGAAGTCGAAGCCGGCGACAACTTCTGGGCCATCGCCGACGACACCATCACCGACGCCTGGGACCGAGACCCCACCAACACCGAAGTCGCCGACTACTGGGCCGACGTCGTCGAGCTCAACCTCGACCGCCTCACCCCACCCCAGAACCCCAACCTCATCTACCCCGGCCAGATCTTCGAGCTTCCCACCGTCCCCGCCGACCCCCTCGCCCCGGCAGTGGCTGCCCCGGCCCCGTCGCCGCCCCCGGCACCCGAGCAGCCACAGCCCGCGACGCCGCCGGACGACGAACCGGCGACGCCGCCGACGACCGTTTCCGAGACGCCAACGTCGACGCCCATCGCCGAGACCCCCA
Organism: Actinomycetota bacterium; assembly: GCA_034211175.1. Taxonomy (GTDB): domain Bacteria; phylum Actinomycetota; class Acidimicrobiia; order Acidimicrobiales; family CAIXPF01; genus JAXHUH01. The sequence continues at coordinate 27,826 of JAXHUH010000349.1, forward strand.
CATCCGTGGCCGAGACCCCGACCACTGCCGCGCCGACACCCACCACGGTCGCCGAGACGCCGGCGACGGTCGCCGAGGCGCCCTCGACGACTGCCGCACCCGACACCGCGCCACAGGACAAGCAGTCCGACTCCTCGACGCCGATCGCCGCGCTCGGCGTGGGCGCCCTCGGCGTCAGCGCCGGCGCCCTCGCGCTCACGCTCCGACGGCGCCGAGCCCGTCAAGCAGCCAAGCGCCAACCCGGCACGAGCATCGAAGCGCCCCCGGCCGCAGCGGTCGACTACGAGACCGCCATCCGGTCGATCGCCGACACCGACGCCGCCCGCTGGATCGAAGCCACCAACCGATTCCTCACCCACCGCCTCGCCGACAGCGAGACACTCCCCGCCGTCATAGCGATGCAGGCCGGGCACTTCGGCGTCGAGCTCCTCCTCGCGCAGCCCTGCCCACCGCCCGACGGCTTCGTCACCGTGCCCGGGGCGCCCACCGCATGGCGGCTCGACCCCGACCTCGAGCTCGACGACATGACCGCCGAAGTTGCAGGAGCACACCCCTACGCCCCGGCGCTCCTCCCTGTCGGACGCACCCCAGCAGGGGAACTACTCCTTGACCTTGAACGCATCGGCGCGCTCGCTCTCGCCGGTGACCCCGACCGCATCACCGCCTGGCAACGAGCCCTCGCCGTCACCGCCGCAGCCACTCCGTGGAGCAGCGACTGCGACGTCATCGCCATCGGACTACCCGACGACATCGCACGCCTCCCGAACGTCACCGCACCCGATCCAGCCGCCTGGGCCAGCTCCTGCGTCGCCGAGATGACGACGCTCAACAACCGTCTCGCCGACACCGCGTACCGCCAGCGCGTCGCCCCGGGTGAGGTTTTCCACCCTCGCCTCGTCCTCATCGGCCCCGGCCACGACGACCTCGCCCGACAACTCGCCGACACGGCAACACTGCCCAACGCTCCGCTCGTGGTCATCGCCGCCGCTGACCTCGCCGCAGCCGACCGAGCGCACTTCACCGACGACGGCTGCGTGCTCGAACCAGACGGCCTCACCTTCGAGCCGCTCGCCGCAGTACCGGCAGAGCCCGCCCTCGTCGCCGGCTTGTTCGAGAACGCCGACGCCGAGCCCCAGCCCGCCATGGACGACAACGACGCCGGCGCCAACGGCGAGCCCAGCAACGGCGAGAGCGTCGAGTCGATCCTCGAGCGAGTCATGGCGCCGAGGCCCATCGAGGTCGAGATCCTCGCTCGTCAACCTCACGTGCGTGGCCTCGACAAGGACATCCCCACCAAGCAGCTCTCGGTGCTCTGCTACCTCGCCTACCACCGCAACGTCGCATCCCAGCGCCTCCGCGAGACCTTCTGGCCGACCGCCACCAACCGCAGCACCGCCGACAACGCCCTCAGCCAACTCCGAAACGTCCTCGGCGCCGGCCCCGACGGCGAACAACGCCTCACCGCCGCCCGCAACACCGGCACCTACCAGCTCAACGACGAAATCGGCTGCGACTGGACCCGAGCCACCGAGCTCATCACCGCCGCCAAGACCCGACCCGACGACCAAGCAGCGTCACTCCTCACCGCCGCGCTACGCCTCGTCCAAGGCATGCCCGCCGCCGACGCTGGGGCCCGGTCGTTTGACTGGCTCACGGAAGACCCAGCCATCTACCGCGACATCGAATCAATACTCGTCGACGCCGCCGCCCGACTCGGCGAGATCGCCCTCGCCGCCGACAACACCGAACAGGCCGACCAAGCCGCCCGAGCCGGCCTCCACCTCGTCCCCGGCAACGAAGCCCTCTACAAGATCAGGCTCAAGGCCGCCGCCACCCGCAGAGCCTTCGACGAAGTCGACCGCCTCTACCACGAGCTCTGCACCCACCTCACCGACCAGAGCCTCTGGGACCAACCCGACGACGAAACCGAGGCCATCGTCCGCTCAGCCGCCAAGAAGCGACGGCGAGCAAGCTGAACATCCCGCTGATCGGCAGCGGCGAGGAGTGGCAAGTGCAGCAGCTTCTCCTGTAGTCGGCCTGGCGAGTCGATCCTCAAGGAGGATGGCTATGGTCACCCGAGACGACAGCGGCTCACCGACGAGATTTTCCGTCGGGTCAAGTCTGGGTGGTGCTTCTTCTGTATGACTCCAAGAGGTGCAGCCACGTCGTGCCGAGCTGTCGGATCCATTAATGCCTACTCTGGACCCGGGGTCGAGCTCCGAACGATTCTCATCGGGGCGCCGAATGCCCCTGCCTTATAGTAATATAGTGACAGCGTCATCAGCTAGGTGAGGCCGACTCGCCTAGCGGCTTTTTCGAGATCGCGACGAAAGTCGCCCAGGGCTGCGAGAGTGTACATTCCATCGATGTGGTTGGAATCGGAGAGTTCGTAGATCCGCCGAAGGTCATTGATCCTGCTCTTCCATCCAATCCCATCGATCGCGGCCATGACGAACTGCGTAGGAAGTCGTTTCTCGGCCATTTCTTCGATCTCTCGAACGGCATCGGTCAGCTTGGACCCCGTTGAGTCGAAACCCTTGGCTGCCACGACGATCAGTGCGGCACTGCCGCCGTCTGGGATGGCGAGGTCGCATGGAGCTGTGAGGCCATTCCGGCCCTCGAACCTGGTGCGCGTCTCCGTCGGCAAGCCTAGGTCGCGTGCCACCTGCTCGATCTCATCTTCAACACGGCGACCGGTGGCGCCAGCGTCGGTCGCTGTCTTGCGCGTGCCGGCGCGGGCTACCAGGATGTCGCCGAAGTTGTAGGTTCTTGATCGCTGTTCGGTAACCAGCCGGACGACTTCATAGTGCTCGTCGAGCATCGCGACGACGTCGCCAGGCCTCTCTCGCGCAAGTCGGATCCAACCCGACGTACCCAAGTGATGACGGAGAACGTTCTTCAACTTCTCGCGCGTGAGGCCGACTGCGAGCCCGAGCACGGGCACGGCATCGGCGTCAGCTTGGATGAACGCAGCTAGGCTGCCTTGATCGACGCTGTCGAGTCCAGCGAGCCCTGCGGCTATCGCTCTGATCTCCTCGCTCTCTGCCGTGGGTAGCGTTGGGTCAAACGGGTTGCTCAGCTGGCTGAGCGACTCAACGTAATCCTCAAAGGTTCCGATCGTCATCGGCCCACAAAGAGATATTCGACGACCGCGCGTCGAGACGCCGTTCCGTGGGTTCCAAAGTGGTACCGGTGATCGATGCGCCGGACCTCGACATCGTCCTTCACTTCGCGTAGCAGGGCTTCGATGGTTTCGGCATCTGGTACGGCGTTGGATGAGTACGAGAGGACGATTGTTGACTCGCTGAAGTGCTTGAAGGTGTTTCTCAGGGCGTCAACGATGGTCCGCTTGTAGCTAAAGGGCGTAAACCGCTTGACGAGCTTCTTGGTGCGAGTATTCTCCATGATCTCCTGGCCACGCCAGTAGACGCTGAGACCTTCAAGGAAGTGATATCGCTTAATGTAACAATTATCATCTTTGGGGGGCGCGTATGGAGGGTCAAGGTATACGATGTCGTACCCGGCAGGCTCGACATCGAAGACATCAGACTGAATGGCTCGGCACTGCTTGCCGTTATCAAAGATCACCGAACAGTACTCGGCGGATGTCTCGACAAAGTGCTCCCGAAGCGGGAGTCTAAGGTCGCGTCGCCCGTCGTCGTAGCGAAGATCGGTAAAGGTGAATACGCCGCGGGGTTGCTTTCGTGCGGCCGCAAGCACGAGTGCCGCGATGGCCAAATCTCGCTTCGCTCCTTCGAGGCGGTCGATGTGTGACCAAGCGGAATCGAGAAATGCCCTATCTTCGTTGGTGAAGTAGAGCCCGTCAAAGGTTCTCTGAATGAAGTCTCGGTCGTCTGCGGATGGGCCAACGATTTGGGTGATATCTGTGTCTGTGAGTGTGACCGTATCGTTGGAGACCGCTGCTGAGGCTATCGTCATCGGAAAGGCAAGGAAATCATTCGAAGTTACGGCATAGCCCATTGCCTTGAGTGCGTACGACACAACTCCGCTTCCCGAGAATGCGTCGAGCGCCGTCTCGCCGCCCAGCTCAGCGAAGAGGTCGGTAAGATGAGGAATCAATCTGTACTTTGAACCCATGTACCGCAGCCGCGGGAAGTCCGCCGCAGCCATGGCGGCGTGCTCGGCGCGGGACAGTGGTGCGGTGCTGGTCATGTCGAACAACCTAGGCTGCCGGTCCCGGCGCTTCTGGGACCGGTGGATCGATCTCGGCTGAGGCATGCCGAACTCCTGGCGTTACCGACCGTTGGAGGGCCCTCAAGGCGCCGAGCCGCCGCTGGAGGCGGTGCCACCATTGTGGCCACCCCCAGCGACAAGTGCCCAGGCGGCGGCGGTCGCCGGCGGTCGCCGGCGGTCTCGAGCGGCCCGTCGGCGCGAAGCTGCAACTCGTCCGGAGAGCGGATGTCGGCGAGGGACTTCGAGCCGCTTGGTTTCCTGAGGGGAGTTGAAGGCCGCAGCTCGCGCAAGAGTCGGGGCCCGAGCAGCGATGAGCTCCGGCCCCAAGCTCTGTCGCGACCAGACCGATCGAGCGTCCCTGGTGGGGCTGTCTGCGTTGATTAGGAGGTCTGCAGATGGCTCGGCTGTTGGGTGGTGTCGGTGGGTTGGTGGCGCAGGTTGGGGCGACTCCGGACAATGGGTTTCCGGGGGCTGACCTGGCTCAGGATGTTCTGAACTGGTTGATGTGGCTCGGGTTGGCCGGGTCGTTGGCGTCGCTGTTGATCGGCGGGGCGGTGTGGGGCCTGTCGCAGGTGACGGGCAACTCGATCCAGGGTGGTCGGGGCCGGGTGTTCGCGCTCGGCGGTGCCGCCGGGGCGATCGTCGTGGGGTTGGCCCCGACGATCGTGAACGAGCTGTCGGGGCTCTGATGAGGCTCCGTGTGCGATGGCTTCTCGTGGTGGCGGCGCTGTCGCTGGTCGCCTTGTGTTGGTACGTGCTGGGCCCAGGCTCGGCGCCCGCGTCAGTCGATCCCGCGGTGACCGTTGGTAGCGGCGTGGAGCCGTCCGCTGCCGCAGTAGTGGCGGCGCCGGATGTCGCGGCTCCGAGTCCGGCGACAGCTGATGCCGGGCCGGAGGACGCCCCGAGTCGTGGCGAGGCCGGCGCGGCGGCGGCTGCGCTGCGGTTCCTCGAGCTGACCGAGG
>JAXHUH010000350.1:0-9822 GCA_034211175.1 Actinomycetota bacterium
GGCGGGCGCGCTCGTCGCCGGTGGGCTGGTGGGCGCCCGCATCGCCGGTGATGTCGTCTCCCGGACCGATCCCGTCGCCGCGCCCCCGACGCCGACCGCGCTGGTGAGCGTCGATCTGCCGGCGCTCGACCCGGTGCCCGCGCCGCCCGTGTCGAGCGCACCGCCGGGCACGCTCATGTCGCAACGGGGCCGCTCCGGCACCGACGCCTCGATGCGCGACGCCCTCGCCGATCACCTCCGGTTGCCGGTCGCCGTCGTACGGTGCCTGGTCGACCTCGTCGGCACCGAGGGTGTGCTCGACGACCCGGCGGGCGCGATCGCCGGCAACCCCTCCTGCAGCGGCTGACGTCCGGCCCGTGACACGGGCCACGCCGCGCCGTCACGTTCTCTTCATCCGGAGGCGTCGTCGCCCGGAGGCACGTTCACGCTGCTCACGCTCCTGTGGGCCACGTGGTCGCCGCGATGCGTTCGTCACCAGGTTGTTGCGCAATGATGTCGGTTGTCATACTTTCGCAATGTGAAGGCGGCTGAGTGGCGGACCTCAGAGCGCAGAGTTCCGAGTGGCGTCCCGGCGGGGACGCGGAGGAGCCCGAATGCAACGGCGGACCGAAGCAAGCCCCCGACGCGTCGTTCGGCGCGGCCTGGCACCGATGGCGGTGGTGGTGACCGTTGCCGTGGCGGCGGCGTGTGGGACCCCACCCGACGGCGTCTCGCCCCCGACGAGCGCGCCGGACGGGTCGACGACCAGCACGTCGGCGCCCGACGGCAGCACGACGACGACGTCGGCGCCCGACGACAGCACGACGACGACCAGCGCCCCCGACGACACGACGACCACGTCGGCGCCGGACCCCACGACGACGACCACGGCGCCCGACGTCGGTGACGGCTACGACCTGTCCCTCGAGCGGTTCCACCTCAACCAGGCGGTCCCGTCGGCCGACACGACGTCCGGCTCGGCCCTCGCACCGATCTCGGGGCGCCCCGGCCTGGCCCGGGCGTTCGTCGTCGCCAACGAGGACGCCGACGCCACGCCGGTCGTCGAGCTCCAGTACCGCACCGCGGGTGGCACCGAGGGTGCCGTGACGCTGAGCGGCCCGGCCGCGGCGCCGACCGAGACCGACGAGGGCGACCTCGACACGACGTTCAACGCCGAGATGCCGGCCGAGGCGCTCGCGGTCGGCACCGAGTGGGCCGTCGTCATCGACCCCGACGACGCCATCGCCGAGGCCGACGAGACCAACAACCGGTACCCGGCCGACGGCTGGTGGGACCCGGAGATCGTCGAGCTCGCCGACCTCGACATCACCCTGGTGCCGATCACCTACCAGGGCCGCACGCCCGACGTGGCCGGCAACGCCGAGGAGTACGTCTCCGGCGTCCGGTCGATGCTGCCGGTGTCCGGCGTCAACGTCAGCGTGCGCAGCGAGCCGCTGGTGTGGAACCAGTCGAGCTGGGGCGCGGCGACCCTCAACGAGATCGACCGCCTCCGGGTGGGCGACGGGTCGACCGACTACTACATGGGCATCATCGACACCGGTCGCGCCAGCGGCCTCGCCGGCATCGCCCAGGTCCGTGGACGCGCCGGCATCAGCATCGGCGAGCCGTCGGTCCTGGCCCACGAGCTCGGTCACAACCTGAGCCTCGACCACGCCCCGTGCGGTGTCGACGGCGACAACGCCTACCCGCACCCGCAGGCCGCGACCGGCGTGTGGGGCTGGGACTCGCTCAGCGGTGACCTGCTCCCGCCGGACCACAAGGACCTGATGAGCTACTGCCAGCCGGTGTGGATCAGCGACTACAGCTTCGGCGAGGCGCTGGACTACCGCGAGTCGGCCGGCTCCAACTCCCGGGCCGCGTTCTCGCTCGGCGCGATGCAGGTCTCGGGTGTGATCGAGGACGGCGAGGTCTCCCTCGACGCCCCCGAGCTGCTCCCCACGGTCGGCGCGGTCATGCCCGAATCGGGTCAGTACGCGGCGGTCGCCAAGGACGCCAGCGGCGCCGAGGTGCTGCGGGTGTCGTTCGACGCCTACGAGATCGACCACGAGGGCGGCGCCTCGACGTTCGCCTTCAGCGTCCCGCTCGACGAGGTGGACTTCGCGTCGGTCGCCTCGCTGAGCATCGAGGCCTCGGGCGTCACCCTCGCCCGGATCGGCCTCTGATCCGAGCGGTTCCGCTCACATCCCGGTCCGCCGTACCGACCGGATGATGCGCCGGGCCACGGGTTCCTCCGAGCTCGTGGCCCGGCCCCGGCGGACCTCGGCGCACCACCTCGGCGCCACGAAGACCCGGTCTCGACGAGACCTCGACCACCTCGAACCGGCTTCCCGCCCCGACCCCGGCGGGCACCACTCGACACCCAGGAGCCTCCCGTGCACCTCGTCCACTCCGACCCCGTTGATCGCTCCCGCCCGACGCGGCCCGACGGTCACCTGTGCCCGGTGATCCCGCTGACCTCGCTCGCCGAGATCCGGATGCGCCGCCTCGTCCGCACCGGCCGTCCCCACCCCATCGATGGCGGCAGCGGCCCCGACGCCGCCTGAGCCAACCCGCCCCGGGCGCGGCCCAGAGGCTCGAACTGGGTACCGGATCTGACGTCACGACGTCAGATCCGGTACCCAGTTCGCTGTTCGGCCAGCGACACGACCTCGTCGGCGCAGCCCCACGAGAGGGTGACGCCCTGGCCGCCGTGGCCGTAGTTGTGGACGACCAGCGTCCCGTCGAGGACCTCGGCGTCGACCCGGATGCTCGGCCGGGAGGGGCGCAGCCCGGCGTTCATGTCCCGGACCGGCCGTCCCCGCAGCCGGGGCTCGACCGAGGCGGCGGCGCCGACCAGCTCGGCGGCGATGTCCGCGTCCGGCGAGGCGTCCCGACGGCCGGGCGCGGCGACCCCGCCGACGAGCAGGCGGTCGCCGTGGGGCACCCAGCCGACCCAGCGGTCCCGGCCGGGTGGGCCCTCGTGGAAGCAGGTGTCGATCCCGGTCGCGTCGACGATGGCGTGCATGCCCCACACCGGCTCGACGCTCGGGTCCTCCGCCAGCTCCCGGGCCCCGATGCCGGCGCAGTGCACGACCACCGGGGCCGTGCCGGTGAGCTCGCCCAGCGAACCGACCCGGCGGGTGGTGACCGTGGCGCCGGCCGCCTCCAACCGGGCGAGGAGGTGGGGCAGGTAGCGGGTCATGTCGACGACCGGGACCTCCAGCCAGAACCCGAGACCGAAGCCGTCGGGCAGCTCGTCGCCGGTGGCGTCGCGGTATCCGGGCAGCTCGCGGAACGCCGGCGGCGGTGCCTGGTCGGTCCCGCGGGCGGTGAACAGGCCCCGCCGGCGCCGCACGCCCGTGCCCGGTTCGTCGGCCAGCTTCTCGACACGCCGATCGTCGTGGCCGCCCACCCCGGCACCTTGTCCATCGGCTCGGCGAACGCCGGCCCGACGACACCGGTCGCGGCGGCCGACGCCGTCACCTCCGGGGGTTCGGCGGTGAGCACCTCGACCGACCAGCCGGCCTCGGCCAGGCGGACGGCCGTGGTCAGGCCGCTGACCCCGGCGCCGACGACCACGGCTCGTCGGTTCTCGTGCGCGGTCATCGTCGGGACGCTTCCGTGCTCGTCGTCATGGCCCCCATCGTCCACGACGGCCACGGGCGTCGTCTTGGACGAAGGGACGCCGCGGGTTCGAGTGCGGGAGGCGGCGCTCAGTAGGCGTCGACGCCGAGCTTCACCGCGAGCACCAGGCCGGCGGCGGCGATCAGCAGCCGGAGCTTCGTCGGGTCGGCGCGACGGACGATGATCGGCCCGAGCCGGCCGCCGACGAACAGGCCGAGCGCCATCGGGACCGCCGCCGTCCAGCGGACGTCGCCGAACACGACGAAGGCGGCCGCGGCGATGCCGTTGGCCACGCCGAGCACCAGGTTCTTCTTGGCGTTGCAGTGGGGGAGCGTGTCGGCGGTCGCCGCGAGGAGCGCGGCGAGGAGCAGGACCCCGGCCCCGGCGCCGAAGTAGCCGCCGTAGATGCCGATCACCGCCACCATGGCGAGGGTCGAGCGCCGGTTGGTCGTGTGCTTCGCGGTCGCACCCTCGACGACCCGCCGGCGCCAGAGCACGGCGATCGACGACAGCGCCACGAACCACGGCACGACCCGCTCGAACGCGTCCGGTGGGGTCAGCAACAGCAGCGCGCCACCGGCGGCGCCACCGGCCGCGCCGGCGACGACCAGGGCACCGAGCCCGCTGCGCCGCTCGGACAGCTCGGGCCGTGAGCCGCTCACCGACCCGACGCTCGACCCGACCAGCGACACGGTGTTGGTGACGTTGGCCGTCACCGCGTGCAGCCCGATCGCCAGCAGCGCCGGGTAGGTGACGAGCGACGCCAGCCCGGCCACGCTTCCCGCCAACCCGCCGCCGACGCCGGCAACCACGAGGACCAGGGCCTCGACCGGGTTCACCTCGCGCCGGACCGGGACGTCGAGCTGAGGTTGTTCCGCACGGCGAGAGATTACCGGCGCTTCGAAACCGTCGGTCGCGCCACGGGTTCGCCCACGCCCGCACACCACCGATTGGCGACCGGGCCCGGTCGGGCCGTTACGTTCGGCCTCCGCCGCCGAACGACCAGGGAGGCCCCCGTGTCCGAGCCGCTCGTCCACACCCGTCGGGAGGGCCGCACGCTCGTCGTGTCGATGCGGCGCGAGGCGAAGCGCAACGCCGTGGACCGGGCGCTGGCCGACGCGATCGACGCCGCGCACAACGAGCTCGACGACGACCCGGACCTGTGGGCCGGCGTGCTCACCGGCACGACCTCGGTGTTCTGCGCCGGCAGCGACCTGCGGGCCAACGGCGACTACGTCACCGAGCGGGGCGGCGAGTACGGCATCATCCGCCGCCGCCGGACCAAGCCACTCGTCGCCGCGGTGGAGGGACCGGCGCTCGGCGGCGGGTTGGAGATCGCGCTGGCGTGCGACCTCGTCGTCGCCTCGACCACCGCCCGGTTCGGGCTGCCGGAGGTGACGATCGGCGTCATCCCGACGTGCGCCGGCCTGTTCCGGGCCCCGAACGCCTTCCCGCTGAACCTGGCCCGCGAGCTGATCCTCACCGGGCAGCCGATCAGCGCCGAACGGGCCTACGAGGCCGGGTTCGTGAACCGGCTCACCGAGCCCGGCGGTGCGCTCGACGCCGCGCTCGAGCTGTGCGAGGCGATGAACGCCAACGCCCCACTGTCGGTCCAGGGTTGCCTGCGGGCGGTCAACGATGCGCTCGCCGACGGCGACGACCGGGGTTGGGAGCTCACCGACCAGGCCAAGGCCACGATGACCGGCTCCGACGACGCCGCCGAGGGCGTGCGGGCGTTCCTCGAGAAGCGCCCCCCTCGCTGGACCGGCCGCTGACGGGTGTTGTCACAGGTGGCGGGTGAGCCAGGCGGCGACCTCGCCGTACCAGTGGATCGAGTTGGCGGGCGAGAGGATCCAGTGGTTCTCGTCGGGGTAGTGGACGAGGCGGGCGTCGACGCCCTTCGCCTTCAGCACCCCGTACAGCTCGAGGCCCTGACCGACCGGCACCCGGTGGTCGCGGTCGCCGTGGATGACGAGGGTCGGGGTCGAGAACCCGCCGGCGTGGGCCATCGGGCTCCACCGCTGGACCCGGTCGAGGTCGTCCCACGGGACCGCGCCGTGGGCCTCGCCGAGCCCCTCGGTGCCGTCGGTGGCGTACATGTTCGCCAGGTTCGTGACCGCGGCATGGGCGATGGCGCACCGGTACCGGTCGGTCCGGCCGATGAGCCACGAGACGAGGTAGCCGCCGTAGGACCCGCCCATGATCGCCATCCGCTCCGGATCGGCGAGACCGCGGTCGAATAGCACGTCGGTGGCGGCCTCGATGTCGGCGGCCGGTAGGTCGCCCCACGCACCCCGGATCGACGCCGCGTAGTCCTGCCCGAACGAGGTCGAACCGTGGAAGTTCACCAGCGCGGCCCGCAGGTGGCGGCCGACGAACGCCATCGTGTTCCACCGCCAGTGCCACGTGTCGCCGAACGTGCCGTGGGGCCCGCCGTGGATGACGTGGACCAGCGGCGCGGGGCCGTCGTCGAGGCCGGGTGCCGACACCACGAACATCTGGACCTCGTCGCGGCGCGCGCCGGCGAACCGCACGTCCTCGACCGTCGGCAGCTCGAGGCCGGCCATCGCCTCCGCGGTGACGTCGGTGAGCGGGGTGATGATGCCGTCGGCCACGACGCGGACCAGCTCGGGCGGGCGGGTCAGCGAGCTCCGGGTTGCGACGAGGGTGCCGTCGCCGAGCGGCGAGACGCCGACGAGGGTGCCGTCGCGGGCCACCTCGGTGGGTGGGCCGTCGCCGCGCAGGCGCCAGATCGGCTGGCGGGCATCGTCCTCGGCCTCGAAGACGAGGTCGTCGCCGTCGAACGACCAGTTGGTGGGCGAGCGGTCCCAGTCGGCCGCCAGGGTCCGCTCCTCGCCGGTCGCGAGCTCGTGTGCGACGAGCCGGACCCGGTCGGCGTAGAAGCGGGGGTCGTAGGTCTTGCCGTAGACCAACCCGGTCCCGTCGGGTCGGAACCGGGGGTGGCTGGCGTGGCCCTCGTGATCGGGGGTGAGGCACCGCTCGTCGCCGGTGGCCACGTCGGTCACGAACAGCGACCACCGGACCTGGGTGTGCGGCGGGCCGGAGCGGTTGGCGCACCAGGCGACGGTCGAGCCGTCGGGGGAGACGTCGACGTCGTCGAGCGGGTCACCGGTGTTGTCCCAGCGCATCCACCGCATCGACGACGGCGTCAGGTCGCGCACCTCGGCCCCGGCGGAGGTGCCGGTGGAGGCATCCGCGGCGACGAGGAGGAGGTGGGGGACCTCGCCGTTCGTCAGCCAGCGGTCCCAGTGGCGGAAGCGGGCGTCCTCGGTGACGTGGGCGGTGACCTTGGTGTCGGCGAGGCGATCCCGCTCGGCGCGGGTGGCGTCGAGGTCGGGGTGGTCCCGGTACACGTTGGCGACGACCACCAGGTGCCGGCCGTCGGGCATCCACCGGGCCCCGATCGCGCCGAGCGGCAGGTCGGTCACCCCGTCGGCCTCGCCGCCGTCGAGGGCCATGACGTGGACCTGTTGGCGGCCGTCGACCTTCCGCAGGAACGCGAGCCGGGCGCCGTCGGGCGAGATCACCGGCTTCGTCGCCGAGGCCGTGGTCGAGGTGAGGGCCCGCAGCGGCCGACCGTCGAGGTGGACCTCCCACAGGCGGGTGGTGCCCACGTTCTCGTCGAGGTCGTGGGTCGTGACCGGAACGACCACCCGGCCGCCTCCGACGGCGGCGACGCCGACCCGGGGGATCGACCACAAGCGTTCCGCATCGAGCACATCGGCCATGGCGCGGACGTTACCCGTGGCTGCCGGCCGGCCCGGTTGGTCGTGCCGCCGCCATCGGGAGGGCCGACTCACGGGACGTCGTGCAGATGGCTCGTGTCGTTCCAGCTCTCCAGCGCCCGGACACCCCGCTTCCAGCCGAGGACGCTGACGCTGCCGGTGTCGAGGACGAACCGGTTGCCCTCGGTGATCGGCAGCTCGAGCCAGCGCACGGCGAGCGCCCGCAGCGTGTGCCCGTGGGAGAACACGAGCGCGTCGCCGCCGGCCGGGCGAGCGGCGAGGAGGCGGTCGATGACCTGATCGATCCGTTCGACCGCATCGGCCGGTGTGTCGCCGCCGGGCCCGCCGTCGACCCAGAGGTCCCAGCCCGGCTGGCGGGCGTGGATCTCGGCGGTGGTGAGCCCCTCGAAGTCGCCGTAGTCCCACTCCCGCAGGTCGTCGACGACCTCGGCGCCGCCGAACCCGGCGATCTCCGCGGTCTCGACGGCGCGGCGCAGCGGGCTGGTGACGACGTGGCCGAACGTGCGCCCCGCGAGGCGGTCGGCGAGCGGTCGGGTGAGCGCCCGCCCCGCCTCGGTCAGCGGCAGGTCGGTGCGTCCGGTGTGCTGGCCGGTGACGCTCCAGCTGGTCTGGGAGTGGCGGACGAGCACCACCCGCTGCTCACGGGAGGGTCACCTTCGGTCATGGATGGATTGTCCCCGGCCGCCGGGCGCTCGGCCGCATCGTCGCTCCGGTTCCCCTCGACGGGCCGGCTGGTCGTCGTGTCACGCCTCGGTGACGGTGATCTCGGTCGCCTTGATCGACGCCCACACCGCCGAGCCCGGGCCGAGGCCGAGCGCGGTGGCCGAGGCCGGCGTGATGTCGGCCATCAGGGGGAGCGGGTCGCCGAGGAGGACCCGGGTGGTCTCGCCGAGCGGCTCGAGGGCGGCGACGGTCGTCGACCACGTGTTGCGGGGGCTGCCGTGGGGCTCGGTGGTGTGGAGCGCGATGGCGCTCGGCCAGATGGTCACCGCCACCCGCCCCGACGTGTGGTGGTCGGCGACGTGGAGCGGCCGGGGGTGGTCGTCGAGCGTGACCGTGCCGGCCGCGATGGTGCCGGCGAGGCGGTTGGCCCCGGCCAGCGCGGCGACGTAGGGGGTGGCCGGGTGGCGTCGGATGTCGTCCGGCGTGCCCTCCTGGGTGACCCGCCCGCCCTCGACGACGCAGATCCGGTCGGCGAGCGCGAACGCGTCGGTCGGGTCGTGGGTGATCAGCAGGCGGGGCCCGCCGTAGCCGGCGAGATGGTCGGCCAGCGTCCGCCGCAGCCGGGCGCGGGTGGTGACGTCGAGGGCGGCGAGGGGCTCGTCGAGCAGCAGCAGGTCCGGCTCGGTCGCCAGCGCCCGGGCGAGCGCGACCCGCTGGGCCTGGCCGCCCGACAGCTCGGCCGGCCGTCGACCGGCGAGGTCGCCGAGGCCGAGGGTGTCGATCCACCGCCGCGCCGAGGCCCGGGCGTCGCGCCGGCGCAGCCCCCTGCTGCGGGGGCCGAACGCGACGTTGTCGGTGACGTCGAGGTGATCGAACAGGAGGTAGCGCTGGAACACGATGCCCACCCGGCGGGCGTCCGGCGGGACGAACACGTCGGCGCCGGGGTTGTCGAGCACCCGCTCGCCCAGGGTGATCCGTCCCTCGTCGAGCGCGACGAGCCCGGCCAGGGCGTCGACGGTGGTCGACTTGCCGGCACCGTTCGGCCCCAGCAGCGCCACGGTCGTGCCGGCCGCGATGCGCAGCGTCACGTCGAGGGTGAACGTGGCGCTGCGGCGGACCACGATCCGGGCGTCGAGGTCCCGACCGTCGGTCCCGTCGGGCGTGCCGTCGGCGACCTCGGCCCGGCTCATGACCGTGTCCACCAGCGGTCGCGCATCGTGACCAGCACGACGAGCGACACCGCGACGAGCACCAGGCTGATCGCCACCGCCGTGTCGCGGTCGGACTCCAGCGCCACGAACACCGCGAGCGGAAGCGTCTGGGTCCGGCCCTGGAGGTTGCCGGCGAAGGTGACCGTGGCGCCGAACTCGCCGAGCGCCCGGGCCCACGCCAGCACCATGCCCGCCCGCAGCGACGGGGCGATCATCGGCAGTGTCACCCGCCGGAAGACGGTCAACCGGCCGGCCCCGAGCGTCGCCGCCGCGTCCTCGTAGCGGCGATCGAGGCCGGCGAGCGCACCCTCGACGGTGACGACCAGGAACGGCATGGCGACGAACGTGTTGGCGACGACGACGCCCCAGGTCGAGAACGGCAGCAGGAAGCCGGTGGCGTCGTGGATCGGGCCGCCGACGATCCCCCGGCGCCCGAGCGCGAACAGCAGCGCCGCACCCCCGACGACCGGGGGCGTCGTCGTCGCCAACACGTTCGTCGCCATGCCGTTCCTGGTCGTCACCGTCGAGGGTGCGCTCGCCGGCCTCGATCGCCGCTACGAGGACGCGGCGGCGACGCT
>JAXHUH010000351.1:0-12088 GCA_034211175.1 Actinomycetota bacterium
CGATCGCGCACCCCACTGGGGGAACTTAAATCTATCTGACTGACAAGCTCCTGAAACTGCTGAGGTTTCACCCCGAGCTCGACGCCACCGACGACGAACCCTCCGGACCGACCGCCGCCACCACCACGACCACCACCACCGCCTCCGACGGTGGCGACGCCGGCACCGACGAGCAACCAGGACCTGCGTCATGAACGCCGAACCGACCCAGGACGCGCCATGAACCCGAGCGATCCCCGGACCTTCGACGACGACGCCGCCGAGCGCGACGACCCACCCGCCGGGGACCGCCCCCGCTCGGACGAGGAACGCCCGCTCGGCGGGGCGCCGGGGATGAGCGTGCCGACCGGTTGGTTCCGCGCGCCCGGCGGCCTCGGGCTGCCGCCGCGCCGCGCCGGCGGGGTCGACCTCGACCCGCCGACCGTGGATGCTCCCGGGCGCGACGACGCCGGTGCCGACGGGGGCCGGGCCGACGATGCCGGAGCAGAGCCGGCATCGGGGAACGGCGCACGCCGGCGGCCGGCGCTCGGGCGGACGATCCAGTGGGACGACCCGGACCTCGATCTCGACCAGATCCGCCGGTTGAGCGTCGCCGACTACACCGGTGACGCCACCCCGGAACCCGTGGCCCCGAACAACCGGTCACACGACCACACCGACGAGCACTCCCACGGCGACGACCACGAGGTGAGCGTCGCCGACATCCTCGACGGTCGCTCCGAGGCCGAGGTCGCACCGAACCCCGAGGTCACGGCCGACGAGGTGCTCCGCTGGGGCGATGCGCCGTCCACCGCGCCGCCGGCCACCGAGCCGTCGCCGATCGAGCACGACGACCGCCGGGCCCGGCCGTTCGAACCGCCGGTCATCGCGCCGAAGGGGCTGCGGGCACGCGTCCTGCGCCGCCGGTACGGCGTGGCGCCGTTCGTCCCGCCGCCGGCCCGCCGGTCGCGACGCAAGCGCCGCCGCGACTACCGGCGCCAGGGCTTCATCGAGCTCAGCCCCGAGAAGCAGAAGCGCCGTCACAAGATCCTGCCCCGCACGGTCATCGGGATCTCGTTCACGCTGCTCGCCCTCGCGGTCGGCACCGCGTTCAGCGGTGCCGCCCTCTACGCGTACTACGACGCCCGCCTCACCGAGAACGAGGCCCAGGTCGAGGACCTCGTCGAGGGCTTCGACGGTGACGTCCAGCGGGCCAGCGAGGACCTGCGGGACCTGCGGGAGCAGTCGCTCGACCAGATCGACGAGGCCGTGGAGCCGCTCCAGGAGTTCCTCGACGACACCAACGCGGTCGCCGAGCTGCCGGCGACGCTCGGCGGCTCGGTGTGGACGGTGCGGACGCTCGACGTCAACGGCCAGCCGGCCGTCGGCTCGTCGTTCGTGATCGCCAGCGACGCCGAGTCGAGCCTGCTGCTCACCTCGTTCGACGTCGTGCGGGCCGCCACGGCCGCGCCGGGCCCGCCCGTGACGATCGAGCACCGCGGCTCGCAGGTCGAGGCCACCGTCTGGTCGTGGGACGAGGACCACGACCTGGCGCTGCTGCGCATCGACCAGCCCGGCCTCGAGCCGCTGGAGTGGGCGGACGCCGAGACCAACGCCACCGCGGTCGGCACCCGGGCCTACGCCATGAGCGGCCTCGGAGGTGCCGGGGCGACCGTGGCGCCCGGCGTCATCGTCGACCAGTTCGACGGCGGCATCCGCCACGACGTCGACCTCGGCACCGACCACCGCGGCGGCCCCATCGTCGACGCCGACGGTGCCGTGATCGGGATCGCCTCCAACACCTACGACCCGCTGCAGTCGCTCGAGGCGGGCCACTACGCGCCCCCGATCCTCACCGCATGCACCACGCTGGTGTCGTGCAGCGAGGACATGTGGGCAACGGGCGGGCCGACCGCGCGGGACAACTGAGCGACCGGCTCGCCGGCGAACGGCCCGGCGGCGGCCGGGCCGCCACCGGACGATCGGCGAGCGATCGGTCGCCCGGTGATCCGACGGGCACCGATCACACGGTGTCGGGCGGGCCCCGATGAGGCGACCCCGCGTCCGCTTCGGCGCGGCGGCGGGCGCCCGGCGCAGCGATGCCGATCGGGCGATCGACGCGCTGCGGGCCCGTCTCGGGCTCCCCGAGACGTTCGCCTCGGCGGCGATGGCCGAAGCGTCCGACGCCGCCCGTGGCCACGGTGGCGACGACCCGGCCCGGCGTGACCGGCGCGACGTCCCGCTGGTCACGCTCGACCCGGCGGGCAGCCGCGACCTCGACCAGGCGTTCGCCATCGACGAGCGTCCCGGTGGCGGGATGCGCCTGTGGTACGCCATCGCCGACGTCGCCGCGTTCGTGCGGCCGGGCGGTGCGCTCGAGAACGAGACCCTGGAGCGGGGCGTCACCTACTACGGGCCGGACCGGCGCACGCCGCTCCACCCCACGATCCTGTCCGAGGGCGCGGCCAGCCTCCTCGCCGGCGCGGAGCGGCCCGCGGTGCTGTGGGCGCTCGACGTCGACGGCGACGGCGAGCTGACCGACATCGGGGTCGAACGGGCGACGGTCCGCAGCCGCGCCGCGCTCGACTACCGCTCGACCCAGGCCGCGATCGACGACGGGTCCGCGTCGGCGAACGTCGCCCGGCTCGTCGAGCTCGGACGCCGCCGACGGGAGCTGGCTGCCCGCCGTGGCGCCGTCGAGCTCGAGGTGCCGACCCAGGAGGTCGTCGAGGACCCCACCGGTCGGGGCTACGTCCTCCGCTACGACGCCCAGCTCCCGGTCGAGGGGTGGAACGCCCAGCTGTCGCTGCTGTGCGGCATGGCCGCCGCCCGGCTCCAGCAGGACGCGGGGATCGGCCTGCTGCGCACGCTGCCGCCGCCGTCGGACGAGCTCGTCGCCGAGCTGCGACGGGCCGCGGCGGCGCTCGGCGTCGAGTGGGCGCCGGAGGTCGGCTACGCCGCCCGGGTCCGGGAGCTCGACGGCTCGGTGCCGGCGGAGGCCGCGCTGCTGTCCTCGGCCGCCCGCCTGTTCCGGGGCGCCGGCTACGTCGCGTTCACCGACGGCGCACCCGACGGCGCCGAGCACTCGGCCATCGCCGCGCCCTACGCCCACGTGACCGCGCCGCTGCGGCGGGTCGCCGATCGCTACGCGACGGAGGTGGCGCTCGCCGCGGCCGTCGGGTCGGCGCCGCCGGCCTGGGCCGTCGAGCGACTCGAGGCGCTCCCCGAGGTGATGGCGACCGCCCGCCAGCGCGAGTCCGAGCTCGATCGGGCCACCATCGACATCGTCGAGGCGCTGGTGCTCGCCGGCCGTGAGGGCGCTCGGTTCGAGGCGGTCGTGCTCCGCAGCTACCGCGACGGCGGCGCGCTGCTCCAGCTGCGTGACCCCGCGGTCATCGCCCGGGCCGACGAGGGCACGTGGCCGCTGGGCGAGGTCGTCGAGGCGGTCCTGACGACGGCCGACGTCGGCGAGGGCGAGGTCCGCTTCGGCCCGGTGACGGCGGACGGCTGACCGGGCGGGCCCGGCCCCGCGGCGTCGCCGGCGACGTGCGGCTCAGGCCGGGCACGGTGTGCCGACGAACGCCACCAGCGCGCAGAACGACTCCCGGGTGATCTGCCACCGGCCGCCGGCGAACACGGCCTCGGCGCTGGCCGACACGCCGGAGGCGTCGAACGTGAACGTGGCCCGGTCGCCGGCGACGTCGACGCCGGTCACGGCGAGCGACGGGGCGAAGACCTCGAACTGGCGCACGACGTTCTCGAGCGCCGGACCGTCCTCGAGGTGCTGCGCCCGGGTCGCGTAGGGCTGCGAGGTGTCGACGAAGGTGGCGACCGCGGACCGCAGCGAGGCCTCGTCGGCCACCGGGCCGGCCGTCGTCGGCGGTGCCGTCGTGGTCGGGACCGTGGTCGTCGTCGTGGTCGGTGCGGTCGTCGTCGTGGTGCTCGTGGTCGAGGTCGAGGTGGTCGAGGTCGTCGGGACCGTGGTCGCGGTGGTGGACGTCGACACCGTGGTCGTCGTCGAGGTCCCGGTGGTCGGCGTCGCCTCGTCCGTGCCGTCGTTGCCGCCCCACAGCGCGACCGCGATGACGACGAGCACGACCGCTGCGGCCAGTGCCGCGAGGGCCCGGTTGCGGTTGCTCATGGGTCTCCGACGATGTGTCCTGGGTCTCGAAGCCGGTCGGGTGGGCCCGAGCACCACGTGAACCCGCTTGTGAATCGGTGTTCATCCGCGGTTCTCGATGGGCGTCGCGCATTGGCCCGACGGCGGAGTTACGCTAGCGGCCTCATACCCGGTGAGCACTCGGGAGCGGTCCTGGCCAGTTCGGGATCGATCGCCCGGGGGAAATGCCACCGGGGACTGAAACCCCGGGGTTGGTCCGCCGTAGTACGGGTAGAGATCTCCCTGGTCAACAAGACAACGAGGAGCGAACATGGCACGGACAACGTCGTCCAACCTCACGCTCGTCACCGGTCTCGGCAGGGTCCCCGTGACCCGCTCGCAGATCTCGCGGTGGCGTCAGCGCATCGAGCGCGATCACACGCGGGAGGCGAGCACCCGCCACTGAGCCAGTAGCTCGGAACCGGCGCCCATCCTGCGCCGGACGTGAACGAACGAAGACCGCCTGCAGTCCCGTGTCCGACGACCGGGGCGGCAGGCGGTCGCCGTTCTCCCCCGAGCTCACCGTTCTCGACCCGCGCGACGAGGCCGTGCGGCCGAGTCACTCGGCCACACGCGGCCCGTCGTTGGCACGCGCTCAGGACAGGCGGACCCGTCCGGGCTCGCCGGTGACGATCGACCCGACGACCGCGGCCCGGTGGCCTGCGTCGACGAGGCGGGCGACTGCATCGGCCGCCTCCCCCGGCCGGCACGTGAACAGGAGCCCACCCGAGGTCTGGGCGTCGGCGAGCAGCTGACGTTGCACCTCGGTGCCCCCGTCGGCGACCGGCTCGACGAAGTCCAGGTTGCGGCGGCTGCCGCCGGACAGGTGCCCTGCATCGAGCAGCGCGACCGCCCCCGGGAGCAACGGCACCGCCTCGGCGTCGAGCGTGGCCGCCACGCCGCTGGCCAGCGCGAGCCGGTGCAGGTGGCCCAACAACCCGAACCCGGTGACGTCGGTGGCCGCGGTCGCCCCCACCTCGAGCGCCACTCGGGCGGCCACGTCGTTGTGCCGGGTCATCTCGGTGATCGCCGCCCGGTACGACTCGTGGAGCCCACCGCCCGGGGCCACCGCGTCGACATCGGAGCGCTTCGCCGCCGTCGCGACCAGTCCCGTGCCGATCGGCTTGGTGAGCACGAGCGACTGGCCGGCCCGCGCGCCGGCGTTGGTCAGCATGCGGTCGGCGTCGACCTCGCCGATGACGGCCTGGCCGTAGACAGGCTCCGCGCCGTCGATCGTGTGGCCGCCGGCCACGACCCAACCGCCCGACCTCGCCGCCTCCGTGGCGCCGCGAAGCACGTCGCCGAGGACGTCGAGCTCGAGATCGTCGCGGGGCCAGGCGACGACGTTGAGCGCGAGCAGCGGGCGCCCACCCATGGCGAACACGTCGCTCGCCGCGTTCGTGGCGGCGATGGCGCCCCAGGTCGCCGGATCGTCGACGATCGGCGCGAAGAAGTCGGTCGTCGCCACGATGGCCCGGCCGTCGGGGCGGCGCCACACCGCGGCGTCGTCGCCGGTGTCGTGGCCCACGAGCAGGTCGGGGTGGGAGCCCGGCGTCAGGCTCGCGAGCATGCCGACGAGGTCGGTCGCGCCGAGCTTGCAGGCACATCCCGCCCCGCGACTGAACGCGGTGAGACGAACGGCGGTGGTGGAGGTCACACGGGCACGCTAGCCCTGATGGTCACGGGCACCCCGAACGGCGCCGCGCCGGCCCGATGGCGCCGGCCCCCCTCCGGGTCAGAGCCGTCCGTCGAAGCGGCCGGAGATGTCGGTCAGCAGCAGGCGACCGTCGCGGGCGAACGAGGCCACGTAGAACGCCCGCCCGTCGACCACGAGGGTGAGCGCACCCCGGCGGTCCTCGACCGTGAACTCGGCGCCGAGCTCGGCCTCGATCGGCGCCCGGAGTCGCTCGACGAGCATGCGGAGCCGACGAGCGGCGCGCCGCTCGTGCTCGTCGCGCTCGAGCTCGACGAACTCGTCGATGCTCTGCGAGCGCGTCAACCGCTTCATCGCCGTACGCGAGGGGCCACGAACCGATGGTACCCGGGGATCGGGCCCGCCCAGGTCAGCGGGCCCGGGCGCGCACCACGACGAGGCCGCTCCAGCCGAGGCCGCCTCAGACGATGCGGCTCGGGGCGATGCCGCTCAGGTGGATGCGGCGAGGCGGGCCGGGAGCTCGTAGCGGCCGTCCGCGCCCCGCCGCCAGTCGACCACGTCGATCACGGCGTCGACCGGCACCGGCCCGTACACGTGCGGGAACGGCTCGCCGCCGGTCGACGCCTCCTCACGGAGCACGGGGCGGACGCGATCGGGCTGGATGACCAGCAGGACGAGGTCGTCCGCATCGGCGTACCACCGCTCGGTCGTCGCCACGACCTGGTGGGGCCACGAGCAGTGGATGAACCCCTCGTCGTCGAGCGAGGCGGCCCGGTAGGCGGCCCGGGCGTCGCCCCACGCCGACCGGGTCGTGATGTGCAGAAGCGGACGATCCACGTGGCAGTCCCCACTCGGCGCTCGGGCGGCCCACGGTAGCGGTCGCCGCCACCACCCCGACGCCCGCCGACCACCGGCCACCGCCCCGCCACCCGACCACCCCGTTCTGGTCTACCGATCTGCGCTACGGGCGTCGATTCGGTAGACCAGTTCGGGTACGTATGGCGGCGGGGTGGCGGCGGGTGGGCGTCGCGCTCAGGGGTCGATGACCGCGGAGGCCGAGCCGGTGAGTACCTTCACGCCGTCCTGGTTGACCGTGGTGATCGCCAGATCGATCACGTCGCGGCCGTCCTCGTTGCGCAGGTCGGTCACCTCGGCCGTGGCGGTCAGCGTGTCGCCGGGCCACACCTGGGCCACGAAGCGGACCCCGTAGCGGGTGAGGCGACCGTCGCCGACGAGGTCGGTGACCAGGCGGCCGGTCATGCCCATGGTGAGCATCCCGTGGGCGAAGACCGACGGGTACCCGGCGACCTCGGTCGCGAAGCGCTCGTCGGTGTGGATCGGGTTGTAGTCACCGGAGGCGCCGGCGTACTGGACGATCTGGGTGCGCTTGAGGTCGTCGACGACGACCTGCTCGTAGGTCTCGCCGACCTTCGTGGTGCTCGCGGTCAGCTTCGTGACGTTCGACATCGTCGCTCCCCTCACGCCTCGTCGATGACCCGCTCGGTGCGGACCCCGATGCCCCGGGCGGTGATCACCAGCTCACCGGACTGGTCCCGGTACTCGGTCACCGTCTCGCTGAAGTGCAGGCGACCGCCGCGGCGGCCCTCCTTCGTCCAGCTCTCCCCGGGGCGGACCGTGGCGGTGAGCACGTCGCCGGGGCGGAGGTGGCGGTGGTACTCGAAGTGCTGCTCGGCGTGCAGGCCACCGGCCGCGGCGCCGCTCTTCTTCTCGCCACCCTCGGCATCGCCGTCGCCCGACGAACCGCCGGACGAGCGCACGGCGCCCGTCGCCTCGCGGCCCGAGCCGAACCACGGCTGGCCGATCTTCGGGCGCAGCGGGTAGTCCGGGTCGAACTGGGCGCTCGACTGGGCGAACGTGGGCGGGGCGATGATCGAGCCGACTTCGCTCGACGCGGCGTAGGCCGCATCGGCGTAGATCGGGTTCGGGTCACCCACGGCCCGGGCGAACATGAGGATGTGCCCGGCCTCGACCGGGAACTCGTCGACGCTCATCCGCTCCCCTCCTCCGGCGACCACTCGCCGGTGCGGCATCGGTGGCCTCACCCTTGCACAACCGCCCGTCGCGACCCGAAAACCGACCGCCCGCCTCGTTCTGGACCGCGAGACGTGCCACCGGCGGCATCGCGTGGGGACCAGTTCGTTCTGGACCGCGAGACGTGCCACCGGCGGCATCGCGTGGGGACCAGTTCGTTCTGGACCGCGAGACGTGCCACCCGTGGCACTCGGTGGGGACCAGTTCGTTCTGGACCGCGAGACGTGCCACCGGCGGCATCGCGTGGGGACCAGTTCGGGGAGGTGTGGACGAACGCGGGCGGGCGCGGTGGGGCCGGTGCGCTTCAGCGGTCGTGGATCGGGCGGGGGCCGTCGCCCACGGGCGGGCCGCCGGTCACCGCGAGCTGGTGCAGCGGCTCGGCAACCTCGACCCGCTGGACCTCGGCGCCGAGCTCACCGAGTCGGGACCGCACGGCGTCGAACGCCGCGTCGTCCTCGTAGGCGCCGACGATGGCGCCGCTGCCGACCGGCGTCGCCGCGATGCCGAGGTCGCGGGCCTCCTCCAGCATCATCAGCGTGAGGTCGGCAGGCATGGTCAACGTGCCGGCGAGATCGGCGGACGCGTCGATCAGCGCCGCCAGGCGGCCCGGATCGCGCCAGCTCGCCGCGGCGCGGGCCTCGGCCGCGAGCCCCGACAGCCGCCGGGCGATCTCGGCGACGCTGCCGTCCGCCCGCTCCCACCGGGTGCGCAGCTCCCGGCGGGCGGAGTCATCGGCGGCGGCCGCCGCGGCGAGGTGGGCGACGAACAGCGGCGGCAGGCCCGAGGGGTCGACCGGGTCGTAGCGCCCGTGGCCGAGGCCGTCGACCGCCTCGGTGCGATCGGGCTCGAAGTCCATGGCGACGACGCCGCCGAGGACCTGGATGACGCTCGTGCGCGGCGCGCCGACGAGCCCGAGCTCGTCGGCCTCGGCGGCGAGGGCCAGCGTCGGGCGTACGAGCGGGTCGACCTCGACGCCGAGGTGGCGGCACACCACGTCCTGGACGGCCACGATCAGCGCCGTCGAGCCCCCGAGGCCGACCTGGCGGGGGATGTCGCTGCCGTAGCGCAGCCGGAAGCCCTGACGCGACACCGACGCCCCGAGGCGGCGGGCATGGCGGTTGACGGTGCGCACCGCGGCGGTGACGAGGCGCTGCGAGCCGATGTGGCCGTAGCGGTCGACCTCGTCGGACAGCTCCTGGACCGAGCGCCACGCGGGCTCGTCGTCGTCGCTGCGGATGGTGATGCCCTCGGCCGGTTCGAGGTGCGCCCAGGCCCGGTAGTTCGCGAGCGCGAGCCCGAGGACGCGCCCACCGAGCTGGTCGGCGGGCGCCCCGATCAACCCGACGGCGGCGGGGACGGTGACCGCGAGCGGCTCCACGGCCGCGACCCTATCGCCGTTCGGTGCCGCTGCGTGCGGTGGCCACCGATCCGCCGGGGCGACCCGGAGCCGGCCCGGTCGGTGGCGCGACGTCACTCCACCAGCACCGGCCGGTCGCCGATGTGGAAGGCGAGGACGGGCGGCTCCCCGTCGCGCCACGCGTGGTCCCCGACGGCCTCGGCGTCGACGGTGACCGCCAACCGATCGACCGAGGGATCGAGGAAGGTGAGGTCGACGGCGCCGTCGCCGCCCAGCAGGTCGAGGCTGGCCATGAGCTCACCGGTGGCGGCGTTGCGCAACGTGACCACGAACGACGAGAAGTCGACGCCCGGCGCCAGGTCGGCGCCGCGCAGCACGACATCGGCCCACCGGGTCTCGCCGTCACGGCACGCGCACGGTCGAAGCTCGAGCTCGCCCTCGACGCTGGCGTCGGCGCACGGTCGTTCGAACTCCTGGTCGAACGACCAGAACACGGCGTGGTGGCCGAGGCCGATGAAGCAGTCGCCGTCGAGCGCGTAGCCGTAGTCGCCCGTCGCGCCCCACACGGTCGTGCCGCAGCCCGAGGCGGTCGTCCAGTCCCAGCAGATCGTGCTGTGCTTCAGGTAGCCGCCGGGGAAGAACGTGCGTCCACCGAGATCGAGCTCGCGGTACACGTCGAAGTTGGTGCCGTGGATGAGCGCGCCGAGGCCGGCGACCGGCTCGAGCGGGGCGCCGTCGAGCCCGAAGCACTCGTGGCGGTCATAGCGGTTCACGCACACCCCGTCGGGCTGGGCGGACGTGTCCCGGCGCACGAACAGCTGCCCGGCGGCGCCGCTGCCGGAGAGGCCCATCGTCGTGACGTGGCCCGTGCCGCCGCCGAAGCCGGGGCACGGCGCGTCGAGCGCGGTGTCGAAGCAGTGGAGCCGACCGCCGGGCTCGACGACGACGGCCCCGAGGGTGTGGGTCGACTCGTACTGCTGCACGGCGTACAGGCGGCTGCCGACGACCTGGATGTCGATCGGCGGGGACTTGCCCCCGAGCGGCACCAGCGGTGGCAGGCCGGCCGCGGCCAGCCCCGAGGCGCGGGGGTAGCCGAGGCACGGGGACAGCTCCGGCACCCGAACGCAGTGGACCCGCAGGTCGTCGCTGATCAGGTACAGGTCGCCGTCGACGACGACGGGCCCGCCGACGCGGACCGAGAACTGCTGGTTGGACAGCGCGGGCAGGAGCGCCAGCGGCACGTAGCCACAGCTCGTGTCGGTCGCGGTGTTCCAGCAGCCGACCCCGGCGTCGAGCTCGCGCTGGCCGGCGTAGTAGATGCGGGCGCCGATGGCGACGGCGGTCGGCGTCACGTTGGTGTACATGTCGCCCCACGTGCCCCCGGAGCCGGCGACGGAGGTCAACGCCTTCGGGTAGCCGGGGCACGGGGCGTTGGTGAGCCGATCGATGCAGATCAGGACCTTGGCGCCCGGACGGGTCTTGTGGTTGATGGCGAAGATCCGCTCGCCCACCGGGATGGGCACGAACCCGTCCCCGCTGCCCGACACGTCGACCGCGTCGAGCGGCGCCCGCAGGGGCAGGGTGAGCTCGCACCGGCCACACCCGGCGAAGCGGGCGACCGCCGAGCGCTGCACGGACCGGTCGCCGACGAGGCCGCCGAGGAACAGCATCGGGATGCGCTGCTCGGTGACGACGACCCGCACCCGGCCGTCGCCCAGGTCCTCGACCTCGACGCCGACGTCGGGATCGAGGCCGTCGAAGCCGTTGGCGAGCGCCAGCTCGACGGCCTCCTCCTCGAGCAGGGTCGGGTCGGTGGTCTCGGCGGCGACCACCGCGACCGCGAGCGCGGCGGCGTCGGCCGCCTGCTGGGCCTGGCCGGCCCGCCGGTTGAGCAGCCCGAGGTCGACCGCGAAGCCGACGCTGACCGACAGGACCACCAGCACGAGCGCGACGATCAGCAGCGTCTGGCCGCCGTCGTCCGCGGGCCCGGCACCGGGACCGGGCGGCGCACCCGGCGGGTCGACGTGCGCGGCGCCGTCGCGTCGCCGGTCGGGCCGGCCCGGTGCTCGTTCCGGGTGGTTCGGGGGGTCGGGGTTCACGGGCACAGTCCCGGTTCGTTGGTCGGTTCGAGGCGCACGACCGCGGTCTCGGTCACCGTGACCGACTCACCGAGCAGGCCGAACGCGAGGTCGTGGTGACCGCGGGCGTAGACACCGAGGAGGTCGGTGTCGTCCCCGCTGCAGGCGATCTGGTCGAGGTAGGACCACAACGGGCCGAGCACGGGCACGAGCGCGCCGGTCACGTCGTCGACGTCGAAGCGGAAGCAGTCGACGGTGCACGACTCGATGTCGCCGCCGACCGGGAGCCCGGTGTCGGGCTCGGCGCGGAACACGACCAGGTAGTCGAGGGCGCCGTTGCCCAGGTCGTCGGTGCCGCGCAGCACCGCGTCGAGCGCGAGCTGCTCGAACCCGGGTGTGCGGGGCGCGGCGGCCGACGCCCGCGCGCCCGTGCGCACGGCGTTGGACATGGCGTTGGACAGCCGGAACGTGAGCCCGAGGTCGATGATGCCGAACAGCAGCGTGAACAGCAGCGGCAGGACCAGCGCGGTCTCGACCGCGGCGGCCCCCCGGCCGCCGCGGCACCGCCGCGCACGTCGGGCACGGGGGCCGACACCCGTCCTCGTGGCCCGGTCCGCCCCCCGGCGGCCGAGCCGCCCCGTGGTCGTCGCCCCCGCCGTCACGTCGCCGCTCCCCCTCCTCAACCCGCACCCACGAGCAGTGCCACGAGCGCGCCGGCGGCCAGGAACGGCACGAACGGCAGGCTCGCCCCACGATCGAGCCGCTCGCGGTCTCCGGCCTCCTCGGCCGGGTCGGCGGGCGGCTCGATC
>JAXHUH010000352.1:0-157225 GCA_034211175.1 Actinomycetota bacterium
CCGCCGGGGGGGGCCCCCCCCGGCGGGCGGCCGCCCCCCGCCCCGGGGCGGCCCCCCGGCCTCCTCCCCCAACCCGCGCCCGCAACGCTGACGGAGCCCCTGCGTGATCCACCTCCACGGCCGCGACCACGACGTCGTCGTCGACGTCGACTCCGGCACCCCGACGATCGTCCACTGGGGCGCGCCGCTCGCCGACGACGACGCTGATGCCCTGGCCCGGGCGCTCGACCGACCACTCGTGTTCGGCTCGGCCGACGCCATCGCCCCGGTGGCGCTCGTTCCCGAGCACGGCTCGGGTTTCACCGGCCGGCCCGGCCTGCGGGGGTCCCGCCCCGGCGGGCGCGCGTGGGCGCCGCGGTTCGCGCCGGTCGATCACGAGGTCACCGGCTCACGCCTGCGGGTGACCGCCCGCGACGACGTCGCCGAGCTCACGCTCACCGTGGTGCTCGAGCTCGACGACGCCCTCGTGATGTGGGCCGAGGTGACCAACACCGGCCCCGACGACTACTCGCTCGACGCCCTGACGCTCACGCTGCCGGTGCCCGAACGGGCCGGTGAGATCGGTTCGTTCACCGGCCGGTGGACCCGCGAGCTCCAGCCGGTGCGGACCCCGTGGCCCCACGGCGCGGTGTCGGTCGAGAACCGGCGGGGGCGGACCTCCCACGAGCACCCACCGCTCCTGTTCGCCGGCACCACCGGGTACGCGGAGTGGACCGGCGAGGTGTGGGGCGCCCACCTGGCGTGGAGCGGCAACCACGCCATCGTCGCCGAGCGGCTCCCCGACGGGCGCCGGTACCTCCAGCTCGGTGAGCTGGCCCACCCCGGCGAGCTGCGCCTCGCGCCCGGCGAGTCGTACCGGACCCCGGAGGTCGTCGCGGTGCACAGCGGCGCCGGCCTCACCGCGGCCACCCAGCGGTTCCACCGCCACCTGCGGGCGCGGCCCGACCACCCCACGACGCCGCGGCCGGTGCTGGTGAACACGTGGGAGGCCGTGTACTTCGACCACGACGCCCGACGGCTGCGTGACCTGGCGACCCGGGCGGCGAGGGTCGGGGCCGAGCGGTTCGTGCTCGACGACGGCTGGTTCGGGTCCCGCCGTGACGACACCTCCGGCCTCGGCGACTGGTGGGTCTCCCCCGACGCCCACCCGAACGGGCTCGCGCCACTCATCGAGCACGTGCGCGGCCTGGGCATGGAGTTCGGGATCTGGGTCGAGCCCGAGATGGTCAACCCCGACAGCGACCTGTACCGGGCCCACCCCGACTGGGCGCTCACCACCGACGGCTACGAACCGCCCCTCGCCCGGACCCAGCTCGTGCTCGACCTCGCCCGGCCCGACGCGTTCGCCCACGTCCTCGGCCAGCTCGACGCGCTCCTCACCGATCACGACATCTCGTTCGTGAAGTGGGACATGAACCGCGACCACATCGCCGGCAGCGGTGCCGACGGCGCCGCGGGCACCCATGCCCAGACCCGGGCCGTCTACCGGCTGCTCGACGAGCTGCGCGCCCGCCATCCCGACGTCGAGATCGAGAGCTGCTCGTCGGGTGGCGCCCGCATCGACCACGAGGTCCTGCGGCGCACCGTGCGTGTGTGGACGAGCGACTGCAACGACGCCCTCGAGCGCCAGACCATCCAGCGCGGCGCCTCGATGCTGATCCCGCCCGAGGTGATGGGCGCCCACCTCGGCGCGGAGCGATCGGCGACCACGGCGCGGCGCCACACCCTCGCCTTCCGGGCCGCCACGGCGATGTTCGGCCACCTCGGGCTGGAGCTGAACCTGCTCGAGCTGGACGACGCCGAGCTCGACGCGGTCGCCGAGGTCGTCGCCCTGCACAAGCGCCTGCGTCCGCTGCTCCACGGCGGCGACGTCGTCCGCTTCGACACCGACCCTGCCTACGTCGCCCACGGCGTCTACGCCGCGGACCGGTCCGAGGCCGTCGTGTCGTTCGCGGTGGTGGCGACGGCGCCGAGCCTGACCCCTCCCCCGCTGACCCTGCCCGGCCTCGACCCGACCCGCCGCTACCGGGTCGCCGAGCTGCGGCTCCCCCCACCCGGTTCGTTGCGGGCACCGACCCGCAGCGAGCCGGTGTGGCTGGCCGAGGGCCTCACCCTGAGCGGCGCGGCACTCGCTGCGGTGGGCATCCAACCGCCGGCGCTCCACCCCGAGTCCGCCGTCTTGTTGCACCTGACCGCCGCGGACTGAGCGCCGCGCACCGACCCAACCGGCCGTGCGCCGGCCGGTGCGCCAACGGGAGCAGGCAAGGGAGGGGCCGCGCCGGGGGCTCAGCCGCCGTCGGTCCCGGGGTCGAGCTGCTGGAACGAGTCGCTGCCGGCGCCGCCCGGGCCTCCAACGCCGCCGGGAGCGGGCACGCCGCCGGCGCCGCCGGCACCACGGCCACGACCGCCCGGTCCGCCGGGGAACGCTCCCGCGCCATCGGGGTCGGTGCCGTCCGCCGGGACGGCCGACGGCGACTCCTCGGCGGTCGCGCCGGTCGTTGTGTCGGTCACCTCGTCGGTCCCATCGGTCGCGTCGTCCGCGACGGCGATCTGGTCGTCGGCTGGGCCGACCGCTCCGCCGTCGTCACCCGTGCCCCGCAGCCCGACGAACGTGGCGCCGAGCGCGACTGCGGCGATGGCCACGACGCCGGCGGCCAACAGCCGGCGGCGGCCCGGGCGCCCACCGTCGGCCACGTGCTCGTCCACGCCGGGGATCGGCGGCGGGCCGGGCGTCGGCACCGTCTCGTCATCCGGAGCGATCGGCGGCCCGGGCGGGGGCGCCGTCGGGGGATGGTTCGGGAGTTGTTCCGGGAGGTCGCTGTGGCCGGGCACGGTGGCTCCTGAGGTCGTCGCCGCGAAGAGTGGTGAATCGACCGTGGCGGACGAACCTGCGAACCGCCTGAGAACCCCCGGCGGATCCACTGTGACCACTCTCCGCACGCAATCGAACGGTTTCAGCAAAACAGATTGTCCTGTTTTCAATAACTGGACACACCGATAGTTGGACTGACCTAGTAACGTGCGATACCTTCTCGGCGAGGTCGTCGGCCACACCAGGGGGGGAACGGCATGACGGATCTGCAGACCGCGCGCGCGGCGCGCGACGAGATCACGGCCCGCTACGACGTCGTGATCGTCGGAGCCGGCTTCGCCGGCATGTACATGCTCCACAAGCTGCGCGGACTGGGCTTCAGCGCCCGCGTGTACGACGCCGCGGGCGGGGTCGGGGGCACGTGGTACTGGAACCGGTACCCGGGCGCGCGCTGCGACGTGACGAGCATGGACTACTCGTTCTCGTTCGATCCCGAGCTCGAGCAGGAGTGGGTCTGGGAGGAGAAGTACGCCACCCAGCCCGAGATCCTGCGCTACGCCAACCACATCGCGGACCGCTTCGACCTGTGGCCGGACATGCAGTTCGAGACCCGCATCGACGGGATGCGCTGGGACGAGCTCGAAGACCGTTGGATCGTGCGGACGAGTCGGGACGACGTCGTCAGCGCCCAGCACGTGGTGATGGCGGTCGGCACGCTGTCGACGCCGAAGCTGCCCGAGATCCCGGGGATCGAGAGCTACCGGGGCGAGACGTATCAGACGTCGCTGTGGCCCCACGAGGGCGTCGACTTCACCGGCAAGCGCGTCGCGGTGATCGGGACCGGGTCGTCGGCCATCCAGTCGATCCCGCTCATCGCCGAGCAGGCCGAGCACCTCACGGTGTTCCAGCGGACGCCCAACTTCTCCATGCCGGCGGGCAACCGGCCGCTCGAGGCCGACGAGGTCGCCGATCGCAAGGCGACCTATCCGGCGTACCGCCAGGAGGCCCGCGAGTCGTTCTTCGGGATCCCGGTCGTCGGCGACGAGCGGTCGGCGCTCGAGGTGCGCTAGGACGAGCGCAACCGCACCTACCAGGCGGGCTGGGAAGCGGGGAACCTGGTCGCCCTGATCGGGGCGTACGGCGACATCCTCTTCGACAAGGCCGCGAACGACACGGCTGCGGAGTTCATCCGCTCGAAGATCCGCGAGATCGTCGACGACCCGCAGGTCGCCGAGGACCTGTGCCCCAAGGACTACCCGGTGGGCACGAAGCGACCGACGCTCGACACCGACTACTACGCCACGTTCAACCGACCGAACGTGTGGCTGGTCAACATCCGGCGCACACCGATCACGGCGATCACGCCCGAGGGCATCGACACGTCCGACGAGTCGATGCACTTCGACGCCATCGTCTACGCCACGGGCTTCGACGCCATGACCGGGTCGCTGGTCAACGTGGACGTGCGGGGCGTCGGTGGGGTGAGCCTGAAGGACGCCTGGAAGGACGGCCCGACCACCTACCTCGGGCTCGCGGTGGCCGGGTTCCCGAACTTCTACACGGTGACCGGGCCCCAGAGCCCGTCGGTGCTGTCGAACATGATGGTGTCGATCGAGCAGCACGTGGACTGGATCGCCGAGTGCATCACGTACCTGCGTGACCAGGGCTACCGGATGATCGACGCCACGCCCGAAGCGGTGACCGCCTGGGTCGAGCACTCGAACGAGCTGGGCGACGAGACGCTCTACCCGCTGGCCAACTCCTGGTACATGGGCGCCAACGTGCCCGGCAAGCCCCGGGTGTTCCTGCCCTACATCGGTGGGGTCGGCCCGTACCGGGAGCGCTGCGACGAGGTCGCGGCCAAGGGGTACGAGGGCTTCAAGCTGGCCTGAGCACCCACGGAGGGTGCCCGGCCGCAGTGGCCGGGCACGCTCCACGGAAGTCATCAACCCCCGGCGGTCGACGGTCGCACCGACGCGCCACCGTCGCCGACATCGATCGAGGGGCACCGGCGCAGGCGGCGATCGCCCCGCCCCGGTGGCCGCACCGAGCGCAAGTGCACAGCACCGCACGCCGGCTCCCGCCGGATGCGGACGAGGGGGAGGAACCACATGGGGGACATCGAGGTTCGACGCGCCTTACCGGCCGGCCACGGCCGGCGTCGCGGGCGATGGGGATCGCGGGGCCTGCGGTGCATGGTCGCCGTGCTCGCGGTGCTGGCGCTCGTCGCCACCGCGTGCGGCGACGATGACGACGACGCACCGTCCGCCGCCGAGACCGACGACACCGCAGCCGACGACGCAGCTGGCGACGACACCACGGACGATGCGGCCGACGACACCGCCGGAGACGACGCCACCGCCGATGACGACGGCGAGAGCGCGGCCGCGGCGCCCGAGGGCGAGCCGGTCAAGGTCATGACGATCGCGCCGGTCAACACCAACCTGCCGCCCGACCCGAACATCCCCGCCGCAGCCGAGGTCTACGAGCAGTGGCTCAACGATCGCGGCGGCGTCGCCGGGCGCCCGCTCGAGGTGATCACGTGCGACGACCGGGGTGACCCGAACGAGGCGGCGAACTGCGCCCGTCAGGCCGTCGAGGAGGAGGTCGTGGCCGTCGTCGGCTCGTTCGTGTTCGACGCGAGCCGGATCATCCCGGTGCTCGAGGAGAACGACCTCACCTGGTTCGGCGCGTGCTGCCCGCTCGTCGCCCAGGAGTTCACGAGCCCGAACTCGTTCCCGCTCGGCTCGCTCTTCCCGGCCCAGGGCACCGGCAACGGCTGGAAGATGGCCCAGGACGGCTGCGAGAACCCGGTCGTCGTCTACGTCGACATCCCGGCCGGCGACGCGGCCCACCCGGCGTTCCTCAACGGCTACGAGGTCGGTGGCGGCGACCCCGACGCGGTGCGGGTGGTCAAGATCCCACTCGAGGCCCAGGACTACAGCGCCCAGGTGGCCCAGGCGATCAGCGACGGCACCGACTGCATCGCCGGCGGCATCTCGGACTCGAACTGGGCGACGTGGTTCCCGGCCATGATGGCGGCCGGCGCCGACCAGCGGATCTACGGGCTCCAGGGCAACCTCAACGGCAAGATCGCCGAGCAGTTCCCCGAGGTCACCGAGAACGCCATCGTCTCGAACTCGTACCCGAACATCTCGGCGCCGGTGTGGGACGACTACCGCGGCGCGCTCGACGAGTACGACGCGCCGGACCTCGACTGGAACAGCCTGGCCGGCCTCGGCACCTGGACCGCCTACACCGCCTTCGTGGACATCGTCGAGGGCATGGACGGCGAGGTGAGCGCGGCGAGCTTCTTCGAGGCCGCGAACAACACCACCGAGCTCGACACCGGGGGCATGGTCCCGATCCTCGACCTGAGCACCCCGTGGGACGGCTACGGCGGGGACTTCCCCCGCATCTTCAACCGCACCGTGTTCTTCGACGAGATCAGTGACGGCGTGCTCACCCCGCTCGACGACCAGAGCTACGACATGACCGGCCCCATCGACGGGAACCCGATGGGCTGAGGCCCCGGGTGGTCGACCCGGTGGCGCCACGCGCCACCGGGCGACCGCCCCCGACCGGTCCCCGGGAGGTGCCGGAACATGGAAGTCCTTCGGTTCGCGTTGTTGGGCCTCGGCCTCGGCGCGCTGTACTCGCTGGCGTCGCAGGGCCTGCTCGTCGTCTACCGCGGCTCGGGCGTGCTGAACTTCGCGCACGGCGCGATCGGCATGGTCGGCGCGTACGCCGCGTGGGAGACGCGGGTGACGCACGGCCAGAGCGTCGTCGTGTCGTGGGCGGTCGGCATCGCGGTGGGCGCCGTCATCGGTGCGCTCACCCACCTGCTGATCATGCGCCAGCTGCGGCGGGCGTCGCCGCTGGCCCGCATCGTGGCCACCCTCGGCGTGCTGATCGTGCTCCAGGCCGCCGCGGTGCTGCGCTACGGCTCGCGCATCACCTTCGTCGAGTCGGAGCTGCCGACGACGGCGGTCGAGCCGCTCGGCGTGAGCATCTCGGTCGACCGGTTCATCCTGTTGGGCATCGCCGCGGTGTTCAGCGTCGGGTTGTGGGCGCTCTACCGGTTCAGCACCTTCGGCATGGCGACGAGCGCCGTCGCGGAGAACGAGCGCTCGGCGTCCTCGCTGGGCCTGTCGCCCGACCGGATCGCCACCGCCAACTGGGCGATCGGCTCCGCGCTCGCCGCGCTCGCCGCCATCCTCATCGCCCCGATCGTGCAGCTCCAGGTGGTCACGATGACCAACCTGGTCCTGGCGGCGATGGCCGCGGCGCTGGTCGCCGGGTTCCGGTCGTTCCCGGTGGCGTTCGCGGCCGGTGTCGCCATCGGCATCGGCCAGACGGTGCTCACCCGGTTCGTGACCACGCCCGGCGTGTCGAGCTCGTTGCCGTTCGCCGTGATCATCGGGTGGATGCTGCTGCGGGGCCAGGCGCTCCCGCTGCGCGACTACTTCCTCCAGCGGCTGCCCGCGGTGGGCAGCGGGCGCATCCGGCCGGTGGCGATCGTCGTCGCCGCCGTCGCGACCGTCGTCGTGGTCCAGCTCGTGCCGCCCCGGTGGCAGGACGCGTTCGTCACGACGTTCGCGCTCGGGCTGGTGCTGCTGTCGGTCGTGGTCATCACCGGCTACGCCGGCCAGCTGTCGCTCGGCCAGTTCGCGCTCGCCGGGTTCGGGGCGTTGATCGCCGGGCGTCTCGTCGACGCCGCCGGCTGGCCGTTCCTGCCCGCGCTGCTCGCCGGTGCGATCGCCACCGTCCCGGTCGGAGCGCTGTTCGCGCTGCCCGCGGTGCGGGCGCGGGGCATCAACCTGGCGATCGTCACCCTGGGGCTCGGCTCGGCGATCGAGCTGATGGTGTTCAACAACGGCCGCTTCGTCGGCGGGTTCGCGGGCACGACGATCGGCAAGCCGAGCCTGTTCGGCATCGACGTGAACGCCATCGCCCACCCCGGCCGGTACGCCATCGTGTGCATGGTCGTGTTCATCGCGGTCGCGCTGATGGTGGCGAACCTGCGGCGGGGTCGGGCGGGGCGGCGGCTGCTGGCCGTGCGCACGAACGAGCGGGCCGCGGCCGCGCTCGGCATCAGCGTGCCGGGCGCCAAGGTCTACGCCTTCGCGCTCTCCGCGGGCATCGCCGCCCTCGGCGGCACGCTCCTCGCGTTCCGCAAGGACGTCATCATCTACGGGACGGAGTTCTCGAACTTCACGTCGATCACCGCGGTCGGCTGGGCGTTCGTCGGCGGGATCGGCTTCCTGGTCGGGCCGCTGTTCGGCTCGACGCTGGCGCCCGGGTCGCTCGGCGCCCAGCTCTCCAACGCGATCTTCTCCGGGCTCGACGAGTACATCCAGCTGATCGGCGGCGGGATCCTCATCCTGCTCGTGCTCCAGAACCAGGACGGCATCGCCCGGGAGGCGACGGTCCAGCTCCGGGGGCTGGCGACGCGCCTGCCCCGTGGTGTCGCCCGGGCGTTGACCCGTCCGCCGACGCCGATCGTGCTCGCCGACGAGGAGCGACGACCGGTGCCGCCGATGCGCCTCGACGTGTCGGGCCTGACCGTGCGCTACGGCGGGGTCACCGCGGTCGACGACCTCTCGTTGCGCGTCGAGCCCGGCAAGGTGCTCGGACTGATCGGGCCCAACGGCGCCGGGAAGACCTCGGCCATCGACGCCATCACCGGCTTCACCCGCGCCGACGCCGGCAGCGTCCGCCTCGATGGCCGCGAGCTCGTCGGCTTGTCGACGACGGCCCGGGCGCGGGCCGGCCTGAGCCGCTCGTTCCAGTCGCTCGAGCTGTTCGAGGACGCCACCGTCCACGACAACCTCCGGGCCGCGTCCGACCCGCGTGACCGATGGTCGTACCTGCGGGACCTGTTCTGGCCGGTCGACGACCCGCTCAGCGGCGAGGTGGTCGCCGCGGTGCGCGAGTTCCAGCTCACCGATGACCTCCACCGCCACGTCCAGGACCTCCCCTACGGCCAACGACGGCTGCTCGCGCTCGCCCGGGCGGTGGCGACCCGCCCCAGCGTGCTGCTGCTCGACGAGCCCGCGGCCGGCCTCGGCGACAACGAGAGCGCCGAGCTCGCCCACCTGGTGCGCCGCCTGGCCGACGACTGGGGCATCGCCGTGCTCCTCGTCGAGCACGACATGAACTTCGTGATGGGCGTGTGCGACGAGATCGTCGTGTTGGACTTCGGCCGGTGCATCAGCGAGGGCACCGCCGACGAGGTGCGGCGGGACCCGGCGGTGATCGCCGCCTACCTCGGCGATGACGCGGGCGCCGACGAGCCCGCGGTCGACCTTCGCACCGACACCGTGACCGCACCATCGGCATCGAGATCGACATCGACATCGACCAACAGACTCGGCTCGACCGATGAAACCGTCACGGCCGACCGGGACGACGCCGCCACCGCCCCGACGACGGGAACGAACCGATGAGCCTCGACCTCGGCCGGCCGGGCCGCCCCGACGCCGTGGCCGCGACCGACGTCGTCCTCGCGGCGAGGGGCATCACCGCCGGGTACGGCCCACAGGCGGTGATCCACGACATCGACCTCGAGGTCCGACCCGGCGAGATCGTCGCGCTGCTGGGCGCCAACGGCGCGGGCAAGACGACGACGCTGCTGACGTTGGCCGGCGAGATCCCACCGCTCGACGGCGAGGTCGAGCTCGACGGCACCGTCACGAAGGCACCGCTGCATCGCCGGGCGAAGCACGGGCTGATGTTCGTCACCGAGGAGCGGTCGGTGTTCATGGGCCTGTCGACCCGGGACAACCTGCGGGTCGGCCACGTGGACGTGGACGAGGTCCTCGGGCTCTTCCCGGAGCTCGCGTCGCGCCTGGACGTCCGGGGCGGGCTCCTCTCGGGCGGCGAGCAGCAGATGCTGACCCTCGGGCGGGCGCTGGCCCGCCACCCCCGGGTGCTCCTGGCCGACGAGCTGTCGATGGGCCTGGCGCCCCTCGTCGTCGAGCGGCTGCTCGGCGCGGTGCGACAAGCCGCGGACGAGCGCGGCACCGCGGTGCTGCTCGTCGAGCAGCACGTGCGCAAGGCGCTGCGCTACGCCGACCGGGCCTACGTGATGCGCCGCGGCCGGATCGAGCTCGGCGGCACCGCATCGGAGCTCGCCCGCCGCATCGACGAGATCGAGAGCCACTACCTGTCGGTCGCCGCGACCTGAACCGGTGGAGCGGGAATCGGCGCCGGGCCGATGGTGCGCACGTGGCACGGTGGGCCCATGGACGTCACCGTCGACCAGCTCGGGCCGCCCGTCGACCTGCGTGGGGTGTTCGCGCCGCAACGGGAGACGCTGCTCGCGTTCCTGCGGTCGCTCGACAGCGCTGACTGGGCTCGGCCGACCGCGTGCGACGGCTGGGACGTCGCCGACCTCGTCGCCCATGTCCTCGGCGATGTCGTCGGGCGGATCAGCGGCGCCCGCGACGGTGGGTTCCGGGCCGCGCCCCGGACCGGTGAGGCGCTCCCGACGTTCATCGACCGGGTCAACGGCGAGTGGGTGACCGGGTGCCGACGGCTCAGCCCGCAGCTGCTCGTCGAGATGCTGGAGGCCGCGGGCCCGGCCCACGATGCGGTGTGGGCCGGCCAGCCGCTCGACGCCCCGAGCCTCGGCGTGTCGTGGGCCGGTGTCGACCCGGCGCCGGCATGGTTCGACGCAGCTCGCGACGTCACCGAGTACTGGGTCCACGAGCGCCAGCTGCGCGACGCCGTCGGCGCGGAACCCGGCGGCCTCCCCGACCTCGGAACCGTCCTCGACGTGTTCGCCCGCGGCCTGCCCCACGCGCTGGCGCGCTCGACCGTCGACGCCGAGGTCATCACCGTCGCCGCTGAGCCACCGGGCGTGAGCTGGACGCTCGTGCGCGACGGCTCCCGCTGGTCGATGGCCGACCACCCGGTCGCCGCAGGTGCGACCGTCGTGACCTTCGATGGCGGGCAGCTGTGGCGGCGCTGGACCCGCCAGCCGGGCTCGACGCCCGGCGCCGAGCGGGGAGGATCGCCGATCGAGCGGACCGTGCTCGACCACGTCGCCATCGTCCACTCCGCTCCCGACGCCTGACCGCCCTGGTCGCGCTCCGCTTTGCCGCCTCGGGCAGGTGCGGTAGGTTCTCGGCCGCTCCGGCATCGCCGGAGTGGTTCGTCGTCCAGCGAAGTCCGGTGAGACCCCGGCGCTGTCCCGCAACGGTGATGCCTCCTGCTCCGGCCGGAGGACGAGCCCGGTCGCCTGGCTCGGATCGTCGACGGTCTTCGGAGGAAGGGCCGCTCGGGGGTGGGTCACCACCCGACGGGCGCCTTCGCCCGGAGTCGCTCCGAAGGAGAGCTCATCGTGACCCCCTCCGCCCGTACCGCCGGCCCCCGCCCGCGCGTCGCCGCCGCCATCCTGGCCCTCGCCCTCGGTGCGGCCGCCTGCGGCTCCGACGGCGACGACAACGCCGACGCGGACGCACGGTCGGAGACATCGGGGCCGGAATCGGGGTCGGGGTCCGGATCCTCCGAAGCGCCGACGCTGACCATCGCCACGAGCTTCGGGATCGACGACCTCGACCCGCTCGCCAACTCGTTCTGGGGTCCGGAGTTCGGTTACGTCGAGCTCCTCATGCGCCCCGAGCGCGACGGCCGGCCGACCCCGTGGGTGCTCGAGTCGCTCACCAACGTCGACGAGACGACCTGGGAGCTCGGCCTGCGCGACGACGTCGTGTTCGACAACGGCACCGCGCTCGACGCCGAGGCCCTGGTCGAGCTCATCGGGTACATGAACGAGCACAACGAGGGGTTCGCCGCCGCGCTCGACCTCGACGCGGTCGAGGTCACCGACGACTCGACGCTCACCCTCACCACCACGGCCCCGGTGCCGAACCTGGCCAACGTGTTCGCCGACGAGTCGAACCTCCCGGTGTTCGACGTCGCCGCCTACGAGGAGTTCCTCGCCTCGGGCGACGACCCCGCCGCGCTCATCGACCTCGGCCTCTACACGGGGCCGTACACCATGACGTCGCTCGACGATCAGACCGCCGAGCTGGTGCCGGTCGACGACTACTGGGACGGTCCGCCGGCGCTGTCGGCGCTGACCATCAAGTTCGTGCCCGAGGCGACGTCGCGGATCCAGGCCGTCCAGAACGGCGAGGCGGACATCGCCCTCTACGTGCCGACCGACGCCGGCACGACGCTCGAGGGTCGCGACGACGCGTTCTACGTGACCGGCGAGCCCACCGGCACGACCTTCTCGGTCCAGCTGCGCAACGCCGGGCCGTGGGCCGAGACCGACGTACGCCGGGCCCTGTTCGCGGCGATCGACTACCGGGAGCTCGCCACCGACGTCATGGACGGCCGGGCCAGCATCGCCACCTCGGTGTTCGCCGACAGCTTCCCCTACGCCGTCGACACCCAGGAGACCGACCTCGACCTGGCCGCCGAGCTGCTCGAGGGCGCGGGT
Source organism: Actinomycetota bacterium (assembly GCA_034211175.1). Taxonomy (GTDB): domain Bacteria; phylum Actinomycetota; class Acidimicrobiia; order Acidimicrobiales; family CAIXPF01; genus JAXHUH01. Next base: position 12,267 of record JAXHUH010000352.1, read on the forward strand.
TGGACCGGCGACGGCGGGACCCGGACGCGCGACGGCGAGCCGCTCACCCTGCGGCTGCTCAGCTACCCCCAGCAGCCCGACTCGAACACCATCGCCATCGCCATCCAGGCCCAGCTCGCCGACGTCGGCATCGACGTCGAGGTCTCCGACGTTCCCGACCTGACCGAGGCCCGCGAGGGTGACGACTGGGACGCGGCGATCGTCGGCGACTCGCTCCTGTCGTTCGCCCTCAGCCCCGAGGACGGCCTCCGCAGCGACCTGGTCACCGGCGGCGACCAGAACTACATGGGCGTGAGCAACGACGAGCTGGACGATCTGGTCGAGACGCTGAGCGCCACGTTCGACGAGGGCGAGCGCAACGAGCTGCTCGGGCAGATCCAGCAGGTGATCCACGACAACGGCCTGTGGGCGGCGACGATCATGCGCCAGCCGGCCGTCGTCACCAACGCCGAGTGGCGGGGCTACGAGACGCCGGTCGCCAACCTGTGGGTGACGGCCTCCACCGCACCGACCAGCTGAGCCCGTGGTCGTCGTCGCCATCCGGCGAACGCTCCAGGCGCTCGGGACGCTCCTCGGCGGCGCGGTGATCACGTTCCTCCTGCTCGCCGCGACGCCGGGGGATCCCGCCGAGCGGATCCTCCGGGCCACCGGCCGCGAGAGCATCACCCAGGCCGACATCGACGCCCAGCGCGAGGCCCTCGGCCTCGACGACCCGCTGCTCGTCCGACTCTGGGACCACCTGAGGGGGATGGCGCGCGGCGACCTCGGCACGTCGTGGAGCACCGGACGGTCGGTCGTCGAGGAGCTCGGCACCCGGCTCCCGGCCACGCTGCGGCTCACGGTCGCCGCGCTGGCGGCGGCGATCGTGCTCAGCCTCGTGCTCGGGCTCGCGTCGAGCTGGGCGACCGGTCGGTGGCCCGACCACGTGTCCCGGGCGATCAGCCTGGTGTTCCTCGTCGTGCCGAGCTTCATGCTCGGCGTGATCGCGCTCGACCTCGTCGTCGTGCGGGCCGGGTTCGGTGTGGTCGTCTCCGACGGCAGCTGGGGCACGGTCGCGCTCCCGGCGCTCACCCTGGCCGTCGGCTCCGCCGCGTCGTGGTCCCGCATCCTGCGCACCAGCGTGCTCGAGGTGAGATCGGCGCCGTTCCTGCTGGTCAGCCGGGCCCGGGGCACGACCCGGTTGCGACGCCTGCTCGTCCACGAGCTGCCCAACTCGCTGCCGCCGTACGTGACGGTCATCGGCATCGAGATCGCGTTCCTGCTCGGCGGCGCCCCGATCGTCGAGAGCATCTTCACGTGGCCCGGCGTCGGGCGGTTCACGGTGCAGGCGGTCGAGTCCCGGGACATGCCCGTGGTCGTCGGCTTCGTGATGCTCGCGATCCTCGCGTTCGTGGTCGCCGGCCTCGTCGTCGACGTGGTGAACGCGACGCTCGACCCCCGACGGCGGGAGGACGGGTGACCGCGGTCGACCGCTTCCGCAGGCCCCGGACCTTCGCGTGGCGACCGGCCCGGGCCGAGGCCGGCCTGTGGCAACGCCTGTGGGGCCACGGCGGCGGCCGGTTCGGGGTGGTCCTGCTCGCGGCGATCGGCATCGTCGCGGTGCTCGGGCCGGTGCTCGTCTCGGCCGACCCCAACGAGCCCGACTACACGAACGAGCTGGCCGAGCCGGGCGGGGCCCACCTCCTCGGCACCGACGGCGCGGGCCGCGACCTGCTGGCCCGCACCCTCGTCGGTGCCCGCACGTCGCTCGGCGCCGCGCTCATCGTCATGGCCATCGTCACCGTCATCGGGCTGGTGGTCGGCGTGCTCTCGGGCAGCGCCGGTGGCGTGGTCGACGGCGTCCTCAACCGCCTGACCGACGCCGTGCTCGGCCTACCGTCGCTGGTCATCACCCTCGCCATCGTCGGGGTGCTCGGGCCGACCTTCGCCAACCTCGTGCTGGCCATGTCGGCCACCGGGTGGGCGTCGCTCGCGAAGCTGGCCCGCTCGCACACGCTCGGGGCCGGCCGGCGGCCCGACGTCATCGCCGCGCGGATGGCCGGCGCCGGCCCGCTGCGGGTCGCGCTCGGCCACGTCCTGCCCGGTGCGGTGTCGCTCGTCCTGGTCGCCTCGACGCTCCGGCTGGGCACGACCGTCGTGTCGCTCGCCGGGCTGTCGTTCCTCGGCCTCGGCGCCCAGCCACCGACCGCGGAGTGGGGCAAGATGCTCTCCGACAGCCGGGAGACGCTGGCCTACGCGCCGTTCCAGATCATCGGGCCGTGTGCCGGGCTGATGCTCACCGTGCTCGCGGCCACGCTCGTCTCCGACGCGCTGCGCGATGTCAGCGAACCGGGGGCAAGGGCGTGAGCGGGGCCGCGCTCGACGTCGCCGAGCTGTCCGTGACCTACGGCAACGGTCACGAGGCCCTCTCCGGGCTGTCAATCACCGTCGACGCCGACGAGAGCCTCGCGGTCGTCGGGGCGTCCGGCTCGGGCAAGACCACGTTGCTGCGGGCGATCATGGGGCTGCTCCCGGCGTCGGCGCAGGTCGACGGCCACATCGTCGTCGACGGCACCGATCTGCTCGCCCTGTCGCCGCGGGAGCGGCGGCGCTTGTACGGGCGGGCGATCGGGTTCGTCGCCCAGGACCCGTTCGCGGCCTGCGATCCGCTGCGCCGGGTCCGCCACCACGTCGAGGAGGCGTGGAGCGCCCACGGCATCGAGGTGCCCGACGGGGCGGTCGACGACGGCCTGGCCGCCATCGGCATCCCCGACCCGGCCGAGCGGTCGCGCCACCGGCCCCACCAGTGGTCCGGCGGCATGTTGCAGCGGGCCACCGTGCTCGCGGCGACGGTCCACGACCCGGTCCTCACGCTGGCCGACGAACCGACCAGCGCGCTCGACACCGATCTGGCCGACGACGCGCTCGACCTGTTGCGGGCCACGTGCTCGGCGCTGCTGCTCGTCACCCATGACCTCGCGCTCGCCAGCCGCCACACCGACCGGGTCGTGGTCCTCGACGGCGGCCGCATCGTCGAGCGGGGCCGGTCCACGGTGGTGCTCGCCGAGCCCGACCACGCGACCACGCGCCGCCTGGTGCGGGCCGCCGCGCCCGTGCCGCGGGAGCCCGGTCCGGTCACGCACGAACGACCGGTCACCCTGAGGGCCGAGGGGATCGCCAAGTCGTACACAACCGGCGGCGGGCGGACCGTGCACGCCGTGCGTCCGACCTCACTCGACGTGCGGGCGGGCGAGGTGCTCGGTCTCGTCGGCCCGTCGGGTGCCGGGAAGTCGACGATGCTGCGGCTGCTCGCCGGCATGGAGCGGCCCGACACCGGGACACTTCGGGCCGGCGACCACTCGATCTGGGGCGCTTCCGGACCGGCCCGGATGCCGCGGCGGGGCTTCGCCATGCCGATCTTCCAGGATCCGGTCGCCAGCCTCGACCCGCGTTGGCCGCTGTGGCGCACGCTCACCGAGCCGCTGGTGATCGCCACGGGCCGGCGGCGGCGCGCCGAGCGACGCGAGCTGGCGGCCGAGGAGCTCGACTCGCTCGGCCTCGACGACATCGACGTCGACCGCCTCCCCGGGTCGCTGTCGGTCGGCCAGTGCCAGCGCGTCGCCGTCCTCCGGGCGCTGATCGCCGAGCCGACCGTGCTCGCCGCCGATGAGCCGACCGCCAGCCTCGACGTGGAGGCGGCCAGAGCGGTGAGCGACCTGCTGCGCGTCGCCGCCGACCGGGGGACGGCGGTCCTCGTCGTCTCCCACGACGAGCCGCGCCTGCGCTCCTACGCCGACCGGGTCCTGCACATGGTCGACGGCCACCTGCCCGACAGCGAGCTGCGGGACCGTGAGGTGCGTGGCGCATGAGCGGCCGGGACGCCCTCGTCGACGACGGTGCCGTCGCGGCGCAGGTGCTGCGCGACGTGCTCGCCCGCTTCGGCGAGGACGATCGCGGCCCGCTGGTGCTCGGCGCCGGTGAGACACACGTCGCCGCCGTCGCGATCGAGGACCCCGCGTGGTTGGCCGAGCAGGTCCGCCTGCGCGGCGAGCGGTGGCGGACCGACGACGCGCGGGTGCTCGCCACGTTGTGGTGGTACTCGGCTTCGGCATGGGTCATCGGGCCCACCCTGGCGTCGCTCGCGGTCGGCGCACCGGTGCTGTCCGCCGACCTCGGGGACCTGTCCGTCCGCTGGCTCGGCGACAGCCGGATCACCGGCGCCACCTCGTCGCGGGTGATCGGCCGCTCGGCCGACGCTGATCCCCCCACCCACGACCGGGTCGAGGCGGCCGCGGCGTCGCTGCGACGGCTGTACGACCGGGTCATCCCCGCAGTGGCGGCCCATGCCGCCATCGCGCCCCGGCCGCTGTGGGCGATCGCCACCGACGCGATCGCCAACCGGCTGCTGGTCATCGGCCGGGCGATCGGCGAGGAGGAGGCGACGACCGCGCTGCTCGATCCGCTCGTCGATGCCGTCGGCCACCCGATGCCGCGGGGCCGCTACGTCCGCGACGCCGACGCCGACGCCGACACCGACACCGACGGGCTGCGTGTCCGCCGGTGCTCGTGCTGCCTCCTGTACCTCGCGCCCGGCCAGTCGACGTGCGGCACGTGTCCCCGCCTGCGAGCGCCTGCCTCCAGCGGGTAGCGGGCGGGGTCAGGGGCGGTTGCGGCCGTAGCGGTCGTGGCTGGTCACCCAGTCGCCGTGGACGACCGCAGCGCTGAGCGACGTCTCCCCGGCGAGGACGACGGCGGCGCAGATCTCGGCCAGCTTGTTGACCTTGCCCCGGCCGTAGCAGCCGAGCATCTCCAGGCACTCGCGCTGGGTCGCCAGGCCGGTGCCGCCGCCGTAGGTGGCGACGATCAGCGACGGCAGAGTGACCGACCAGTAGTAGTCGCCATTCGCCAAGAGCTGGGAGTAGGTGATGGCGCCCTGGGACTCGGCGACGTTCGCCGCGTCCTGGCCGGTAGCGATGAACATGGCCGCCAGCGCGTTGGCGGCGTGGGCGCCGTTGTTCGCCGAGCGGCTCATGAACGCGCCGACGTTGGAGACCTGGCGCCAGTGGAACAGGGTCTCGGCGTCGACGCCCATCAGGCGACGCAGCGGCTCCGCCTTCACCACGGCCTCGGCGACGACGCGCTTGCCCCGGGTGAGCAACATGTTGATGCCCGAGAACTTCTTGTCGGTGTCGATGTTGCCCGACAGCACGTAGTCGAGCTCACCGGGGTAGTGCTCCATGATCCAGGTGCACGCGGCATAGGTCGCCTTGCCGGTCAGGTTCTGGCCGGCGGCATCGCCGGTCGTGTAGTTGAACCGCAGGTAGCGGATGGGCCCGACCGAGTGCTGGCCGATGTACTGGAGCCGACCGACGCTGGTCGTCGCCTCCGCCGCCTTGCGGATGTCCTCGAGGTGCTCGTCGACCCAGTGCCCGAACTCGCGGGCGGCGCGGGCATCCTCGAGCACGAACGCCGGGGCCCGCTGCATGAAGTCGTCGACGACGGTGGTCTTGACGCCCCCGCTCTCGGTGAGCAGGCGCATCCCCCGGTTGTAGCTGGCGACGAGCGTGCCCTCGGTGGTCGCGAGGGGCACGTAGAACTCGCCCTGCGCATGCTCGCCGTCGATGAGCAACGGCCCGGCGATGCCGACCGGCACCTGGGCGACACCGGCGAAGTTCTCGATGTTGCCCTCGGTCGATGCCGGGTCCAGCGTGTAGCGGCCGGTGTGGTCGAGCTCGGCACCGGTGCGCTCGCGCACGAACTCGCGGCGGCGCTGCGCCATCTCGTCGGTGTGGTCCCCGTCGGGCTCGTGCGGCACCCGCACGCGCTCGCCCCGCACCTCGCCGGTGTCCATGACGCTCCCCCATCGTCGGCGACGCCGGGCCCCCTCGACCCGTTGCCGGGCCGATCCTACTGACGCGACGTCACGCACGCCGGACCGGCCGGCCGGGAATCAGCCCGACTCGACGAGGCGCTTGAGCTCGTCGAGCTGGCCGCCGTCGGTGCGGCGCAGCGCGCGCCGCACGAGCGGCGACAGCGCGGCCCACAGGCCGCTGGTCCGGCAGTCGGCCACCAGCGTGACCCGGGTGGTGGCGTCGTCGACGGGGCTGACCTCGTAGGCGTAGTCGGCGGTGACGCCGCCCTGGGTGGAGCGGACGGTGACCGCCCGGCCGGGCACGAGCGACGCGATCTCGGCGGGACGGTCCTTGCCCCGGGCGTGGAAGGTGAGCGTGGTGCCGGGCGCGGTGTCGCCGTTCGCCCGGATGCCGTCGATGCCGGTCATCCACCGGTGAGCGTGGTCCCAGTCGGTCAACGTGGCCCACACCTCGATGGCCGGTCGGTCGATCGTGGTCTCGACGGCGAATGCCTGGCTCATGCGACGCTCCTCGTGGCGGGCTTCGCCGAGCAGTGTTCACCCGCCCGCCGGCGCGGGCTTGGACGGATTTCACACGCGCGCACCGGCTCCGCGTCCGCTCAGGTCTCGGGCACGAACCCGGCGGCGTCCGCGGCGTCGACCGGGGACGTGATCGCCCGCTGGGCCGCGAGGTACTCGGTTGGCGTGACGCCGGTGTGGCGCTTCACGTCGCGGATGAGGTGTGCCTGGTCGTACCAGCCGAGCTCGCCGGCGAGAGCGGCCCACGCCACGGTGTCGCCGATGTCGAGGCCGGCGAGCAGCCGCCGCACCCGCAACAGGCGCGACAACGCCCGCGGGGTGAGCCCGACGATGCGGTTCAGCTCCCGGTCGAGGTGGCCGTGGGACACGCCGAGCGTCGCGGCGATGTCGCCGATCGGGCGTGTCGGGTCGTCCTCGAGCATCCGCACCGCCTTCTCGCAACGACCGAGGCCCGACGGGTGGCGGTCGGCCGCAGGCCGGAGGTGGCCCTCGACCAGCAACAGCATGGCGTCGGGATCGGCGGTGGCCCCCAGGGCGTCGCGCAGGGCGGAAGCGGCCGGCCACGTCGCCTCGAGGTCGACGACCCGGCCGCGCAGCCCGGCGGGGGCGACGCCGAACAGCGCCTCGCAGCCGACCGGGGTGGCCACGATCCCGACCGCGAACGTCTCGCCCACCGGTTCGTTGAGCACCGGCCGGTCGTGGGGACCGAGCAGGAAGCCCCGGGTCGCGGTGAACGCCGTGCCGGCGCCGTCGTCGGGGGTCTCGATGATCGCCTCGCCGAGCACGATCACCGCGACGGTCGAGCCGGTCGGGGCGATCCGCTCGCGGCGGTACGGCACGGTGCCGCGGGCGTACCAGATCGACGCGACGAGCCGGTCGAGCGGCGCCGCCGGGGTCCGGGAGCGGAAGTCGAACGCGAACGGGGCCGATCGTGCCCGGTCCGGGCGGCGCTCAGCCATCGGCCGACACCCCGGGCACGGCCGGACGGGCGAGGATACCCACCAGCTCGTCGGTCAGGATCGAGGTCGCGGCCGCGACGGAGATCGAGCGATGCTCGGCCAGGTCGAGGAGCTCGCGGGGATCGAGCAGGAGGTTCCACAGGAACACGGCGTAGTCGACGTCGACCTCGGCGAAGTCGCCGGCCTCCACGCCGTCCTGGATCGTCGACCCGACGATGCGGTGGATCCGACCGATGACCGGGTCACCGCTGCGCACCCGGGCGAGGAAGCCGTCGGTCGAGCGGACGTGTACGAGCGCAGGGCTCCGCTCGGCCACGAGGTCGCCCCACGCGGCGCACAGCGCCCGCAGCCGTCCGGCCCCGTCCGGGTGCTGGTCGACGAGCCCAGTCGCCGCGGTCTCGAAGGCGTCGAGGAAGTCGTCGACGAACGCGGCGACCGCGTCGTCCGCCGTGGCGAAGTTCCGGTAGGTCGTCGAGCGCGACACCCCGCTCTCCTCGGCGAGGTCCCCGAGCGTGACCGTGCCGTCGCGGACGAGCAGCCGCTCGACGGCATCGATCAGCCGCCGTCGGTTCTCCCGGGCGTCCGCACGCCGGCCGTTGGTCCGCATCCCCGGAGGATAGGAGCCTTGCCGGGCCCTCAAGTGACACAGTAGTCTCACTTATGTGCAGGAGCGTTCCCCTTCCTCCCCCGCCCTCTCCCCCGCTCGCGACGTCGACTCCGACGGACCGGCGGCCGGCCCGACCGCGATCGACGGGTTCCACCTCGCCGAGCTCAACGTGGCCCGGCTCACCCGGCCGCTCGACGATGCCGAGAACGCCGAGTTCGTCGCCGCGCTCGGGCCGATCAACGCCATCGCCGAGGCCACCCCGGGGTTCGTCTGGCGCCTCACCGACGACGACGGCCAGTCGTCGACCTACGTCACGATCCCCGAGATCGACGACCCGCTCGTGATCGCCAACTACTCGATCTGGCGCGACGTGGACTCGCTCCGCCACTACGTCTACCGCAGCGGCCACGCCAGCTACCTGCGCCGTCGCCGGGACTGGTTCGAACGGCCGAGCGCCGCGACCACCGTGTGCTGGTGGACGCCGGAGGGCACGATCCCCGGGGTCGCCGAGGCCTACCGGCGCCTGGAACGGCTGCGTCGCGACGGCCCCTCGGCGGATGGCTGGCCGCTCAACCGGCCCCATCCGGCGCCGGTGCAGGCCTGACACGGCGGCCGGTCGGGCGTCACCCGACCCAGCGCACCCAGCTGCCGTGGGGATCGGCGGCGGCCACGGCACGGCCATCGATGGCGAGGGTGAACGACGCCTTCGACGTGGCGAACGGCGGCGGCGCGAGCGCCGGGGACCCGGCGCCTTCGAGCCCTTCGACGATGCCCGGGCCCTCGTTGGTGATCCACACCACGTCGCGCCCGGCCATCGCGGCGGCGAACCGGCGGCGGTCGTCTCGGGCCAGGTAGACGAGGACGGCGGAACCGAACACGACCGTCGTCGCGTCGGGTGGGGACGCATCGATCAGCTCGTCGAGGTCGTCGAGGAGGTCGCCCTCGACGACGGGCGGCGGATCGGCACGGGCGAGGCTGACCGCGGCGTGCAGGCGCTGGCGCCGGGCGTCGTGCTCCGGCCAGATGCAGGCGTCGAGCCATGCGACGTCGCCGTCGTCGTGCACGTCGAGCGGGTGCAGGTCGAGCCCGCGGCGCCACGCGATCTCGGGCACGACGTCCGGCGCCGGCACCGGCCCGGCGGTGGCGACGTCGAGGTGCACGGGCGACGCCCCGCCAACCTCGACCCCGTCGTAGGCGTAGGCGTAACGATCGGGCTGGAGGCACAGACCGGCGGATGCCCCGACCTCGATCAACGCCAGCGGGCCGGGCAAACCGGCCAGCAGCGGCAGCAGGCTCGCGCACCGCGCCGCCTCGTTCGTCTGCGTCGACCGGGCCATGACCACGTCGTGGACGTCGTCCCAGCGGTCGAGCACGAAGGCGCGGAACCCGGCCCGGCTCCCGAACGGCGCACCCAACCACCGGCACGCGGCGAGCAACAGGTTGGGCTGGGTCTTGACCGGCGGCAGCGTGGCGAGCCGGGCGAGGACGTCCACGTCGCCCGCGATCGACGTGCACAGCCGGGCGTAGGTGGGCGACGAGCCCGCCGCCTCGACGGCGGCGAAGCGGCGATACCACTCCGCGACGGCGCCGGGGTCGCTCCCGACGGCCGCCCCGTCGGTCACGGCTCGACGCCGAGCTGCTCGCACAGGTTGTCGAACTGCTGGCGCATCTGCTCGAGGTCGCTGCGCAGGGACTGCACCTCCTCCTCGAGCTCGAGGATGCGGTCCTCGTCGGGCGGTGCCACGTACTCGGGCTCCTCGACGATCGTCGGGTGGGGCGCCGGCCGCGAGACCGGCGCGGGCTCGGGCGCGGCTTGCCGTGGCGCGACGGGTGCGGCCGGCAGCTCCTCGTCGCCGAGGAGGTGGGCCCACCGGGTCTCCTTCTGGCCCGGCATGCGGCCCTGCTCGGCGACGAACGGGTCGTCGCGGCTCGCGAGGCGGCGCAGCGTGGCCCCGACCTCGTCCAGGTCGGCGAACGCGTGGAGGCGCTCGGTCCGGCCCTTCAGCTCGCCCGGGGTCTGGGGCCCGCGCAGCATCAGCACGGTCATCACCGCCAGCTCGCCGTCGTCGAGACCCCAGGCCTCGTCGAGGATGTGGCGGTGCTTCGGGGTGCGCGACCCGGCGCCCTGCACGGTGCGGGCGAGCTTCTCGGTGCGCAGCGACAGCATGGTCTGGTCGATCTCGGTCGCGCTGAGCGAGACGACCGGGTCGCGGTTCGACTTCTGGTTGCACGCGGATCGCAGCGCGTTGGTCGTGAGCGGGTACTGATCCGGTGTGGTGCGTTCCTTCTCGACGAGGCTGCCGAGCACGCGGATCTCTGCGGCGGAGAGCTCCATGGCGGCCACGGTAGTTGTCACCACCGACATCGCCGTCCCCGGGCCCCGCTGCCGAGGCCCCGACTCAACCGAAGATGCTCGAGCTGCCCGGGTTGGCGGGATCGAAGTCGTCGGGCCAGACGGTGGTCTCGTCGTAGACGACGTCCTCGAAGTCGACGTTGTCGAGGCTGGCGCCGGCGAACACGGCGCCGCGCAGGTCGGCGGCGATGAGCACCGTGCGGTCGAGGCGGGCGTTGGTGAAGTCCGCGCCCCGCAGGTCGGTCCGGGTCATGTCCGCGCCGCGCAGGTCGGCGTTGGTGAGCCGGGCGCCCCGGAAGATCGCCTGGTCGAGCACGGCGCGGCGCAACTCGACGTCGATCATGGTCGCGCTGGTGAAGTCGGCCTGGATCAGCCCGGCCCGGTCCATGTCGGCGCCCGTGAAGTCTCCGGCGACGAACTCGGCGCGGGTGGCCTCGATGTCATCGAGGTCGGCGTACTGGAAGTTGGTCGAGTGCGCCGTCGCCCGGATCAACGAGGCGTTGTCGAGCTGGGCCCGGGTGAAGTCGGCGTCGTTGAGGATCGCCCGGTTGAAGTTCGCCCGCTGGGCGTCGGCGTCGGTGAAGTCGGTCTCCTGGAGCGGCGCCCGCTCGAAGTCGTCGCCGGAGACGTCCGCCTGCACGTAGTCGAGGCGCCGCTCGAGCGGCACGCTGTCGTCGGGGGTCTCGCGTGCGACCGGGCCGTCGTCCGCACTGGCGCCGTCGTCACCGCCGACCGCGTTCCACAGCAGGAGCACGACGACGAGACACGCGGCGATGACGATGAGGAACCTGGCGAGCGCGCCCATCCTCCCAATGCTCGCACCGGCAGGACACCAAAACAACGATCCCCCCGCCGCCGTGCCCCACGGCGGCCACCGGCGGTACCGTTGCCGATCGTGCGCACCCTCCGAACCGTCCTCGCCGCGGTCCTCCTCACCGCCGCGCTCGCGCTCGTCCCGGCCGGCCCGGTCGGCGCCGCGCCGCGCCAGGACGCACCGGCGCCGGCGGACGACGGCACCGGTTCCGGGGAGGGCGTCGGCGAGCCGGCCGACACCGACTTCCCGACGGGCGATGTCGACGAGACCCCCGGCATCATCCCCGCGCCGAACTCCGGGGTGGAACCGGCCGACGCCGGCAAGCGGGGCGGCGCCTACCAGACGGTGCTGTTCGTGGCCGTGTGCACCGCGATCGCCGCCATCTACGCCCTCGCGGTGCGTGACTCGCGCCGATCGAAGCGACGTGGCGACCGGGCCGACACCGGCTCGGAGCACCAGCCCGCCTGAACCCCAACCAGCCGAGCGACCGCGCCCGGACGGGCCGTCCTGCCGAGCAGTCGGGTCAGGAGCCGAGCCGGGCCCGCAGCTCGGCGTCCGACGCGGCCCGCAGCGCCGCGGCCGGCGGCAGCGGCGGGGCGAACAGGTAGCCCTGCGCCGTCGTGCACCCGAGGTCGGTGAGGATCGACAGCTGCCGGCGACGCTCGACGCCCTCGCCGATCACGTCGAGGCCGAGCTTGCGGGCCAGGGCGACGATCGTCTCGACGAACTTGGTCAGGTCGTCGTCCTCACCGAGGCCCTCGACGAACGCCCGGTCGATCTTCAGCGCGTCGAACGGGAAGGTCCGCAGGTAGCTGAGCGCGGCATGGCCGGTCCCGAAGTCGTCGGCGTGGAGCTGGACGCCGAGGTCGTGGATCTCGCCGAGCACCTTGGCGGCGGCGTCCACGTTCTCGATGACGGCGGTCTCGGTGATCTCCAGCGTCAACCGGTCTCCCGGCAGCCCGGAGACGTCGAGCGCCTCGGTGACGAGGTCGATCAGCGAGCGGTCGCCGAGCTGGCGGGCGCTGACGTTCACGCTGATCGACGCGTCGACGCCGTCCCGGTCGCGCCACTCGCTCAGCTGCACGCACGCGTCGCGCAGCACCTGTTCGCCGATGGCCACGATCATGCCGGTGCGCTCGGCCAGCGGCAGGAACCGGGCGGGCGCCATCCGCCCCTCACTGGGGTGGCTCCACCGCACCAGCGCCTCGAAGCCCCGCAGGCTGGGCTCGAGGGGGCGGAACCCGTCGCCGCGCAGGTCGACGATCGGCTGGTACTCGACCGTGAAGCCGCCGGTGCGCACGGCGTTGCGCAGGTCGCCCTCGAGCGTCAGCTCGGCGCCGACCTCCTTCGACCAGCTCGCGTCGAACATCTCGATCCGTCGTCCACCGGTGCGCTTGGCCCGCTCGGTGGCGGACTGCGCCCTCGACAGCACCGCGCCCGGCGGCTCGCCCGGGAGCCCGGCCATCGCCACCCCGATGCTGATGCCGACGTCGATCTCCGACCCGTCGATGCGCAGGGGCTCGTCCATGGCCGCGCGCAGGCGCTCGGCCACCGAGCGGGCGTCGCGCGGTGAGCGGATCCGCCGGACGAGCAGCGCGAACTCGTCGCCGCCGATGCGCCCGACGAGATCGCCGGGGCGGGCGTTCTGGTCGAGCACCTCGGCGACGCCTCGCAGGACGAGGTCGGCGCGGGCGTGGCCCAGCGCCTCGTTGATGAGGGTGAACCGGTCGATGTCGACGACCAGCACCGCGAAGTTGGGTCCCGACGTCGCGGCCTGGGGACCGGCCGCGTCCTCGAGCAACGACGTGAAGTAGCGGCGGTTGGCGACGCCGGTGACGAGGTCGGTGGTCTGGCCCCGCTCGACACGCTGCTGGGCCTCGACCCGCTCGGTGACGTCGGAGATCGAGCCGCTCACCCTCGTGACTGTGCCGTCCTCGTCGCGGATGGCGAGGCCCCGCACCCGCACCCAGCGCTCGCCGGTGGGGACGCGGATGCGGTGCTCGTGCTCGAGCGCGTGCTCCACACCACCGAGGTGGGCCCGCAGCGAGATGATCAGCTCCTTGCGGTCGTCGGGGTGGATGCGGTCGAGCCACGCGTCGATGCGGGCCGGCTCGTCCTCGGGCAGCTCGAGCAGCTCGCGCCATCGCGGCGAGCAGATGATCTCGCCGCTGTCGAGGCGCCAGTCCCAGAGGCCGTCGTTCGCGGCCGCATCGGCCACGTGGTAGAGCTCGGCGCTCGACAGGAGGCGGTGCTCGATGTTGCGACTGACGGTGACGTCTCGCAGCTCGAGCAGGGTGGCCTCCGCTCCGGCCCACTCGATCGCCCGTGTGCGGACCTCGACGACGCAGCGTCGCTTGTCGGGCCGGACGATCTCGACGTCGAACTGACCGGCCGGGCCGACGGCGATGCCGAGCGGTTCGCGCATGAGCGTGTCCGCGTCGCGACCGAAGATCTGGGCCGAGGCCCGGTTCAAGTAGCAGATCTCGCCGTCACCACGGACGACGAGCAGGCCGACCGTGAGCGAGTCGAGGAGGTCGCCGAGCTCGGGCCGGACGCCCTCGACGCCGCTGACGTCGGCGACGACGGCAGCGGCGCGGCGGCGGACCTCGTCGGCGACCTCGGCGATCGACGAGCACTCGACCGTCTCGACACGGCCAGCGCCGACGAGCTCCGCGAGGCGGGTCAGGTCACCGCCGAGGACCGCCACCCGGGTCGGCATCGCACGGGTTTCGGAGCTGGCAGGCGAGTACGGCACAGGAGAACAGAGTGTGGCGTATCAACTACTCGTCGTGCTTGCTCTTCGCTCAATCATCGAAGAGTTCCCGCAACTGGTCGATCTCGGCGCGCCGATCGACGGTCAGGTGGCCCCACAGGATCCCCGAGACGCCACGGAACGGCTCACCGATGTGGATGCCGGAGCCGTCGATGTCGAACTCGCGGATCTGGGGGTCGTGGTTGGAGCCCCGCATCTTCAGGACCGTGATGGCGCGGTGGACGCGGCCGTACACCTCGACGTAGCGCAGCAGGATGATCGCGTCGGTGATCGTGGAGATGTTGCCCTCGGTCACCGGGTTGCCCCCGAAGACGCTCGGCGCGGTCGAGGTCATCATCGCGACGACGCCGCGCTCCTTGGCCAGCGCGGTGAGGCCGAGCACGAACTCCCGATAGCTCTTCGCCGTCGAGGTCCGCTCGAGCGCCGACAGGCTGTCGACGGCGATGCGATCGGGCCCGTACTCGTCGATCGCCGACTCGATGGCGAGGAGGTGGTCCTCCAGCGAGAGCGTCTCGGGGTAGCGGCACACGGTCCGGAGCGTCCCGTTCTCCTCGTAGGAGGCGAAGTCGAAGCCCCAGCCGCTGGCGTTGCGGAACAACTGGCTCCGGCTCTCCTCGAACGCGAACAGCAACGTGCGCTCCCCCGAACCGACCCCGCCGGCCAGGTAGCTCGTCACCAGCAGCGTCTTGCCCGTGCCGGTGGCGCCGGACACGAGCACGACGTGATCGGAGAAGAACCCGCCGCCGCACATGTCGTCGAGCCGCGGGTCGCCGGCCGTGACCCGCCCTTCGCCCGACACGTGGCCGAGCCCGGTGGCGAGCGGCAGCACGACCACACCCCGGCCGTCCATGACGGTGAACGGGAACTCGCCCTTGGTGTGGGCGGCGCCCCGGTACTTGAGGATCTCGACCGTCCGGCGTCGCGTCTCCGCGTCACGTTGGTTCCGCAGCACGATCACGTTGTCGGCGACGAACTCCTCGATGCCCCACCGGGTCAGCGGCCCGTCCTCGTCCACCCGCTCGGCGGTCACGACCGCCGTCACCCCCAACCGCCGCAGCGCACCGACCAGCCGCAGCAGCTCGGTGCGCAGCGGGCCGGAGTCGGCGAACCGGGTGAACACCGCGCCGAGCGAGTCGACGGCGACCCGCGTCGCGCCGATCGAGCGCACGATGTGCTCGAGCCGGGCGAACAGCCCGCTGAACTCGAAGTCGCCGACCACGACATCGGGGTCGTCGAGGTCGGGCGAGGCGTCGACGAACCGCCACGTGCCGTCGGCCTCCCAGGCGGGGATGTCCCACCCGAAGCCGTACATGTTCCGGGCGATGTCGCGGGGCGTCTCCTCGAACGTGACGAACACGCCCGGCTCGTCCAGCGCGATGCCGGCCGCGAGGAAGTGGGCGGCGAACACGGTCTTGGCGCTGCCCGCGGCACCGGAGACCAGCGTCGTCCGACCGGCGGGCAGCCCGCCCATCGCCATGTGGTCGAACCCCGGGATGCCCGTGGGGAGCTTGTCGACGCCCGGGACCTCCGCGACACCCGTGACGCCGTCGACTCGCACGGCACCGTCGAGCGCGGCGTCCCCCGTGCCGGGTGGGGCCGTCGTCATGCCGGCCTGGGCGACGCCCCGGCGAGACCGAGGTGGTGACCGACCGCGGCGCTGTCCGTGAGATCGCCGACGAGGCGCCGGCGGGGCGGGGGCATCGAGCGGATGACGGTCGGTGTGACCAGGATGCCGTCGCGCTCCGCCCGCTCCGGATCGTCGATGACGTCGATCACCTCCAGTCGGTACTCGTCACCCACGTGCTCCTCGCACAGGTCGACGAGCTGGCGGATCGCCGTCTCCGCCCGCACGCCCTGGCCGGCCACGTAGATGTGGAGCAGGTAGTGGGTCACGGCGACACCTCGCGCGACACGGGCCCGCGCCGGTTCGCCGCGAGTGCGTAGCGTCGGTAGTAGGTCAGCAGGAACCCCATCAGCTGGATGAGCGCCAGGCGGCCCTCGTGCTGCAGCGCCGTCGCACGATCGATGGACAGCTGGGCCGAGCCGTCGTCGAGCAGCTCCGAGTACAGCGCGATCGTGTCCCGCGGCCCGGCGTGGAGGAAGCCCATCTGCTCGGCGATCGCCCGCAGCCGGGCGTCGGAGTGGCGGTCGACCTCGAAGACGTCCTCGTCGAGGCGCAGCTCGACGATGCGGGCGAACTCGGCACTGAGCTCGCGGTGGAGGTCGGGCATCATCTGCTCCAACGGGCCCCCGCCGTAGACCTGCTGGGCGACGGCACCGTCACCTTCCGCGAGCTGGCCGAAGAACTGGAGCTCGTGGTTGCGCTGCCGCTCCTGCTCGAGGTGCTCGAGCCGGCCCCGCAGGCGGCAGCGCTCGACCGCGTGGCGTACGACCCGACGCAGCTCGTCCGGGCTCAGGTCGCTCTTGGCCAGGAAGTCCTCGGCACCGGCGCTGACGAGCCGGGCACCGAGGTCCACCTCGCTGGCCCCGGTGAGCACGACGATCGCCAACCCGGGGAAGTCCGCGTGGAGCCGGAAGAACGTGTCGGAGCCCTGGGAGTCGGGCAGGCCGAGGTCGAGCAGGACCAGGTCGGGCCGTGCCGTGGCGAGGTGGCCGACGGCGGCGGCGAGGGTGCCCACCGAGGTGATGCTCTCGTCGGAGGTCACGACGGATCGGGCGAAGCCCTCGACCAGCTCGGCATCGAGCGGGTCGTCCTCGACGACGAGGAGGAGGACCTCGTCGGGCGGCTCTCGCTGCTCGGCGCCGGGTGCAACCACGATGCAGACCCTAGTGGTTGTTGACCGGACGCGTCGGAGTGGGCACCCACCGTAGTCAACGGTCGGTATCGCGAGGCGCCGCGACGTCCCCAAGCGCGGGGGACGATCCCGGATGGCCGGTGCTGACCGTCAAGACGGCCATGGGGTGGGCCGAAGCGTCCCCTGTGGCGCGGGGCATGGAGGACGACGGGGCAGCGAACCCGCCCGATCGTGGCCGTTCGGACGATGCCGCGATGGGTGATGCCGTGGCCGGTGATGGCATCGTCGGTGCCCCCGCTGCTGGTCGCGCGCTCGACCACCTGACCGGGCTCGTGGGCCCCGAGGGCCTCCACGACGAGATCACCCGCCGACTCGGCACCGACGACCGGGTCACCGCGCTCGTCCACCTCGACGTCGATCGCTTCGCGTGGATCAACGAGTGCGTGGGGCACCGGTGGGCGGACATGATCCTGCGCGAGCTGGCCCGTCGCCTGGGCGAGGCCGCCGGGCCCGCGGACCACCTCGCCCGCCTCGGCGGCGACGGCTTCGCCATCGTGGCGACGGTCGCCGACGCCCGCGCCGCCGAGCGCTACGCCACCCGGGTCCTGGCGCTGGTCGACGACGTCATCGTCATCGGCGACCCCGCCGTCGAGCTGATGGTGTCGATGACGGCCGGCATCGCCTGCGCCGGTGTCGGCCACGAGGACGTCGGCGACAGCGGCGAGCTGCTCCACCGGGCCGACGTCGCGCTCCACCGGGCCAAGCGTGAGGCTCGTGGCTCGTGCGCGATGTACGACGCCGTCCTGTCGGCGCGGCGCAGCGAACGGCTGATCCTCGAGAACGAGCTGCGTCGGGGCCTCGACGAGGGCGAGCTGCGCCTCCACTACCAGCCCGTGCAGACACTGACCGACGACACGATCACCGCGGTCGAGGCGCTCGTGCGCTGGGAGCACCCGACGCGCGGCCTGCTCGGGCCCGCGGCGTTCCTCGACGTCGCCCACGAGTCCGGCCTGATCGTCCCCCTCGGCCGCTGGGTGGTGCGGGCCGCGTGCAACCAGCTCGCCGCATGGGACCGTCAGCTCGGCGGTCCGCTCGAACTGGGCGTCTTCGTGAACGTGTCCGCCACCGAGCTCGTCAGCGCCCACTTCGTCAGCGCGGTCCGCTCCGCCCTGGCCACGGCGATGATCGACCCCGACCGACTCACCATCGAGATCACCGAGCACGTGCTCGTCGAGGAGGCCGTCCGCACCCGCCGGGTCATCGAGACGCTGCGCGAGGACGGTGTCCGGGTCGCCATCGACGACTTCGGCACCGGCTGGTCGTCGCTGGCCTACCTGCGCGAGCTGCCCGTCGACCTGATGAAGATCGACGGGACCTTCACCCGGGGCGTCGGTTCCGATCCCCGGGACTCCTCGATCGTCGCCGCGGTCGTCGGCCTCGCCCACGCCTTCGGCATCGCCGCGGTCATCGAGGGCCTCGAGACGACGCCGCAGGTGCGAGCGTCCCGGCTCCTCGGGTGCGACCTGGGCCAGGGGTACGCGTTGGGCCGACCCATGGCGCCCGGGCCGCTCATGGCCGAGTTCGCGCCCCGGATCCCGCGGCCGGCGACGTACCCCGGCCCGCTCGTCGGGCGGACCTCGCCGGGCGTTCCGGCCGGGCCGGCACCGGCGACAGAGCCCCCGGCGGGCACGGTAGGATCGGACAGCTTGTGTACAGACCGGGCAACGGGGCCCGGCCCACAAGAGGGGGAGCCATGACCATCGTTGCCGAAGGTCCGGTGCAGCGCGACTCGCTGCCGCCCGTCCCCGAGGACGTCGTCCTCGTGCTCGACGGCTCATCAGGGGACCGACGTCCCACCGGGGTGGCGCTCCGCCTCGCCGAGAGGTTCTCGGTGCCGCTGCGACTGCGGGCGAGCGGCCCCGTCGACGCCACGCTCCTGGTCCGGGAGCTGCGGGGCGGCCATCCGTCGATCCCGTCGATCACGATCGACGACCCCGACCAGATGATCGACACCCGGGACTCGGCCGTGTGCGCGGCAGCGACGGTCACGACCGATGGTCGGCCCTCGGTGTCGCCGCCGGCCGTCGCCGATCTGCTCGCCCACACACCGGCATCGGTGGTGCTCAGCGGCAACGCGGTCGACGAGCGGCGCACCGACGGCCCGCTCGTGATCGGCCTCGACGGCTCACACCGCGCCCAGGGCGCCCTCGCGCTCGCCGGTGCGTGGGCCCGCGCGCTGGACCGGGCGCTGTGGGTGATCCACGTCCGCACGCCCGACGAGGGTGCGACCGACGCCGGCAGCCGTGCGGTCCAGCACGCGGTCGACCGCCTCCGCCGCGACGGTGTCGACGCGGCGTGGGAGGTCGTGTGGTCACCCGGCGCCGTCGCCGGACTGCTCCACGCGGTGGAGGTCGAGCACGCCGGCCTCCTCGTGGCGACGACGCACGGGCGCACCGGTCTCGAGCGCCAGGTCATCGGCGGGGTCACCGCCGGGCTCCTGGCCGCCAGCCCCGTCCCGGTGCTGCTCAGCCGCTGCCGCGACCTCGCCGCCTGAACGGACGGGCCGCCCGTCACACGTTCAGGACGGGCGGTCCCCCGGCGGCACGACGAGCACGGGCACGATGCTCGTCTCCAGCAGGTGGTGGCTCGTCGACCCGATCGCCTTCACTCCGGCGAGGCCCCGCGCGCCGACCACGATGAGGTCGGCGTCCTCGCGGGCCGCGACCCGTTCGATCGCCAGCTCGGGCGAGCCGTGCTCGAACACGGTCTCGCCCCAACCCTCGGGCGCGTCGCGGTTGCCGGAGGCCGACTCCATCAACCCGACGGCGTGCACGGCGACGACCCGCGCGCCCGCCGGTTCGGCGATGCATCGGGCGATGTCGAGCACCCGAAGGGAATCGGCCGATCCGTCCACGCCGACGACCACCGTCTCGAGTCGGTCCATCTCGCTCGCCGTCCTCCCGTGTCCTCAGGCGAGGCGCGTCACACGCCCCCGGGCCGGCCGCACCATAGTCATGCCGGCGACGCCGACCCGACACCGTGCCGCGCCGGCGGCGCGGGATCGGTCCGGGCACCCACCGGTCCATCCGGGTGGGCGGTCCCCGAACGCCGGTAGGGTCCCACGGGCGCGAGAGGCGCAGCACCGGCCCGTCCCAGGTGAGGTTCGACGATGCTCACGGTCACGCTCAACCCGTCCCTCGATCTGAGCGCATCGGTGCCGGTCGTCGAGCCCGAGCGCAAGCTGCGCTGCACCGAGCCCGTCGGCGAGGCCGGCGGCGGCGGGGTCAACGTCGCCCGGGTCGCGCTCCGCCTGGGCCGCGACGCCGTGGCGCTGTTCCCCTCCGGAGGGTCCAACGGCGCCGCGGTGGCCACCCTGCTCGCCGCCGAGGGCGTCAAGCTGCGCCTCGTCGACATCGACGGCAGCACGCGGTCGAGCCTGGCGGTGACCGACGCCTCGAACGGGCACCAGTACCGGTTCTCCATGCCCGGACCGACACTGAGCGATGCCGAGCGAGCCGAGATCGCGGTTGCGGTCGAGGCGGCGGCGGCCGACCAGAGCGTGGTCGTGATCAGCGGCTCGAACCCGCCCGGCACGCCCGAGGGCTACATCGCGGAGCTGATCGGACGCTGCGGCGACGCCCGGGTCGTGGTCGACACGTCGGGGCCGGCACTGGCCGAGGCGGCGGCCGCCGGGGTCGCGCTGGTGAAGCCCAACGTCAACGAGCTCGTCGCCTTCGCCGGCGAGGAGCTGCACGACCAGCACGCCTACGAGGCCGCCGGCCGCCAGTTGCTGGCGCTCGGGGCCACGGAGGCCGCGCTGATCTCGCTCGGTCCGGCCGGCGCCCTGCTCATCGAGCACGACGGGCCGGCGACGCGGATCCCGGCACCGAGCGTGCGGGTCGTGAGCACCGTCGGCGCCGGCGACTCGATGGTGGCCGGCGCCTCGACCGCGCTCGACACCGGCCAGTCGATGGTCGATGCCGCCCGCCTCGGGGTGGCGGCCGGCGCGGCCGCAGTGATCACGCCGGGCACGGAGCTGTGCCGCCCGGCCGACATCGAACGGCTCCTGCCACTCACCCGTTGATCGTCTGCTCGCCGACGACCCGTCGGGCGGGGTTCGGCAGCTCGTCAGTCGTCGCCGTCGGCGAACGCGTAGTGCTGGGTGATGAGCATCTCGACGAGGTCCGGCTCGTGCTCGACCGTCTCGTCGGTCCGACGTCCGTCGTCCTCGTCCGAGAACCACCGGACCAGGACGCGCCGGTCGGTGTCGTCGAGGGCGCCGACGGACACATCGGCCCGGCCCGGGTCCACCATGGCCGACCCGACCTCGAACGGGCCCTCGTGCAGCGCCGCTGCCTCCGGGCCGTCGTCGAGGTCCTCGGCGGCGGCGTCGCCGTCCATCTGGTCGGCGTCGAGGAACATCCACTGGTCGACCGGCATCCCGATCACCTCCTGTGCCTGTACCCCGATGGAACCGGAACGGGCGGCCCCGGGCAAGAGTCCTCCGTCCCCTGGGCCCTACGTACCCCGATCCGGGGGACGCCTCAGCCGGGCCGAACCACTCCGGCCACCGGTCGCGCCCGAGCGTTCTCACCCATTCTCGCTCGCTCGGCTAGCCTCGGCCCATGGCCCCGTTGCACGACGCCGCCGCCCTACGCCTCGGTCGACTCGACCAGCGCTACACCCGGAACCGCCGCGCGGTGGTGTCGGTGCTCAGCGACGCCGATGCACCGCTGACGATCCCCGAGATCCTCGGTGCGTCCCCCGGGCTCGCGCAGAGCTCGACGTACCGGAACCTCGCGGTGCTCGAGGAGGCCGGGGTGGTGCAGCGCATCGTCACCGGGGACGACCACGCCCGCTTCGAGCTCACCGAGGAGCTGACCGGCCACCACCACCATCACCTGGTGTGTGACGGCTGCGGCATCGTCGTCGACATCGCGCTGCCGGACGCGCTCGAGCACGAGCTCGAGAAGGCCGCGGTCAACGTGGCCTCGACCAGCGGCTTCGTGCTCGCCGAGCACCGCCTCGACCTCGTCGGGCGGTGCACCACCTGCAGCTGAGCCCGCCGGCCCACCGCGCTCGTGAGCGCGACGTCGGCGAGCGATCGCCTACTCGTCGTCCTCGTTGAAGATGACCACGAAGAAGAAGAAGATGGGCACGATCGCTGCGATCACGACCGAGATGATGGCGCCGGTGCTCAGGTCCACGCCGGCAGTGTAGATCGCTCGACCGCACCCGTTCGACATCGACGGACGCGAGGTCGGCGCACCGGACCGACGGGGCCCGGCCATGCGCTGTTGAGAGTGTGCGGACCGGTACGCTACGTGACCGCCGTGGGGCCGACGTCGCTTCGTCGTATCACGCGCCGCCCCTGAGGTGTCCTCTGCGGGCGAGAACCGACCCCCAGGAGGACGCCGGTGTCACCACGTCGCGTCGCCGTTGCCGCCGTGCTCGCGGCGAGCCTGTCCATGCCGCTCCTCGGCGCACCCGCCGGCGCCGACGCCGGCGGGGCCACCGCCGACATCCCGTCGTGGCTGGTGCTCGATGCGTCATCGGGCGAGGCCTCGGGCACCTCGGCCAAGTCCGACGCCGCCGACCACGGTCGACGGGGCGTGGACGACCGGCCGCTCGCGCCCGCGGCGCTCGACGACGCGATCGCCGTGGACGAGGCCGAGCCCCCCGATCGCAGCGGCCGCAACGACGAGGTCGCCGACGGCGAGCCCGTCGCCGGGGTCGGCACCGGCGAGGGCGACGCCGCACTGGGCCGCCTGCGCGGCCGGCTGGCACCGACGCCGCCGGTACCCATCGGCGGTGAGTCCGTCGAGGACGACGGCGACATCGACGGCGCGAACCCGGCGTCGGTCCCGTTCGGCGAGACGCTGGCGTTTCTCGGACGTATCGGCGACGGCCCCTACGGCGACACCAGCGGCGACGCTGACCTCTACGCCATCGACCTCTACGCCGGCGACCGGCTGGTCGCCCGCACCGCGACCGACGGGCTGGCCGCGTCGGGGACCGAGGACCCGGTCGACGCCGTGCTCACGGTGTTCGACCCCGAGGGCGAGGTGCTCGCCACCGACGACGATACGGGCGGGGGCGGCGGACCAACCGCGACCGACGTGATCGACGTCGTCGTCGAGGAGGACGGCACCTACCACGTCGCGGTCACCGGGTGCTGTTTGCCCCTCGCCGACCCGTTCGACTCCTCCAGCGTGATCGGCGTCGGCGACACCGGCCCGTACGTGCTGCTGATCGGCCTGAACCCGACCGACACCCGGATCGAGGGCGGCGAGTCGACCGAGGACGACGGCGCCATACCGCTCGCCAACGAGACCGGCCTCACCTCGGGCTCGCAGTCGACGTGGTCCGGCGAGATCGGCGACGGTCCCCACGGGGACACCACCGGCGACTTCGATCACTACGCGCTCGGTGAGCTCGCCGCGGGCGAGACGATCCTGGTCGACGTCGAGGCGAACGGCACGCTGTCCGACCTCGACGCCACGGCCGTGGTCTACGACGAGGACGGCCTGGAGGTCGCGTTCAACGACGACGACGCCGACGGCCTGGACCCGTACCTGGTGACCGAGGTCGACCACGCCAGCGCCTACTACGTCGCCATCGGCGGCTTCGGGAGCTTCCAGCTCGACCCGTTCGACGCCGCGAGCGGCGAGATGCCCGGCTCGACCGGCGCCTACGAGGTGACCCTCGGGGTCGGGGTCACGCCCGGTGAGGTGAGCGGCGACATCGACACGTGGACCGTCGATCTCGAGGTCGGCGACGTGCTCAGCGTCGGTGTCGCCGGCACCGCGAGCCAGGTCGACCTGCGCGACCCCTCCGGTGCGCTGCGGATGTCCTCGGGCATGAACCCGTCGTTCCTCTACCCGCTCGACTCGCCGATGCGCCACCTCGGCCAGATCGGCATCGACCACGTCGCGGCCGTCGCCGGCCCGCACGCGCTCGTCCTCTCCGGCGGGGTCGGCGAGTACCGCGCCGAGGTGCGGGTGCGCCGCCCGGGGATGGAGGGCTCCGGGCCCCAGCGCATCTTCCTGGACTTCGACGGCGCGGTCGTGGACCTCCTGGCCGCGTTCGGGGGCTCACCCAACGCCCACCTCTCGCCGTTCGAGGACTTCCTGTTCCGCTGGGGCCTCGAGCCCGACGACCTCGACGACGTGCTCGACGTCGTCGTCGCGACCGTCGACGAGAACCTCACCGGCGCCGGTGACGACCCCTCGGTGGTCGCCGCGCTCGCCGGGACCGAGGTCGAGCTGCTCGACAGCCGCACCGATCCCGACCCGTGGGGAGAGCCCGGCGTCAGCCGGGTGATCGTCGGCGGCGCCGTCCGGGAGGCGGGCATCGGCACGATCGGCATCGCCGAGTCGATCGATCCCGGGAACTTCGACGCCGAGGAGACGGCGCTGGTCCTGCTCGACGAGCTCAGCCTCTCGGGCGAGGGGACGCTCGGCGGGATCGAGATCGATCCGAGGAGCTCGCTGGTCGAGCTCATCGGCGTCACCGTGGGCAACGTGATCAGCCACGAGATCGGCCACTTCGTCGGCAGCTGGCACACCGAGACGTTCAACAAGACCCCGTCGTTGATGGACGCCGGTGGCGACCTCCTCGGGCTCGCCGGGCTCGGCGACGACGGGATCTTCGGGACCTCCGACGACGTCGACGTCGACTTCGTCACCGACGAGTTCTTCGCCCCCGAGGGCTTCGCCGGTTACGAGGACACCGCGACCCGGACCCGCCAGGGCCTCTCCCCCACCTCGACGGCGACGCCCGACGGCGAACCGGACGGCGACGTGCCGTCCGACGACCCGGACGGCCCGGACGGCGACGATCCCGACACCGACGATGCCGACACCGACGATCCGGACGTCGACGGCGACACTGACGATCCGGACGTCGACGGCGACACTGACGATGCCGACGACCCGGGCACCGACGACGACATCGACGGCGGCAACGACGATGCCGACGACCCGGGCATCGGGGACGACACCGACGACGACCAGGACATCCCCGACCTGCCGAACGACCCCGTCGCCCCCGACGACATCCCGACCACACCGCCGACCGACGACGTCCCGTCACCGGTCGAGGCGCTCACGTCCTGAGCCCGCGCCCGCCGCGCCGATGAGCGCGGCGGGCCGTCGTCGTCGAATCGTGGACGACGACGCAGGAGGAACGGCCCGTGACCGCTGACGACACCAGCACCCTGCCACCGGGGCTCAGCGCCCCGGCCCGCCGTGCGCTCGCCGAGGCCGGCCTCGACGACCTCGATGCGGTGGCCCGCCACGGACGCGGGCCGCTCGGCGGGCTCCACGGCATGGGACCGAAGGCGATCGCCACGCTCGAGTCGGCCATGTCCGACGCCGGGCTGCGATTCGCCGACGACGGCTGAGCGGGCCGGTCGCGGCCCGGCCGTCAGCTCTCGCCGCGCGACGCCGCCAGGTCGGCGCGCATGCCGGCGGTGGCCGCGCCCAGGTCGGACGCGACCGTGATCATCCGGAAGCCGGCGCCGTGCCACTTGGGGGCGAGCGCGGCGTCGGCGTGGATGCCGGCGACGACGCCCGCCTTCTCGCACTCGGTGAGGACCCGTCGCAGGGCATCGCCGTACACGTCGGCGTCGTGGTCACCCCGCGGCGGCAGCCCCAGCGTCAGCGACAGGTCGGAGGGCCCGACGTAGACGGCGTCGATGCCCGGGACCGCGAGGATCTCGTCGGCGCGCTCGACGCCCTCGCGGGTCTCGATCATCGGGATGCAGGCGACGGCGTCGTTCGCCTCGGTCCGGTAGGCGGTGCCGTAGAGCACGCCGGCGCCGAGCGGGCCGTAGCTGCGCGACCCCTGTGGCGTGTAGCGGCACGCCTCGACGGCCCGGGCGGCCTCCTCGGGGGTGTTGACCATCGGGACCACCACGCCGAGCGCACCGGCGTCGAGCACCCGCCCGATGAGACCGGGCTCGTTGTCGGGTACGCGGACGATCGGCGTGGTCTCGGTGTCCGCGAGCGCCCGGATCATGCCGACCGCGCTGCGGTAGTCGGCGAGCCCGTGCTGGAGGTCGACGCACGCGTAGTCGTAGCCGGCCGACGCCGCAGCATCAGCCAACCACGGCTCGTTCAGCAGCAACCAGATGCCGTATGCCGTCTCACCACGCCGCCAACGCTGCTTCAGTCGTCCCAGCTCCACGGCGCGGAGCGTAGGCCACGACGACCTGCCACCGCCCGGTACCCGGGTCGCGGGCACGCCGTCGTGGCCGCTCGATCGGGCCTCGGCGATCCGGGCCGCGTCGGCCCGGACCCGCCGGGTCAGACCTTGTCGACCGAGTTCTTCAGGATCTTGTCGGTGAGCCGCTTCTTGTCCTCGTCGAACAGCGGCCACAGCACGTCGGCCAGGCCGCCGATGCCGCAGGTGAAGCCGGAGAGGGCGCCGGCGACCAGGTAGCGGATGAACGCACCGGCCGGGCCGAGCGGCTGACCCGACTCGTTGACCAGCTTGATGCCCTGCGACTTCTTGCCGATCGACTGGCCGGTGTTGCCCTGGAGGATGATCATGTTCCAGATGCCCACACCGATGTAGGCGACGAACGCGACCAGGGACACGAGCAGCCCGAGCACGTCGACGATGGCGCCGAGGATGGCCGAGAGGATCATCCCGACGATCGCCACGCCGATGATGATGCCGATGTCGATCAGGTAGGCCACGACGCGGCTGCCGTACTCGGCCGCCTGACCGTTGCCCGCCGGCGCGCCGTAGCCGCCGTCAGGGGTCGGCACGCCGCCGAACTGCTGGGGAGCGCCGTACTGCTGCGACGGCTGCTGCTGGGGCGGCTGCGGCTGCTGGGGAGCGCCGTAGCCACCGGGTGCCTGCGGGGCGCCCCAACCCTGCTGGGGCGGCTGCTGCTGGGGCGGCTGCGGCTGCTGGGGAGCGCCGTAACCGCCGCCCGGGGCCTGCGGCGGCTGCTGCTGGCCACCGCCCCACGACGGGGCCTGCGGCGGCTGGCCGTAGGGGTCGTTGGGGTCCTGCGACGCAGCCCACGTGGGCCGGGCCGGTTGCTGCTGGTGGGGATCGCCCCATGCCGGGGGCTGCTGCGGCTGGCGCGGCTGCTCACCCCATGCCGGCGGACGGCCCCACTCCTGGTCACCGCCGTGCCCGTACGAACCCTGGTCGCTCATCTGCTCTTCCTTCGCCGCCCAGACAGGGACGCGAGCAGGCTACGCGCGTGAACCGCGTATTCCGTACGTCTGAGACCACATCGTCGCACGTCAGCATGCCTTCGCAACGCGATGTTCATCGCCCCGGCACTGGCCCGGACACCACGGACGCCCAGCGTGGCGGACGTTCAGGGGCCCGCGTGGACCGCCGTCAGGCGCCGAGGGTGAGCGATGTCATCGACAACGAGCCGAGCGCGCAGCCGCCGACCAACACCTTCGCCGGCTCCGGGTCCTCGGCGACGAGACCCGCGAAGTAGACGGCCGGCGCGTAGTGGTCGAACGTGGGCACCGCGTTGGCGAACTCCGGCCGTGACGGCGTCTCGAGGATGGCCGAGGGGTCGCCGCCCGTGAGGAGCTCGACGACGTGGGCGTCGAACGACTGCGCCCAGTCGTAGCCGGCGTCGGGGCGGCGCATGTCCAGCATCCCGAGGTGGTGGACGATGTTGCCCGACCCGATCACGGCGATGCCCTCGGAGCGCAGCCCGTGGAGCGCCCGCCCGAGCTCGAAGTGGTACGGCAAGGGCTTCGAGCCGTCGATCGAGAGCTGGATCACCGGGATGTCGGCGTCGGGGACCATGTGGCACAGGACCGACCAGGTTCCGTGATCGAGCCCCCAGCTGTCGGCGTCGAGGCCGACCCAGTGCGGCTGGAGCGCCTCGGCGATGTGCGACGCCAGCTCCGGGTCACCCGGCGCCGGGTAGCGCATGTCGAACAGCTGCTGGGGGAACCCGAAGAAGTCGTGGATCGTGCGGGGCCGGGCCATCGACGTCACCGCGGTCGCGTTGATGTACCAGTGCGCGGACACGACGAGCAGCGCCCTGGCGCCCTCGAGCGCACCGCCGAACGACGCCCACGCCTCGGTCCAGCGGTTCCGCTCCAGCGCGTTCATCGGGGTCCCGTGACCGATGAACGCCGCCGGCGCCAACGTTTGTGCCATCCGACCTCCCTGGTGACCGCACCTCGCGGTGCCCTCGCCGCACCATCGTCGCAGCCCGCCGGACGCTGCGGGGACCGGGACCGTGCCGCACGCACGGCGACCCGTGACCGACGAACCACGCGGCGGCCCCGACGCGCCCGACGCGGCGAACGGCCCGGTCGTCACCACGAGCGGTGAGTTGCGGGGCCACCGCGCCGCCGCTGTCCGGGGAGGGTCCCGGAGGGCGCTAGCTTCCGGCCATGGTCGTCCTCGCGCACAAGGTCATCATCGAATCGGTCACCGACGCCTCGGGGCTGGGCACGCTCATCGACGACGGGGTGTTCGGGGCGGACGACGTCGTCGCCATCGTCGGCAAGACCGAGGGCAACGGTGGGGTGAACGACTACACCCGCATCCTGGCCGACACCGCGTTCCGCGACGTGCTGGCGTCGCGCGGGTCGCGGTCGATGGACGAGATCCGCCAGATCCCCATGGCCTGGTCGGGCGGCACCGACGGCGTGATCTGCCCCCACGCCACGGTCTTCGCCGAGGTCGACGGGCCGGCGGGGTCTCCCGACGAGAAGCGGCTCACCATCGGCATCGCCATGAGCGACGTCATCGAGCCCGAGGACATCGGGCGGCCGAAGATGGTCGAGACGGTGGCCGCCGGGGTGCGCAAGGCGATGGAGAAGGCCGGCATCACCGACCCGGCCGACGTCCACTACGTCCAGACCAAGACCCCGCTGCTCACGATCGAGACGATCAACGACGCCCACAGCCGGGGCGAGACCGTGGCCACCGAGGAGCCGCTCGACTCGATGAACCTGTCGAACGGCACGACCGCGCTCGGCGTCGCCGTGGCCCTCGGCGAGATCGACATGCCGACGGCGGAGCAGATCGGCAAGGACCTCTCGCTGTTCTCGGCGGTGGCCTCGTGCTCGTCGGGCGTGGAGCTCGATCGGGCCCAGATCGTCGTCGTCGGCAACGCCGCCGGCGCCGGTGGCCCGTTCCGCATCGGCCACGACGTGATGCGCGACGCCCTCGACGCCGACGGCATCTGGAACGCCATCCGCTCCGCCGGTCTCGACCTGCCCGAGCGGGCCCACCACAGCGATCTGGACGACCGCCTGGTCAACGTCTTCCTCAAGTGCGAGGCCGACCCGACCGCGAAGGTGCGGGGCCGGCGCCAGGTGTCGCTCAACGACTCCGACGTCCACCACCACCGCCAGATCAAGGCAACGGTCGGCGGCGTCGCCGCGTCGGTGACCGGCGACCCGGCCGTGTTCGTCTCGGTCGCCGCCCTCCACCAGGGCCCCTCCGGCGGCGGCCCGGTCGCCGCCATCGTGAACCTGGGCTGACCGCGCCGCGGCCTCGGCGGCGCCGAGACCGCCCATCGAGCTGACCACCGTGCGCAACGGGTCCGACTCCGAGGTGACCGGCGGCGAGCTGGCCGGCCGGTCGACCGTGCACCGGCAGCTCGACCGCGCACTCGCCCACGACAGCTCGGCCACCGAGGCCGGGCCGACCGTGTGCCAACCGCACCCCGACCGGGTCGTATCCTGCGTGCCATGGAGCAGTACTCGCCCGCGGACATCGAACCGGCCTGGCAGCAGCGTTGGCTCGACGAGCGCACCTACGAGATCGACAACGACGACCCCCGCCCGCCGCGGTACGTGCTCTCGATGTACCCCTATCCGTCGGGGCCCGCCCACATCGGCCACGTGCGCAACTACACCTTCGGCGACCTGCTCGTGCGCTACCACACGATGCAGGGCCGGGGCGTCCTCTCCCCCATCGGGTTCGACAGCTTCGGCCTGCCGGCCGAGAACGCGGCCATCCGCACCGGCACGCATCCCCGGACGTTCACCGACGCCCGCATCGAGGAGCTGTCGTCGTCGCTGAAGCGGATCGGTGCGGTCTACGACTGGCGCCGCGAGGTCCGCTCCCACGACCCCGAGTACATGCGCTGGAGCCAGTGGATCTTCCTGAAGTTCTGGGAGGCCGGGCTCGCGTACCGGGCGGAGGCGCCGGTCAACTGGTGCCCGGGCTGCCAGACGGTGCTCGCCAACGAGCAGGTGGTCAACGGCCTGTGTGAGCGCTCCGACGACCCGGTCGAGCGCCGCAACATGGCGCAGTGGTTCTACAAGATCACCGACTACGCCCAGGAGCTGCTCGACGACCTCGACGGGCTCGAGTGGCCCGAGCGGGTCACGACGATGCAGCGCAACTGGATCGGCCGCTCGGAGGGTGCCGAGTTCGGCCTGCCGATCGCCGACGGTGACGGCAACGCCCGCACCGACGTCGCGCCACTGGCCGTGTACACGACCCGGCCCGACACCAGCTTCGGCATGACGTTCGCGGTCATCTCGCCGGAGCACGCCCGCGTCGACGAGCTCACCACCGACGAGCACCGCGCCGAGGTCGAGGCGTTCCGGGCCTCCGTGTCGACCCGCACCGAGATCGAGCGGCTCTCCACCGAGGGCCCGATCGACAAGCGCGGCGTGTTCACCGGCAGCCACGTCGTCAACCCGTTCACCGGCAAGGCGATCCCGATCTTCCTCGCCGACTACGTGCTCACCACCTACGGCACCGGCGCCATCATGGCCGTGCCCGGTCAGGACCAGCGCGACTGGGACTTCGCCAAGGCCTACGACCTCGACATCGTCCGCACGGTGCAGCCGCCGGACGACTTCGACGGCGAGGCGTACACGGGCGACGGGCCGGCCATCAACAGCGACTGGCTCGACGGGCTCGAGGTCGACGAGGCCAAGGCCAAGGCGATCGCCTGGCTGACCGAGCAGGGCCTCGGCGAGCGCAAGGTCAACTTCCGGATCCGTGACTGGCTGCTCAGCCGCCAGCGGTTCTGGGGCTGTCCGATCCCGATCGTCTACTGCGACGACTGCGGCGTCCAGCCGGTGCCGGTCGAGGACCTGCCGATCACCGCACCCGACGACGTCGAGTTCACCCCGACCGGCGAGTCGCCGCTGCTCCGCCACGAGGGCTTCCTCGCCGCGACGTGCCCGGCGTGCGACGGGCCGGCCCGGCGCGAGACCGACACGATGGACACGTTCGTCGACTCGTCGTGGTACTTCCTGCGCTTCGCCGACCCGTTCAACCACGACGCGCCGTTCGACGCCGACGCGCTCGACCACTGGCTGCCGGTCGACCAGTACATCGGCGGTGTGGAGCACGCGATCCTCCACCTGCTCTACGCCCGGTTCTTCACCAAGGCGCTGGCCGACCTCGGCTACGCCCCGAAGGACCTGCGCGAGCCGTTCCGCCGCCTGTTCACCCAGGGCATGGTGCGCCTCGGGGGCAAGCGGATGTCGAAGTCCCGCGGCAACCTGGTCGCTCCCGAGCAGCTCGTCGCCGAGCACGGTGCGGACACGCTGCGCCTGGCGATCCTCCAGGTGAAGCCGCCGGCCGAGGACGTCGACTTCGAGGACGTCCAGCTCGAGGGCTGCTCCCGGTTCCTGAACCGGCTGTGGCGCCTCGCGCTCCCGGGGAGCGACCTGACCGGGTCGTTGCGCACCGGCCCGACGACCGCCGCCGACGACGCCATCGATGCCGCCACCCACGTGCTCGTCGACCGGGTCACCGGCGAGTTCGACCGCTGGGCCTACAACACCGCGGTCGCCGGGTACATGGAGCACGTCAACGAGCTGTACCGCTACGTGCAGTCCGACGAGGCCGCCCACGCCGACACGCTGGCGTTCGCCGTCGACACCGTGCTGCGCCTGCTCGCGCCTGCCGTGCCCCACATCACCGGCGAGCTGTGGGCCCGTCGCCACGACGGCGAGCACGTCCACACGCTGCCGTGGCCGGTCGCCGACCCGGCGAAGCTGGTCGTCGAGACCGTGACGATGGTGCTCCAGGTGAACGGCAAGGTGCGCGACCGCATCGACGTCGCCGTCGACATCTCCGACGCCGATGCCGAGGCCGCCGCCCTGGCCTCGGAGAAGATCGCGTCGAGCCTCGACGGCAAGGCCCCCCGCAAGGTCATCGTCCGGGCCCCCAAGCTCGTCAACATCGTCGCCTGAGCCCCTGGCCGGCTGGCCGGGGTCAGCTCAGGGCAGGTCGAGGATGGTCGCGATCGTCTCCCGGATCTGGCCGAGCGCGGCTGCTCCGATGGCGCCGCGGGTCCCGACGATCCGATGCCGAGCGACCGAACGCAGGTGCTGACATTGCGCGGCGGATCTCCGGTCGAGGCCGTTGTGCTCGTCCGGTTCGACTGCGACCTCGGCTCGGGACGAACGAATCGTCGAGGTCAACGGGACGACGTGGACGATGTTCGGCTCGGCGTCGAGGATGCGTTGGGCCGTGACGAGCACTGCGGGATGCCGGAAACCCGCCTCGCGGCCCTCAGGGACGCCGAGGTCGAGCTCGACGACGTCACCCGAGGTCAGCATCCAGCCACATGGCCTCGTCGTCTCGCAAGGGCTCCCGCAGGTCGGCCCCGATCCGATCCTGGCGGAGCGCGCGCACGGCGAGGGTGACTGCGTTCCCGACCGTCGTATCGAGCTCGTCGGCGAGGCGCTTCAGCTCGGCATGGGTCGCAGCGTCGATCCTGACGCTCGTGCTGTGCATGCAGATCAGCATACATGGGCTTCGAGCGGCGACGCTGCGCATCGGCAGGTTCAGGGCTGGAGCGGCTCGAGCAGGGCGAGCACGTGCTCCTCGACCGCGGCCTTGGTGAGACCGAGCGTGGTGAGGACGCCGCCGTCGCGCTCCTCCTCGAGCAGAGCGAACAGGAGGTGCTCGGTACCGATGTAGTTGTGCCCGAGGCGCAGCGCCTCCCGGAACGTGACCTCCAGGACCTTCTTGGCCGGCTCGTCATAGGGGATGAGCTCGGGCACGTCGTCGACCCGGGCGGGCACGGCCGCCATGGCGACGTCACGGACCGAGTCGGGCGAGACACCGGCCGCCTCGATGGCCTTCAGGGCCAGGCCGTCGGGCTCGCTGAGCAGTCCGAGCACGAGGTGGACCGGGGCGACCTCGGCGCTTCCGGCCACATGTGCGGCGTTGTGGGCGGCCATCACGACGTTGCGGGCGCGGGGCGTGAACCGACTGAAGCCCTCGGCCGCGTCCGCGGTCGGGTCCCCCGGGTCCTTGGGGATGAACCGCTTGCGGGCGGCCTGCTTGGAGACGCCCATCGCCCTGCCGATGTCGGTCCACGAGGCCCCGGCGCGCCGGGCCTGGTCGACGAAGTGGCCGATGAGGTGGTC
This sequence comes from Actinomycetota bacterium, assembly GCA_034211175.1. Classification (GTDB taxonomy): domain Bacteria; phylum Actinomycetota; class Acidimicrobiia; order Acidimicrobiales; family CAIXPF01; genus JAXHUH01. The sequence goes on from JAXHUH010000352.1 coordinate 45,254, forward strand.
GGCGACCTCGCCGAGGTGCTCGGCTGCGACGTATGCACTCGTGAGCTGCTCGAGCTCGTCATCGTGCACCCTGCGGATGGCGTCGATGAGGTCGTCCAACCGCACCGGCGAAGTGATCTGCGTCTTCGCTGACTGCTCGTCCATGTCGACAACCATAAGTTGTCGATTGCACCATCGACAACCAAAAGTTGTCGATGGTCTCCGCATTGCCAGCGACGCCGGGTGCTGCAAGCGTTGCGACGACGCCAGGGGGTTGCGACGACACGACCACCGTCCACATGAGGAGCATGACGTGAGCACGAGCGAGACGTTCGCGGCCCGGGGCTACGGCGCGGGATCGCTGTCCTGGGGTTCGCACCCGGTCGTCCTGGTGGTCGACTTCCAGCGGGCGTTCACGAAGCCGGTCCTGCCGATGGGCGGGGGTGACCACATCGTCGCCGCGGTGCACAAGGCCGCCGACGTCCTCGCCGCCGCCCGGCCCGCCGGGATCCCGGTGATCCACACCGCCGTGGCCTACGACCCGGGCGGCCACGACCTCGGGCTGTGGAACGAGAAGGTGCCGGCGCTGCGGGAGGTGACCATCGGGTCCGAGCACGCCGAGGTCGACCCGCTGCTGTGGGACGAGAGCGACTCGCTGATCGTCAAGAAGGGCCCGTCCGCGTTCTTCGGCACCGCCCTGGCACCGATGCTGACCCGGTACCGGTGCGACACGCTGCTCATCATGGGGGCGACGACGTCGGGCTGCGTGCGGGCGACCATCGTCGACGCGTTCAGCCACGGATTCCCCCCGTTCATCGTCACCGATGCCTGCGGTGACCAGGACCGGACCTCGCACCAGGCCAACATCGACGACTGCACCCGCCGCTACGCCGAGGCGATCGACGCCGCCGAGGCCGTCGCCCGGATCAAGGCCTGAGCACGCGGATCCGGCCCGTGAGATCGCCCATCGGCGGTTCGTTGTCAGAGGGGCTCGCTACGGTCGGTCGGACATGGCTGGTGCTTCACCGACCCAACCCAAGATCGCGCCGGAAGGTCACGTGACCGAGGCGCCTCCCCGTCCGTCCGTCGAAGAGGTCGAGGCCGAGCTGGCCGCGCACATCCGCACGCTCGCCGGCGACGACGCCGTGCCCCGGCCCGAGCAGGTCGCCGCGGTCAGCGCGGTGGTGGCCGAGAGCCGGCGCACGCTCCTCGTCGCCCGCACCGGGTTCGGCAAGTCGGCGGTCTACTTCTCGGCGACGCGGATGCTGCGCGACCGGGGCTGGGGGCCGACGATCGTCGTGTCGCCGTTGCTCGCGCTCATGCGAGATCAGGTCGCCTCGGCATCGCGTCTCGGCCTGGTCGCCGAGACGATCAACTCGTCGAACCTCGACGCGTGGGACGACATCGAGGCCCGCATCGCGGCCGACGAGGTCGACCTGCTGCTCATCGCGCCCGAGCGCCTGGCCAACCCCGGGTTCCGGGAACGGGTGTTCGCGCTGTTGCTGAGCCGGCCCATCGCCCTGGTGTGCGACGAGGCCCACTGCATCTCCGACTGGGGCCACGACTTCCGCCCCGACTACCTGCGCCTGCGGGCAGTGCTCGACGAGCTCGCGCCGTGGACGCCGGTGCTGGCGACCACGGCGACGGCCAACCAGCGGGTCACCGACGACGTGGCCGGTCAGCTCGGCTCCGACACGCTCGTCCTGCGCACCTCGCTCGACCGGGCATCGCTGCACCTGTCGGTGGTCGACCTCGCCGACGACGCCGAGCGCATGGCCTGGCTCGACGCCGCGCTCGACCGCTTCGACGGCTCGGGCATCGTCTACTGCCTCACGGTCGACCAGGCCGAGCGCACCGCCGCGTGGCTCGCCGACCGCGGCCGTGCCGTGGCCGCGTACACCGGCCAGACCGACCCCGGCGACCGCGAGGCGCTGGAGGACGCGCTGCGGGAGAACCGGCTGAAGGCCCTGGTTGCCACCTCGGCGTTGGGGATGGGCTTCGACAAGGGCGACCTGGCGTTCTGCGTCCACCTCGGGCTCCCGCCGACGCCGGTGGCGTACTACCAGCAGATCGGCCGTGCCGGCCGCGCCGTCGACCACGCCGAGGTGGTGGCCCTGCCGCGGGGCCACGAGGACGAGCGCATCTGGCGGTGGTTCGAGTCGGTCAGCCTGCCGCCGGAGTCGACGTGCCACGAAGTGCTCGACCAGCTCGATCGGAAGCGCTCGACCTCCGTCGCGCGGCTCGAGCCGACGGTGAACCTGGGGCGGAGCCGGCTGTCCACCCTGCTGTCGATCCTCGACGTGCAGGGCGCGGTCCGCAAGGTCGACCGCGGCTGGATCCGCAGCGACGAGCACTGGGCCTACGACGGCGAGCTCGCCGCCCGGCTCACCGAGCTGCGCCGCGACGAGGCCGCACAGATGCGGGCGTTCGTCTCCGGCGACGGCTGCCGGCTGCGGTTCCTGCGCGACCGCCTGGACGACCCGGAGGCGGTCGACTGCGGCCGCTGCGACCGGTGCTCACCGGGTCGGTGGGACCTCGACCTCGACCCGGAGGCCGTCGAGTCGGCGCGCCGCACATTGCGGGGCGGCGACGTCCTGATCGAACCCCGCCGCCAGTGGCCGACCGGGCTCGACGAGCCGAAGGGCAAGATCAAGGCGGACCGCCAGGCCAACCTCGGCCGTGCGCTGTGCCGGATCGGCGACGGCGGCTGGAGCCCGGCGGTCGAGCGGCTCCTGAGCAGCGCCGACGACCCCGACGGCGAGATCGCGCTCGACGATCAACTCGTCCGCGCCGTCGCCGGCGTGCTCAAGCGCTGGGACTGGGCCGCCCGCCCGACGTGGATCTGCCCGATGCCGTCGCGCCGACGGGGCCCGGTGATCGACGCGCTGGCCACGGCGCTCGGTGAGCTCGGCAAGTTGCCGGTACACCGGGCGTTGCGCCACGACGGCTCCGGCGGTTGGCAAGCCGACCAGGCCAACAGCGCCCACCAGCTGTCCAACGTGTGGGGCCGCCTGTCGGTGGTCACCTCCGAGCTGCCGGAGCGTCCGGTTCTCGACGGCCCGGTCCTCCTGGTCGACGACGAGGCCGACTCCCGGTGGACGCTGACCGTCGCGACCTACCTCCTGACCGGCGCCGACACCGGTCCGGTGCTCCCGTTCGTGCTCCGCACCCGCTGACCCGGACCGGCGTTCATCAACCGGCGGCGTCGTCGTCGGTCGGGAGCGGGTAGTCGCCGTCGATGCCGTCGAGGTCGACGACGTCCTCGATGGCGGCGAGCACGCCGGCAGGGTCCTCGAAGGTCGGGTCGTGCGCGGCATCATCGGGCGACAGCATCATCGCCTCGCCGTTCGTGAGCCGCTCGCGCACCATCGCCACTGCGTCGTCGTCACCGACGAGGGTGTGATCATCGTGGTCGTAGGTCAGCGTCACCCGGCGGCCATCGAGCCGCCCCCGGACGACGAACGTGTTGACTGCCATGGTGGGTCTCCCGATGTCGCTCGACGGCCGCCTGCGCGTCCGTTCCCCCGGTCCCGTACCCCTCGACGGAGCTGGCGAATCGAGCTCGGAGCGGGGTCCCACGCCTGCGCCCAGGCCAGGTCACCGTTCGACACCCCCTGAAGGTTGATCGTTGCATGGGCGTGGCCGCGCCCGTATGGTGCCGCAACGGACACTGAGCACGTCGTGCTGCGCGCCGTAAGTGCTCAGTGACTCGGTGGTCCGTTCGGGCGTGCGGCGATGACGAGGCGAGGAGCCATGACGCAGCCGAGAGACCGACTCGACGCGGTCGAGTGGCTCCGCTCCAGATCAGGCGAGCTCGCGCTCGACGTGGTCACGAGCGTCGGCCCGACGACCGGGCCGACCGAGGCGACCGCCCAGCGGGTCGCCGCGCACATCGCGAACCTCGCCGATGCGATCGCCGCCCGCCACCCGGCGACGCTGCGGGCGCACCTGGCCGGCCTGGTGCGATCGCCCGACAAGACGGCGTCGACCGGCCAGGTCGGCTGTGAGCTGCAGGAGCTGCGCCGCTCCATCGCCGAGCGCCTCCCCGACCATGCCGCCGCGCTGGCCTGCGAGTACGTGTGGGCCTGCGAGGACGTCGTGCGCACCCCGACGACGGCCTCCTCCGGTGTCGCCATGGACTACGACCACATCCGGCTCCGGTACCTCGAGGCGCTCCTCGGCGACGACGACGATCGAGCCCATGAGGTCGTGGCCGATGCGGTCGAGGACGGCGCAACCACGACGGAGCTCTTCCTCCAGGTCCTCGAACCGGTCCAGTACGAGATCGGGCGCCGGTGGGAGTCCGGCGAGGTGTCGGTCGCCCAGGAGCACTTCTGCACCGCCGTGACCGAGACGGTCGTGGCCCGGTCGCGCCCGATCGGCCCGGGCGCCCGCATCCCTGCGGACGGACGGCGGGCACTGCTCGCCTGCGTCGAGGGCGAGCTGCACGCGATCGGTGCGCGGATGGTCGCCGACGTGCTCGAGCTGCACGGTTGGGACGTGCACCACCTCGGCGCGAACTGCCCGACCACCGAGATCGTCTCCACCTTGGCGAGACGCCCGGTCGATCTGGTGTGCCTCTCGTTCTCGGTGAGCGCCCACGCCGCGACGGCCGAGCGGGCGATCCGGGCCGTCCGGGAGATGGGCGACGATCGGCCGTTGCCGATCCTCATCGGCGGACGGGCGGTGCGGGTCGATCCCGGCATCGGCCACCGGCTCGGCGCCGACGGGTCCGCGCTCGACGCCGCATCGGCCGTCGGTGCGGCGGCCGCGCTCGTCCCGACCTGAGCGCCGCGACCCGCCGCCGGGCACGACTCAGCTCCAGATCGTCACGTACACCGGGGGGCGGAAGCGGGCGGCGGGAACGCTGGTGCGGCCGCTGTGCATCGCCTGGACGGCTTCGGGCGTGTCGAGGAACCGACGCAGCTTGGTCGTCGTCAGCGACCGCCGCGGCGGCGTGCGCGTCGTGACGTACCACATGCGCTCGAGCGGCGTCCCCACGGCGCGCACCAGGCACAGGACCCCTCGTTCGAGCTCTCGGGCGACCAGGTGACGCGGCGCCAGTGCCAGCCCCTCACCCTCGGCAGCCGCCCCGAGCACCGCGGCCTGGGTCGGGAACATGCGGACGCGGCCCTCCGGCACGCCGAGACGGGCGACGACCTGGGCGACGTCGGTGGCGGGATCGGCCGCGCTCGGATCGACGAGCCAGGTGCGGGCGGCGAGCGCGCGGGCGTCGACCCGCTCCCGGCAACCGAGCTCGTCGCCGGGCCCGCAGACCACGACGAGCCGGTACCGCATGATCGGTTCGCAGGTCATGGCGTCGATCTCGACACCGGGCAGCCACGGCCCGAGCGCAACATCGGCGAGGCGCTCGGCGAGCAGGGACGCCATCTCCGCGATCGCCGCCACCCCGACGGTGACCTCGACGTCCTCGACGCGGGAGGAGAACGCGTCGAGGAGCGCCGGGGCGACGTGCTCCGCGAACGACGCGGTGGTCACGATGCGCAGTCGGGGTGGTGCCCCCTTCGCTTCGCGCACCGCGGTCTCCGCCTCCCCGGCGAGCTCGACGATCCGCGACGCGATGCCGACGACCCGCTCGCCGGCGGCGGTGAGCTCCATGGTCGAACCGCTCCGCTCGATGAGCGGGTCACCGAGGTGGTTGCGCAGCGCGGCGATCGCCTGGGACACCGCTGGTTCCGACACGTCGAGCGTCCGCGCCGCCGCCTTCACCGACCCGAGCCGGGCCACGAGCACGAACGCCTCGAGCTGGGTCAGCGTCACGGCCGACCCTGCGACTGGCCACGACCGACCGAACCGCCACGGCGACCCATCTGCTCATCCTTACCGCTGCGGCGACGCATCGCGCGGCCGACTGAACGCCGTTCTGACGACAACGGCCCTCACGGGGTGTGTCGGCCAGACCACCTAAGCGAAGGCTTAGCCGACCCTCGACCGCCCGGCATGACACCGGTCACCATGCGTGCACGACGTCACCGGGGCGGGGGTGCCGACGTCGCACGCCGACCTAGGGGGGACAGCCGTGCAGACCCCGGCCCCGTTCGAGTACGCCCGCGCCACGAGCGTCGACCACGCCATCACGCTCCTCGACCAGCTCGGGCCCGAGGCACGCATCATCGCCGGAGGCCACAGCCTGCTGCCGATGATGCGGCTGCGCCTGGCGTTGCCCGAGCACCTGATCGACATCGGCGAGCTGACCGACCTCGCCTACATCCGGGTCGAGGGCGCCGAGCTGCGCATCGGGGCGATGACGACCCACGCCGCCCTGCTCGACTCCGCCGTCGCCGGCGAGCACTTCGCCATCCTCCACGACGCCGAGCGGGTCGTCGCCGACCCGATCGTGCGCAACCGCGGCACCGTCGGCGGCTCGCTCGCCCAGGCCGACCCGTCCGAGGACCTGTCCGCAGCGTTCTCCGCCGTCGGCGCCTCGGTCGTCGCCCGTGGCCCCGGCGGCTCCGAGCGGATCATCCCGGTGCGGGACTTCCACGCCGGGCCCTACGAGACCGCGCTCGCCGACAACGAGCTGCTCACCGAGATCCGGGTCCCGATCCGCCCGGGCGCGGGCAGCGCCTACGAGAAGGTCGAGCGGCGGATCGGTGACTGGGCGATCGCCGCGGCCGGCGCCTGCGTGTGGCTCTCCGGCGACGGCACGATCTCCGATGTCGGCATCGGCCTCACCGCCGTCGGCGCCGACCGGTTCTGCTCCCCCGCCGCCGAGGACGAGCTCCGGGGCGCGACCCCGACCGAGGAGGTCCTGCGGGCCGCGGCTCAGACCGCAGCGGCCGGGACCAACCCGGTCTCCGACCAGCGCGGCCCGGCCGAGTACAAGCGCCACCTGGCCGGCGAGCTGACGTTCCGGGCGCTGCGACGAGCCGTCGATCGAGCGAGGGGAGCCAGCTGATGCAGATCAACGTCACCGTCAACGGCGACGAGGTCACGGCGGACATCGAGCCCCGCCTCCTCCTCGTCCACTTCATCCGCGAGGTCGCCGGCCTGACCGGCACCCACTGGGGTTGTGACACCTCGAACTGCGGCACCTGCGTCGTTTGGCTCGACGGCACGCCGGTGAAGTCGTGCACCGTGCTCGCCGCCATGGCCGACGGTCACGAGGTCCGCACCGTCGAGGACCTCGAAGGCGACCAGCTCGACCCGGTCCAACAGGGGTTCATGGCCTGCCACGGGCTCCAGTGCGGGTTCTGCACCCCCGGCATGTTGATGACGGCCCGCTGGCTGCTCGACAAGGACCCGGACCCGGACGAGGCGACGATCCGGGAGACGATCTCCGGCCAGCTCTGCCGCTGCACCGGCTACGACAACATCATCCGGTCGATCCGGTGGGCGTCCGAGCATCCGTCCGGTGCCGCCGCGGAGGTGACGGCATGACCACGACCGAGCCCGAGGCCCCGCTCTCGCCGGCCGGCAACCCGATGGGGTTCGGCCGCATGGCCCGCAAGGAGGACGTGCGGTTCGTGCGCGGCCAGGGGCGCTACGTCGATGACGTGAAGCTGCCCGGCATGCTGTACGGCGCCATCCTGCGCAGCCCGCTCGCCCACGCCCGCATCGTCTCGATCGACACCTCCGCCGCCGAGGCCCACCCGAAGGTCCGCGCCGTGATCACGGGCGAGACGCTCAATGGGCTGTCGCTGGCGTGGATGCCGACCCTGTCGGCCGACACCCAGGCGGTGCTCGCCACCGACAAGGTGCGGTTCCAGGGCCAGGAGGTGGCGTTCGTCGTCGCCGAGGACCGCTACGCGGCACGCGACGCGCTCGAGCTGATCGACGTCGAGTACGACCCGATCGACCCGGTGATGGACGCCCAGCGCGCGCTCGACGCCGACGCCCCGGTCATCCGGGACGACAAGGACGGCCAGACGAGCAACCACATCTTCGACTGGGAGGCGGGCGACGCCTCCGCGACCGACGCCGCGTTCGCCGGCGCCGACGTCGTCGTCACCCAGGACATGCTCTACCCGCGCTCGCACCCGGCGCCGCTGGAGACCTGCGGCACGGTCGCCCACATGGACAAGGTGACGGGCAAGCTCGTCCTCTACTGCAACACCCAGGCGCCGCACGCCCACCGCACGGTGTACGCCCTGGTCGCCGGCCTGCCGGAGCACAAGATCCAGGTGATCGCGCCCGACATCGGCGGTGGGTTCGGCAACAAGGTGCCGATCTACCCCGGCTACGTGCTGTCGGTCGTCGGGTCGATCGTGACCGGCAAGCCGGTGAAGTGGGTCGAGGACCGCTCCGAGAACCTCATGTCGACCGGCTTCGCCCGCGACTACCACATGCGCGGTTCGATCGCCGCGAAGAGCGACGGCACGATCGTCGGCCTGAAGGTCGACGTGCTCGCCGACCACGGCGCGTTCAACGCCACCGCCCAGCCGACGAAGTACCCGGCCGGGTTCTTCCACATCTTCACCGGCTCCTACGACTACGGCGCCGCCCACTGCAAGGTCACCGGCGTCTACACGAACAAGGCGCCCGGCGGCGTCGCCTACGCGTGCTCGTTCCGCATCACCGAGGCCGTCTACCTCGTGGAGCGCATCGTCGACTGCCTGGCCGCCGAGCTGGGCATGGACCCGGCCGAGCTGCGGATGAAGAACCTGCTGCGGCCCGAGCAGTTCCCCTACGTCACCCCGACCGGCTGGGAGTACGACTCGGGCGACTACCCCCGGGCGCTCCAGCTGGCGCTCGACATGGCCGGCTACCAGGACCTGCGCGCGGAACAGGCCGCGAAGCGCGAGCGGGGCGAGCTGATGGGCATCGGCCTGTCGTTCTTCACCGAGGGTGTCGGCGCCGGGCCCCGCAAGCACATGGACATCCTCGGCCTCGGTATGGCCGACGGCTGCGAGCTTCGGGTCCACCCGACCGGCAAGGCCCAGCTGCGGCTGTCGGTCCAGACCCAGGGCCAGGGCCACGAGACCACGTTCGCCCAGATCGTGGCCCACGAGCTCGGCATCCCGCCCGAGGACGTCGAGGTCATCCACGGCGACACCGACAACACCCCGTTCGGGCTCGGGACCTACGGGTCGCGCTCGACGCCGGTGTCGGGCGCGGCCGCCGCGGTCGTGGCCCGACGGGCCCGGGACAAGGCCCGGCTCATCGCCGCCGCGGCCCTGGAGTGCTCACCCGACGACCTCGAGTGGGAGCACGGCCGCTGGGTGGTGAAGGGCGACCCGGAGAAGGCGCAGACGATCGCCGAGATCGCCATGGCCGCCCACTCCAGCCTCGAGCTGCCCGACGGGATCGAGGGCCACCTCGACGCCCAGGCCGTCTACAACCCGCCGAACCTGACGTACCCGTTCGGTGCCTACCTGTGCGTCGTCGACGTCGACCCGGGCACCGGCGAGGTGAACGTGCGGCGGTTCGTGGCCGTCGACGACTGCGGCCCGCGCATCAACCCGATGATCGTCGAGGGCCAGGTCCACGGTGGCCTCGCCGACGGGATCGGCATGGCGCTGATGCAGTCGATCGCGTTCGACACCGAGGGCAACTGCCTCGGCGGCTCGTTCATGGACTACCTCCTGCCCACGTCGATGGAGGTGCCGTCGTTCGAGCTCGGCGAGACGGTCACCCCGTCGCCCCACCACCCGCTCGGGGTGAAGGGTGTGGGTGAGTCGGCCACGGTCGGCTCGCCGGCCGCGGTCGTCAACGCGGTGATCGACGCACTCGCGCCCCACGGGGTCCGCCACGCCGACATGCCGCTCACCCCGGCGCAGGTGTGGATGGCGCTCCAGGGCCGCCCGATGCGCACCGACCTGGCCACCGAGTGAGGGCGACGGGATGACGGTGTCCCTGACCGGCCCCGGCGACCGGCGCGACCCGAGGGGCCCGGCGTGAGCACGGCCACGGTGCCGGTCGCGGAGCGGGCCGCCGAGCTGCGCCGGGACCGGGTGCCGTTCGTGCACGCCCGGGTGGTGCTCGCGGAGCGGCCGACCTCGGCTCATCCCGGTGACGAGGCGCTGGTGCTGGCCGACGGCTCCATGGAGGGGTTCGTCGGCGGCACCTGCGCCGAGACGACCGTGCGCGCCCAGGCGTTGGCCCTGTTGGACTCGGGCGACACGCTCCTGCTGCGGATCGCGCCCGACGGGCCCGAGGAGGGGGAACCGTCCCCGGCGCCAGCGGTCGGCGAGGGTCGGTTGGTCGTGCACAACCCGTGCCTCTCGGGCGGCACGATCGAGGTGTTCCTCGAACCGGTGATCCCCCGGCCGCTGCTGGCCGTGGCCGGCGACGGGCCGATCGCCCGGGCGCTGGCCACGGTCGGCGCCAGCCTCGGCTACGACGTGGCGCCGTCGGTGTTGCCGCTGCCCGACGAGGTCGGCGCGGTCGTCGTCGCGTCCCACGGGCGGGACGAGACCTCGGTCCTGGAGGCGGCGCTGCGCGCCGGGGTGCCCTACGTCGGCCTGGTCGCGAGTCGTCGCCGGGCCGCCGGGGTGCTGGGCGAGCTCGACGTCCCCGACGAGCTGCGCGAGAAGGTGCGCAGCCCGGCCGGGATCGACCTCGGCGCGACGACGGCCGAGGAGTCGGCGCTCGAGATCCTGGCCGAGATCGTCCGGACCCGGCCCCGTTCGGTGGCCCGCGGACCCCGGGCGTGCGCGGAACCGGCACCCGAGTCGGCCGGCGTCGCGATCGACCCGATCTGCGGGATGGAGGTGGCGACGGTCGAGTCGTCGCTCCACCTCGACCGCGACGGCGAGCGCCACTGGTTCTGCGGCTCGGGCTGCCTGCGGGCGTTCGCCGCGGCCGACTCGTGACCGACGCCGACGCGCCCGTCGCAGGCGACGGGGGCCCCGCCGACCTCGCGGGCCCCGGCCCTCGGGACCACCTCGACACCGGGGACGGGGTCGGCACCGGTGACCGCGTCGAGACCGGGGACGACGATGTGCTCGCCGGGCTCGTGCCCGACGTCGGCGCCATCGGCGACCAGCTCGGCGCGCTCGGCTACCTGGCCGACCAGGGCCTGGCCACCGCCCTGTTCTGCGCGGTGCGCCTGCGCCAGCCGCTGCTGTTGGAAGGCGAGGCCGGGGTCGGCAAGACCGAGGCGGCCCGCGCCCTGGCCACCGCGCTGGACACCCCGCTGGTGCGGCTCCAGTGCTACGAGGGCATCGACGCCGCCGAGGCCCTCTACGAGTGGAACTATCCCCGCCAGCTCCTGGCGATCCGCCTGGCCGAGCAGGAGCACCGCCACCTCGGCGAGGCCGACCTGTTCGGCCCCGACTACCTCGTCGCCCGGCCGCTGATGCGGGCGATCGAGCATCCCGGTCCCCGTCCGGTGGTCCTGCTGATCGACGAGATCGACCGGGCCGACGACGAGTTCGAGGCGTTCCTGCTGGAGCTCCTCGCCGACGCCGCGGTGACCGTGCCGGAGATCGGTACGATCGCGGCCCGTCACCCGCCGATCACGGTCCTGACCTCGAACCGGACCCGTGACGTGCACGACGCGCTGAAGCGTCGCTGCCTCTACCACTGGATCGACTTCCCCGGCCCCGATCGGGTCGAGACGATCATCCGGGCCCGGGTGCCGGAGGCGTCGTTGCCGCTGGCCCGTCAGGTCGCCGACGCCGTCGGCCGGCTGCGGGACCTCGGCGTGCAGAAGCCGCCCGGGGTCGCCGAAGCGATCAACTGGCTCCACGCGCTGGAGCTGCTCGGCATCGAGACCCTCGACGGCACGACCGTGGCCCAGACCCTGGGTTCGGTCCTGAAGTACCGCGAGGACATGGCCGACGCCTCCGCCGCCGGCCTCGACTGGGTCGCCGCCGGCCCATGACGACCCCGCCGCCGATCACCCCACCCAACCCGTTCTGGTCCCCACGAACGACCACCGGTGGCACTCTGCGCGGTCCAGAACGAGCAGACGGGGCGCCCAAGACGCACGGTGCTCCGCCGATCACCCCGACCAACCCGAACTGGCCCCCGCCAACGACCACCGGTGGCACTCAGCGGGGTCCAGAACGAGCAGACGGGGCGCCCAGAACGCACGGTGCTGCGCCGATCACCCCGACCAACCCGAACTGGTCCCCACGAACGACCACTGGTGGCATTCTGCGGGGACCAGAACCGGGGTGATGGGGGCGGGAGCGCCGGTGGGGCCGGACGTCGCCCGGGTGGCGGCGGCGCTGGGTGACGAGCTCCGGCGGGCCGGCCTGACGGTGCCGCCCGACGGGGCGGCCCGGTTCGCCGCAGCACTCGTCCGGTCGAGGGCGTTGGCCACCGGGGAGCTGTACTGGATCGGGCGGGTCACGTTCGTCGGCGACGTCGACGACATCGAGATCTACGACCGGGTCTTCGCCCGGCTGTTCGGCTCCGCCATCGGCGCGGCGTCGCGCCGGGGCGAGAGCCTGGAGCAGGCGTTCGGCGACCGCCAGAAGCGCCCCCCGGCGTCCATGCCCGAGGCCGATCGGGTCCAGCGGCAGCCGAGCGGTGGCCCCGACGGTCCCCAGCCGCTCGGCGATCAGGGCCTCTCCGGCGACGACCGCGGGCCGAGCCGGGAGCGGGACGCGTTCGTGATGACGGCCAGCGTCGACGAGCGCCTGCGCCACCGGGACTTCGCCGACGCCAGCCCCGACGAGCTGGCCCGTCTCGCCGAGGTGATGGCCGAGCTGGCGATCGTGCTCCCGCTCCGGCCCGGCCGACGCCCCCGGGGCGCCCGCCGCGACCGGCGGATCGACCGGCGGGCCACGCTGCGGCGCGCCCACCGCAGCGGAGGCGACCCGGTTCGCCTCGTCCCCGACCGGGCCCGGCCGCCGAGGCCTCGGCGGCTGGTGCTGTTGGCCGACGTGTCGGGCTCGATGGCGCCCTACACCCGGGCGTACCTCCACCTCCTGCACGCCGCGGTGCGGGCGACGAGGGCCGAGGCGTTCGTGTTCGCCACCCACCTCACGCGCCTCACCCCGGCGCTGCGTCACAGCGCTCCCGACGTCGCCCTGGCCGAGGCGTCGCTCGCCGCCGACGACTGGTCGAGCGGCACCCGCATCGGCGCGTCGATGGAGACGTTCCTCGACGAGTGGGGCCGCCGCGGCCTGGCCCGGGGCGCGGTGATCGTGATCGTGTCCGATGGCTGGGAGGGCGACGGCGACGGCACGCTCCTGGGCGAGCAGATGGGCCGCCTCGCCCGGCTCGCTCACAAGATCGTCTGGGTGAACCCCCGCTCGCAGAGCGACCGCTGGGAACCGAAGGTCGCCGGCATGGCCGCCGCGCTCCCCCACGTCGACACCCTCGTCAGCGGCCACTCCCTCGCCGCCGTCCACGACGTCCTCGCCGCCATCGCCGACACCGCCTGACACCCACGCTCGCGCCCGTTCTGGCCCCCACAGAGTGCCACCGGTGGTCGTTCGGTGGGTCCAGAACGAGGTTGTGGTGACGGTCCGGCCGCGGTGGGTCGGATGGCCTACGTTGTGACGACGATCGGGTCGAGCACAGGGACGGGGCGATGGCGAAGGAAGCGGAGCTGGTCGCAGGGGCGATCGGCGCCACGGGAGACCAGGCGATCGAGGTCGCCGGCGTGTTCGCGCCACGGGGGTTCGTCGGGCACATGCTCGTCGGCGCCGCCGCGGCCGGGCCCTACCGGGGCGGCACGGCCGCCGACTCGATCAGCGGGATCAACGAGTCCGACGCCGTGCCGGGCACGCCACCGGTGCGCACATGGCGCTTCGTCGTCGCGGTGAGCCCGACCCACGTGTACCTCCTGAACGTCGGGATGGGCCTCGTCGACCTCGACCCGGCCCACCAGGAGCTGGTCTGCACCTTCGACCGGACCCGACTCCACGTCGAGGTCCACGCCCGGGTCACGTTCCGGCGTCTCGTGCTCGAGGACCTCGACACCGAGGAGCGGATCGAGCTCGACGGCCACCGCGCCCACTGGAAGCACGCCACCGACGTCATCCACGCCCTCCTCCTCGAAGGCACCCACGGCGTCGAGGACGACGAAGCCGTCTGACGTCACCCCTCGCCCGGATCGTGGTGGCTCACCCGTCGGTGGCCGCACTCGGCCGGGGCACCCGAGCGTGACCGGTCAGCCGGACTGGCAGTCCGTGCAGTGGATGTCGGGGACGGGGTCGCCGGCGAGGAACGACGTGAGCCAGTCGATGAGTGGTTCGCCGGCGACCTCCTCGGTGTAGAGGCGGCCGTCGCGCAGGACGGTGTGGGCGATGCCGGGGGCGAGGTAGCTGGCGACCTCGACGCCGGCGGCTTCGATCTGGGCCTCGTTCTGCTCGATCAGGGTCAACACGTCACCGCTGCCGGCAGCGACGAAGCTGACAAACCCGCCCTGGACCGCGTCGTAGGCGTAGTCGTGGCGGGCGAGGCGCAGGTCCGGGTCGTGGCGGCCGGCCTGGACGAACAGCTCCGGGAAGCTCCAGTCCTCCAACCCGGTACCGGTGGCCTCGGGCCAGTCGGGGAGGATGTCGGCGACACCCCACGACGCGCCGATGATGGCGCCGATCTGGGGCACGTCGGGGTAGGCGCCGGCGCTGTCGGCCACCACCGAGATCTCGGCGTCCGGTAGGAGGTCCGAGGCCAGACCCGCGTAGAGCGGCGCCGCGATCCCGCCGGCGCTCTCCCCCATCACCACGACCTCGGTGGCGTCGCCGAACGTCTCGGCGAGGTGGTCGAGCGCCGCCGACGCGTTCACGTAGCCCTTGTGCTCGACGGTCAGCTCGTCGCTGTACTCGGTGGTGGCGTCACCGAGATGGACGTCGCCGGTGCAGTAGGGCACGAACACGACCGAGTGGTCGGCCAGCGGGTTGTCGGGCTGCGACGCATCGAGGATCCCCGCGCCGGCGAACGGGTCGACGTTCGGATCGACGTGGTTCTGGTACACGACCCCGGGCTGACAGGTCACGGCCGAGAAGCACGCACCTCCACCCGCCAGGTAGAGCACGACCCGTTCCGGGTCGGCCGTTCGGGTCCAGAAGCTGAACTCGGAGCCGTCGGCACACGCGCAGTCCCCGCCGGGCACGACCCGCTCGGTCGGAGCGTCGACGCCGGGCACGACACTCGCCGGCGGCTCCTCGTCGGTCGCCGAGGTCGCCGTCGTCGACGTGGCATCCCCGGGCTCGTCGGCCACGTCCGCCGACGTCGTGGTCGGTTCGGTACCAGGGCCCCCGTCGACTGCGAGCTCGCCGTCGCCGAGGTCACCGACCCGCGAGCACGACGCCATCACCAGGGGCACGACCACCACGGCGGCGGCAGACAGCCACCACCGTCGATCTTCCGCCCGCGCCCGCCGATTGGGGCTCGTCATCGCCGGCACGGACACGAGGTCCCACGCTAACCGCCGTCCGGTCCAACGCCCCCGCTCACCCCGCCTGTGACCTCAGTTACAGGTAAGACGATCGACCCAGCTGGTTCACAGCCAGGAAACCCCTGGTGAAAGCTGGATCCATACCGTACCCGGCAGTGGATATGACACCGGATACATCACTGGATCCAGCCCAATCACCGCCGCCGGGTGCCTCCCGGTCGGCCGTGGCGTACGCCTGGATCAAGCGGGAGCTGCTGGCCGGCGCGTTCCCCCTGTCGGGCCGCCTGAGCACGGAGAAGCTGGCCAAGGAGCTCGACGTCTCCCGGACCCCGGTGCGCGAGGCGCTGTCCCGGCTCCACGCCGAGGGCCTCGTCGACCGCCACCCCGACGGCGGCTACACGCCGTCGATCCCCGACCTCGACGAGATCGTCGAGCTCTACGAGGTCCGCTCGGTCCTCGAGCACGCAGCACTCGCCCGCGACGACCACGACCTGGCCGCCCTCGCCGAGCTGGGCGACGAGTGGCAGAACCTGGCCGAGGACATCGACTCGATCACGGCCGACCCCGAGTTCGTCCTCCTCGACGAGGACTTCCACATCCGGCTGGCCTCCAGCGCCGGCAACCGGGCCCTCGTCTCGACCCTCGGGGGGATCAACGCCCGGATCCGGATCGTGCGCATGCACGACTTCCTCATCCAGGCCCGGGTCGAGGCGACGATCGAGCAGCACTGCGGGATCGTCGCCGCCGTCCTCGCCGAGGACGGCGACCGGGCCCGGCGCGCGCTCACGGCCCACCTCGACGAGTCGGCCAGCGTCGTCCACGAGCGCGCCGCCACCGCCATCGCCCGGATGCTCCACGGAAGGCGAGACGCCCGATGACCGAACCGACGCCCGCGCCGGCCGCGCCCACACCGCCCACGTCCCTGCCGCCCACCAGCGCACCGGCCGCTGCCGAGGCCGCCACGACGCCACCGCCGACCGCCTCCACCCCGGTCCTCGCCGCTCGCGGCATCACGATGCGCTTCGGCGACGTCGTCGCCAACCACGACGTCGACCTCGACGTGTTCGCCGGCGAGGTCCACGCCGTCCTCGGCGAGAACGGCGCCGGCAAGTCGACGCTCATGAAGGTGCTCTACGGGGTCAACCACCCCCAGGCCGGGGAGCTCCTCGTCGACGGCGACGCAGTCCGCATCGACTCGCCGGTCACCTCCCGCCGCCTCGGCATCGGGATGGTGTTCCAGGACCTGCGCCTCGTCCCTGCGTTCACCGTGCTCGAGAACATCGAGCTGGCCACCGGCAGCGGCCGGTTCCGCCCGGGCGAGTCACGGACCCGGATCATCGAGGCCGCGTCCCGCTTCGGCCTCGCCGTCGACCCCGACGCCCTGGTGCGGGACCTGTCACTGGCCCAACGCCAGCTCGTCGAGCTGGTGCGGGTCCTGATCGGCGAGGCCCGGGTCGTGATCCTCGACGAGCCGACCAGCGCCCTCGCACCCCAGGAGGTCGAGGCGCTGCTCGCGGTCATCGACCAGCTGCGAGCTGACGGGCTCGCCGTCGTGCTCATCACCCACAAGCTCGCCGAGACCCGGGCGATCGCCGACCGGGTGTCGGTGCTGCGGGGCGGTGAGCTGATCATCCGGGGCGAACCGCCGGCGACGTTCACCGACGACGAGCTCGTGCGCCACATGGTCGGCACGACGGTCGCACCCCTGCGCACCGAACGGGTACCGGTCGGCTCCGGCACGGCGGCGCTGGTCGTCAACGGCCTGTGCGTCGACGGCGACGACGGGCGACCGGCCGTGCGCGACGCCGTGTTCATGGTCGAGCCGGGCGAGATCGTCGGCGTCGCCGGCGTGTCGGGCAACGGCCAGCGGGAGCTGCTCGAAGCGGTCATGGGCCAACGGCCGGTCACCGCCGGCGAGATCCACATCGGCGGCGAGATCATCGACCGCGGCCACCCGTCCCAGGCGCTGGCCGCCGGCGCGGTCGACGTCGGCGAGGACCCGGTCACCGACGCCGTCGTACCCGGCCTGACCGTCATGGAGCACCTCGTCCTCGACGGGCGGCCCCTCCCCGCCCGGGGCCCGGGCGTCGACTGGCGCGCCGTGCGCACCCGGGCCGAGGGGCTCGACGAGGCCCGCAAGCTCAACATGGCACCGCTCGACCGCAAGGTGGCGACCCTGTCGGGCGGCAACATCCAGCGGGTCGTGCTCACCCGGGCGTTCGCCACGCCGTCGCCGACGCTGATGGTCGTCGCCTACCCGAGCCGGGGCCTCGACATCTCCTCGGTCCGGGCCACCCAGGAACTGCTGCTCGACCGTCGCTCCGAGGGCATCGGGATCCTGATGCTGTCCGAGGACATCGACGAGCTCCTCACCGTCGCCGATCGCATCCTCGTCCTCCACGACGGCGAGATCGCCGGCATCGTCCGCCCCCAGGAATCGGATCGCCAGGCGATCGGCCGCCTGATGCTCGAAGGAGCCGCCGCATGAGCACGATCGAGTCCCCGCCGACGGCTCCGGTCGTCGCCGAGCCCGAGGCTCCGAGCCCACCGGACCGACCTCGGTCGACGGTGCCGTCGTGGGCCCGGGAGCTGGGTCGCTGGGCGGCGGCGCTCGGCGGGTCGTTCCTCGTCTTCGGCCTGTTCATCGCCCTGCGGGGCGAGGACCCGGTCGAGGCGGCGCGGGCCATCCTCGACTCCGCGGTCGGTGACTGGAACGCCGTCGGCGAGACCCTGGTCCGGGCGACGCCGATCCTGCTCGCCGCACTCGCCGTGGTCGTGCCGGCCCGGGCCGGGCTGTTCAACATCGGCGGCGAGGGCCAGCTCGTGCTCGGCGCCATCGGGGCGACCGGCATGTCCCAGCTCCTCGACGGCGCCGTGCCCACGGCCGTCACGCTGGTGCTGATGGCCCTCGCCGCCATGGCCCTCGGCGCTCTGTGGTCGGGCATCGCCGCCGTGCTCCGGCTGTGGTTCTCGACCAACGAGGCGATCACGACCCTGCTCCTCAACTACCTGGCGACGCTGATCCTGACGTGGCTGGTGTTCGTTCCGTGGAAGGACCCGGCCAGCCTCGGCCAGGCGTACTCCGAGGAGCTCGACGGCCGCTCCCGGTTCGGGATCCTCTGGGGCAACCGGGTCCACGTCGGCGTGATCGTGGCCCTCGTCGCCGCCGTCGCCGTGTGGCTGCTGCTCACCCGGACCCGCTGGGGCTTCCGGCTGCGGGTCCTCGGCGGCAACCCCGAGGCGGCCCGACGGGCCGGGTTCGCGGTCGGGGCGCTCACCACCTCCGCGATGGTCGTCGGCGGGGCGCTCGCCGGCCTCGGCGGCATGGTCGAGGTCGCCGGCGTCGAGGCCAGGCTGCGGCCCGAGATCCTCGCCGGGTTCGGGTTCACCGCGTTCCTCGCGTCGTGGCTCGCCCGCCACCACCCGCTCAAGGCCATCGCCGCCTCGATGCTCCTCGGCGGGATCGTCGTCGGCGGCTTCGGCCTCAAGATCGCCACCGGCCTCTCCGGCGGAGCGGTCGACGTGCTCACCGCCCTCGTGCTGCTGGGCGTCCTCGGCTACGCGCAGAAGAAGGAGACGGTCTGATGCTGTTGGAGTCGGTCCTCACCGGCGCGGTGCGCGGCGGGACCTCGATCCTGTTCCCCACCGTCGGCGAGATCATCGCCGAGCGGTCCGGGGTCATCAACCTCGGCACCGAGGGCTGCATGCTCACCGGCGCCCTCGCCGCCTACGTCGTCGGCATCGAGACCGGGTCGGTGTGGCTCGGGCTGCTGGCCGGCATGGCCGCCGGCGCTGCGCTCGCGCTGCTCCACGCGTTCATGGTGGTCGGTCGGGGCGCCAACCAGATCGCCACCGGCCTGGTCATCACCTTCCTGGCCCTCGGCCTCACCGCCCTCTACGGGCAGGACTACGTCGGCCAGGGCGTCAACGCCATGCGCCCGGTGCCGATCCCCGGCCTGTCGGACCTGCCGTTCCTCGGCCCGATCCTCTTCGACCACGACCCGGTCACCTACGCATCGTTCGTCGCCGCCCCGCTCGCCTGGTGGGCGCTGTTCCGGACCCGGCCGGGCATGACCGTCCGGGCCGCCGGCGAGCGCCCCGAGGTGCTCGAGGCGTTCGGGACCTCGCCGAACCTGGTCCGCTACGCGGCGGTGGTGATCGGCGGGACCCTCGCCGGCCTCGGAGGCGCCCAGCTCGCCACGGCGTTCACGCTGAACTGGTCGGAGAACATGACCGTCGGCCGGGGCTTCGTGGCCGTCGCGCTGGTGATCTTCGCCGCCTGGGACCCCCGCAAGGCCGTCATCGGCGTCTACCTGTTCTCCGGCTCGATCTCGCTCCAGCTCCAGCTCCAGGCCCGGGGCTGGGAGATCTCCCGCTACCTGCTCGAGGCGATCCCGTACCTGGTCGTCATCCTCGTGCTCGTCGCCCTCAGCCGCCGACGCCTCCACGCCGCCCCCGAGGCCCTCGCCCGGGTGTTCGGCTGAACCAGGCTGAGCCTCGCTCGCCGGCGTGCGGCCCAGCCTCGCTCGTAGGGCGAGCTGCGTTGGGCTGGGCCCGCCGGACGAGCTGCGTTCAGCTCGGCTGCGGTCGCAAGGCGACCTCCGCCACGCTCGCCGGCGGGCTGACCTCCGCTCGGCACGCCACGCACCCCTTCTCGAACCAACCGCCAACCCGCCTTCTCTCCAGGAGACTCTTGATGCACTCGAGAAACCGTTCACGGCTCGCGCCCCTGCTTGCGCTGTTGCTTCCGTTGCTGCTGCTCGCTGCGGCGTGTGGGGGCACCGACGACGAGGAGACCGTCGACGCCGCGTCCGACGCCGACAGCGGTGACGACGGCGGCTCGGAGGAACCGGCCGAGGGCGACCTCGTCGTCGGGTTCATCTACGTCGGCCCCAAGGACGACTTCGGCTACAACCAGGCCGCCTACGAGGGCAGCCTCGCCGTCGACGAGCTCGACGGCGTCAGCGTCATCCAGGCCGAGAACGTGCCCGAGACCTCCGAGGCCGAAGCGGTCATGGCGAACATGATCGACGACGGCGCCGAACTGATCTTCGCCACCAGCTACGGGCACCTCGAGTTCGCCAGGAACCTGGCCGAGCAGAACCCCGACGTCGTCTTCGTCCACCAGGGCGGCCTCGAGGGCGAGAACCTCGACAACCTCGGCACCTACTTCGGCACCGTGTACGAGCCGGTCTACACCGCCGGCATCGCCGCCGGCGCCGCCACCGAGACCGACACGCTCGGCTTCGTCTACGCCTTCCCGATCCCCCAGACCCTGGCGAACATCAACGCGTTCACCCTCGGCGCCCAGTCGGTGAACCCCGACGTCGAGACGATCACGATCTCGACCGGCAGCTGGTGCGACCCGGGCCTGCAGGCCGAGGCCGTGCAGAGCCTGCTCGACCAGGACGTCGACGTCGTCACCCAGCACCAGGACTGCACCAAGACGATCATCGAGGCGACCGAGGCCGCCGGGGCCTACAGCGTGGGCTACCACGCCGATGCCTCCGAGCTCGCCCCCGACGGCTGGCTGACCGGCTCCGAGTGGGACTGGGACGCCATCTACGTCGACATCGTCGAGACCGTCCAGGCTGGCGAGTTCGCCTCCAGCGACTACAACGGCGACTTCCGGGTCGGCCTCCAGACCGGCGACAACCCGTTCATCCAGTCCGAGTTCGGCCCCTCCGTCGACGACGACACGAAGGCGCTGATCGAGGAGGCCCGGGCGTCGTTCGTCGACGGCGGCAGCCCGTTCGCCGGCCCGGTCAACGACCAGGACGGCAACGAGGTCTACGCGGAGGGCGAACAGCCCACCTACGACGAGATCGAGCAGATGGACTTCTTCGTCGAGGGTGTCGTCGGCACCATCGGCTGATCGCCGAGCCGAGCCGTCGAGCGCCGCCATGACGTCGAGCTGTCGAGCCGTGTCCCGTCGTGACGCCGACGCCGTGCACCGGTGCCCGACCGACCGCCGCGCCGGTCGGTCGGGCGGGCACGGCGGCGACGCGGCCCACGTCGTGCTCGTCCACGGCGTGGGGCTCGACGGCTCGTCGTTCACCGGTTTGGCGACCGACCTGCGCCGAGTGGGCCTGGTGCCGACGATCGTGGATCGGCGGGGCTACGACGACCGTCCGCCGTGCGGGGACCTGGACGTCCACGTCGCCGACCTCGTCGCGGTCCTCGCCGGGCTCGACGGCTGCGATGGCGACGTGACCGTGGTCGGGGTGAGCGGGGGCGCGACGCTCGTGCTCGCGCTCGCCCTGGCGGGCCACCACCGGCTCGGGCGGGTCGTGGTCCACGAACCGCTCCTCGGACCGGCGGCCGCCGAGCAGCACCGGAATGTGACCGGAGCGATCAGCTCGCTCGGCGCAACGCCGACGGCCGCGGCCGTGACCCGGTTCCTGCGCACGCTCGTCACACCAACCACGTGGGACGGCCTCGACGAGGCGATCCGGGTCCGTGCCGTGGGGCGGGCGGCCACGATCGCCGTCGAGGCCCCCGGCTTCGCGGCCTTCGCCATCGAACCCGACCGGCTCGGCCGCTCCCCCACGCCCATCACCTGGACCGTCGGCCGCTCGTCGCCCGCGTGGCGTCACCGGGCGGCAGCCGTCGCCCGCGACCACGGCGTCGCCGTCGTCGAGATCGACGGCGCCCACACACCCCAGCTCGAGAACGCCGCCCGCTACGCGGCCACCATCGCCCCGGCAGGAGCCCGCCGATGACCCACGTCGCCGACACGACGCCCTACCCGTGGCCGTGGGACGGCCGATTGCCCCGGGAGCGCACCGCCCTCGTCGTCACCGGGTGCGACCCGGCGTCGATCGGCGCGGCCTCGGTCACCCCCGAGGTCGGCGCCAACCTCAGCCGCCTGCGAGCGGTGGTCGACCACGCCTTCACCATCTCCCACCGGCTCCACCTGCGGCGGCCGCTGGCCCCCGCCGGCGAACCCGGCGTCTTCGACATCGGGAGACTCGACGCCGTCGCCCTCGACGCAGCCGGCATCGACGGCTTCTTCGGCAGCCCGCTCGACGCCACGCTCCGCTCGCTCGACCTCGACCGCCTGCTCGTCGCCGGCTTCGGGCTCGAGACGACCGTGCACTCGACGCTGCGCAGCGCCAACGACGCCGGCCTCGAGTGCCTCGTCGTCGTCGACGCCTGCGCACCCGTCGACCCTGACCTCGTCACCAACGCCGTCTCGATGATCGAGATGTCGGGCGGCATCTTCGGCGCCGTCGGTCGCACCGACGACGTGGTCGCCGCCCTCGCCGCTGCTGCTTCCGAGTCACCCGCCGCGCACCACACGAACGCACCACCCACGAACGACACGGCGCCGACCGGCGCCACCACCTCGACGGAGGCCACGCTGTGAGCACCCACCCGCCGATCCCCGACGCCGATCCCTACGCCTGGCCCTACGACGGGGTGATCGACACCGAGCGCACCGCGCTGATCAACATCGACTGGCAGACCGACTTCTGCGGGCCCGGCGGCTACGTCGACGCCATGGGCTACGACCTGTCGCTCACCCGGGCCGGGCTCGAGCCGACGACCAAGGTGCTCGCCGCGGCCCGCGACGCCGGGATGCTGATCATCCACACCCGCGAGGGCCACAAGCCCGACCTGTCCGACCTGCCGGCCAACAAGCAGTGGCGCTCGGCCCGCATCGGTGCCGGAATCGGCGACGCGGGCCCGTGCGGGCGGATCCTCGTGCGGGGCGAGCCGGGCTGGGACATCGTGCCCGAGGTCTACCCCCTCGACGGTGAGCCGATCATCGACAAGCCGGGCAAGGGCTCGTTCTACGCGACCGACCTCGACCTGATCCTGCGCACGCGCGGCATCACCCACATCGTGCTCACCGGCATCACCACCGACGTGTGCGTCCACACGACGATGCGCGACGCCAACGACCGCGGCTACGAGTGCCTCCTGCTCAGCGACTGCACCGGCGCCACCGACCACGGCAACTACCTGGCCGCGCTCAAGATGATCACCATGCAGGGCGGCGTGTTCGGCGCCCACGCGCCGTCGTCGGCGTTCCTGGGCTCGCTCACCTCGTGAGCCGGCCTGCCCGGTTTGTGGGCGACCTCCGCACGATCGACGGCCTGCGGCGGGCCTACGAAGACGGCGCCACGGTCGCCGAGGTCGTTGCCGAGGTGCGACGTCGGGCCGCTGCGATCGACGACGCCACGTTCATCGGGCCGCTGGTCGCCGACCTCGATGCCCGCGCCGCCGCGCTCGACGCGCTGGCGCCGGCCGAGCGTGCCGTGCTGCCGCTGTTCGGGGTGCCGTTCGCACTCAAGGACAACATCGACCTCGGCGGCGTGGCGACGACCGCGGCGTGCCCCGGGTATGCCCGAGTCCCGGCCCGCTCGGCCACAGCCGTCGAACGGCTGGTCGCCGCCGGCGCGCTGCCGGTGGCCAAGACCAACCTCGACCAGTTCGCCACCGGGCTCGTCGGCACCCGCTCGCCCTATGGCACGCCCCGGAACGTGCTGGACCCGGCGCTCGTGCCCGGCGGGTCGTCGAGCGGTTCGGCGACCGCGGTCGCCGCCGGTGTCGTGACGTTCGCCCTGGGGACCGACACCGCCGGCTCGGGCCGGGTACCGGCGGCGTTGAACCAGGTCGTCGGCCTGAAACCGACCCGGGGCCTCGTCTCCACGACCGGCGTGGTGCCCGCGTGTGCGTCGGTCGACTGCGTGTCGGTGTTCGCGACGTCGGTCGCCGACGCCGGTCTGGTGCTGGCCTCGCTGGTCGGTGTCGACCCGGCCGACCCGTGGCAGCGTCCCGACCGGGACCCGGTGCCGCCGGTCCCCGCCGGGTCGGCCCGCATCGGTGTCCTCGGCGACGGGGCGCGCCGGGACCTCGCCCCGGTGGTGCGCGCCTCCTACGAGCGGTTGGTGGCCCGGCTCGCCGACCGATGCGCCGCGATCGTCCCCGTCGATCTCGACCCGTTCCTCGAAGCGGGAACCATGCTCTACGGCGACGCGTTCGTGGCCGAGCGGTGGGCCGCGGTCGGCGAGTTCGTCGCCGCGCAGCCCGACGCTGTGCTCGACGTGACCCGCACGATCATCGGCGCCGGGGCCGTGTGGTCGGGCGCCGACTACCACCGGGCGATGACCCGGTTGCGGGCGCTGCGGGCGAGAACCGCTCGCGTGTGGGACGACGTCGACGTGCTGGCGCTCCCGAGCGTCCCGACGGCGCCGTCGCTGGCCGACGACGCGGCGGACCCGATCGGCACGAGCACGACGCTCGGCCGGTTCACGACGTTCACGAACCTGCTCGACCTCGCCGCGCTCACCCTCCCCGACCCCGACGACCCCCACCCCGGCGCCGGCCTCACCCTCCAGTCCCCCGCCAACACCGACGCGACCCTGGCCTCCCTCGCGTCGGAGCTCGCCTCGACCTCCACCCCCGAGCACCCCGAAGTGGTACGCGGCAACGACCATCACGTGGCGTGAGCGCGTACCGGATCGGTCGGCGGACGGTGGCGTTGCTCGGGCCGGGGTGCGGCGAGTAGGCCGTGGGCATGGACGAGCGTGCGGTGCGAGTGTCGGACGAGGGGGCGGTACGGCGGCTCACGTTCTGCCGGCCGGAGGCGTACAACACGATCACCCCGCAGCTGCGCGACGAGCTCGGCGCCGCGCTCGACGACGCCCAGGCCGACCGTGACGTGCGGGTGATCCTGCTCGACGCCGAGGGGCCCGCGTTCTGCGCCGGCTACGGGCTCGACTGGTCGACGGCCGCCCAGGCCGACGACCAGCGCCGAGAGCAGCGGGCGTGGGACACGGCCGCCGACCTCCACGTCATCGGGCCGTTCGCCGCGACGTGGGCCAAGCTCCACGACTCGGTCAAGCCGACGATCGCCGCCGTCCAGGGCTGGTGCATCGCCGGCGGGACGAACATCGTGTTCAACGCCCATCTGATCGTCGCTGCGGAGTCGGCCCGGTTCGGGTACCCGCCGTCGCGGGTGTGGGGCATTCCGGAGGCGCCGTGGAACTGGGTCGCCCGCATGGGCATGCAGCGGGCCCGCCGCTACATGCTGACCGGCGACGAGTTCACCGCCGCCGAGGCGCTCGACATGGGCGTGGTGCTCGATGTCGTGGGCGACGACGAGCTGGCCGATCACGCCATGGCGCTCGCCCAGCGGATCGCGACGGTGCCGGCCAACCAGCTCGAGATGATCACGCTGGCGCTCAACGCGGTCGCCAACCACCAGTACGATCCGGCGACGTCACGCCTGCTCGGCACGATCTTCGACGGCGTCGCCCGCCACAGCCAGGAGGGCGCCGACTTCGTGGAGCGGTCATCCGATGTCGGCTTCCGCGAGGCCGTCCGCGAGCGCGACCGCCCCTTTCAGGACTACGGCGAGCGCCCGAAGCCCGACTGAACCCGGCGGGCGGGGTGTCGGCGAGCCGGTCTCGGCCTCACGACGTCCGGCGGTGGTAATGGGCGCGGGACTTGGCCCGGCTGCCGCAGTCGGCCATGTCGCACCAGCGACGGCGGCCGTTGCGGGTGGCGTCCTCGAACAGCCAGTCGCATGACGGGCAGTGCTTGAGCCGTTGGTGGCCGGACGTGATGAGCTCGGCGGCGTCGACGACGACGGGCGCCAGTGCCTCCACGGCGCACTCCGCTGGTGCCCATGTCCACCGGAGCGTGGCAGGGTCGACGAGGTGGCGGGCCTGGGCGGCGACGAGGCGCCGGTTGAAGGTGTCGACGGCGGCGGGGGCAGGCACCTCGCCGTGGGCCAGTGGACGGAGGACGTCGGCGACGACGCCCCGGAGGATCCTCGCCGCCTCGACGTCATCGGCCGTGGCGTCGACCGCCGGGAGCCCCACGGCGTCCATCCACGCCGTGAGGTTGGCTGGCCGGTCGAGCCAGTCGTGACGTCTCTGCTCCAGCGGCCAGCTCACGGTGTTGACCAGGTCGAGCGACAGGCGGCCGCCGACGAGCTTGTAGGTGCCGTCGTAGTCGCCGGGTTCGAGCGGCAGCGGATCCACCTCGCCAACGTAGCTCCTCTCACCATCTATTGCCATTTTGGCGGTGAGGCGCGAACCTCACCGGCATGACGTCGAACGATGGTGAGATCAGCGCGTCAGCCACCGCGGCGCCGATGGTCGATCGGGTGCCGCCGCAGCTCTTCTTCGTCGGCAGCGCCGTGTTCCACTACCTCGGGCCGTCGTTCGCGGTCCTGCTGTTCGCCCGAGTGCCGGTCGGTGGCGTGGCGTGGCTGCGGATCGTCTCGGCCGCGGTGGTGTTCGCGGTCTGGCGCCGGCCGTGGCGTGCGGTCCTGGCGTCGCCGGCACCGCAGGTGCGCGTGCTCACCGTCCTGCTCGGCGGGGTGTTCGCAACGATGAACTACAGCTTCTACGTCGCCATCGACCGCCTCCCGCTGGGGACGGTCGCCGCCATCGAGTTCGTCGGGCCCCTCGTGCTGACGCTGTGGGCGTCGCGGACCGCCCGGAACCTGGCGGCGGTGACGCTCGGCGCCGTCGGCGTCGCGCTCCTGACCGACGTCCAGCTCGACGTCGACCCGCCTGCGCTGGTCTGGGCGTTCGCCAACGCCGCGCTGTTCACGGCGTACGTGGTGCTGGCCCATCGCGTTGCGCAGGTCGACGACGCGACGAGCCCGATCGACCGGCTCGGGGCAGCGATGCTGGTGGCCGGGCTCGTGATCACCCCGCTCGGGCTCGCCGACGCCGCGCCGGCGCTGGGCGACCCGGTCGCGCTCTTCGCCGGGATCGGCGTCGGGCTCAGCTCGTCGGTCGTCCCCTACGTGCTCGACCAGCTGGCGATGGCCCGGATCTCCCGTGGCACGTACGCACTGTTCGTCGCCCTCCTGCCGGCAACCGCAGTCGTCGTCGGCCTGGTCGTGCTGGCCCAGGTTCCGACCGCCGTCGAGCTCGCAGCGGTCGGCCTCGTCATCGGCGGCGTGCTCGTCCATCGTGACCCGGGCTCGGTCGCGTGATGCCCGCCACGCCGCTCGCCCCGGAGACCGTCACACCCCACCACTAGTCTCCCCACCCATGGCGGTCCCCTTCGATCCAGAACTGAAGATCCGGCAGCTCGATGGCGACGTCCAGGCGATCTACCGATACCTGTCCGACATCTCGGCCACCCAAGCCCGACACGGCAACCGGCTCGACGAGATCACCACGACCCAAGCCCGACACGGCACCCGATTCGACCAGATCACGTCGGTCCAAGAGCGACACTCGGACGCGCTCGACGAGATCACCACGGTCCAAGAGCAGCACGGCTCGCGGCTCGACGAGATCACTACGGTCCAAGAGCAGCACGGCTCGCGGCTCGACGAGATCACCACGGTCCAAGAGCAACACGGCAACCGGCTCGACCAGATCACCACGGTCCAAGAGCAACACGGCAACCGGCTCGACCAGATCACCACGGTCCAAGAGCAACACGGCAACCGGCTCGACCAGATCACCACGGTCCAAGGGCGCCACTCGGCCACCCTGGCCGAACACTCGGCAACGTTGGCTGAACACTCGGCCACGCTGGCCGAACACTCGGCAACGCTCGCCGAGCACACGGCCACACTCGCCGAGCACGGCCTGATGCTCTCGATGCTGGTGGACGGCGTCGGCTCGCTCGACGCGAAGGTCGATCGCGTCCTCGCCCGACTCGAGGACGACGACGAGGCCTGATCGGCTCACCCGGAGGACCCGATGCCCCTCGCCCGCTACAAGGACCTGTGCATCGACGCCACCGACCTGGCGGCGTCGGCAGGATTCTGGGCGGGCGCGCTCGGCCTCTCGGCCGAGCGCCACACGGATGCGATCTTCCGGCTGAGCGGGCCGACACCCGAGCACACGGTGTGGGTCAACCTCGTGCCCGAACCGCACGTGGTGAAGAACCGGGTCCACATCGACGTCCACGGCCGGGCGGTCGACGACGTGGTCGCGCTCGGCGGCACGGTGGTCGACGCCGAGTCGTTCCGGTGGGTGGTGATGACCGACCCCGACGGCCAAGAGCTGTGCCTGTTCGTGCGTGAGGAGCCTCCTGCCTACCGGCTCTACGAGCTGATCGTCGACAGCAACGACCACGAGTCCGACGCCGCCTGGTGGCAGCAGCTCATCGGGGGCCGCATCGAGACCGAGGAGGATGAGGACGGCACCGCGTCGTGGTTGGCCGACGTGCCCGGCCTGCCGTTCGAAGGGATCCTCTTCGGCCCGGTGCCCGAGCCCAAGAAGGGCAAGAATCGGGTCCACGTCGACGTGTCGGCGCCGGCGCTCGGCCCGATCCTCGATGCTGGCGCCACGCTCCTGCGCCGGGCTGACGACGAGGTCCGCTGGAACGTCGTGGCCGACCCGGCCGGCAACGAGCTCTGCGTCTTCGTGACCGACCCGTGACGACAATCGTCAGGGCCGCTCGCCGGTGACCAACGGAGCGGCGGGGTCGGAGGCACCTCGACCGCCGCCCGCGCCGCAAGTCGGAACCGCCTTACGGCTGCTCCCCGATGACCAACGGAGCGGCGGGGTCGGAGGCACCTCGACCGCCGCCCGCGCCGCAAGTCGGAACCGCCTTACGGCTGCTCCCCGGTGACCAACGGAGCGGCGGGGTCGGAGGCACCTCGACCGCCGCCCGCGCCGTCAGTCGGAACCGCCTTACGGTTGCTCGCCGGTGACCAGTGGAGCGGCGGGGTCGGAGGCATATTCCTGCAGGCTGTTCGTATAGACCGCGACGTCGGTGTGGCCGAGGCGGTGGAGCACGAAGGCGTCGAGCGACGCGGCGATGCCGCCTCCGCAGTAGGTGATCGTGCGGCTCTCGCCCGACGTGCCGAAGCGCCCTGCCAGCTCGTCATCGGGCAGGAAGCGGCCGGTATCGGGGTCCACGACGCTCATCGCCGGGACGTTCTCGGCTCCGGGGATGTGGCCCGAGCGTCCGTAGGTATCGGTCTCACCGCGGTACTGGGTGGCGCCGAGTGCGTCGATGATCCGGACGTCGCCGCCGATGGCGCCGAGCACCTCGGCCTTGTCGGCGATCAGCTCCGGGCGCGGTGACGGCGTGAGTGTCGCCGGCGGGTGCGCGGCCGGCTCGGTCGACACGGCACGACCCTCGACCGTCCACGCCTTCCAGCCGCCGTTCAGGATGGCGGCACGGTCGAAGCCGACGTGGCGCAGCATCCACCAGACCCGGGCGGCCCACATCGAGCCGGCGCTGTCGTAGAGCACGACGGTCGAGTCGTCGCCGATGCCGAGGCGGCCGAACGCAGCAGCGAGGTCGGCCGGTTCGGGGACGACGAAGCGGAGATCGGTGTCCGACCGGCTGAGCTCGCCGGTCAGGTCGGCGAAGCCGCTCGTCGGGATGTGTCCTCGCTCCCACGCCGGCCGTGCGCTCTCGGCGACGAAGCCGCCCGAGTCGCCGGGGCGCAGGACCACGGTGCAGTCGAAGACCCGCAGGTCGTCGTCGCCGAGGCGGCCCTCGAGCCAAGCGGTGTCGACCAGGTGATCCGCGTTCGCCGGCGTCATGACGGGTAACCTAGGTGACTCGTCGCCGTGATGCGTTCGCCTCCGGTCGGCCACGGATCGCCAGCATCCGTTCGCCGGCCAACCGCACCGGTCGGCCATCGGCGCTCGTCGTCGGTGGCCGCTCCGGTCCTCAGCCGCTTCGGTCCCGTCACGTCGGCGCTCACCACTCTCGCGGTGTGCGGTGCCCGTCGATCGTCCGCTCCCACTCGGGTGCCGACGGCGGGTCGATCAGGCGCTCCACCCGGTCGAGCGCGTCGATGCGGTGGCGGTCGTCGTCGGTGAGCCGGACGCGCAGCGCGCCGAGGTTCTCCTCGAGCCGCTCAGGGTTCGACGTCTTCGGGATGGCGATGGCGCCCTCGTCGAGGATCCACCGCAGCGCGACCTGGGCCGGGGTGGCGTCGTGGTCGGCGGCGATCGAGCGGATCACGTCGTCGTCGGCGATCGCGCCACGGGCCAGCGGGGAGTACGCGGTGAGCGCAACCTGCTTCGCCCGGCACAGGTCGAGCAGCGTCGGCTGGGCGAGGTACGGGTGGTGCTCGACCTGCAGGTTGGAGATGGGTGCGGTGCGCATCGCCTCGTCGAGCAGCGTCGGCGTGAAGTTCGAGACGCCGATCATGCGGGCGGTGCCCTCCTCCCACAGCTCCGCCATGGCGAGGAGGGCAGCCTTCACGTCGCCGGTCGGCCAGTGGAGCAGCAGCAGGTCGACGTGGTCGGTACGGAGCTTGGCGAGGCTCTCGTCGAACGACCTGCGGACCGCGTCGCGGCTGCGGTGGCTGTTGTCGATCTTCGTGGTGAGGAACAGGTCGTTGCGGCGCACGGCGGACTCCGCGATGGCGGCGCCGACCTCGGCCTCGTTGCCGTACATCTGGGCGGTGTCGACGTGGCGGTACCCGACGTCGAGCGCCCGGGCGACGATGTCGTGGGCGTCGCCGCCCCGCAACTGCCAGGTACCGAGCCCGAGCGCGGGGACGGACGTCTCGCCGCCCCGGCCGTCCCTCGTCGTCACGCTCTCGATCGTGGTCGGTGCAGTCATGCACGCGGCGTACCCGGGCGTCCCGCCGTCGACACGTGCCGCGGGCCACCCCCGGCAGCTCCCGACCGCACCGCAGCCCCCGGCGGCGCGCGCCGTACCGGCTCAGCTGGGGCTGGCGACCTTCGGCCC
Organism: Actinomycetota bacterium; assembly: GCA_034211175.1. Lineage (GTDB taxonomy): Bacteria > Actinomycetota > Acidimicrobiia > Acidimicrobiales > CAIXPF01 > JAXHUH01. Next base: position 76,146 of record JAXHUH010000352.1, read on the forward strand.
ACCCACCGGCGGGTGGTCGGGCACCGGGTCGGGCGTGAACTCGCAGCCCCGGGTCATCACCAGTCGCAGGTCGCGCAGGACCGCGAGGTCGGCGAGCGGGTCGCCCCCGACCGCGATCACGTCGGCATCGAGCCCTTCGGTGAGACGCCCGGTGATCAGCCCGACCCCGAGCGCGTCGGCGGCTTCGGCGGTGGCGGCGTGGAGGATGTCCTCGTTCGGCATGCCGAGCAGGGCCATCGCCTCGAGGCCACCGACGTAGCCGTGGTGGGGCGTGTTGTTGATGCCCGAGTCGGTCCCGGCGATGATGCGGGCACCGCGCGCGTGGAGGTGGACGAGCGCCGGGGTCCAGTCGGGCCCACGAGCCGCCATCAGGGCCGGCAGCTTGAGGTTGATCGTCGGGCACACCCAGATGGCGGAGCCGACGATGGCGTCGACCAGGTCCATGTCGATGGCGCGGCCTCCGTCGGGGTGGACGAACGAGCAGTGCTCGATGGTGTCGACCTGCGCCTCGACGGCCCGGCGGATGCCCTCGACGCCGTGGGCGTGGGCCGCGACCCGCTTGCCGACCCGGTGGGCCTCCTCGACCGCCGCGGTGAGCTGGTCGCCGGTGAACTGGGCGAACCACGGCGCCGAGCCCTTGGTCATGAACCCGCCCGTCGACATCACCTTGATGCAGTCGACGCCCATCTTGTGGTGGAGCCGCACCATGGTGCGGACGTCGTCGACGGTGTCGCACTCACCGCCCATGAACCAGCAGTGCCCGCCCGTGACGGTGATCGGCCGCCCGGCGGTGATCATCCGCGGGCCCCGGGCCATGCCCGAGGCGATGGCGTCGCGGACGGTCACGTCGAGGAACGACCGGGCGCCGAGATCGCGGGCCGTGGTCACCCCGACGCTGAGCAGCTCCCGGGCGCTGCGCAACATGAGGACGAGCTGCTCGGCGTCGGTCTCCGCCTTCATCCGGGCCACCGGGTCGGGACCGCCGTCGAAGCCGAGGTGGACGTGGCTGTCGATCAGGCCCGGCAGCAGGGTTGCGTCATCGCCGAGATCGACCGCCTCGGCGGAGCGAAAGCGGTCGGGCAGCTTCGACCGCTGACCCACCCACACGATCGTGGTGTCGTCGACGACGACCGCGCCGTCCTCGATCACCGTGCCCCGGTCGCCGGTGAGCACCCTTCCCGCTGCGAGACACCGCACCACAGACCCCCTCCCGCGACGGATCGTCGCGCGCCTACGTCGTCCTGCGTGGGCCCCGGGGGTGGCCACCACGGCGCGGGCCGTGGCGTTCGGGCGACCGTACGGAGCCGATGCGGACGGGGTCAAGCGAGCCTCCGGCGCCGCAACACGCTGTTGTCACAGCCGTCACGGCCGAGACACGACCGGCCTGGGCCGGGCGGGGCTCGGGGCGTAGGGTCGGAGCGGGTGCCCCGCCGCGCCCGACCGCCGCCGAACGAACCCGGAGGACCGCCGCCATGGTGGAGCCGCATCCCTTCGACCAGATCACGGCCGACGACCTGCGGGCTGCGGGCGGGATGAAGTGGACACGGTTCGGCCCCGACCACCTCGGTGCGTTCGTCGCCGAGATGGACTTCGGCGCGGCGCCCCCGATCACCGAGGCGCTCCACGGCGCGGTCGATCGGGCCAGCTTCGGCTACACGGCGCCGGCGTGGCGTGAGGCGATGGTCGAGGCGTGCGCGGCCTGGCAGCGTGACGCCTATGGGTGGGAGGTCCCGACCGAGCGGATCCACGCGCTCCCCGACGTGCTCACCGGTCTCTCGGTCGCGATCGAGCTGTACTGCAAGCCCGACGCCCCGGTGATCCTGCCGACCGCGGCGTACATGCCGTTCCTGTCGATCCCGGGCATCCTCGGCCGCGAGACGATCGAGGTCCCTATGGTTCGCGACGGCGACCGCTGGGTCTACGACCTCGACGGGCTCGACGCCGCCTACCGGGCCGGCGGTGACCTGTTGATCCTGTGCAACCCCCACAACCCGCTGGGCCGGGTGATGACCCGCGAGGAGATGGTGGCGATCGCCGAGGTCGTCGACCGTCACGGCGGTCGGGTGTTCTCCGACGAGATCCACTCGCCGCTCACCTACCCGGGCCACGACCACGTGCCGTACGCGTCGATCTCCGAGACCACCGCGGCGCACACGGTGACCGCGACGTCGGCGTCGAAGGCGTGGAACCTGCCGGGCCTGAAGTGCGCGCAGCTGCTGTTCAGCAACGACGCCGACGCGGAGCGCTGGGAGGACGGCGGCTGGTGGCTGGGCCACGGCGCCAGCTCGCTCGGCATCATCGCCAACGCCGCCGCGTACGCCGAGGGCAAGGCGTGGCTCGACGACGTGCTCGGCTACCTGGACGGCAACCGGAAGCTCCTCGGCGAGCTGCTGGCCGATCACCTCCCCGAGGTCGGCTACACCCCGCCGGAGGGGACCTACCTGTCGTGGCTCGACTGCCGGGCGCTGGACCTGGGCATGCCCGCGGGCGAGTTCTTCGACACCCACGCCAAGGTCGCCCTGGTCGACGGCCTCCGCTGCGGCCCCGCCGGCGAGGGCTTCGCCCGCCTCAACTTCGCCACCCCCCGCCCCATCCTCCGCGAGATCGTCGACCGCATGGCCAAAGCCGTCCACACCGCCCGCGCCGCCGCGTAGCCCCAGCCCGCGTCCGGGTGCCGTGCGCTCCGGCGCAGGGGCCTCTCCTCACCACGCGCAACAGAACTGTCGGAAGCGATCGATTAACCCGGTGAAGTGACCAGAGCCGAGCGACTACACATTGGAGCATGTTGTTCTGGATCGTGTTCGCAGCCGCGCTCGGGCTCTACGCTGGCTGGAAGGCTCATTCCCAGCTGGGCGATGACACGGAGAAGAGCATTCGACGGCGTCGCGTCCAATCCGACGACTACTCGAACCTGAAGAAGTGGTCCGAGCGGGCGCACGAGCGCATGTCCGAGCTGGAAGCTGAGATCGAAAAGACGGCGAAGCGCCAACGAGAAGCCGAGGACCGAACCAGGGAAGTGCGAACCGAGTCTCAGAGCCGAGCGGCCCGCATCAGCGTTCTGGAGTCTCAAGTGAAAGATCTGGAGCAGAAGCGAGACGCTGATCTCGCCGCCGGCGAGAGAGCGATCCGAACGGCACTCGAACGCCAGAAGACCGAGATCGACGTCTGGCTACGAGCGATCGACGACGAGGCCGAACGCCAGACTCGCCGATATCGGACGACGAACTGAGGGTTCTTCGCAGCCGTCTCGGCGAACGGCCCGCCCGGATCCGTCCCGACAACGTTGGTCAGAGGGCGGCGGCGACCTTGCCGATGCGGGAGCCGGCGAGGAGGTCCTTGACCTGGCGGTCGCTGAGGGTGTGGCGCACGGCGATCGTCGTGTCCTTGGTCGTGTTGCGCACGACCAGGTCCTCACCCTTCTCCAGGGCGGTTCGGACGTCCTCGACCACCAGCTCATCGCCCTGGTCGACCGCCTCGTAGTCGGCGGGATCGACGAAGGTCAGCGGGAGGACGCCGAAGTTGGCCAGGTTCTGCCAGTGGATGCGGGCGAAGCCCTTCGAGATCACCGCCCGCAACCCGAGGTAGCGCGGCGCGAGCGCGGCGTGCTCGCGGCTGGAGCCCTGGCCGTAGTTGTCGCCGCCGATGACGAGGTGGCCGCCGGCGTCGCGCACGTCCATCGCCCGGTCGTGGTAGGTCTCGTCGACCTGGTCGAACGTGAACTCACTGATCTTCGGCAGGTTCGAGCGGAACGGCAGCACCCGGGCGCCGGCGGGGAGGATCTCGTCGGTCGAGATGTCGTCGCCCACCTTCAGCAGCACCGGGCCCGACAGCTCGTCGGGCATCGGGTCGAGCTCGGGCAGCGACACGATGTTCGGGCCCTTGTGGATCTCGACCGAGGTCGTGTCCTCGGGCGGCCGGACCAGCATCTCGGTGTTCACGTACCGCTTCTGCGGCGGCACGTACGTCGGGTAGTCCATGTCCAGCGTGCGGGGATCGGTGATCACGCCGGTCAGCGCCGAGGCCACCGCGGTCTCGGGGCTGCACAGGTAGACCTTGTCCTCCCTCGTGCCCGAGCGGCCAGGGAAGTTGCGGGGCATCGTGCGGAGGCTGATCGTCTCGGTCGCCGGGGCCTGGCCCATCCCGATGCAACCCATGCAGCCCGACTGGTGGAGACGGCCGCCGGCGGCGATCAGGTCGAACAGGTGGCCCTCGGCGGCCAGGGTCTCGAGGCACTGCCGTGACGTCGGGTTGACGTCGAAGCTCACGTGCTCGGCGGTCTGGCGGCCCTTGGCGATCAGGGCGCAGATGGCGAAGTCCCGCACACCCGGGTTGGCCGACGAACCGAGCACGACCTGGCCGATCTCGGCGCCCGCCACCTCCGAGACCGGCACGACGTTGCCCGGGCTCGACGGCTTGGCGATCAGCGGCTCGAGGGTCGAGAGGTCGATCTCCTCGGTGACGTCGTAGGTCGCGTCGTCATCCGCGACCAGCTCGCGCCACACGTCGCCCCGCTCCTCGGACTCGAGGAACCGGCGGACCTCACCGTCGGAGGGGAACACCGTCGTGGTGGCGCCGAGCTCGGCGCCCATGTTGGCGATGACGTGGCGGTCCATGGCCGACAGCGAGTCGAGGCCGGGACCGTGGTACTCGATGATCCGGCCGACACCGCCGTCGACGTCGTGACGTCGCAGCATCTCGAGGATCACGTCCTTGGCGCTGACCCACGGCGGCAGCTCACCGGTCAGGCGGACCCCCCAGACCTCGGGCATCTGGATCCACAGCGGCTCGCCGGCCATGGCCAGCGCCACCTCGAGGCCGCCGACGCCGATGGCGAGCATGCCGATCGACCCGGCCGCGGGGGTGTGGCTGTCGGAACCGAGCATGGTGGCGCCGGGCCGGCCGAAGCGCTGCATGTGCACCGGGTGACTGACCCCGTTGCCGGGCTTGGAGTACCACAGCCCGAACCGGGCGGCGGCGGTGCGGAGGAACTCGTGGTCGTCCGCGTTCTTGTAGTCGGTCTGGAGGAGGTTGTGGTCGACGTACTGGACCGACACCTCGGTGCGGACGCGGTCCAGGCCCATCGCCTCGAGCTCGAGCATCACGAGCGTGCCGGTGGCGTCCTGGGCCAACGTCTGGTCGACCCGCAGGCCGATCTCCGATCCGGGGCGCATCTCCCCGTCCACGAGGTGCTCGGCGATCAGCTTCTGCGCGACGTTCCGACCCATGCCGACGCGCGTTCCCGGCCGCTCCGCCCCCGAAACCGCCCCCCACCCCGTTCTGGACTACATGCCTGGGCGCGAAACCCCAGGTCACCACCTGGGTCATGTAGTCCAGTTCGTCTTGCGGCGATCACCCCCGTTCGTGGCGACCGTTCTGGTCTACACGCCGGGCGCGAAAGCGCAGGTCACAAGAGGGGCCATGTAGGCCAGAACGGGGCGGGGCGGGTGATCGAGCGGGGTCAGGAGTCGGCGAACTCCTGGTAGGCGGCCCAGGCGCGGGGGCCGTAGACGGTGGCGGTGCCGCCGTCCATCAACAGGGCCACGCTCAGGGCATCGGCCACCTCCTCGGGGGTCGCGCCCCGGCGGGCCGCGGCCTTGGCGTGGTAGGCGATGCAGCCGTCGCACTGCTTCACGACGGCGATGGCCAGCGCCATCAGCTCCTTCACCGTCGCCGACAGCGCACCGTCGGCCACCGCGGCCTTGTGGAGCTGGCCGAACCCCTCCCACGCCTCGGGGGCCGCGGCCCGCAGCTCGCGGGTCGGCCCGGCGAGCTCACGGATGAGGTCCTTGTTGGCCGTGGCCGCTGCGTCGGCGGTGGCCGGTCCGTTCGTCGTCATGGGTCCGAGCGTCCGCCCGGACCGCCCGGTCCGGCCAGGGCCAGAAGTCCGGACATCCGATCCCAACGGTCTCTCACGCACGCGCCGCAACGAGCGGCGACGTGCGATGCTGAGATCGTGGGTGCGATCGAACGAGTGGGATCCTCACCGGTCAGGGTCGTCGCCGCGCTCCCGCTGAAGGACGAGACCCGGGCCCACCTCGCCGACCGGCTCGGGCCGGGCCACGAGGTGGTCGACATCCGCGACGCCGGCACCGAGGCCGACATCGTGCTCACGCCGTCCGCCAGCCCCCGCACGATCGCCAAGCTGAAGGCGACCTTCGGCGACGCCCACGTGATCGTCGTCGAGCTCGAGGACTGGCAGCACGGGATTGACCTCGGCGGCCCGGTCACCCGGGCGCTCGAGGCCGGGGCCGACGCGTACTACGTCGCCGAGTCGCTCGACTCGCTGGCCAAGGTCCTCGGCGCCCTCACCAGCGCCGACTCGGACGGTGAGGGCGAGATCCTCGCCGGCGCCACGCGGTCGCTCCCCGCACAGACGGTGGACGACCTCATCCTCGCCCACCTCGACGAGGCCATCGCCCGAAGACGCTGAGCTCTCACACTCGACAGCTAAGACGGAAGGGACCGGAACGCTCGATTGCTGTGGACCGGCCTGCCGTTGCCAGCCCAAGCGCGTCGGAGACATGCGCTAACGTCCCCATTCTGAATTGGTCAGTCTATGGCACCATCGGTATGGACCATCTGCTCCAAGGAGTCGATTGCAGATTCGAGCGTTTTGCCGTCAGCCGTGCCAGCGCCGATTCCCGCTGACTCGAGAGCGTCCAACATCGCAGCTGGCCCCACTCCGGCTGCCCTCGCCTCGAGAATGGCCTTCCGAAGTCGGGGCGACTGGACGTGTGGGAAGAAGCCCCAGTCTGCGACCGTGCGCTCAAACTCCCAGCCGGAGATCCCGAAAGCGCCGTGATAGGCACACGCAAGCCAGGGATTCGGGCCGCGGTACAGATAGGGGAGTCGTCCTGCTCGCAAGATGCTCAACGCCTGCCTCCTTTCGGCTGGATCGCCCTCGTTGCTCGCCGATTCCCACAAAGTGCAAAACTCTCGGGACATGACTCGATCGGCATTCGCATCCGCACCGCCGCTCACTTCCGTGAGCCTGGAAGCGAACTGAAGGCACGTAGCAACGAGGGAGTCCCGATTGAAGGCGCCTCGCTGTCGCGGACCGAACACTGCGTGCAGGATTCCGAGCGCTGCCAGTATGGCGACGACAACGGTAGCGATACGAAGTGCAGAGATCAGGAGCGCCGGTGCCGTTTCATAGTGGAAGTCAACGAGCGCCTCGAACGCCAGCACCACAGCCAAGAACGCCAGCAGGAGACTCATTCTCGAGCCCTGCCGCTCGAGCCGTGCGAGTTCATCCGCACGACGATCGTCGACTATGCGGCCAGCCGCGGCGTGAAGATCACTGAGCGTCCGCTGCACGGTCTCCCATTCATTGCGAGCCTTAAAGACCTCCTCGCGCATGCTGGCAACAAGCCCCTCGCGGGCCAAACCCTCAGTGAACGGCTGAGCGCCCGCCACCCGCTTCTCATCAAGAGAGGACCTAAGATACAACAGTGCCGTGCGCTCAAAGTTCAAGAGCCTGTCGGAAGCCGAGCGGGCTTCCGACGAGAACGATGCGGCAGCCTGCTGAAGACGCATCAACACCCGCTGGAGTCCACGCAGGTGGGATTCCGTCTTCACGCCATCGTTCGCTACGATCCAGTCCAGCAGCTCCCTTACAGTCCCAGAAGCCTGCTGGTGCTCGTAGAGGTGGTCCTGCTGCATCAGGACGTCAGTACCGAGATCCCACATCTGCGTCGCAACGTAGACCTCGATGGCGACTAGCGAGCGAATCATGGAATCCGCTCGAGGTATCGAGCGTGTAGATGATGCCACGAAGAGCATGTAGTACGGCCCAACAACATCAGGCGACTCGACAGATCTTCGGAGCAGTAGCGTCTCGCCGTCAATGAAGGACGCATCAACACTCGACGACTCCGGTCCGGAGCGATCAAGATTGATCTTGGCAGCGGCCCTCACACAATCACTGTTCGGCTCAGCTGCGCTGTCGATCTCGTAGACGTAGATATAGGGTGAACTCACTACTCGGTCGAACACCGAACGAGTGAACTCATCACGAAGCACATCACAGTCGAAGAGAAACGCATGCACTCGCGTGTCTAAATGCACGAGCAACTCGCTCTCGAGATCCGCGGCAGCGGAGGCGACGGAAGCGAGGCGTGCCCCATAATTGTCGCCTGCAATGCCCAGAGCGCCGGACCGCGAGAATTCAACAGTCAGCACCAACAACCAGTCGCCGAACCCGCTTGGCGTCCGCTCGACACGCCACCGAATACGGACGTCGAGTGCGGACGGGACGGGTTCGAATCCGCCTGCGGCTGCGAATCTCGACATGTCAGTTATCACTTCCGGTGAAGCCCCAGCATCACCAAGCAGGCGCTCCAATTGCTCGCTTGAGTCAAGGGGTGCGGACAGGTCCTCCCAGGCGCCTTCATCGATGGCGATCCAGCACCGGCCGCTGAGGGTCCGGTCAGTCAGTCTGCAGACGAGCCCGATCGTTTCAGCGGCATACTCCGAGTCGATGCGAATCGCCTGAGCGATGCGTGCCGAGCGCGTCATGAGCTCCACCGCCTCGCCACCGTCAAACGTGGTCGTCACCAAACCCTCCCGTCATAGCGCCAGCAAGGTAATGACAGATTCTATGGGCGCCTTGATACACGATCCTCGGAGATGCTCTACCAGGACTTAGTGGTCGGCGTTGACATGCGCTCCGGCCGCGGTTCAGCCCGACCAGGTCCAGTCGCGCACCTCGGGGAGGTCCTCGCCGTGCTCACGGACCCAGTGGTCGTGGCGGGTGCGGGCGTCGACCATGGCCTGGCGCTGGGTCGCGGCCCGCGAGCCGAGCCCGGGAACACGGTCGATCACGTCCATGACCAGGTGGTACCGGTCGAGATCGTTGCGCACGACCATGTCGAACGGCGTGGTCGTCGTGCCCTGCTCCTTGTAGCCGCGCACGTGGAGGTCGTCGTGGGCGGCGCGGCGGTACGTGAGCCGGTGGATCAGGTAGGGGTAGCCGTGGTAGGCGAAGATCGTCGGCACGCCGGGCGGGAAGATCGTGTCGTACTCGGCGTCCGACAGCCCGTGGGGATGCTCCGACTCGGGCTGCAGCCGCATGAGGTCGACGACGTTGACGACCCGGACGCGCAGCTCGGGCAGGTGCCGACGAAGCAGGTCGGTGGCCGCGAGCGTCTCGAGGGTCGGCACGTCGCCGGCGCAGGCGAGCACGACGTCGGGGTCGCCCTCATCGTTCGACGCCCAGTCCCAGATCCCGATCCCGCGGGCGCAGTGCAGCTGCGCCTCCTCGGGTGACAACCACGTCGGACCGGGCTGCTTGCCGGAGACGATGACGTTGACGTGGCCCTGACTGGCGAGGCAGTGGTCGGCGACCGACAGCAGGGTGTTCGTGTCCGGCGGCAGGTACACCCGGATCACGTGGGCCTGCTTGTTCATCACCAGGTCGATGAAGCCCGGGTCCTGGTGGGAGAACCCGTTGTGGTCCTGGCGCCACACGTGGCTCGTCAACAGGTAGTTGAGCGACGAGATCGGCGCTCGCCACTGGAGGTCGTGGCTGGCCTCGAGCCACTTGGCGTGCTGGTTGAACATCGAGTCGACGATGTGGACGAACGCCTCGTAGCAGCCGAAGAGCCCGTGGCGGCCAGTGAGCAGGTAGCCCTCGAGCCAGCCCTGGCACGTGTGCTCGGACAGGATCTCCATCACCCGGCCCGAGCGGGCGAGGTGCTCGTCGACCTCCACGATCTCGCCCTGCCACACCTTGTCGGTGACGTCGTAGACCGCGTCGAGCCGGTTCGACGCGGTCTCGTCCGGGCCGAACACGCGGAAGTTGCGGGCCTGCGCGTTTCGGTCGATCACGTCGCGCAGGTAGCGGCCGAGCACCCGGGTCGGTTCCGACGTCGTGGCGCCCGGTCGGGCCACCGCCACCGCGTGGTCGCTCACCGGCGGTCGCACCAGGTCTCGGCGGCGACGGCCGCCGTTCGCCCGCGGATTGGCACCCATGCGGCGATCACCCTGCGGCAGCCAGTCGACCACCTCCGATCGGGGCCGACCGTCCTCGTCGTAGAGCTCCTCGGGGCGGTACGAGCGCATCCACCGCTCGAGCGCCATCCGGTGGTCGTCGTCGGTTCGGACCCCGGAGATGGGCACCTGGTGGGAGCGCCACGTGCCCTCGATCGGCTGACCGTCGAGCGCTTCCGGACCGGTCCACCCCTTCGGCGTGCGCAGCACGATCATCGGCCACGCGTAGGGCCGGTTCGCGCCGCGACGGTGGCGGGCGTCGGCCTGGATCGTGCGGATCTCGTCGACGACGTGGTCGAGGGTGGCGGCCATCGTCTGGTGCATCAGCGTCGGGTCGTCCCCGTCGACCAGGTACGGCGCCCAGCCGTAGCCGCGCAGCAGCGCGTCGAGCCGCTCGTCGCCGATGCGGGCCGGGATCGTCGGGTTGGCGATCTTCCAGCCGTTGAGGTGGAGGATGGGGACGACGGCGCCATCGCCGACCGCGTCGAGGAACGACGTGCCGTGCCAGCCCGCGGCGAGGGGCCCGGTCTCGAACTCGCCGTCGCCGACGATGCACGCGGTCAGCGCGTCGGGGTCGTCGAGCACCGAACCGAACGCGTGGGACAGCGAGTAGCCGAGCTCGCCGCCTTCGTGGATCGAACCCGGCACCTCGGGCGCCATGTGGCTGGGCACGCCGCCGGGGAACGAGAACTGGCGGCACAGGCGACCCATGCCCTCGGCGTCGCGCCCGATCGTCGGCTCGACCTCCGTGTAGGTGCCGTCGAGCCACGTGGTCGCGAACGCGGCGGGCCCGCCGTGGCCGGGACCGGTCACGTGGATCAGGTCGAGGTCACGGGCGGCGATGACCCGGTTCAGGTGGGTGTAGACGAAGTTGAGGCCCGGCGTCGTGCCCCAATGGCCGAGGAGCCGGGGCTTGAGGTGCTCGGGCGCCAGGGGCTCGGCGAGCATCGGGTTGGCGAGCAGGTAGATCTGACCGACGGACAGGTGGTTCGCGGCCCGCCAGAAGCGGTCGAGCCGCCCGAGCTCGTCGTGGTCGAGGGGCTTGGCGTCGATCGTCCGCACGGTCGTCTCCAGCGTCGCGGTCGGGCGAACCCGGCGCGCGCCGGGCGCCCGGAGCCTTCCCGTGCGTGGTGACGAGAAAACGTCCGCCGGCGCCGGGCGTCGGCCGGCGCGCCCGACCGGCCGACCCGGTGGTGGGGTGCATCGGGCGCCGTCCGACCGGCGGGCTGTGCGATCCTCGCGGGTGTGGAGCGGGTCGCGATCGTCGGGCCCGGCGGGGCCGGCAAGACGACCTTCGCCCGCGCCCTGGGCGAGCGGACCGGGCTCCCGGTGATCCACCTCGACGAGCACTTCTGGCAGCCCGGCTGGGTCCCGACCGACCAGGACCGGTGGCGCGTGGTCCAGGAGGACCTGCTCGCCGGCGAACGGTGGATCGCGGACGGCAACTACGGCGGGACGCTCGACGTGCGGTTCCGTCGGGCCGACACGGTGATCGTGTTCGCGCCGTCCCGGCTGCGCTGCGTCGTCGGCGTGATCCGCCGGTGGGCCACGAGCGGGGGCCGGGCCGTGCAGGCCGACGGCTGTCCCGAGCGGGTGACACTCGAGTTCCTGCGCTGGGTCTGGCGCTACCCGGGCCACTCCCGGGCGAAGGTCGACCGGGCCCTCGTCGAGCACGGCCCCCGGGCCCGGGTCGTCGAGGTCCGCCACCGGCGCACCGCCCGACGGCTCCTGGCCGAGCCCATGAGCTGACCGGTCGGACGACGGTCGGGCTCAGGACCGCTCGCCGGTGAGCAGGTGGACGATCTCGCGCTCGAGCCGCGCCACGAACGCGGCACGGTCGACGCCGAACGCGTCGAGGTCGCCGTCGGTCACGGCGTTGTTGGCCCGTTCGATGGCGAGGAAGCTGAACGTGAGCTCCTCGGCCGCGAGGCCGGTCCCCGGGTCGACGAGCGCGCCGAGCCGTTCGATCTGGCGTCGCCGGAGCGCGTCGCCGGCGCGCCGGGCGCGTTCATCGGTGGCGACCAGCGCGTGCATGCTCGCCCGGACGCCCCTCCACCGGGCGTGGTGCTCGAGCATCGCCGTGGCGATCGCGCGGGCCACCTCCGCCGGCGTGCCCGTCGTGCGCCGGGCGGCCTCGATGACCTCCCACTCCGCCTCGACGCGGGCGGCGTAGGTGTCGAGGAACACCGCCAACTTGTCGTCGAAGTGGCGGTAGAAGGTGGCCGGTGCGAGGCCGGCGGCGCGGGCGATCTTGTTCGTGTCGGTGCCGTGGTAGCCGTGCTCCTCGAACTGCGCCGATGCCGCATCGAGCAGCCGCCGACGGGTCGTCGCCGGGTCGGCCCGGGGACGCCCCCGCCGCGGTGATCGCTCGCCCTCACCCATGTGACTGCCGCTTCGCTCCGGAGGTGATAGATCTATTCTCTAATTGTTGGCCGGCGGCGTGGCACCGCCCCCGGCCCGACGCCACCGGGAGCCCGATGCACGAGCAGACCGACCAACAGGACGCGGCGACGCAGATCGGCGAGCACGAGCGCACGATCGATCGCCTGGTCACGATGTACGGCGAGGCCGGCATCCACAAGTCCGCCGACGACTGGCGCGTGGTGATGCGGGCCGGCGGCGACCGACCGATCAACCTGGTCAACCTCCTGGCGCTGGCCGACGAGGCCGCCGCGCCCGATCGGGGATCCGGCGCCGACGCCTACGACCGATACACCACCGACGTCGCCCCGCTGTTCGGGCGGGTCGGCGGCCGGCTCGTGGCCGGCGGCTCGGTCGCCCACTCGTTCGGCCTCGACCCTGGTGACCGCCCCGATCGCGTCGTCGTGAGCCACTACCCGTCCGCCACCGCCCTGGCCGACCTCTGGCTCGACCCGGACCACGAGCCGGCCCACCACCACCGGGTCGCCGCGCTTCGCTCGTCCCGGGTCCTGCTGGTGCCGGGCCAGCTGCCGCCCCGACCGCCGCGGTCCAGCGACGGTCCGGACGGCACCGGGACGTCGCACGACGACCGCGCGACCGCAGCCACCATCGATCGGCTCGTCGACCTCCACGGTGAGGGCGGGATGTGCCCGACCGCCGCCGACTGGTGGAGGATCTTCGACCTCGGCGCCGACCGACCGGTCACCATCGTCAACCTCCTCGGCCACGAACCGACCGTTCGGACGCCCGACGGAGACGTGAGCGGCGCCGACGCCTACCGGGCCTACTCGGCCGGGATCGCCGGTGCGTTCCGGCGCGTCGGCGGGCGCCTACTGCTGAGCGGCCACGTCCGTCACGCCTGGGGCAGCGACGACGCCGTGACCAGCGGAGACGCGCGTCCCGGTACGCCGTCTGGCGACGATCACCATGCGATCGACGCGGTGGTCGTCACCCGGTACCCGAGCGCATCGGCGCTGGCGGCCATGTGGTTGGACGACGAGTTCGTCGCCGCCCACCGTCACCGGGTCGCCGGGGTCCGACGATCCGACGTGCACCTCCTCGCCGCCGTCTGATCGGCGGCCCGCCCGACCGGCGCGGCCGCAACCGGGCTCACCGCCGGGTCGGCGCGGGCAGCGGCGGTGACGGCCTGGTCGATTCGGCCGGGGCCGGCGCGTCGGAACGATGCAGCGGCAGCTCGATGTGGACGGTGGTGCCGGCGCCGGGCTCGGACGAGAGCCGGACGGTGCCGCCGTGGGCGCCGACCGTGGCCTCGACGATCGACAGGCCGAGCCCGCTGCCGCCCTGGTGACGCGAGCGGGACGGGTCGGCGCGGTAGAAGCGCTCGAACGCGTGGGCGACGACCTCGGCCGACATGCCGGGGCCGTGGTCGGCGATGTCGAGGCGGGCCGCGTCGCCGGCGACGGTGAGTGTCAGATCGATCGGCGTGCCCGCGCCGGTGTGGACGAGCGCGTTGCCGACGACGTTGGCGACCACCTGACGAAGCCGGCTCTCGTCGCCGATCACCATCACCCGCTCGGGAGCCACGACGGTCACCTCCCGGGTCGGGTCGACGGCGCGGGCGTCGCGCCCGGCGTCGGCCACCACGGCCGACAGGTCGACCGGCACCTGCTCGAGCGGGCGGCCCTGGTCGAGGCGCGCCAGGTGGAGCAGGTCCTCGACGAGGCGGCCCATGCGCACCGCCTCCTGCTCGGTCCGGCGCATCGCCTCGCCCAGCTCCTGCGGGTCGTCGAGCGCGCCGGCCCGGAAGAGCTCGGCGTAGCCCCGGATCGTGGTGACCGGCGTGCGCAGCTCGTGCGAGGCGTCGGCCACGAACTGACGCAGGCGGTTCTCCGAACGGGTCCGCTGGTCGAACGCCTCCTCGATGCGGGACAACATCGTGTTGAGCGCACCGCCGAGCTCCGCGGCCTCGGTGCGATGGCCGACCGAGGGCACGCGCCGTGACAGGTCGCCGCCGGCGATGGCCGTGGCCGTCGCCGTCATCTGCTTGATCGGCCGCACCCCGTGGCGGAGCACCCACCAGGTCACGAGCGCCATCACGGTGAACGTCCCGAGCGCAGCGACGAGCCCCACGGCGACCAGCTGGTTGACGGCCTGGTCGATGTCGGCGAGCGGCAGGGCGACGATCTCGGTCCCGACGGGCGAGACGTAGGCCAGCACCCGGTAGTCGCCCCCGCCATCGCTCGACGCGGTGAACGCCTCGGGCCCGCCGGCGCCGACGTGGCCCTCGATTGCGTCGGCGTCGACCATCGGGCCGGTGCCGTCGTCGAACGCCTGGAACACCCACTCCACGGACGAGCCGTCCGCGCTCAGGTAGCCGCTCGAGAACTCGGTCGGGGCGCGGTACCCGTCCCCGACGGCAAGACCGGTCTCCGACGGCGGTCGGGGGACGAGCTCGCCGGGGCCGTCACGTCGGTCCTCCCAGTCCTTGATCCGCTGTCGCTGGGCCATGAGCTGGTCGTCGACCTGGTCGACGAGGTTCCGCTCGGTCGTGCGGATCACGACGACGCCGGCGACCGCGAGCACGACGACGATCGCCGCCATGCCGACCAGGACGCGGGCGCGCAACGACATGGCTCAGCTGACCCGCAGGGTGTAGCCGACGCCGCGGATCGTGTGGATCAGGCGGGGGTCGACGTTGTCGAGCTTGCGGCGCAGGTAGCCGATGTAGGTCTCCACGACACCCCCGTCGCCGCCGAAGTCGTAGTGCCAGACGTGGTCGAGGATCTGCGCCTTCGACACCACGCGGCCCTGGTTCAACAGGAGGTAGTGCAGCAGGTTGTACTCGGTCGGCGACAGCGCGACCTCCTCGCCCGCCCGCGTCACCCGGTGGGCGTCGTCGTCCATCTCCAGGTCGGCGCACCGCATGACCGACTCGGCCCGGGCCATACCCGTGCGTCGCAGCACCGCATCGATGCGGGCGACCAGCTCCTCGAGGCTGAACGGCTTCACCAGGTAGTCGTCGCCGCCGAGCGTCAGGCCCCGCACCTTGTCCTCCGTGGCGTCCTTGGCCGTGAGGAACAGCACCGGTGTCCGCACGCCCTGTGACCGGATGCGCTCGCACACCGAGAATCCGGCCCCCACGCCGACGCCGACGCCGACGCACGGGGAGCGACGCGTCGGCCGACCCGTCGTCGCCTGGCCGTCATCGGCGGCGTCGCGATGCTCGGCCTCGTCTCGGGCGTCACGGGCGGGTGGATCGCGACGCTCGGCGACGGCTCCACGACCGCCGTCGCCGCATCCTCGACCAGCGAGGCGGCGGAGACGACGGAGGCGGCGACCCAACCCGTCGCGCTGAGCACCGACGGGTCGGCCTTCGACGTCGCCGCGGTGCTCGATTCGCTCGAGGGGTCGGTCGTCTCCGTCGAGACCACCGTCGTGTCCCGACGCGGGCCGTTCTCGAACGAGAGCTCGGGGGCGGGCACCGGCATCGTGGTGGCCGACGGCTACATCATCACCAACGCCCACGTCGTCGACGGCGCCTCGGCGATCGCCGTCAGCCTCACCGACGACGGGACCGCCCGGGCCGCGACGCTCGTCGCGTCGGACACGGCGAGCGACATCGCCGTCCTCCACGTCGCCGACACCACCGACCTGGTGCCGGCAACGTTCGCCGACGCATCGACGACCGAGGTCGGCGACACGGTCATCGCCGTCGGGAACGCGCTCGCCCTCGAGGGCAGCATGACCGTGACCCAGGGGATCGTCTCCGCGACCGACCGCAGCATCGAGACCAGCTCGGGCACGCTCGACGGGCTCATCCAGACGGACGCGGCCATCAGCTCCGGCAACTCCGGCGGCCCGCTCGTGAACGCCGACGGCGAGGTGGTCGGCGTCAACACCGCCGTCGCCGTCTCCAGCGGAAGCGTGGCGGCCTCCAACATCGGCTTCGTGATCCCGGCCGACACCGCCCTGGCCGTGGCGTCGGCGCTGAGCGACGGCGCCACCTGATCACCACCGAAACCGCTGCGGGCACGAGCCGCCGTCGGCAAGGATCGTCCCATGACGAGTTGGACCGAGACCGAGACCTTCGCGGCCCTCCACCACGGCCTGCCGCGGCAGGCGCCCGGCTCCGACGCGACGACCCGGCTGCTCGCCGAGCTCGCCCGGCCGGTCCCCGACCGTCCGCGGGTCCTCGACATCGGGTGCGGGCCCGGGCGGGCGAGCCTCGTCCTGGCCGAGCACCTCGGCGCGGTCGTCGAGGCCATCGACCTCCACGAGCCGTTCCTCGACGAGCTGCGCGACGCGGCCCGCGCACGCGGGCTCCAGGACCGCATCTCGGCCACACGCGCATCGATGGACGCACTGCCGTTCCCGCAGCACCACTTCGACCTCGTCTGGGCCGAGGGCTCGATCTACCTGATGGGCTTCGACGCGGCACTGGCCTCCTGGCAACACGTCCTGCGCCCGGGCGGCGCGATCGTGGTCACCTAGTGCGAGTGGACCGTGCCCGAGCCGTCGGAGGAGGCGCGAGCCTTCTGGGCGGAGTACCCCGGCATGCGCTCGACGGCGGCCAACGTCGCCGCGGCCATGGGCGCCGGTTGGCACGTGCTCGCCACCTACGTCCTGCCCGACCGCGACTGGGACGAGTACTACGGACCACTCGAGGAGCGCCGCGCCTCGTTCGACGACCCGACCGACGACGACGCCCGGGCCATCCTCGACGCCACACGACGCGAGATCGACGTACGCCGCGCCCACGGCGGCGAGTACGGCTACACCGGCTACGTGCTGCGACGAGCGCAGCCGAGCCGCCCCTGACGGCGGCCGGGGCGCACGAAACCGGCCGATGAACTGCGTCGGTGCGCACCCGCGGCGACCTCGGCAGCGCCCATCCCGCAGGCACGAGAGGCGTTCGACGCGTCGGGATCAGGCCGTCGGCGAGCCCGCCGGGTCGAAGCGGGCGAGGTCCCGGGCGACGGGGCCGGCCGGGCGCACCCAGCGGGGCTCGACGCCGTCGATGCGCCCCGGGTGGGGGCAGCGACGGACCGGGCCCCAGGCGGTGTCGACCGCGACGGTGTCGCGCTCGTCCCACTCGACGCCGGCGCCGTCGAGGCCACCGGGCACGGGGAGCTCGAAGAGCAGGTCGGCCGTCGCGAGCAGGGATGCCCGGGTGTCGGTCACGACGCCGTCGCGCACCAGGTCGACCAGCGACCGACCGACCGCGGCCGCGAGCAGGTAGCCGGTGGCGTGATCGAGCGCCTGCGCCGGCAGCGGGACCGGCCGGTCGGCGCCGCTCGCCGCCGCGCCGGCCGCGGCGATGCCACACGCCATCTGCACGAGGCTGTCGAAGCCGCGCCGGTGGCGCCACGGCCCGCTCCAGCCCCAGGCGTCGAGCGTCGCGGTCACGATCGACGGGTTGATGCGCCGCAGCTCGGCGACGCCGTAGCCGAGCCCGTCGAGGGCGCCGGGACGGAGGCCGCTGACCACCACGTGGGCGTCGGCGACCAGGGCCTCGAACACGACCCGGTCGGCGTCGTCGCGCAGGTCGAGCCCGGCGCAGCGCTTGCCGACGGTCGTGTCGGCGAGCAGCGCGCCGACCTCCTCGAAGCCCGGCGGGTCGATGCGCACGACGTCGGCACCCAGTGCGGCCAGGGTCCGGGTGCACACCGGCCCGGCGATCACCCGGGTCAGGTCGAGCACGCGCACACCGGCGTACGGCAGACCCGGCCGGCCGAGGTCGACGGCGCGCCCGGCCGCCGCGGTGGCGCGCTCGACCAGCGGCGCGTCGGCGCCGGCCCGCCCGGCATCGGTCGCCCGCCACGTGGCCCGGTCCCGCAGGACGGCGGCGCATCCACCCGCGTCGACGACGGCGGTCTCGAGCTCGACCGCCGGCCAGCGGGCGACAGCCGCGCGGACGGCTTCGCGGTTCGCGTCCACCCCGAGGACCGAGAGCGCCGCGACACGATGGCTCGCGTAGTTCGTGTGCAGCCGGATCCACCCATCGGCCGCTTCGTAGACGCCGGCGACCGGGTCCCAGATCGGCGGGCGCTCCCAGCCGATCGGCTCGAGCAGCGACTCGCTGCGAAACGCCGCGGCCGCGGCCCGACGGTCGACCTCGACGGAGGCGACCTCGGCCGAGCCGCCGGCGTCGGCCCGGACGGCGGCCAGCTCGGCCGCGGCCAGGTTGGCCACCGCCACCGACGCCGCGGACAGTGCACCGACGTCGAACACCGACGGCAGCAAGCGCCGGGGCCCGTGCCAACGGAGCCGGTCGATCAGCTCGCCGTCCCCGCCGAGCGCTCGCCACAGCTCGGCTGCCAGGGCGGCGGTGGTCCCCGCGTCGCCGGCGCCGCTCGGGGCGTCGGGCCCGGTCGCCGGGCCGGTCACGCTCGGGCGCCCGTGCCGAACACCGAGAACCGGGGATCGAGCCCGCCGCGCCCGGTGAGGCCGAACAGCAGCTCACGGGGCTCCCCCACGCGAACGGCGAGGTCGGCCACGACGTGGAGCGCGACCGCCGCCGCATCGCCCGGCACGTCGCGGCGGGTCCCGGTGGCCACCCCGACGTCCTCGGCGTGCACCACGAGCTCGACGATGCGCGACGGGAGGTAGTCGACCAGGCGCATCACGCCGGCCGGGGTCGCGACCGGGGCGTCGTCCGGCGCGGCCGCCACCGCGGCCACCGCCTCGTCGAGGAGCTGCTCCAGCCCGGCGACCGGGTCGTCGCCGAGCTCGGCCGCTGCGGCGCGGGCCCGCTCGGCGATGGAGGCCGGGTCGACGTGGGCGGACCGGAACACGGCCGGGTAGTAGTCGAACGCGTGGGCCACGTCGACCGCGCGGCCCCGTCCGGCGTCGAGGTAGACGACAACGGTCCGCAGGGCCCGGCCCGCATGCCCGACGAGGTCGTGCAACGTCCAGGTCCCGAGCGCCGGCGCGTGCCAGGCGGCCTCGTCGATGCCGCCGAGTGCGGCGACCGTGGCGACGAGGTGGCGACCGGCCGACCCGAACGCGCCCCGCACGGCACGACCCTCGAAGCGAACGACCTCGGCATCGAGCACCCGGACCTGCGGCATCGCACCACTCCCCCTGTCGACCTCTCGACGACGCCCGGCACGGACGTCAGGGCGATCTTCACCTCCGCGGCTCAGGTGGTCAACATTGATCAATGATCAATGCGGGCGCGTTGGCGCGCGCGACAGAACCGGCGGTGTCGAAACGCCCAGCGAACTCACAGGTGTCGCCGAGGGCCCTCCCAGGCGCGTCCACCAACGTGGTGAACACACCGATCAGGTGATGCCCCGGTCGGCCGAGGATCGCTGCCCGCTCCCCATCAGCGCCGCCCCGCTGCGACGGCGGGCAACGAACCCTCCCCCGCCTCGGCCGGCCTCGGCACGGGGCGCCCGGCGAGTTCTCCGCCCGCCGGGCGCCCTCTGCGGACCATGCCGCGCGTCGATCGACGGGCGCGACCGGCACCGTGGTGTGGCCCGGCGACACGGGCGGCGACCGTTCCGGTCAGCGAGCGGAGCGGCCGGGTGCGACCGCAGGCGGCGTCCCGGCGAACCGGCCCACCGCAGGCGTCAGGCGACGCTCTCGGGGTCCGTGCGGTCGGAGAGCCGGCTCATGGACTCGCGGACCCAGCCGCCGGTGCGGATGGCGGTGGCCACGATCGACGCGAGCCCGACGGCGAAGACCGCGAGCGGGACGCGGCCGTAGCGCTGCCACCAGACGAAGCGGCTCATGCGGTCGGCCGGGCGGGAAGGCGACGACGCACGGCGAGCGCTTCGCCGGCGGTCGTGGCGGGTGAGCGGCCTGTCGTTCGGAGGTCGGTGACGGGCAGGCGCATCGTGCGGCTCCTGGTCGGCTTTCACCAGCATTCCACGCGCGTACCCCCAGGTCGTCGCACCCCCTGGGTGAGCATCGTCCCACCCGATCGCTCCATGTGGGTGAGTGCGCGCCCGAGGTGCCGTTCAGGCGAACTCGCTGCCGGCTGCGCCGGTGGTTCGGCCTCTCAGGGGTAGGTCCGCAGCTCCACCCGGTTGCCCGCCGGGTCCCGCACGTAGATCCCGCGACCGACGCCGCGGGCGCCGAAGAGGTCCGACGGGCCCGACTCGACCTCGAACCGACCCGACGCCGCGAGCTCGTCGAGGTCCACGTCGGTGACCACGAGGGCGACGTGGTCGGCGTTCTCGCCCGTCCTCGGCCCCTCGGCGAGGTCGATGATGGTGGCGTCGTTCACCCGCACCGACACGAACGGGACGGTGCCGGCGCGCCACTCGTCGAGCCGCACCGGCTCGAGCCCGAGCTCGTCGCGGTACCACGAGACGGTCTTCTCGACGTCGGGCACCCGCCAGACGATGTGGTCGATCCCCGTCACCCGCATGTCGAGCTCCCTCCCTCGGAGGCCACCGATCGCCGCCGGCGCGCCGTCACCGCGGCGACGATACGCCCTCACCCCGCACCGGTGGCCAGCCGCCCCGCCTGCCGGCCGCCGGCCGGGCACGCTCCCCGTTCGGCCGGGTCACTATCGTGCGGCCGATGACATGGTCGGGGGTGTCGGGCCCGCCGCGGCGACCGACGCCGCCTCGACGGCCCAGACGACGGGCGCGGGCACTGCTCGTCGCGGTCCTGCTCGCCGCACCGACCGGCTGCGTGGGCGGCGACCGCGACGGAGCGACAGCGCCGACGGCGACGTCGGGAACGAGCACGTCGGAGACGACCGACCCGGGCACGGCGACACCCGCCACCACGACCACGGTGACGCCCGACGAGGCCGCGGCCGCGGCGACGGCGCTCTGCCCCGTGCTGCTCGATCACCTCAGCGCCATCGGCGCGGCGTTCAACCGCGCCGCCGAGGACGTGGCGACGCTCGAGACCGGCGCCGACCGCCGGGTGCGCTGGATGGCGGCGCTCGACGAGATGGAGCAGGACAACGCCGAGCTCCGGGACGCGCTCGACGGGCTCGACGGCGCCGGCGTCGCAGCGCTCGTCCCGATCGTGGCCGACGTCCGCGCCGGCGCCGACGCGTCCGACGACGTGCTCGACGACATCCGGGCGCTCTTCGACGAGGACCCGACGATCGACGACCAGCGCCACCAGATGCGCACCTCGCAGGTCATCGTGCGGGTCGAGAAGGTCATCAGCCGGGTCAGGCCGGAGATGAACGACTACGGCGACCCGGCGCTCAACGCCGCGTTCCGCGACCACGACAACTGTCGCAACGCGGTTCGCGAGGTCGACGACGGCGCCACGTCGGACCTGTAGGCCCCGCTCAGGCCGAGCGGGCGGTCTCGGCGGCGCGCTTGAGGCCGTCCGCCTCCTGGGCCATGTAACGCCGGCCCCGCCGACCGACCAGCAGTTCGAGCAACGGCACGAGGAAGCCGCGCTGGCTCATCGTGAGCGTGAGCCGGCACGATGCCGGGCCGGTCGGGGTCACCACGTGGCTGGCGCGCACACGCACCCCCGCCGAGGACATCTCCCAGGTGAAGCCACGGCCCGGGTCCCACTCGGTGATCTCCCAGGTCATCGCGGCCAGCTTCGGCTGGTCGATCCGGACCCGCGAGCCGACGCCGAGCTCTCCCTCGCCGAGGTGCTCCACGCTCGCCATCGACGGCGTCAGCTCCGGCAGCCGCTCCACGTCGGCGAGCACGTCCCACAGCCGCGACGCGCTCGCCGCGACATCGACCTCAACAGTGTGTTCCACGCTACCGAGTATGTACCATTGGTACACTCTTGGCAACGGGACGTGGCGGACAGCGGACTCCGGTCATCCCGCGGCCGGGTCCTGCGAGCACGGCCGAGCCCGGTCCGAGCGGTCACCGTGCGGGCGACCGCCCGCACGGCTCGGACAGGGCGCGAAGATCTCGGGGCGATGGCACGCAGCAGCAGCGACCAACCGGCAACGGCGGCGGGAGCAGGGCCGACGCCGTCGAGGCGCGACGACCTGCTCGCGAAGGCGGTGGCCCATGCCCTCGCCAACGGGGTGACCGACGTGAGCCTGCGCGAGCTGGCCCGGGAGCTCGGGACCAGCCACCGGATGCTCATCCACTACTTCGGGTCCCGTGAGGGGCTGCTGGTGGAGATCGTGCGCACCATCGAGGCCGACCAGCGCACCGCGCTCGCCGCCATGGTCGCCGAGGCCGACGGCGTCGACATCGCCGACCTGGCCGGGCGCTTCTGGGATCGTCTCACCGACCCGGCGCTCGACCGTGCCGAGCGCCTGTTCTTCGAGGTCTACGGGCAGGCGCTCCAGGGCCGGGCGTGGGCGACGCCGCTGCTCGACGGGATCGTCGACGACTGGGTCGACGCGTGGGTCCGCGGCCTGGTCGACGCGGGGTTCAGCGAGTCGGACGCCCGCGCCGAGGCCCGCCTCGGGGTCGCCGTGTCGCGGGGCCTGCTCCTCGACCTGCTCGCCACCGGCGATCGCGCCGCCGTCGAGGGGGCGATGGATCGCTACCGAACCCACGTCGTGCGGACCCGCGCCGACGGAACCGCCTGAGCCGCGCCCGGCCGGGGGTCAGGGGACGATCGCGGCCTCGCGGGCCGTCGGCGCGCAGGAGCGGGCCCGGGCGGCGACGCGGCCGATGACCAGGATCGACGGCGACGGGTACGGCGAGCCCCGCTCCGCGAGCTCGGCCAGGGTCGAGACCGTGGACTCCTGGGTCTCGGTGCCGGCCCGGTGGACGACGGCGACCGGCTCCTCGGCGGGACGCCCGGCATCGAGGAGGCGTCGACCGACGGCGCCCGCGGTCGTCGCCGCCATCAGCACCACGATCGTGTCGGCCCCAGCGGCCACCGCCGCCCAGTCGTAGTCGTCATCGGCATGGGCGCGGTGGCCGGAGAGCACGAGCACCGAGGCGGCCTCGCCGCGATGGGTCACCGGGATCCCGGCGAGCGCGGCACCGGCCATCGACGACGACAGGCCGGGCACCACCTCGCATGCGAAGCCGGCGGCGGTCACGGCGTCGAGCTCCTCGCCACCCCGGCCGAACACGAACGGATCGCCGCCCTTGAGTCGCACGACGTGGTCGCCGCGCCGGGCACGCTCGACGAGCAGGCGGGCGATCTCGTCCTGGTCGACGCCGTGGCCCTTCGCCTTGCCGACCGGGATCCGCTCCACCCCGACCGGCGCGAGCGTGAGCAGCTCGGGATCGGCCAGGCGGTCGTAGAGGATGACGTCGGCCGACGCGATGGCCCGGGCGCCGCGCACGGTGATCAGGTCGGCGCCGCCGGGGCCGGCCCCGACGATCGTGACCCGGCCCTCGCGCAGCGGGGTCGGCGAGGCGAACTCGGCGACGAAGCGCCGGCGCAGCTCGCGCACCGCGCCGGTCCGGCCCGATCGGACGGCCTCGAGCCCGGGCTCGAGCAGCCGCTCGCGCCAGGCGCGGTAGTCGTAGCGGTACGCCCCGGCGTGGCGCAGCTCCCGGCGGGCGTCGGCCGCCTCTTCGAGCAGCTCACCGGTGCCGACCGGCAGCACCTCGTTGATCTGCTCGCGCAGGAACCGGGCGGCGGCCGGCGTCGCGCCGCTGGTGGTGATCGCGATCGTCGCCGGGCCGCGATGGATGGTGGCCGGCACGATGACGTCGCACAGCTCGGGGACGTCGACGACGTTGACCAGCGCGCCGTGCCGGTGCCCCGCCCGGCGGACCTTCCGGTCCGACCTCGGCTCCGCCTCCGCGGCGACGACCAGGGCGCATCCACGGGCGTGACGCGGCCGGAAGCGACGGGCGTGCCACGTGATCTCGCCCCGCTCGGCCAGGTCGGCGAGCCGAGGGGTGAGCACGGGTGCCACGACCCGGATGCGAGCGCCGGTCGGCAACAGGGTCTCGATCTTGCCCTGCGCCACCTCGCCGCCGCCCACCACGAGGACCCGCCGGCCGGCGAGGTCCCATCCCACGAAGTAGCGGGGGTTGGCCGCGTGCCGTGAGCTCGCCTCGTGCCGGGGGTTGCCTGCCATGGCGCCACCCTAGGAACGGAGGGGTCACCGGCAGGTCTCGTGGCCGTGACACATCCGTGAACCCCGCCGCACAGCCTGCGCACGCCGCTGTGAGACGTTGGCCCGTCACGAGCGGGCAACCCCGCCGAAACATCCCGCTGGGACGCTGCACCGGTGGCCGATGCACCGCGACCGACCGCCACGAGGGCCGGGCCGCTCGACGGGATGACCGTCGGCGTCACCGCCGATCGCCGGGCCCACCAGCAGATCGAGATCCTCGAACGGCGGGGGGCGCGCGTCGTCTGGGGCCCGACCTTGCAGACGGCCGACCTCAGCCAGGACGAGGCGCTCACCGCACTCACGCGGCGGTTGATCGACGAGCCACCCGACGTGCTCGCCGTGCAGACCGGCCAGGGACTGGCGTGGTGGCACGAGGCGGCCGAGGCCCACGGCCTCGGCGGTCCGCTGGTGGCCGCGCTCGGTGACGTCACGATCCTGACCCGGGGGTCGAAGGCGACGAGCGCCGCCCGCCGGCTCGGCCTCGATGTCGCCTGGCAGGCACCCAACGAGCTGTCCACCGAGCTGTTCGAGCAGCTCGGCGGGATGGACCTGGCCGGCGCCACGGTGGCGGTCCAGCTCGACGGGGGCGAGGCCGTGCCGGCGGCGCTCGGCGACCTCGCCGGCTGCGAGGTGGTGCCGGTCGAGATCTACCGATGGCTGCTGCCCGACGACCCGTCGCCCGCCCACCGTCTCCTCGATGCGGCCACCGACGGCGCGCTCGACGCGGTCACGTTCACGGCGTCGCCCGCCATCCGGAACCTGCACCGCCTCGCCGACGCACGTGGCTCGACCGACGCGTTGGCCGAGGTCGCCGCCGATGGCCTCCTCGCCGCATGTGTCGGCCCGGTGTGCGCGGCGACGGCCCGCGAGCTCGGATGGGCCGGCATCGTCGAACCGTCGAGGGCGCGCCTCGTGGCGATGATCGACGAGCTGGGCCGCCACGGGGGCGGTGCCTCGGCGCCCTGACCATCGGAGCCCGGATCGGACCGGATCCGGTACGCGATGAGCGACCAGGTGGGGTCGGCGTCGTCCTCGCGTACCAGATCGGGACCGTCGCGTCTCAGACCGCCACGGCGTAGACGACGACGTTGTCCCGGTAGCTGCCGGCCGCCCGATCGAAGTCGCCGCCGCAGGTGATCAGGCGAAGCGCCGGGCCCGGGACCGCCCCGTACACGGCCGCGGTGGGGAACCCGTCCTTGGGGTGGCGCTCGACCCGCGTCACCCGAAAGCGCGCCACCGTGGCGTCGGCGCGGTGGACGACGACGTCATCACCCACGGCCAGCTCGGCGAGTCGGAAGAACGCCGCAGGACCGGTCGACGAGTCGACGTGGCCGGCGAGCACGGCCGGGCCCGCCTCACCCGGTCGGGACGATCCGACGTACCAGCCGGCGACGTCGAAGTCCTGCGGGGCCTCGACCGCGCCGTCGGGGCCGAGCCCGAGCTCGACCAGCGGCACGTCGATGCCGACCGCGCCGACCACCACCCGCAGCGGCGTTGCGGCGCGGGCGCGTGGCACCGCGGCATCGTCGGCGTCCCGACCGCTGGCGGCCCCGACCCCGGCCGTCGTCAGCGGTGTCACCACGGCGGTCATCGACCCGGACGGCCCGGGCGCCGCGCGCCGGTCGGCCGTGACCTGCAGGGACGCGACGAACGACCCGACACCCCGGTCGGAGACACCGGCGCCGTCCGCGGAGCCGACCACGACGGCAACGACGACGGCCCCCGCGGCGACGCGCCGCGCGGCGGCGATGCGCCGCCGACGGGCCCGTCGGGCGCGCCGCGCCGTCCGCACGGTCCCCGACGTCACCGATCCGCCCGGGGCGCGTCGTTCCGTCACGGGCGGAGGTCGCCCGAACGGCGCGTCGCAGCCGTCAGCACACCGGCGGCGACGAGGCACGATGCGACGAGCACGGCCGCGGGGGTCGCCAACCCCGAGCCCCCGACGTGCACCGCGGTCCCACCCGCGCCGGTCGCGATCGCCCCGACCTCCGGGACCTCCGGCGCGGCCGCGGCATCGACGACCCTGGCGAGCACGCGGGCCTCGTCGAGCACGGTCGCACCCTCGGCGTCCACGACGGCCTCGAGGTCGCTGACCCCTCCCCCGCGCTGGAGGATCACCAGTGTGTTGACCGATCCGGGAGCGAGGTCGAGGTCGGTCCGGATGCCGTCGGGTCGATCGCCGGTCGTGATGTCGAGCGCGACGACCCCGGCGGGGACCTCCACGTAGTCGGTCACCACCGCGAAGGCCGCGCCGTCGCCGAAGAGGGCCCGGTCGTCCACCGCGACCCGCACCGAGCCGGCGGTCTCGTCGGCGTTGGCCAACCGCAGGCGGGCGGTCCCACTCGGCGGTGCGGAGAGGTCGTCGACGACGAGGGTGCTGCGGACGTCACCACCGGCGCCGAGCGCGGCAACGGTGAGCGCGCCCCCGGGCGGCAGCACCGTCGACGAGCGGAACCGCGCCGCCCCGCTCGGGGACGCGCCGGCCCGCCGCCAGCTGAACACGTACTCGCCCGGTGGGAGCGATTCGTAGCCGGTGACCTCCCCGTAGGTGACGTCGGCCGCCAGCAGCTCCTCGAACCCGCCGTCGGTCGCCGACACGTAGACGTCCATCGCCCCGGTCGACGGTGAGAGGTGGGCGACCCGGAGGTGGCCGTTCGCCTGCGCGTGCGCCGGCAACGGGGCCAGGGCGACGACGGCGAGCGCGCCGAGCACGACGAGCGCCAACCGGCCGACGACTCCCGGCACGTGACGACCGCGGGCGGGACGCGGGGCTGGCGACGACCGGCGCGACGTACGAGTGCCGGCTCCTCTCGGGCTCACTGCGGATGGCTCCTCTCCACGGGCTCCGCAGATCATGGCGCGATTCCGCAGGTCGAACGGTGATCACGACCGCGATGAGCCCGTTCGGCGAGGCGAACGTCGAGTTGGCGGGGCTCCGGCGCCGGCGGTCGCCGCCGGGGTCAGGTCGGGCTGAGGCGGTACCCGCGGCGCACGACCGTCTCGACGCCGGCGCCGGCGTCGCCGAGGCGTTGACGGAGGCGGGCGACGGTGACCTCGACGACGTGGACGTCGGACTCGGCGCCGCCCCACACCTCGCTGAGCAGCGACTGCTTGGAGACCACGACGCCGGGGCGGGCGGCGAGGGTGCGGAGCACGCCGCGCTCGCGCTCGGTCAGCCGCACGGGCTCGCGTCCGTCGACGGTGACCATCCGGCCCTGGACCGAGACGTTGCGTCCGGCGAGCTCGAGCTCGGCGTTGCGGCCCGTGAACTCGTGGGTCAGGCACTGGACCATGGGGCCGAGGCGGGCCCGATCGGGCTGGATCGGCGCGCGGATGCCCTGCTCGACAGCACCGGCCGAGCACACGGGCCCGACGCACACGGTGACCACGTCCTCGTTGAGCGACCGGCGCACGTCGTCGAGTCGGCCGATCTCGGCGGCGATCGTCATGAAGTTCTCGATCGCCGGCTTCGCGGTGAACGTGACGGCGTCGACCTTGCGCTCGCAGATCGACCGGATGAGCCGTTCGGCCGGCCCGAGGTCGTCGGGCAGCGACCACCGGTACACGGGAACGGTGACGACATCGGCGCCGAGCGCCCCGACCGCGGCCGCCAGGTCCTCGCCATCGGTGCCGTCGAGCTGCACGGCCACGAGCCGTCCCTCGACGCCGACGCGCTCGAGCTCGGCGACCATCCCCTCGGACTGCGCGTCGGGCGCCGCCCACGCGACGGTGAGCCCGCCGGTGATGGCGGCGCCCATCGCCTTCGGGCCGCGTACGTAGAGATCGGCGTGCTCGAGCGCGGCCCGGAGCTGGTCGCCGAGGTGGAGTGCGTCCGCCGCCTCCAGCCAGCCGCGGACACCGATGCCCGTCATGAGCAGAACGATGTCGGGGCGCCGCTCGACCACGGCGCGCGTGGCCTGCTCGAGCGCCTCGGTCGGGCCGAGCGGATGGGTCTTGATGACCGCACCGTGCTGGCACTCGGCGCCCCGGTGCTCGAGCAGGCGGATCTGCTCCTCCGAGCGCCGATCGGCGGTCACGCCGACCACGAAACCGGAGAGCGGATTCGTGTGCATGACCAGATCATGAACCAGCGGTGTTTCCACCTTGTTTCCTGCCCGGTCGCGTCGGGTGAACGTGCGACACCATCGTCGGAACGCACCCGCCGAGCGGCGCGACGGTCAGACCGCGAACCGGGTGACCGGCCGGGCGACGGGCGCGGGCCCGGCCACCACCGGTGACGACCGGGGTCAGGTGAGCGGCTCGTCGCTGACCAGGACGACGCCGTCGCTGACGAGGACGTCGTGGACGGGCACCGCCACGCTCGGGTCGTCGAGGCACTCGCCGGTGCGGAGGTCGAACGCCTGCTTGTACAGCGGGGACGCGACCATCGCCACACCCCTGCGGTCGCCGACGATGCCCCGCGACAGCACGCCGGCGCCGCTGAACGGGTCGACGTTGGAGATGGCGTGGACCGAGCCGTCGCGCAGGCGGAACACGGCAACCTGCCTTCCGGCCACGAGGGCGCAGACGCCGGTGTCGACGACGATGTGCTCGAGCTCGCACACCTCGGTCCACGCCGTCGCCGCGTCGGCGGCGACACGATCGGTGTCGATGTCGGTGTCGGCCATGTCGGGCCCGATCGTCTCGGTCACGCTCGGCTCCGTCGATAGGGGTCGGGATCGACCGGGTCGGTTCGGTTCGGGTCGGTTCGGGGTCTGCTCGCGGGCGACGTCGTCACGGCTTGCGACCGATCGTCACCGGCACGGGTCGCTCGGCGTGCTCGTGCTCGTCGGGCCGGGCCGGGCGTCGCTGGCCGCGCTCGCGCACGTAGGCCAGCGACGGGTCGCCCTGGCCGGGGGCGTTCACGAACGGGGTGAACCGGGCGACCTTCTCCGGGTCCTCGATCGTGACCTTCCACTCGCACCGGTAGGTCTCGACGTGGTGGGCCATGGCGGCCTCGAGCTCGTCGCAGATCCCCAGCGCGTCGTCGATGACGACCCGTCGCAGGTAGTCGAGCCCGCCCTCGAGCCGGTTGAACCACGGCGCGGTGCGCTCCAACCGGTCGGCGGTGCGCACGTAGTACATGGTGAACCGGTCGATGTAGCGGATCAGCGTGTCGCGGTCGAGGTCCTCGGCGAGGAGCACCGCGTGCTGCGGTCGCATGCCGCCGTTGCCGCACACATAGAGGTTCCAGCCCTTCTCGGTGGCGATGACACCGATGTCCTTGCCCTGGGCCTCGGCGCACTCGCGGGCGCAACCCGACACCGCCAGCTTCAGCTTGTGGGGTGAGCGCAGGCCCCGGTACCGCAGCTCGAGATCGATGGCCAGCTGCACCGAGTCCTGGACGCCGTAGCGGCACCAGGTGTCACCGACGCACGACTTCACCGTGCGCATGGCCTTGCCGTACGCGTGGCCGGACTCGAAGCCGGCGTCGACGAGGCGACCCCAGATCTCCGGCAGCTGCTCGAGGCGGGCGCCGAACAGGTCGATGCGCTGACCGCCGGTGATCTTCGTGTAGAGGTCGAACTCCTTGGCGACCTCGCCGAGCACGATCAGCTTGTCGGGGGTGATCTCGCCCCCGGGGACCCGGGGCACGACCGAGTAGGTGCCGTCCTTCTGGAGGTTGGCCAACGCCCGGTCGTTGGTGTCCTGGAGCCCGGCGTGGGGGTCGTCGAGCACGTACTCGTTCCACAGCGACGCCAGCATCGACGCCACCGCGGGCCGGCAGATCTCACACCCGCGCCCGGTACCCCAGCCGTCGATCAGCTCGTCGAAGGTGGCGACGCGGTTGACCCGGACGACGTCGAAGAGCTCCTGGCGGGTGAAGCGGAAGTGCTCGCAGATCGAGTGGTCGACCTCGATGCCGGCCGCTTCGAGCTCGGCGTCGATGATCGTCTTGCACAGCGGCACGCAGCTGCCGCAGCTGGTGCCGGCCCTCGTCCCGCTCTTGATCGCGCTCACGGTGTGGGCGCCGTCGGCGACGGCGTCGCAGATGGCGCCCTTGGAGACGTTGTTGCAGCTGCAGATCGTGGCATCCGCGGGCAGCTGGTCGGGGGTGAGGGCGACGCCGCCGCCCTCCGACGCCGGTGCGATCAGGCTCGACGGGTCGTCGGGCAGCTTCAGCCCGTTGAGCATCATCTGGTGGAGCGCGCCGTAGTCGGAGGCGTCGCCGACCAGGATCCCGCCGAGGAGCTTCTTCGCCCGGCCGTCGACGACGACCTTCTTGTAGACGCCGGCGACCGCGTCGGACCAGGCGAGGACCCGGGCGCCCTCGGTCGTGGCATGGGCGTCACCGAACGACGCGACGTCGACGCCGAGCAGCTTGAGCTTGGTCGACATCTCGGCGCCGGCGAAGACCCCCTCGCCCCCGGCGAGCCGGGCGGCGAGGGCGCGGGCCATGTCGTAGCCGGGAGCGACGAGCCCGTAGATCATCCCGCCGTTGCACGCCGCGACCTCGCCGATCGCCGAGATCGCCGGGTCGGAGCTGGTCAGTTCCTCGTCGACGAGCACGCCGCCGCGGGGCCCGATGTCGAGGCCGGCGTCGCGGGCGAGCTCGTCGCGGGCCCGGATGCCGGCCGAGAAGACGACCATGTCGGCGGCGAGCTCGGTGTCGTCGGCGAAGGTGAGCCGCTCGATGCGGCCGCCGTCGCCGGCGCGGCAGATCTCGGTCGTGGCCTTCGACGTGTGGACGCCGATGCCGAGCTTCGACATCTCCTCCGCGAGCACCGCGCCGCCGGCGTCGTCGACCTGCACGGGCATGAGCCGGGGTGCGAACTCGACGACGTGGGTCCGCAGGCCCAGGGACCGGAGGGCGTTGGCGGCCTCGAGGCCGAGCAGCCCGCCGCCGATCACGACGCCGGTGGCGCAATCGGCGGCGTAGCTGCGGATGGCGTCGAGGTCGTCGAGGGTGCGGTAGACGAAGCACCCGGGACCCTCGTTGCCGGGGATCGGCGGGACGAACGGGTACGAGCCCGTCGCCAGGACCAGGTGGTCGTAGCCGAGCACGGCGCCGGTCGAGGTGGTGACCGTCCTGGCGGCCCGGTCGATGGCGGTGACCCGCTCGCCGATCCGGGTCGTGACGGCCGGGTGGTCGTCGACGACGTCGCTGGTGAGCGACAGGTCCTCGGCGGTGCGGCCCTCGAAGTAGGCGGAGAGGTGGACCCGGTCGTAGGCCGGCCGGCGCTCCTCGCCGAAGGCGATCACGTCCCAGGCCTCGGCGGCCCCGGTCTCGATCAGCGACTCGAGAAGACGCTGGGAGACCATGCCGTTCCCGACGACGAGAAGAGTCGGTTTCTGGCTCATGGCCGACGACGTTATTGGTCCAATGCGCCGACCGGAAGTGTCTGGTGTGAACCGATGATCAACACGATCTCACACCACCAATCTGACGTTGTGCAGGACCTCAGCGGCATCCTGACCTGGGGTTTTCCACCTCACAAGGCAGTGTAGGCGCCGTGCGTTGTTGTTGTCCGTTTCGCAACGCATGAAATGGTGACTCGGCCTCCGGGATGCGCCATGGTGTCGTCCCATGTCCACGACATCGGAAACCCCGCCCGGTTCCTCGCCGAAGGAAGCCGCGACCCGGCTCAAGGGCCTCTGGTCCTTCGAGGGCAAGTACCGCACCCTCCACCTGACCTGGTTCGCCTTCTTCCTCTCGTTCGTCGTCTGGTTCAACTTCGCACCGTTCTCGAAGACGATCGGCGAGCAGCTCGACCTCACCAGCGGCCAGCTCGGCACGCTGGCGCTGTGCAACGTCGCGCTGACGGTGCCGGCCCGGATCCTCATCGGCATGGCGCTCGACCGGTTCGGGCCCCGCCGGGTGTACACGGCGATCCTCGTGTACGCCGCGATCCCGTGCCTGCTGTTCGCCACGGCCGACACGTTCTCGATGCTCGTTGTCAGCCGCCTGCTGCTCGGCATCGTCGGCGCCGGGTTCGTGGTCGGCATCCGCATGGTGTCGGAGTGGTTCCCCCCGAGGGAGGTCGGGATGGCCGAGGGCGTCTACGGCGGTTGGGGCAACTTCGGTTCGGCCGCCGCCGCGTTCTCGCTGCCGGTGATCGCCTCGTGGGTCGGCGGGGACGAGGGCTGGCGCTGGGCCATCGGGGTCACCGGCGTGGTCGCCGCCATCTACGGCGTCATCTACTACTTCTCGGTTCGGGACACGCCCGAGGGCGTCACCTACGTGCGGCCCCGCCGCCAGGGTGCGCTCGAGGTGACCAACCGGGGTGCCGTGTTCGGCCTCGCGCTGCTGTCGCTGCCGTTCACCGGTGTGCTCGCCCTGATCGCCTGGCGGGTGTGGCGGGTCGATGTCCTCTCGACGACCGGCCTGTGGATCTGCTTCGGCCTCGTGCTCGGCCTCACCGTCTTCCAGACCCGGCAGGTGTTCACCGTCAACCGGGCCGCACTGAACAACGAGTACGAGCCGTCGGACACCTACCCGTTCCGCTCGGTCGCCGTGCTGTGCGTCGCCTACTTCTGCACCTTCGGCTCCGAGCTGGCGGTCGTGTCGATGCTGCCGACGTTCTTCGCCGAGACCTGGGACCTCGACCCCCGCTGGGCCGGCTGGACGGCCAGCGCCTTCGCCTGGATGAACCTCGCGGCCCGCCCGAGCGGTGGACTGCTCTCCGACCTGCTCGGCAGCCGGCGCCGCACCCTGCGGACGCTGCTGCTCGGCCTGATCGTCGGCTACGTCGGCATGTCGCTGCTCAGCTCGGCGTGGCCGGTGGCCATCGCCGTCGTCGTGTGCATGTGCTGCTCGTTCTTCGTGCAGTCCGGCGAGGGTGCGGTCTACGCCATCGTGCCGCTGGTCAAGAAGCGGGTGTCCGGGCAGATCTCGGGCATGGCCGGGGCGTACGGCAACGTCGGCGCCGTCGTCTTCCTCACCGCCCTGCTCTACGTGACCCCGTCGCAGTTCTTCCTCATCATCGCCGGCGCCTCGATCGTCGCCGTCGTCTCGAGCCGCTTCCTGGTCGAGCCGACCGACAGCTTCGGCGACCAGCTCCTCACCGACGAGGCGCCGGTCGGCGGGGTGCCGGTCGCAACGGCCGAGACCGAGCCGACGCCGGCCGCGGTCCCCTCCCCCACGGCCTGAGCCCTACCCGGGCCGCACCGGCCCTCCCACGGTTCCGCCCCCACCCGCACCGGTGGGGGCGGAACCGCACCGGCCGTCATCGTGGGCGCCGAGCCCGCCCGATTCACCGACTCGTAACCCCCGGGAGCTGACGTGCAACCCGAACTCCGCGATCGTGACCTGCGACGACCGTCCGGTGGACGCGCACGGCGCGCGGGACGACGGCACGTGGGAGCCCAGCCGTGACCCAGACCTACGACCGATGGACCCCGGCGTCGGGCCCGGGGACCGACCCGACGGGCGTCGACGACCCGTACGGGGCGCCGGACACCTCCGGACTGCGCACGCCGATCGATCGCTACCTCGCGGAGCAGCACGACCTGAGCGCGGTCGAGCGCTTCTCCCGCCACCACGACGGCGCGGGCCACGATCTCGTCGACGGCGACCCCTCGGCGGAGCTCGACCGGCCGTTCCACGAGGACTGGTACCGGGCGCTGATGCCGGCGTCGCCGCCGGGCCCCGGCGAGCAGTACCGCTTCGAGGTCGACCTCGCCGCCTGCACCTCGTGCAAGTCGTGCGTCGCCGCCTGCCACTCCCTCAACGGGCTCGACGAGGGCGAGAGCTGGCGCCGCACGGGGACGCTCGTCGGGGTCGGGCCGGCCGGCCCCACCCAGCAGACCGTGACGACGGCGTGCCACCACTGCGTCGACCCGGCGTGCCTCAACGGCTGCCCGGTCGACGCGTACGACAAGGACCCGGTCACCGGGATCGTCCACCACCTCGACGATCAGTGCATCGGCTGCTCGTACTGCACGTTCACGTGCCCCTACGACGTGCCCCGGTTCAACGAGCGCCTCGGCATCGTCCGCAAGTGCGACATGTGCGCGGGCCGCCTCGCCGAGGGCGAGGCCCCGGCCTGCGTCCAGGCCTGCCCGACGGGCGCGATCTCGATCGGTGTCGTCGACGTCGACGAGCTCGTCCGCGCGACGGCGGCCGACCAGCGGCTCGTGCCCGGCGCGCCGTCGTCGTCGGTCACGGTGCCGACGACCCGCTACGTGCAGCCGGCCACGCTCCCCGACGACGCCCTCGCCGGCGACCACTGGTCGGAGGCGCCGGCCCACGCCCACCGTCCGCTCGTGCTGATGCTGGTGCTCACCCAGCTGTCGGTCGGCGCCTTCGGCGTCCTGACGCTGCTCGACTGGCTCCGGGGCGACGATCTCGCCCCCTCGGCGGAGCGCTGGACCGCGACCATGGCCCTGGGCCTCGGGCTGCTCGCCCTCGGGGCCAGCATCGGCCACCTCGGGCGCCCGCTGCAGGCATGGCGGGCGGTGATCGGCGTCGGCCACTCGTGGCTGAGCCGGGAGATCGTCGTGTTCGGCCTGTTCGCCCCGCTCGCCGCCGGCGCGGCGGCGATGCGGTGGTTCGACGCACCCGACGGCGCCGCGCTCGCGCTGGCCGCGGCGGCGAGCGCGACCGGGCTCGCCGGCGTGGCGTGCTCGGCGCTGATCTACGCGGTGACGAGGCGCCGCTGGTGGCGCCTCGACCGCACGGCCCGCGGCTTCGCGGGGACGACGGTGACGTGCGGGCTGGCCGTCGTGCTCGCGGCCGTCGTCGCGTCGCCCGACGCGTCGTCGGTGTTCGACACGATGGTGCGGCCGCTCGCGCTCACGCTGGCGGCGGCGACGGCGGCGGTGCTGGCCGGCGATGCCGTCGTCCTCCGCCCCGGCGGGCCGACCGACCCCTACCTCGCCCGGGCCGCCCGCCTCCTGCGGGGACCGCTCGCCGGGGTGACGATGGTGCGGTTCCACGCCGCCCTGGTCGGCGGCATCGCACTGCCGCTGTTGCTCGTCGCCGTGTCGGCCGACGAGGTCCCGAGCATCGGCGCCGCGCGGGTCGCGGCGACGCTCGCCCTCGTGCTCGTGGTCGTGGCCGAGCTCGCCGGTCGAGAGCTGTTCTTCCGGGCCCAGACCGCCCCCCGCATGCCGGGGACCCCGCGATGAACCCGTCCCTCCGCCACGTCGGCGGCCGACGCCGACGCGACCACCGCCGCTGCGTTCCGACCGGGAGATGCCACCGATGAGCCTTGTCGACAACGTGCGCGACCTGCTGTGGCGCCGACACGGGCCGAACACGGCCGAGCTCGACCGCCGGCCCGCCGCCGGCGGCCTCGGCCAGGTCCCCGAGCGCCTCGCCCCCGAGACGACGACCTCGATGATCTGCGGCTACTGCTCGACCGGCTGCTCGGTCGACGTCCACCTGCGCGACGGGCGGGCGGTCAACCTGACCCCGACGGTGCGCTACCCGGTGAACCTCGGCATGGCGTGCCCGAAGGGCTGGGAGGCGCTCACGCCGATGGAGGCGCCCGACCGGGCGGACCAACCGATGGTGCGGCGACGCAAGGGTGGCCCGCTCGAGCCCGTCTCGTGGCAGGAGGCGCTCGCGACGTTCACGAGCCGGTTCAAGGACGTCCAGGCCCGTCACGGCACGGACTCGGTGGCGTTCATCTCGACCGGCCAGATCCCCTCCGAGGAGATGGCGCTGCTCGGCTCCCTCGCCCGGTTCGGGATGGGCATCCGCCACTGCGACGGCAACACCCGCCAGTGCATGGCCACCGCCGTCGTGGCGTACAAGCAGGCGTTCGGGTTCGACGCCCCGCCCTACACCTACGCCGACTTCGAGCAGTCCGACGTGATCGTGCTCGTCGGCTCCAACCTCGCGATCGCCCACCCGATCATGTGGGAGCGCGTCGCCCGCAACCGGAACGACCCGGAGATCGTGGTCATCGACCCCCGCCGCACCGAGACCGCGGTGGCCGCCACCCAGCACCTGGCGGTCGCACCGAAGAGCGACCAGACGCTGCTGTACGCCGTGGCCAGGCTCCTCGTCGAGTGGGGTGCGATCGACCACGATTTCATCGCCGCCCACACGAGCGGCTTCGACGACTTCGTGCGCTTCGTCGACGGCTTCGACCTCGATCGTGCCGCCACCGAGACCGGCCTGGAGGCGGCGCAGATCGAGCGCCTGGCGGCCACGATCGCCGCCGGGGAGCGGGTGTCGTTCTGGTGGACGATGGGGGTCAACCAGTCGCACCAGGGTGTCCGAACCGCGCAGGCGATCATCGATCTCGCCCTCATGACCGGCAACATCGGTCGACCGGGCACCGGCGCGAACTCGATCACCGGCCAGTGCAACGCCATGGGCAGCCGGCTGTTCTCCAACACCACCGGCCTGCTCGGCGGCCACGACTTCGCCGACCCCGAGCACCGGGCCAAGGTCGCCGGCGTGCTCGGGATCGACGAGGCGCACATCCCGTCCGAGGGCGGTTGGGCCTACGACCAGATCATGGAGGGCATCGCCTCGGGCGCCATCCGGGGCCTGTGGGTCATCGCCACCAACACCGCCCACAGCTGGATCAACCAGTCCGACGCCCACGACCTGCTGGATCGGCTCGACTTCCTCGTCGTCCAGGACCTCTACGCGGACACCGAGACCGCGGCCCACGCAGATCTCGTGCTCCCCGCGGCCGGCTGGGGCGAGAAGGAGGGCACGTTCATCAACTCGGAACGGCGGATCGGGCTGATCAAGCGGGTGAAGAAGGCACCGGGCGCGGCGCTGGCCGACTTCTCGATCTTCAAGCTGATCGCCGAGGCCTGGGGCTGCGGCGACCTGTTCCGCCGATGGGAGTCGCCGGAGGCCGCGTTCTCGCTGCTCCAGGAGATCACGGCCGACCAACCGTGCGACATCCGAGGGATCGACGGCTACGACCACATCGACCGGGCCGCCGGAATCCAGTGGCCCTACCCACCCGGTGGCCCCGGCGACGCCGACGCCGATGCCGATGACGCCGTCGGTGCGGAGCGGAGGTTGTTCGCCGACGGTCGGTTCCACACCACCGACGGCCGGGCTCGTTTCGTCTTCGACGAGCCGGAGCCGGTGCCCGAGCCGGTCGACGACCGCTACCCACTGGCGCTGCTGACCGGCAGGGGATCGTCGAGCCAGTGGCACACCCAGACCCGCACGAGCCGCTCCGACGTGCTGCGCGACCTCGCACCGCAGCGGCTGCTCGTCGAGATCTCACCCACCGACGCCGGGGCGTGCGGCGTCGGACCGGGCGACGAGGTCGTCGTCGAGTCCCGCCGGGGTGCCGTGCGCGCCCTCGCCCAGGTGACCCCGACGGTGCGCGTGGGCCACGTGTTCCTCCCGATGCACGACCCGGCCACGAACCTGCTCACCCATCCGAGGTTCGATCCGCACTCGCGACAGCCGGCCTACAAGCACGCCGCCGTCCGGGTGCGCCCGGCCCGGCGGGGCCCGTGAGCGCCAGCACGTGAGGGCGCCCTGCCCCACTACCAACGAAGTGTCAAGAAGCGAAGCAGAGGCGAACGACGCGAGCGAACGTGCGC
This sequence comes from Actinomycetota bacterium, assembly GCA_034211175.1. GTDB lineage: Bacteria > Actinomycetota > Acidimicrobiia > Acidimicrobiales > CAIXPF01 > JAXHUH01. The sequence goes on from JAXHUH010000352.1 coordinate 113,980, forward strand.
TTCACTGAATCGGCATTCGAGTTCTGAAAGCCGAGCTCGATCAGCGCGCGCAGCCACACCCCTTCGATGATCACACCGATGACGGCCGGGTCCGGCTGTGAGACACCTTCGAGCGCGCGGCGGATGAACGCGCTGAGCAACTCGCGGAACGCGAGGAACGCCTCGAGCACGAGCGGGTCGGGCGAGGAGGCCGCGACCGCGAGCGCGGCTGCATAGGCCCGGTGGGCGTCGATGGAATCGACGGCGCCGTCGAGCATGGCGATCAGGCGCTCGGCCGGGTCGTCGAGCTCGGCGGCCAGCTTCCACAGCGGCTCGACGAACCCCTCCGACCAGGAGAGCAACGCCATGACGACCAGGTAGTCCTTGCTCGGGAAGTACCGGTAGACCGTGGCGAGGGCGACCCCGGATCGGGCCGTCACCTCTCGCATCTGCAGCGCCTGCGCGCCGGACTCGTCGAGCAGATCGAGGGTGGCGGTGAGGATGCGGGCGCGGCGTTCCTTCTGCGAGGGAGTCCTCGCCAGGCCCGGCCTCTGATCGGGGATGTCGGCCGTCATGAGATGGCCATCATGACAAATAGTGCGGCCAACTGACGAACACCACTCTCCGATCGGTGCCCCGCGCGTCGGGTGGAGATTTGTAAGAACTGGATTTCAGGAACAGGCGGGGTCGATATTGGCGCGTTGCCAAATAAACGAATCCTTCTTCCCCGCCGCATCCGTTCCGAAACCGGGTGATGCGTCTCACCCACACCGTCGCCGTGCCGCTCGCGCTCCGTCGGCGCAGCACTGCGTTCCATGCCTTCGTCGAACGCATATAGCGCCGAATTGGTGACTGTCGGCGCGAGGCATCAACCGGGGTGACGGATACCCTTCGAGGCCCTGGATCCGGCTCGGCGAATCGGGTGGAGTGCATGGTGTTGCGGACCAGCGGCCCCCGGGCCTGGGTGATGGGGATGGCGGGGGTGCTGCTGATCATCGCCTCCGGCTGCTCCGCCGACGGCGCCGCCGTCGACGTCGAGATGCGCTCCGCCGGAGGGGCATCGCCCACACCGACCGTCGAGCGCGGGCCCGTCCGGGACGACCGCTACCCCGACGAGGCGGCCCGCAGCGACGACACCGGGCCCGCGGACCCGGGTGGGGTCGCTGTCGCCGCGGAGACGGTGGTGCGCGACGGCAACACCTACGTCGAGATCACGATCGAGAGCGACGCGCCCGACGACCTCGACCTGTGGGCGATCGAGCTCGACGGCGCGATCACCACCCGCACGAGCGACAACCCCGGGTCGACCCTCGGCGTGGCGCTCGCCCCGTTCGGCCTCGACGACGGCGAGCCCTTCGAGGTCGTGGTGATCGCGGAGGACGAGCAGGGCGCGGCGATCGCGAACAGCGAGGCACTGGTGCTCTCGGCACCGGTTGGGCCCCTGATGGGGGCGGACTGGGTCCCCGACCCGGTTGCTCCCGACGGGCACGACGACGAGCAGGACAGCGGAGCGAGAAGGTGACGATGAAGTTCCTCGTGGGCGGCCTCTGCGCCGTGGCATCCCTGGTGGCCATCCTCGCCAACGGCCCGGCCGGGGCGTACGAGTACAAGGTCGGCCCCGGCGCGAAGTGCAGCGGCCACCGCATGCAGGCGGTCGTGCAGTCGTACACGTTCGGCGACAGCAGCCTGTACTCGTCGTGGGGGCGGGTGGACTACAAGTACAACGTGCCCTACGACCAGCTCGTGTACCTGTGGAACTTCACGGGCCAGACCTCGACCAAGGTCTCGGGCGCCGACGCCGAGAACGCGGTCGACAGCACCAACGCCGGCTGCGAGCGCTACTGACACCAGGCAGGCTCCGGGCGCCGGGCCGCGGCGTCGACCGGCGCGACCACCCGGGCGACACGGCCGCACCACCCCACCCTCGTGGCGGCCCCGGGGGGTGTTCGGTGGGCGTACCTTCGTGAACGCGTGGTGAACGGACGTGGCAAAGGCCACGTATCTCCTCAGGTTCGGGCAACTCTTGACCGTTGACCGTTGCAGGAGGCCCACCATGCGCCAGTCACGAATCGACGCCATCCTCTCGCTGATCGACGAGACGCTCGCCGAGATGCCCGAGCCCGGCGCCGCCGCAACCCCCGCGAACCTCGAGCGGGAGCGCTCGGCACCCGAGCGCCCCGCGCAGTCCCGCCCGGCCGCGTAGCCGGCGACCGGGACCCGCAGCCGCCCTCGCCGCCGGCCCACGGTGGACGAGGCGGCTCGACCCACGGGACGCGCTCGATCGGATTGGACTCCACGGCACCGGGTAGGCGTGAGCAGCCGCCGGACCTGTGGAGGGCCGTCATGGACATCGCCGATCACGAGCGCGAACGGCCCACGTCACGCCGGGAGGTGCTCCTCGCCCGACTCGAGGCGAGTGAGCTCTTCGACCGCGCCGACGCCGCGGTTCCCCGCCTGCAACGGCTCATCGGCTCGGGACGGATGGCCGACCTGCTCACCGGCCGCCCGCTCGGCCACCCCACACATCCGGTGGCGATCCTCGCGCCGATGTCCTGCTTCGTCGGGGCATCGGTCGTCGACGTGGTCGGCGGACGTGCGGGCCGAACGGTCGCCCGGCGTCTCACAGGCCTCGGCCTGGTGACCTCGTTGCCGGCGTTGGCCTCGGGCGCCGCGGACTGGACGACGACCGACGGCGCGGAACGCCGGGTCGGCACCGCACATGCTGCGCTGAACGCCACCGCGCTCTGGCTGTTCGCCCGCTCCTCGGCCCGCCGCGGCCGCGGCGCCGGGCTGCGGGGAGCCCTCCTCGGCCTGGCCGGCAACACCGTGCTCGGCGCAGCCGGGTACCTCGGCGGCCACCTGGCCTATCGGCGCGGCGTCGGCGTCGACACGACGGCGTTCCTCGCCGGGCCCACCGCGTGGGAGCCGCTCGCACCGGTCGCGGACCTCGCGATCGACCAGCCGGTGCGGGTCGAGCACGACGGCGTGCCGTTCGTGGCCGTGCGCCGCCCCGGCGGTGCGATCGCCGTGCTCGAGGACCGCTGCACCCACCGCGGTGGGCCGCTCCACGACGGCGAGCTCGTCGACGACTGCATCCGCTGCCCCTGGCACGGCGCAACGTTCGACCTCACCACCGGCGCGGTCGTCGCCGGTCCGGCGACCGCGCCGGCGCCGAGCTACGAGGTGCGGGTCGAGCAGTCGATGGTGGAGATCCGGCGGAACGAACCGTCGACGCTGCGCGTCAACCCGGCGCGCGCCGCCTCCTGACGGCCGCACGCCCCGGCGGCGCGCCGCGGGCCGGTCGCCGCCTGGTCAGCGAGCGGGTACGGGCACCGGGGCGAACGCGGCCGGCAGGTGCTTGACGCCGTGGATGAACGACGACTGCAGCTGGGCCGGCTCGCCGGTGGCCTCGATGTCGGGCAAGCGCTGGAACAGCTCGCGGAACATGACCGTGATCTCCCGACGCGCCAGGTGGGCGCCCAGGCAGAAGTGCGGGCCGGGGCCACCGAAGCCGACGTGATGGTTCGGTGATCGGCGCACGTCGAAGCGGTACGGGTCGACGAACACGTCCTCGTCCCGGTTGGCCGCCAGGTAGAACATGCACAGCTTGTCGCCGGCCTTGATGTCCTGGCCGCCCACGACGGTGTCCTCCAACGCCGTGCGGCGCATGTAGGTCACCGGCGAGGCCATCCGGACGATCTCCTCGACCGCGGTCGGCGCCACGCCGTCGAAGTCCTCCTGCCAGATCCTGCGCTGGTCGGGGTTGTCGGTGAGGAACTTCAGGCCCCAGCTGATGGCGTTGCGGGTCGTCTCGTTGCCCGCCACCACCAACAGGATGAAGAAGCTGGCCAGGTCCGCCGGCTCCAGGCGGTCACCCTCGAGCTCGGTGTTGAGGAGCTGGGTGGTGAGGTCGTCACCGTCGCCGCCCTCCTTGGCCCGGCCGACCTCCTTCATCAGCTCGGCGAGCTGACCGCCGGCGGTGAGCATCGCGAGGAGCACGTCGCCCCCCTCGGGTACGTACTCGGGGTCGGTGGAGCCGAGGATCACGTTCGACTGCTCGAAGACGAAGTCGTAGTGCTCCTCGCCGATCCCCATCAGGTCGCACACGATCTTGAGCGGCAGCGCCGCCGCGACGTCGGTGACGAAGTCGACCTCACCGCGCTCGGACACGCGGTCGACGATGTCGGTCGCCACCTGTTGGACCGAGCCCTCCAGCTTCTTGAGCATCCTCGGGGTGAACCCGGCGGACACGAGCCGCCGCAGCCGGGCGTGGCGCGGGTCGTCCATGGCGATCATCGACGAGAAGAACTCGTTGAACTCGGGGGGCGCGTCGAGGACGGTGATCCCGTTCGCCGAGCTGAAGAGCTTCGGGTTCTTCGAGACGTGGAGGATGTCGGCGATGCGGGTCAGCACCCAGGTGCCGGGGCCCTGGGGCAGCGGCACCTCCACCGGGACCTCGGGCTCGGGGTGGAACGAGACCGGCGCGTCGCGGCGCAGCAGGGCCAGGTCCTCCTCGATCTGGGGCTGCGGGCGCACCCAGAACTCCGGGAGGATCGGGTTCGGCAGTGTGATGGTCGTCACACCACCGACGCTACCGGTCACGGCCGCGCTCTGCCGCCCGTTCGAACCGGCGTCAGACCGCCGGCAGCGGTGTGAACGCGGCCTGCAGGTGCTTGACGCCGTGGATGAACGACGACTGCAGCTGGGCCGGCTCGCCGGTCGCCTCGATGTCGGGCAGGCGGCGGAACAGCTCACGGAACATCACGGTGATCTCCCGGCGAGCCAGGTGGGCGCCGAGACAGAAGTGCGGGCCGGGCCCGCCGAAGCCGACGTGGTGGTTGGGCGAGCGGCGCACGTCGAAGCGGTACGGGTCGACGAACACGTCCTCGTCCCGGTTGGCCGCCAGGTAGAACATGCACAGCTTGTCGCCGGCCTTGATGTCCTGGCCGCCGACGACCGTGTCCTCGGTCGCGGTGCGGCGCATGTAGGTCACGGGCGACGCGAGGCGCACGATCTCTTCGACCGCGGTCGGCGCCACGCCCTCGAAGTCCTCCTGCCAGACCTTGCGCTGGTCGGGGTTGTCGGTCAGGAACTTCAGGCCCCAGCTGATGGCGTTGCGCGTCGTCTCGTTGCCCGCCACCACCAACAGGATGAAGAAGCTGGCCAGGTCACCGGGCGTGAGGCGGTCGCCCTCGAGCTCGGTGGACATCAGCGTGGTCGTGAGGTCGTCGGTGACGCCGGGCTTCTTCGTGGCGCCGACCTGGTTCATCAGCTCGGCGAGCTCGGCCCCGGCGGTGAGGCCGGCCATCGCCATGTCCTCCTGGGCGGCGACGTACTCCGGGTCGCTGGCACCGAGGATGATGTTGGTCCGGTCGAAGACGTACTCGTAGTGCTCCTCGCCGATCCCCATCAGGTCGCACACGATCTTGAGGGGCAGCGCGGCCGCGACGTCGACGACGAAGTCGACCTCACCCCGCTCCTGCACCCGGTCGACGATGCCCGAGGCGACCTCCTGGACCGAGTCCTCCAGCCGCTTGAGCATCCGCGGCGTGAACCCGGCCGACACGATCCGTCGCAGCCGGGCGTGGCGCGGGTCGTCCATGGCGATCATCGACGAGAAGAACTCGCGGGCCTCGGGGATCTGGTCGGTCACGACGATCCCCTCGGCCGAGCTGAAGATCTTCGGGTGCTTCGACATGTGGAGGATGTCGGCGTGACGGGTGACGATCCACGTCCCCGGCGTCTGGGGCGGCGCCATCGGGCCCGGCGGCTGCACGGGCTCGGGATGGAACGACACCGGTGCCTCCCGACGCAGGAGCGCCAGGTCCTCCTCGATCTCGGGCTGGGGGCGAACCCAGAACTCCGGCATGATCGGGTTCGGCAATGTGATGGTCGTCACACCCGCGAACGTAGACGGCCGTTCAGGACCGTGCGAGCGCGTTCGACCCGGATGTCGATCCTCGGGAGGCTCGCGCGAGCGGTACCCTCCGGGCGTCCGACGCCCACTCCCCCGGAGACCTTCGGCCCGTGTCCGAGCCGACCACCGCAGACGTCCTCACCGACCTGGAACGAACCCTCTACAGCCGCCTCGTCGAGGCGCCCGAGGGCTCGTACTCCGTCACCCTGCTCCGCGACAACGAGCTCGCCCGCCGAAAGATCGCCGAGGAGGCGTTCGAGGTGACGCTCGAGCTCGGCCGTGAGCCCGTCGACAAGTCCCGCACCGCCGAGGAGGCCGCCGACCTGGTGTTCCACCTGCTCGCCGGGCTCGTCGGGGCCGGCGTCCCGTGGGACGACGTGCTCGAGGTGCTGGAGCACCGTCGTGGCTGACCGACCGAACGGCATCCGCATCGGCGTGCCCTCTAAGGGCCGGCTGCGCGACGACGCCATGGCCCTGCTGTCCGCCGCCGGCTACTCGACCAGCGGCCTGCGCGGCTCCGGCTCGACCGCACAGATGGGCGAGCTCGAGCTGGTCGAGATGCGCCCGAAGGACGCCGCCGCCGCGCTGGCCGCGTCGTCGCTCGACGCCGCGTTCATCGCCACCGACATCGCCATGGAGACCGGCATCGCCGACTGGCCGTCGCGCCCGCTCGGCCACGCCCGCTCGACGCTGGTGCTGGCCAGCCGCGACGACGACGGCCGCACCAGCGCGGAGGACCTCGCCGGCGGGACGATCGCCACCCACATGCCCCGCATCACCCGCCGGTTCTTCGCCGAGCGCGACATCTCGGTGCGGGTCGTGGCCATGGGCGGCTCGCTCGAGGGCGTGTGCGCGGCCGGCCTCGCCGACGCCATCGTCGACAACCGCGAGACCGGCACGTCGCTGCGCCAGAACCGCCTGCGGGTGCTCGAGGAGATCCAGGAGTGCGAGGCCGAGCTGGTCCGCCACCCGGACCGCACCGTCGGTGACCTCGAGCTGCGCATCGAGGCCGCGCTGGCGGCGCGGGCCCACCGCTACGTCATGCTCCACATCCCCGCCGACTCGGTCGACAAGCTCGGCGGGATCTTCCACGGGCTCGAGTCACCCACGGTGCTGCCCCTCGCCGGCCGTCCCGACCTGGTCGCCGTGCACTTCGTGGTGCGTCACGGTGAGCTGTGGGAGCGCCTCGGCGACCTGCGCGAGCTCGGCGCCTCGGGCATCGTCGCCACCCAGCCGGTCGCCCTGCTGGAGTAGCGCATCGGGCGGGTCGCGGGTCCGCCCCGGGTTCGACCACCACCTGAAGAACGTGACGGCGGACCGCGGCGCCGGTCCGGCGCGCGCCCGCCGCCTCAGTCGTCCTCGGTGCTCCAGGTGAGGAGGCGCCGGCGGGCGGCGAGGAACGTGCGGTCGCAGGCGTAGCCGATGATCCCGATGGCGATGACCGCGACGTAGACCCCGGGCGTGTCGATGCGGCGGTAGCTGTTGACCATGAGCGCCCCGAGGCCCTGCGACGGCACGACCATCTCCGCCAGGAACACGCCGATGATGGTGCCCACGAGGCCGACGCGGGCGCCGGTGAGGATCCCGGGGAGCGCGGCGGGCAGCACGACGCGGCGAGCCACGTCGACGGGCCCCTGGCCGAGGGACCGGGCCGACCAGACGAGCTGGGTCGGCACCCTCGACGCCGCCGCGGCCGAGGCGAGCAGGATCGGGAACGTGCCCTCCAGCACGCCGAGCGCCAGCTTCGACGAGCTCCCGAAGCCCAACACGATGACGAGCGCCGGGTAGATGGCCAGCTTCGGCACCGGGAACGCGAACGAGATGATCGGCCGCAGCATCGAGCGCACCCAGCGGACGCGGCCGATCGCGACACCGACGATCACGCCGATGGCCAGCGAGATGGCGAACGCCCACAGGATGCGCCCGAGCGTGGTCACCAGCTCCTCGGGCAGGCGGCGCACGCCCGAGAAGGGCTGGCCCGCCTCCCACATCTCCTGCGCCCGCTCCCACACCGCTGGGAGGGTCGGCAGCGCGAACGGGTTGTCGATCACGGCGGCGAGCAGCGTCCAGCCCACCCCGAGCACGGCGAACGGGTAGACCAGCTCGGCGAGCCGGCGGAGCCCGCGCAGGCCGATGGTCACGGGCGCCGGCGCGCTGATGGCCAACGACGTCACACGTCCCCCTCGAACCAGGGCACGAACCGCAGGACGGAGCGGACGTAGAGCGCGTCGATGGCCCAGCCGACGATGGCGATGATGGCCGTCACCGCCCACACCTCCTCGTCGAGGCCGACGTCGTAGAACCCGTAGAGGTAGGCGCCGATCCCGGTGTCGCGCACGAGCAGCTCGGCACCGACGAGCACGAAGATGCTGATCCCGATGGCGAGGCGCAGGCCGCTCAGGATCTGCCCGAGCGCAGCCGGTGCCACGACCGTGACCATCGAGCGGGCGCGACCGTGACCGAGCGAGCTCGCCGACCACAGCAGCTTCGGGTCGATCGCCCGGGCGCCGTGGTAGGCGGAGATCACGACGGGGATGAGGCTGCCGAGCGCGATGACCGTGATCCGGCTGCGGTCGTTGGCGCCCCACAGGAGCACGAGCAGCAGGATCAGGGCGGCCTTCGGCACCGGGTAGAGCACGGTCAGGATCGGGTCCACGGCCCGGAACAGCCAGCCGATCCGGCCCATCAGCAGGCCCAGGGGCACCCCGATGGCGATGGCGGCGCCGAGGCCCGCCAGCCAGCGGACGGCCGAGTGCCCGAGTGCGATCCACACGTCGGCGCCGCGGAGCTGGTCCACGACCTCGGCGGCGACGTCGGTGGCCGGTGGGAACACGGCCAGGCGGTCCCAGTTGCGCGCCCCGAGCTCCCACAGCACGAACACCGCGATGATCCCGACCGCAGGGAGCACGACGCCGTGCACGAGCCGGTCGCGGCTCACGGCGCCACGTCCGCCGCCGGCGCCTCGAGCAGGTGCCACACGCGGTGGTGGAGCTCGGCGAAGCGGGGGTGGTCGAGGATGTCCTCGCGGTCGCGGGGGCGCGGAATGTCGACGTCGATGATCTCGGCGACGGTCGAGGGGCGATGCGTCAGCACGACGATCCGGTCCGAGAGGTAGATCGCCTCCTCCACCGAGTGGGTCACGAACAGGACGGTCTTCGTCGTGCCCGCCCAGATGGTGGTCAGCTCCCGCTGGAGCTGATGGCGGGTCTGGGCGTCGAGCGCACCGAACGGCTCGTCCATGAGCAGCACGTCGGGGTCCTGGGCCAACGTGCGGGCGATCGCCACCCGCTGCTGCATGCCGCCCGACAGCTCCTTCGGGTAGCGGTCCGCGCTGTCGGCGAGGCCGACCATCTCCAGGTACCGGGCCGCCTCCCGCTTCGCCTCCCGCCTCCCGGCGCCGCGGGCCCGCAGGCCCTCGGCGACGTTGCCGGCAACCGTCTTCCACGGGAACAGGCCGTACTGCTGGAAGACGATGCCCCGGTCGACACCCGGGCCGTCGACGTCGATGCCGTCGTGGCGCACCGACCCGCCCGACGCCTCCAGGAAGCCGGCAACGATGTAGAGCAGCGTCGACTTCCCGCAGCCGGACGGGCCGACGATCGAGCAGAACTCGCCGGGCCGTACGTCGACGTCGATGTGATCGATGGCGACGACCTCGTCACGGCCGGAACGTCCCGGGTAGACCTTGCGAACCCCGTCGAGGCCGATCGCCGCGACGCCGTCCCGCACCCCGGGGGCGGCGGGGGCCGCCTCCGGGGCGTCGGGTGCGGTGGGGGCCGGATCGGTCATGGCGTCGCTCGTTCCGTTCTGGCGCCCGGCGGCGAGGTGGTCGGTCGGGCTCACGAGCCGTCGGCGGTGACGCTGATGCCCTCGACGATCAGGTCCGCCGCCGGGATCCCGCCCTCGGCGGCGCCCCGTTCGGCGAAGAAGTCCCAGCTCGCCTGGAGGGCCTCGACGTCGACCGCGTAGTCGGCGGTGCGGACGAAGTCCTGGTCGGTGAGGAGGTACGGCTCGAGCGCCTCCGCCGGGATCTCGTTGAGCTCGGCGGTCAGCGCGATGACCTCGTCGCGGTTCGCCGGGTCGTTCACCCAGCCGGCGATGCCCACCATGTCCTCGACGAAGCACCCGACGGCCTCGGGGTGCTCCTCGACGAAGGAGCGGGAGAAGCCCTGGAGCAACGTCGGGAACGGCATGATCACGTCGCGGTCCTCGAACAGCGTCTCGTAGTCCGGGTTCTCGGCGACCTGGAGGTAGAACGGCACCGGCAGCGGCGCCAGGTCGACCTGGCCCGCCAGGAGGGCGTCGGCCATCTGCGGGAACGGCACCTCGGCGAACTGGACGTCCTCACCGACGACGAGCCCGGCCTCGGACTCGAGGTACGCGGCGACGATGTAGTCGATCGATCCGCCGATGGCGTTGGAGCCGATCGTGGCGCCGTCGAGGTCGGCGAGCGTCGTGCCGGCGGGCGCCACCCAGTTCACCGAGAAGCCCTCCTCGACCTCGGAGAAGATCTCGCCGGTGAGGACGATGTCCGCGCCCTGCTCGACGGCCGTGAGGGCGGACAGGGCACCGAACGTGCCGCCGTCGACGGTTCCGGCCGCGGTGGCCTGCAGCTGCGGGGCGGTGCCGTTGAACCGCTCCCACTCGACCTCGTAGCAGGTGCCGAGGTTGGGCGCCTGCTCGGGCGCCATCTGCATGACGTAGTTGATCTCCTCGACCGGGAAGCCCCAGCCCATCCGGATCGTCACGAGCTCGGCTGCGTCCTCGGGGGCTGCGTCCTCGCCCTCGGCGTCGCCGCCGGACGTGTCATCGGTGTCGGCCGACGCGTCGTCGGTCGTGTCGGCCGCATCGGTCGCGGCATCATCGTCGTCGTCACCGCCACAGGCACCGGCGGCGAGCGCAACGACGGACAGCACGGCGATCAAGCTCCGCTTGGCACCCACGGAGACCTCCTCGAAACGGTTGGCGGGTGGGACGCGTCGGGAATCGACCTCTCCCGGCCGGCTGCGCCCCCGGCTCCCGGGCTCGGTCGAAGGTGTCGACACTGTCCGCCGGCCACGGGCCCGGGGGGAAGGACCACGGTCCGGTGGACGGACCATCGGCCCGGCGAGGTCGGGCGCTTCGGCCCTACCGTTCGGCCATGGCAGATCCCGTCGCCGTGCTCGGAGGAGGCAACGGGGCCCACGCGGCCGTCGTCGACCTGTGTGTCGCCGGGTTCGACGTCCGCTGGTGGGTCCGACGCCCGGAGGTCGCGCCCCGAGACGGGCTGCGTCACCGGGGCGTGTTCGGCGAGGGTGTCGTGCACCCGTCGCTCGTCTCGGACGACGTCTCGGAGGTCGTGGCCGGCGCGGGGCTCGTCGTCGTGCCCCTGCCGGCGACCGCCCAGGCCACCGTGCTCGGCCTCCTGACCCCGACGCTCGCGGCCGGGCAGGTCGTCGCGTTCCTCCCCGGCACGTTCGGCTCCGCGCTCGGCGCCGCCCGCCGTCCCGACGTCGTGTGGCTCGAGGTCGGGACCCTCCCCTACCTGGCCCGCGTCACCGGCCACGGCGAGGTGGCGATCCCGGTGCGGGCCCACCGACTTCCCACCGGCTCGATCCCCGGCGGCGGCCCGGACGCCGACCGGGCCCACGCCGTCTTCTCGGCCGCGTACCCGGCGAGCGTCCGGGTCGAGGACGGGCTCGACGCAGCGCTCACCAACTGGGGCCCGGTGATCCACCCGCCGCTGCTGGTCCACAACCTCGGCGCGATCGAGTCGCTCGCCGGGCGCTTCGACATCCACGCCGAGGGCACCAGCCCCGCGGTGCGACGCACGATGCTGGCCCTCGACACCGAGCGCATCACACTGCGCCGGGCGCTGGGGATCGGAGGCGAGCACTGGCCGCTCGCCCACCACCACGACCGCGACCCCCGGGGCATGTACCCGCCCGACGGGCACGAGGCCCTGGTGGCGTCGGGCCTGTGGCGGGAGTCGATCAGCCTCGACCACCGCTACTTCAGCGAGGACGTCGAGCTCGGCCTCGTGCTCAACGAGTCGATCGGCGCCGCGGTCGGCCATCCGATGCCGATCACCTCCGCGATCATCGACCTGCTGGCCGCGGCCGTGGGCCGCGACGTACGGGCGAGTGGCCGGACGCTGGCGTCCCTGGAGGTCGGCGACCTGGCCGCGGCCCGCCGCCTGGCCGCAGAGGGTGCGCGATGAACCTCGCCGACCGGGTCCGGGTGTGGAGCCGCCGTCGACCCGACCGCGACGCGCTGGCCGACGACCACCGTGCGCTCTCCTACGCGGACCTCGCCGCGGAGGTCGACGGCCTCACCCGGTCGTTGCGTCACCGCCTCGACGTCGGCCCGGGCGACCGGCTCGCCGTGCTGGCGTCGAACCGGGTCGAGACGTTCGTGACCCTGTTCGCCGCCGCCCGCCTCGGTGCGATCGTCGTGCCGCTCAACACACGGCTGGCGCCGGCCGAGCTGGCATGGATCCTCGGCGACGCCGAACCGACGGTGCTGGTGGCCGAGGCGGCACTGCTGAGTCCGCTGGCGGACCACGTCGCGTCGACGCCGGGCGCGCCCCCGCTGCCGACGCTGGTCGACCCCGACCGCGACTGGCCGGCGCTCACCCGGGCCGAGGCCGCCGGGGTCGTCGAGCAGTCCGCCGGCCCGGAACCGAGCCCGGAGGGCACGCTGGCCGACGACGTGCTCGTCGTCTACACGTCGGGCACGACCGGCCACCCGAAGGGCGCGGTCCTCACCCAGGCCGCGGTGGCGGCCAACGCGGTCAACGCGGTCCACTTCGTCGACCTGCGAGCCGACGACGTGACCCTCGGCGTCCTGCCGCTGTTCCACGTCGGCGGGCTCAACATGATCGCGGTGCCCGCCCTGCTGTCGGGGGCCGCCGTCCGGCTCCACGGCCGGTTCGACCCCGACCGCTGGCTGAGCGACGTCGAGCGGCACCGGCCGGCGCACAGCATCCTTGTCCCGGCGATGATGGCGGCCGTGATCGGCCGCCCGGGCTGGGAGCGCGCCGACCTGTCCTCGCTGCGGCTCCTGGTGACCGGCTCGACCTTCGTGCCCCCATCGCTGATCGAGGCGTTCCACGCCCGCGGCGTGCCGGTGTGCCAGATCTACGGGGCGACGGAGACGAGCCCGATCGCGCTGCACCAGCGGGTCGACGAGGCGTTCGACCACGTCGGCACCGTCGGCCAGGAGGCGGTGGCCTCGGAGCTGCGCATCGTCACACCCTCCGGACCCGGTTCGGACCGGGAGTTCGTGGACGTCGCCCCCGGCGAGCCCGGCGAGCTGTGGGTGCGGGGCGCCAACGTCTTCCGCGGCTACTGGCGCAACGAGGAGGCGACCGCGGCCGCGCTGACCGACGACGGATGGTTCCGCACCGGCGACGTCGGCTACCGCCGCGACGACGGCCACGTCGTGATCTGCGATCGGCTCAAGGACATGCTGATCTCGGGCGGCGAGAACGTGTACCCGGCCGAGCTCGAGCAGCTCCTCGACGAGATGGACGAGATCGCCGAGGCCACCGTGATCGGCGTGCCCGACGAGCGGTGGGGTGAGGTGGCCATGGCGCTCATCGTCCTCCGGCCGGGCCACCAGCTCGACCGGGCGACCGTCTTGGGCCGCTTCGACGGCCGCCTCGCCCGGTTCAAGCACCCCCGTCACGTGCGATTCGTCGACAGCCTGCCCCGCAACGCCATGGGCAAGGTCCGCAAGAGCGACCTGCGGGTGGCGATCGCCGACGACGCCTCCGCCATGGTCGACGATGCCTCGGGGGCACCGGCGTGAGCGCGCGGGTGGCCCGATGACGCGCCTTGCGCTCCAGCTCCACGGCAACCTCGAACCGGAGCGCTACGGCGAGCTCGCCGCCCGCGCCGAGCAGTACGGCCTCGTCGACTGCACGGTCCACGACCTGCTGTTCCGCCGCCCGGTGTGGCCGCTGCTGTGCGACGTGGCCCGGGCCACCACCCGGGTCGCCGTCGGGCCGAACGTCACCCATCCCCACCTCGTGCACCCGGTGGTGACCGCGACCAACGTCGCCCACCTCGACGACGTGTCCGGCGGGAGGGCGGTGCTCGGCATCGGCCGGGGCTCGTTCTACGACACGGTCGGCCTCGCCCCGCCCGGCGGCCTCGCCGCCGTGGAGGAGGCGGTCGAGGTGATCGGGCGGGTCCTCGCCCACGACACCGGCGGCTGGGACGGCCGCTGGTTCCGCCTCGCCCCGGGCCACGCGCTCCTCACCGGCGAACCACGCTCGGTGCCGGTGTTCCTCGGTTGCCACGGCCCGAAGGCGGTGGCCCTCGCCGGTCGACGCGGCTGGGGCGTGCGCATGGCGGCCCAGTGGGACCCGGCCTACCCGCTCGAGATGCGCGAGGTGATGCGACGGGCCGCCGCCGACGCCGGCCGCGACCCCGACGGGGTCCGGTTCGTCGTCGAGACGTGGCCGAGCCTCCATCCCGACCGCGAGAAGGCACGGGCGTACGCGCGGCGCCTCCTCGCCAACTTCCTGCCCCGCCTGGGGCCCCTGTTGGGGTTCTACGGGATCGCCGAGGCCGAGGTGGAGGCCGCCCGGGCCGCGTCGGCCGGCGACGAGCGCGCGCTCGACGCCATCACCGATGCGACCATCGACCGGTTCATGGCCGCCGGCGACCGGGAGGACCTGGCCCGGGGCCTGGGAGCGCTGGCCGACGCCGGCTTCGACGAGGTCAGCTTCAGCGGCCAGCTCGGCCCCGACATCGACACCGCCCTCGACATGATCGGCGCCGCGGCCCGACCCCGCTGACCAGCCGGGCGGGCCGTCGGCACCCGAGGCCGGATCGCCCGCGCAGGGCCCGCACCGCCGCGAACGCCGAGGTGGCCGAGTGCGCGGACCGGGCCACGGGACGCGCAGAGTCGTGAACTAGGTTCTGGTTCGGTGAGCGAGGTGGTTGCCGCAGTTCCCGCGACGGTGAGCATCAACCTGCTCGCGCCGCGACTGCCGGGCGGGCTGGTCGATCGACCGCGGCTCGAGTCCCGCCTCGGTCCCGGCACCGGCGCCTCGTGGACTCTCGTGGTCGGCCCTCCCGGCTCGGGTAAGACGACGCTCGTGCGGAGCTGGTTGGAGCGGTGGCCCGGCCCCTGGGCATGGGTCGGGATCGACACCGGCGGGCCCACCCACGGGCACGTCATCGAGCTCATCGTGCGCGGCCTGCACGGCTCGCACGCCGCGGGAACACTCGATGCACTCGATGCGCTCGACATGGACGAGACCACCGACGACGACCTGCTCGGCGCACTCCTGGCGGGGCTCACGGCGGAACCCGGGCCCGGCAACCACCCCCGCGCCGGACCCGACGCCACCGGCGACCGTCCGGCCGTCGTGGTCATCGACGACGCACACTGCCTCGAAGGGGTCGAGTGGCGCCAGCTCCACCGGCTCCTGCGCCACCTGCCACCGACGCTCCACCTCGTCGTGATCAGCCGAAGCGACCCCCCGATCCCGATGGGCCGCGAGCGGGCGAGCGGACGCATGACCGAGGTGCGGGCGGAGCACCTCGCCTTCGACCTCGCCGAGACCCGCCGCCTCGTCGCAGCGTCTGGTGAGGTACGCACGCCGGAGGTCGCCGACGACCTGCACGCCAGGACCGAGGGCTGGGTGGCCGGACTGCGCCTCGCGCTGCTCGCGGCGCGCGACGGCGCGGACCTGCGCGGCCTCGTCACCAGCTTCGGGGGCACACACGCCAGCGTCACCGAGCTGCTGGTCGAGGAGGTGCTCGAGCGCCTACCCGAGGAGCGGCGGGCGTTCCTCCTCGATGCCTCCGTGCTCGGCGTCCTCGATGCGCAGCTCTGCGAGGTCGTCACCGGGCGCACGGACGCCGGCGAGTTGCTCGACCGCCTCGCCCGCGACGGGGTGTTCCTCACCAGGGCCGGGGACCACGCCGACCCCGGGCCCGACGCCCCGCCCGACCGCTACCGATTCCACCCGTTGTTCGCCGAGTTCCTCCAGCACGTGCAGCGGCACGGCGACCCGTCGAGGGTGAGGGAGCGGCGGCTGCGGCTCGCCGACTGGCTCCTGGCCCACGACCGACCGGTCGATGCCATCGAGCACCTGCTGGTCGCCGAAGAGCACACGAGGGCCCACGACGTCCTCCTGGAGCACTTCGACGCCATCTACGTCGGGCCCCACCGACGCGACCTCGGCCGCTGGTTGGCGGCGGTGCCCGACGACGTCGTCGCCGCGACGACCGAACGGGCCGTGTCCCACACGGCGTGCCTCGCGCTCGTCGCCCACGAGGACCTGCGACGGTGGTTCGCGCACTGCGACGAGCGCGTCGCGCCCGACGACGATGCCAACCACTCGCGCCTGGCCGCGATGACCGCCCTCAACCGCGGCTACAACGGTCGGGCGGAGGAGATGCGGACGCGGTGGCACGAGTCGCGGGCCCGGCGGCCGGCGCAGCGGCACGAGCCGCTCGACGAGGTCCTCGCCCTCTGGGACGCCCGTCTCGAGGCCCATCTCGGCGACCCCGAACGGGCGATCGACATCGCCCGGGCCCTGCTGTCGCAGGAACGCGGCGTCATCCACGACGCCGTGGCCCTCAGCGTGCTCGCCGGCGCCTTCGCTGCCGCCGGCCGCGACGAGGATGCGCTGGCCATCGCCGAGCGTTCCGTGCAGCGGTGGCGCGATGCCGGCGCACCGGACCTGCCCGGCATGGCCGACGCGCTGACCGTGTGCGCGACGGCCCGGCGGCGCGACGGCGAGCTCGACGAGGCCGAGGACCTCGTCGATCTGGCGTTGGCCATCGTGCCGCGGCCGAGGTACCCGCATCTGCTCAGCTGCATCCCGCTCGTCGAGCGGGCCCGGATCCACCGCGCCCGTGGGCTCACCACGTGGCGCTCCGACCTGGTGACGACCGCCGAGGAGCTGCGCCTGTCGGGTGCACCCGACGAGCTCATCGCCTGGGTCGACCGCGCCCGTCGCGAGGGCGGCCCGGAGCCGACCGCTCGGCCGACCCCGCCCGGACCTCCGCCCATCCTCCCGGCGGGGCTCGAACCGCTGGTGGAGGAGCTCACGTCCCGTGAGCGCACGATCCTCGGGTTCCTGGCGAGCCACCTCACGTTCCCGCAGATCGGTGGCGAGCTGTGCATCTCGCGTCACACCGTGAAGTCCCACGTCGCGCGGATCTACCGCAAGCTCGGCGTGTCGTCGCGCTCGGAGGCGATCGACGCCGCCCGCGCACGCGGGCTGCTGCCCGCCTGAGCCGACGTCGGGACCGGTGACGGCGGGCCCGCAATTCATCCCAACGGGGCGATGAGCCCGGGGAGCGGACGTGCGATCGTCCGGCTCGTGCGTGTCGTGATCCGCGTCGCCGGGAGCGTGGGGCCGGTGGTCGCGTCGGCCTTCGACGACCTGGAGGTTCGCACGGAGACCGTCGTCTCCGGCTCGGTCGTCGACGACGCCGCGCTCCATGGCGTCCTCCAACGCCTGCGTGACCTCGGCCTGTCCGTCGCCGACCTGTGGGTCTCGAGCAACGACGCCCCCGACGCGGCCTGACGATGAATCGTCCCATCCAGGCGATGCCGTCTGGTCCCCACGCGTGAGGACATCGTCCGGACCGGTTCGACCGATCGACGGGCCCGCTCGAGCGCGGCGGCTCGTCGGGTCCGGCGGCGCCGTGCCGTGGGCGACGATGCAGCGAGTGAGTGGATGATGCACCGATCGGAGGATGACGTCGGGCCGGAGGCGCCGTCGACGGAGGCGACGATCGCCGCGCTCGAGCGAGCGCTCGCCAGCGCGCCGTTCGTGAACGCCGACCGGATGCGCCAGATGCTGCGGTTCGTCGTCACCGAGACGCTGGCCGGACGTGCGTTCCGGGTCAAGGAGCGCACCATCGCCATCGAGGCGCTCGGCCGAGCGACGGACTTCGACCCCCGCCACGACGCGGTCGTCCGGGTTCTCGCCCGCCGTGTACGGAACGCGCTCAGCGAGTACTACGAGGACGGCGGAGCGGGCGAGTCCGTCCGGATCGACCTCCCCAAGGGCCGGTACACGCCACGTTTCGTGCCGGTCGAGCCCGGCGTGACCGATCTCGCCCAGGGGCCTCCCACCCCGTCGACGCCGGCCACCACTGCCGACCCGACCTGGCCCATCGCCTCGATCGCCGGCCCCCTCGTCGCCGTGGAGTCGTTCGACACCGCCGATCCGCGCGATCTCCCGATTCCGGCGCGCGGCGTCGCCGAGACCCTCGTGGCGCGTCTCGCGTCGCTTCCCGCGCTGCGCGTCCGCGGGCCGTTGCCGGTCGGGGACGGCGTGCCCGCATCGGCGGCACACCAGGCGACACCGCACTACGTCGTCCGGGGAACGACCGAGCTCGCCGGCGCGGACGTCCGCGTCACCGCGTGGCTCACCGAGACGACGACGGGCGAAGCGGTGTGGTCCCGGGTGGTCGACGCCAGGATCGCCGAGGCGCACCCGTTCGCCGTTCGTGACCTCGCCGCCGACTGCCTGGCAGCGTCACTCGCCGACCTGCGCGGCGCGGTGCACCGGGACGCGGCCGCCCGTCGGCTCGACGCCGATGAGCGCGGACCCTACGACCTGCTCGTGGCCGCGTTCGCGGTGCTCGACGATCCCGAGCGGAATCGGCTCCGACACGCGGTGCACGGGCTGGAGGTGCTGGCCGCAGCCGACGACGCACCGGCGATCGTGTCGAGTGCGCTCGCCATTGCGCTCATCGAGGACCTCGTCGCGGGCCACGGGCTCTTCGACGACGGGTGGCCGCGCGCCGAGCTGCTCGTGGACCGGGCGACGAGTGCCGACCGCCGGTGCCCGTGGACCGAGGTCGCACGGTCGTTCCTCCACCTGCATCGGGGCCACCCCGTCTCGGCGCACCGATGTGCAGCCGTCGCGGCCACGCTCGGCCCGTTCCACCCGACCGTGCTCCGCCCGGCGGCCGGCGTGCTCTGCGCGCTCGGCGACGACGATGGTGCCCGAAGCCTGCTCCGGCGATGCGAGCTGCTCGACCCCGACGGTCCGGGCAACCCTGTCGTGTCCCCGACCGGGGCCCCCACTGCGGCCACGAACGTGAGCGGCGACCCGGCGGCGCGGGCGTGGGCGGCGCGCGCCGCCACCCTGCTGCATCCGTCACCGCGTCGGGCCCACCCAACGGCGCGGCGGTCGGACGTCGGGCTCAGTGCCGCACGCGGGTGACCTCGGCACGGGCGTGGCGGACGTCGGGGGTCTCGACACCGCCGTCGGTGCCGAGCTGGTCAGCGAGCTCGAGGCCGGCTTCGAGCACGTTCCCGGCGCGCGTGCGCTCGGCGCGGCTCCCCTTCGACCGGACGAAGCGACGCCGCTCGCGACGGGTCGCGACGATCGCGTCGACCTCCTCGGCACCCAACACGCCCGCGGCGACCTCGGGGCCGAGGATGTCGCGGGTCCACTGCTGCTCGGGCGCCGCCGCCATGCGGTAGACCCGCACGAACGTCACGACGATCACGACGCACAGCACGAAGTACATCGGGTAGACGAGCGCGTCGTTGCCACCCATCAGCGCGCGGGCCGCATCCCAGATGCCGTGGAACACCATGGCGAGCACGATCAGGCCGATCCCGAGGGCGCGCCGCGGCGTCACGGTCGGACGGCCCAAGAGCCAGATGAGCCCGGCGCCGGTGATGCCGGACCACATCCAGTGGCCGGTCGCGCCGAGAACCGTCCGTAAGACCATCACCTGCGTGCCACCCGAGGGCTCGCCGAAGGCGTTGGCGGTGCCGGTGTAGACGTACTGGACGTCCTCGAACACCTGGAACGCGAGGCCACCCAGCATCCCGAGGATCATGCCGTCGAGCGGCGACCGGACGACCCGCGGCGCGATGCCGAGGATCAGCACGACCGGCATGAGCTTGCTGATCTCCTCCGAGATCGGTGCGGTGATGCCCGGCCCCCAGTCAAGCGCGACGTCCGAGCCGGCGAGCTTGCCGATGATGGCGATCAACGCGTCGTTGAAGTGCACGGACATGGCGAACGTCGAGACCAGCCCACCGAACAGGAACGTGAGCACCCGAAGGTTCGTCGGGATGTTCGAGTACCGGTCGAGCCGGGTGATGATCCAGAGGATCACCGCGCCGTAGATGGCGAACCATGCCGTGCCCTGGGCCAGTGAGCCGGTGTAGGCGACGATCGCGTCCTGGATGTCGGCGTAGAAGTTCGCGATCCCGGCGATGAACAGGAAGACCATCACCCAGAAGGTGAAGTTCCTGGGCTGGACGATGCGCACGGTGTGGCCCCAGCCCGAGGCGCGAATGGCGTCGGTCCGTGCGAGCTCGAGGGGAGCGTTCCCGGTGTTGGCCGTCATCAGCCCGTCTCCTCGTCGCCGTTCGGCTGGTAGCGGACGCTGGTGAGCATCTCAGCGATCTCCTGCTCGTCGCCCTCGGCGTCGGGCTGGCCGTTGGCCCGCAGGTCGACCCCGATCGTCTGGCCGTCCTCGAGCTCGAACACGTACACGGCGATGATCCCGCCCTGGTCCACGCCGAGGTAGCTCACGGCCTCGCCGGCGACACCGTCGACGCTCGCGATCCGGACCCGGTCCTGGAGGTCCTCGGCGAGCACCTCCTCGAGCTCGTCGTCGATCTCGAGCACGCGGTCCAACAGCTCGGTCGGCGTGCCGTCCCAGGCCGCGGTGTGGACCTCGAAGGTGAGCTCGTCACTCTCGAGCGTCGCCGCACCCGTGCCGATCGGCACACCCGAGATGTTGTCGTCGTCGACGCGCACGCCCTGCGCAAGGTTCCAGCCACCGGCGGCCTCGAAGGTCAGCTCGCCGGCGCCGAGGTCGATGAGATCGCCGTCGTCGGTGGGATCGTCCCAGTCGATGAGGCTGTTGACGCCGGGCACCACATGGGCCCACAGGAACCAGACCACGAGGAGCACGACGCCGGGCCAGATCGTGCGCTTGTCGAACCCGCCGACCCGCTGGTCGACGGGTACCCGGTCGTCCTCGGTTGGTGGCGCCGCCACCGTCCTCACGTCCACATCGGACATCGTTCGCCCCTCCCGTTGCTCATTGCTTCGATTCGAATGCCCGTGTCGCCGCGCGGTTGCCCGTTGCCGTTGCCGGTCGGTCAGAGGTAGTCGTTGCGCTGGAGCCAGGTGAACGCGAGCCAGCCCGGCAGGATCGGGACCCAGAACGTGAAGAGGCGGTACATGAACACGGCGGGCACGGCGATCGTGTCGTCCATACCGGCGGCGACGAGCCCGCCGATGAGGGCCGCCTCGACCGCGCCGAGGCCGCCCGGCGTCGGTGCCGCCTGGGCCACGGCCTGGCCGACCAGGTAGATCGCACCGACGGTGGCGAACGCCAGGCCGCCGCCGAACGCCTGGGTCGCGAAGTACAGGGTCACGATGTAGAAGAACGTGACCGAGATCGACCCGCCGAGGAGCATGGCCAGCTTGCCGGGTCGGCGCAGCACCTCGGAGGTGCCGTCGAGCGCCCGACGGACGACGGGCACGAGTCGGTGGAGCACGATCTGGCGGGTCCTCGGCACGGCCATGCTCAGAGCCGCGAGCGCGAGGGCGATCCCGGCGCCGATCAGGAACCACCTCGGGTCGGGCAGCTCGAACGAGCCGAACGCGTCACGGCCCGCCCAGACGACGAACACCCCGGTGAGCGAGACGTGGCCGACGAGCCCGGCGATCGTGTTGAGGCCGACACCGGTCACGGCGACCGGCTCGTCGACCCCCTGCTTCTGGAGGAACCGGACGTTGAGGGCCATGCCCCCGAGGCCGGCGGGCGCGAGCTTCGACGCGAACGACGAGCCGACCGACGCTCCGAGCATCGGGCCGGCGGGAAGGCGCGCGGGCACCGCGCCGGCGAGGCTGGCCGCGGCGCCGACGTAGGTCCCGGCGGAGCCGAGGAGGAGCAGCGGGGTCCACGCCCAGTCGGCCTCCCGAATCTGCCGGAAGATCCCGGGCACGTCGGTGAGCTGGGGGAACAGGAAGTACGTGGCCGCGGCCAGGACGACGATGGTGAAGACCGTGTTCCGGTCGATCCGATCGAGCGAGGCGAGCTCGACCTCGGACACGTCGGTCCGGGCCAGGACCTCCTCGTGGAGCTCGTCGAGCAGCCCCTTGTGCTCCTTCAGCGACGTCTGGGTGGCGCCGCTCAGCGCCTTCATCTGCAGCCGTGGCAATGCCCGACCCACGGCCTCCTGGCCGAGCGAGGCGACCGCGGCGGCCACGGCGCGCTCGGCGCCGGTCACGACCGCGAACGAGCAGAGCATCTGGGCGACGTCGGCATCGAGGATCTCGTCGGACACCGCCAGCTCGGAGAAGCCGAAGTCGATCACCCACGGGCGGCGCTCGTCGTCGACGAACACGTTCGCCCGCCGCAGGTCGCGGTGGGCGATGCGGTGGCGGCGCAGCATGGCGATCTGGTCCCAGACGGCCAGCATCAGGTCGTCGGTGACGTCGCTGTCGGCGACACCGTCGAGCGAGCGGCCGTCGAGCTGCTCGTAGGCGAGCAGCATCGAGTCGGCACCGACGTCGACGACACCCCGCAGTCGCGGTGTGCGGATGTCGACGTCGCGGGCCATCAGCGCCAGCAGGGCCTCGTGCTCGACCGTGCGGCGGAGTGACGAGAACGGCCGGTCGTCACCCACGTCCTTCAGGCGCAGGAACCGGTAGATGCGGAACAGCAGGTCGGCCGAGCGCTCCTGAGCGCCGAGGACCTTCACGAACAGACCGGTGCCGTCGTCCAGCGTGCCGAAGTACGGCGTAGAGCCCCGGGCGTCGACCGAGGCGGGGTGGACCTCGGCCGCCGGGAGGCCGGCGGCGACCAGCGCGGCGCGGATCGCCGTCTCGGTCGGGCGCCGGTCGGGGCGACCGAACGCCAGGAGCACGAGGCTGCCGACCGCACCGCCGAGGGGCAGCGCGGCGAACAGCCCGAGCGGGAGCTCGGTGGTCGCGACGAGGCTGAGCAACACGACGACGGCCAGGGCCACGCCGCTCGCGGTCCGCCAACGGCGCCCGATGAACGGCTGGACGACGGTGAGCTGGGCGGCGAGCTGTGCGAGGCCGACGACGCTGCTGGTGGCGGACGCATCGACCCCGGCCCGGATGGCGAGGCGGTTGCTGAGCACGGCCGAGGTCTGGCGGTCGATGAGCGCGTCGAGCGCCGTCATCGACGCCACGGCGATGATCGACGCGAGCACGATGTAGCCGAACAGCCGGTACCGCCTGGTGATCAGCGGCACGGCGTAGATGGCGAGCGCCACCAGGCCGGCGACGACCTCGATGCTGCCGTGCAGCACCCGCACGATCGCCGGGGGCACGAAGTCGAAGATCTCGACGACGTCCTCTTCGAACGCCAGGATGGCGTCCTCGACGGCGAGGGTGAGCCCGAGCAGCACCAGTGCGGCGGTGCCGAGCACCAGGATCCGCAGCACGTCCTGCGGCGAGCGGGTGTAGCGGCGGGTCGTGGTCTCCGTCGCACCCGCACCGGTCCGGTCGGAGCCAGCGGCCTCGTCGACGATCGTCGGTTCGTCGAGCGCGGTCGTCACGACCGACCCACCTCCTGGTGTGCGGTCGGGTCCGTGCGCTCGTTGCCCCGCCCGGCGGTGGCCCGTGTCCCGTCGGGCGTCCGGCGGCCGAGCCCGGCGACGATCACGACGAGGGCGCCGAGGGCCACACCGACCGCGCCCCCGCCGATGACGTCGAGCGGGTTGTGGGCGCCGAGGTAGACGCGAGCGACGGCGTTGAGCGCGGCGATGACGACCGGGACCGACCGCCAGCGAGCGGGAAGCGTCGACCACAGGACCGTGGCGACCGACCAGGCGATGATGGCGTGGCCCGAGACGAACGAGAGGCCCTCGACCGGCGCGTCACGCAGCTCGAGGCACGACGTGTCGCCGTCGCAGATGCTCACCGCCGGGCGCTCGCGCTCGACCAGTTGCTTCACGACGAGCTTCTCGACGATCAGCTTGAGCGGCACCAGTGCGGCGAGCGCGAGCGCGAGACGCCAGCGTCGGAACGCGGCTGCCACGGCAGCGACGCCGAGCGGCACGAGGAGCAGGCCGGCGAGCTGGAACACCCACATCAGGCCCTCGAGCCGGTCGGGCAGCCCGTTGACCGCCTCGAACACGTCCCGTTCCCACGCAGGGACCCGGCCCCCGGAGGCGATGATCCCGCTCGCGACGGCAACGACGAGCGCGCCCGAGAGGGTGATCCACCACCCCGCCGTCGTCTCGCGCAGCAGGCCGCCCGACCCGTGCCCCATCACGTCCCCCTCGGGTCAGCCGAGGTCTCGGCGTTCGAAGACGGCGCCGCCGACCAGGAACAGGACGAACGTGAAGCCACCGAAGATGAGCGCACCCTCGAGCGCGGTCGGGCCCTCCGGTGTCGACTCGATGATGGCGTTACCCGCGGTGAACGGCAGGTAGCGGCCGACGTTGCCGGGGAGGAAGCCGCCCAACGCGCCCTCGACGACGCTCGGGAAGGCGATGATCAGCGCGATCCCGAGGGCGGGTGAGGTGAACAGCGCGCCGACCGCGGTGCCGACGAGCGCGTAGACGACGGTGTAGGCGACATGACCGAGCGCGATGCGGGTCATGTTCTCGTCGCCGAACGAGATGCCCAGGTCCTGCATCTCGAGGCCGACCATCACCACCGCGACCGACAGCGCGCCGCCGATGATCGCGTAGACGAGCCCAACGATGAACGTGAGGATGCCCTTGGCCGCGACGACCTCGGTACGGATCGGCGCAGCAATGACCGACGGCATCATCGTGTTCGTGCGGTACTCGTTGCCGAACACCCGCACCCCGAGGATGCCGGCAAAGATGCCGAAGAAGACCGACCCGGCACCGATGAGCTCGACGCGGCTCGCGAGCTCCTCCGCCGCGGAGACATCGGGGCTCGGGTCGTACAGGCCCACGATGACGCCGGTGAGCGCGACGCCGAGCACGATGCCGACGATGGCGATGATCCAGTTCATCCGGATCGTGGCCCACTTGATCCACTCGGCGCGAATGAGCTTGTTCACGGTGTCGTCCTCTCCGCGTTGGCGTCGGTCAGGTCGACGGTCCCGCCGCTCTCGTGGCGGCCCTTGCCGGCCGTCGTACGCAGGAACGCCTCCTCGAGCGACTCGCGCACCGTGGTCAGCTCGTGGAGCACGACGCCGCTGGCGGCAGCGATGTCGCCGACGATCGCCGCGCTGGTCCCTGTGACGCGCAGCGCGTCGCCGTCGAGGGCGACCTGGAGGCCGCGCTGGGCGAGCAGCGTCATCAGCGCCTGCATCTGCGGACTCATGACGCGGACGTGGGCCTGGGCGGTGCCGGTGACGAACTCGTCGACCGACACGTCCCGCAGCAACCTGCCCGACGCGATCACGACCAGGTGGTCGACGTAGAGCTGGAGCTCGGACAGCATGTGGCTCGAGACCAGCAGGCCGCGGCCCTGCTCGGCGAGGGTGCGGAAGAACTCGCGCATCCATCGGATGCCCTCGGGGTCGAGCCCGTTGGTCGGCTCGTCGAGGAGCAGGTACTGGGGGTCGCCCAGCAGCGCGGAGGCGACCCCGAGGCGCTGGTGCATGCCGAGCGAGAAGCCCCCGACCTTGCGGTGGGCGGCCCCGGTGAGGCCGACGAGCTCGAGCACCTCGTCGACCCGCTTGTCGGAGATGCGGGCGCACGCCGCGAGCACCCGCAGGTGGTTGCGGGCCGAGCGGGAGGGGTCGACCGCCTTCGCCTCGATCAGGGCACCGACGGTGCGGCCCGGGTACTGGATCTCCTTGTACCGCTGGCCGTCGAATCGGGTCTCACCGGCGGAGGGCCGGTCGACGCCCAACATCATCCGCATCGTCGTCGACTTGCCCGATCCGTTCGGCCCGAGGAACCCGGTGACCCGGCCCGGCTCGACGGAGAAGGTCAGCGCATCGACGGCAGTGACCTCGCCGTAACGTTTCGTCAAGCTCGTGCACGTGATCGCCACGTCAGCTCCTGTCGGTCCGTTCTCCAACGCGGCCCCGGCGCCCGATTCCTTCGAGTGCTCAACTATTTGCACGTCACGAAGCACAATGGATTGCGACGGACGGGGCGACGCGACGAGAACGTAGCCCGAGGCCCACGACCGGGCAACAGATGTACGGGCGTGTAACCGTTACACCGAACACGCATCGGAACTGCACGACATCGTTGCATTGCGAACCATCCGCGTGTTTTCATCAGCGGCGACACCGACAGTTCACCGATACCGGCGTTCTTTTCAACACGCTCGCGATCGACGCACTCGTGTCTCGTCCCGCCAGATCTCATCGCGACTATCGTCGGGTGGCGTGGGACGGCGCGACGTGCTCGGCGGTGACCGATGACGATCACCGCGACGCCAACCGACACCGACCACGTCGAGCTCTACGAACCGCCACCGTCGCGCCGCTCGTTCGCCGCCGGTGACGTGATCCGCCTGCTCCTCGGCATCGTCATCCTCACCCTCGGCGCCGGCGTGGCCAAGCTCGCCCAGGCCACGGTCGAGGGCATCGAGGAGGACCTCCTGCGCGCCCTCGGGCGCCTCCCCGACACGTTCGAGTCGTTCGTGCTCAGCGCGGCCCAGATCGCCACGAGCCTCATCCCGACCGTCGCGCTGATCGTGCTCCTCGTGCGCAGGCGGTGGAAGGTCGCGCTCCTGCTGCTCCTCACCGGGTTCGTCGCCAACCTGGCGATGACGTTGGCCGACATCGTCGTGATCGACCGGGAGCTGGCCAACATCCTCGACGAGCTGCGCGCCGAGGACTCCGTCACCGACTCGACGTACCCGAACTCGCACGTGCTGGCGTCCACGACCGCGGTTGTGACCGTGGCCGCGCCGTGGCTGACCCGCCGCTGGAAGCGGGCCCTGTGGTGGGGCGTGGCGCTGCTGGTCGTGCTCCGGCTCCTCGCCGTGGCCCACCCGGCGTTCGACCTGGTCGTGGCGCTCGGCGTCGGCACGATCGTCGGCTCGATCGTGCTGCTCGTGTTCGGCTCCCCCACCTACGAGCCCCGGCCGGCGGAGCTGATCGATGCGCTCCGGGCGGGCGGGCTGCGCCCCCGCAGCATCCGCCGCGACCCCCGCACCGGCGCGGCGCTGCGCTACACGGTGACCGACGCCGCCGACGAGACGTACCGGGTGTCGCTGCGCACCCCGGACGAGCGCGACGCCGACCTGCTGGCCCGCGCCTACCGCAGCCTCCGCTACCGCGCCTCCGAGGTCGACGAGCAGTACGCAACGCTCAAGCGCCGCATCGAGCACGAGGCCCTGGCCCTCACGCTGGCCGAGCGCAGCGGCGTGCTCGCGCCCCGGCTGGTGCACCTGGGCACGACGTCGCACGACGCGGCCTTCGTCGTCACCACGCCGCCACCCGAGCGCGCCGTCGACGAAGCGGACCTCGCCCGGCCGGCGTTCCTGGCGTCGTTGTGGGGCGAGGTGCGCGACCTGCACGACGCCGGCCTCGCCCACCGGCACCTGGCGCTCGAGACGATCACCGTCGACGAGGACGGTCGGCCGTGGCTCGACGAGTTCGACGGCGCCCAGACCGCACCGCCGGGTCGCGAGCTGGCCCGTGACGTCGCCGTGCTCCTGACCGAGACCGGGAGCGTGATCGGCGCCCGGGCCGCGGTGGATGCCGCGGTCTCGGCGATGGGCCGCGAGCGGGTCGCGCCGGCGCTGCGGATGCTCCAGCCGCTCGCGCTGCCGCCGTCCACCCGGGCCCGGGCCAAGGCCTCGGAGGGCCTGCTCGAGGCGCTGCGCGACGAGGTGAACCGGGCCACCGGCGAACCGGGCCTCGAGCTCGAGGAGCTCGAGCGGATCAAGCCCCGGACCATCCTGATCGTCGGGGCATCCGCGCTGGCGTTCTACTCGCTCCTCCCCCAGCTCGCGAACCTCTCCGACACCGTCGATGCGTTCGGCAGCGCCGAGCCGTGGTGGATCGTCGCAACCCTCGTCGCGTCGGCGTTCACCTACGTCTTCGCCGCGATCTCGTTCCAGGGCGCGGTCGCCGACCCGGTGCCGTTCGCGCCGAACCTGCGGGTCCAGGTGGCGGCCTCGTTCGCCAGCCTCGTCGGCCCGGCCGGCGCCGGCGGCTTCGCGCTCACGGGCCGGTTCCTCCAGCGGGTCGGTGTGGGCAGCGCGCAGGCCGCGACCTCCGTCGCGGTCAACGCCATCGCCGGCTTCGCCGTGCACATCGCGCTGCTCGGGTCGTTCGTGTTGTGGACGGGCCAGTCGGGCCTCGACGGGTTCTCGTTGCCCGACGCGTCGACGGTCATGCTCGTCCTGACCGCCGTGCTCGCACTCGTCGGCGTGGCCGCACTGATCGGACCTGTCCGGGAGCGCTTCTTCGCGCCGGCGCTCACGTCGGTCCGCACCGGCCTCACCCAGCTCGTCGAGGTGTTCCGCCGGCCGGTGCGCGTGCTGGCGCTGTTCGGCGGGTCGACCGGGATCAGCCTGACCTACACCGCGGGCATGATGGCGGCGGTCGAGGCGTTCGGCGGGGGCCTGACCTTCGCCCAGGTCGGTGCGGCCTACCTGGCCGCGGTCGCGATCGCCACGCTGGCGCCGACCCCGGGCGGCCTCGGCGCGCTCGAGTCGGCGCTCATCGCCGGGCTCACCGGCTTCGGGCTCGGGGCCGGCGAGGCGGTCTCGGCGGTGCTCACCTTCCGGCTCGCAACCTTCTGGCTCCCGATCGTGCCCGGGTGGTTCGCCCTCGGGTGGATGCAGCGCAACGACGAGCTCTGACGCTCAACCGGCCGTGTCCTCCAGCGGCCGGCGGAGCAGGCGCCGGTCGACGAGCTCGACCAGCTCGACGGTGCCGAGGCCGATGAGCACACCGAAGCTCCACCCACCGATCACGTCGGCGGGCAGGTGCACGCCGTGCACGATCCGCGCGACACCGACCAGCCCGGCGGCCACGGCGGCGACGGGCCTCCACCGTCGCGGCAGCACGGCCGCCGCGAGCGTGGCCGCGCAGGCCGCCACCGCGGCGTGTCCCGACACGTAGCCGAGGCCGGTGCCGTCGCCCTCGCGGATCACGATGTCGGGCAAGAACGACCCGGGCCGGTCCCGCAGGACGACCTTCTTGACCCCCTTGGCCCCGAACCAGGTCACGAACCCGGCGACGACCGTGGCGCCCGCGAGCAGACGGTCGCGTCGGAACCAGGCGATGGCGGCGGCGACGGCGATCGGGCCGGCGAGCGTCCCGAGCTGCATGATCGGGTAGAGGACGGTGGCGACACCGTCGGGCAGCTCGTTGATCGATCCGGTGAGATCGAGCTCCCAACCGGGCACCGGGTCCTGCACGGCGACCACGTAGGACGCGGCGAGACCGACGACCGACGCGCCGGCCACGAGCGCCCGGTGGTCGATCCCCCGTGCCCGCTCCATGCGCCGCGACGTCGCAGGACCGGTCATGTCGCAACCTCCCTGCGAACGGCGTCGACCGGACGGCCGGACGTTAGCCCGGAGCCTGCGCGGCCCGCCGGCACCGACGTCCGGCATCGCTCTGCTCGCCGCAACGGGGACCCGGGTTGATCAGCGAGGCGGGAGCCCGTCCACTCGGACGAGATCGCTCACCAGGTCAGGTCGAGCTTCTCGGGCCCGCGGAAGTCGAGGGTCGGCTGCCACGCGACCTCGTCGTCACCGAGCCCGATGCCCGGCGCGGCCCGCAGCAGCGTCGGGAGCACCGTGCGCAGCTCGAGCCGGGCGAGCGCGGCTCCGAGGCAGTGGTGAGCGCCCCGGGCGAAGGTCAGGTTGGGCGCCGGCTCGCGGTCGAGATCGAGGCGCCCGGGATCGACGAACCGGGCCGGGTCCCGGTTGGCGGCCCCGAGCGCGAGCACCACCGACTGGCCGGCCGCGACCGGGGTCGTTCCGACCAGGCGGTCGTCGCGGGCGAGGCGGGCCGTGAACTGCACGGCCGGTTCGTAGCGGAGCAGCTCCTCGACCGCCCGGTCGAGATCACACGAGCCGTCGCGGACGCGGGCCGCTTCCACGGGGTCGCGGCACAAGGTGATCAGGGCGTTCGACAGCTGGTTGGTGGCGGTCTCGTGGCCGGCGACCATGAGGAACAGCGCGTTGGCGTGGAGCTCGACGACGCTGAGGCCCGCCCGGTCGTCCGCCCCGCCGGCGCCACCGGAGCCGTCCGACTCGTCGGTGTCGCTCGACGCGATCATCGAAGAGAGCAGGTCGTCGCCCGGATCCGCCCGCCGGCGGGCGACCAGCGCGGCGAGGTACTCGTGCATCTCCGCCATGGCGTCGCGGGCCCGCTCGGCGTGGGCGACGTCGGCCCGACCGGCACCGACGAGGTACACGATCGCCAGCGCCCAGTCGCCGAAGCGGTGGCGGTCCGCCGCGGGGATGCCGAGCAGCGAGCTGATGACCAGCGCCGGCAGCGGGTAGGTGAGCCGGGCCACGACGTCGCCCGGCCCGTCGGCCACGAACCGGCCGACCTCCGCCTCGGCGATGGCGGTCACGGCCGGCGCCATGGCGCGGACCGCCCGGGGCGTGAACGTCCGGGCCATGACCCGGCGGATGCGGGTGTGGTCGGGCGGGTCGGCGAACGCGGTGATCGACCGGAGCGTCTCCTCCAGCACCGCGTAGCGGTCGCGGTGCTCGAGCGGGCGCAGCAGGGACGGGACCCGGTCCGAGCTCCACGTCGCATCGGTGAGGACCGCCGCCACCTCCTCGGCGTCGAAGAGGAGCCGGCCCGGGTCGGCACCGGTGGCACGCTCGGCCCGCCACCGCGCATGGACGGCGTAGGGGTCGGCCAGGCCGGCCGGGGTGAGGAGCTCGGCGAGCTCGAAGGACACGATCGCCCGCCCGCCCTCAGCCTGCGGCCGTCGCGCCGACCGAGCCACCCATGCGGCGACCGATCGAGCGGGCCGTCAGCGTCACCATGGCAACCGTGCGGGGCTCGTCCATCTGCTCCACCGCGGTCGTCACCGACACCGCGGCGACCACGGCACCGGAGAAGCCGACGACCGGCGCCGCGATCGACGTGAACCCGTCGACCAGTTCGCCGTGCTCGCGGGACCAGCCCCTGGCCACGATGTCGTCGAGCTCTCGCGCCAGCCGCGCCGGGTCGGTGATCGTCCGGGGCGTGCGGCGGGCCAGCTCACCACCGAGCACGGCACGTCGCCGCTCGTCCGAACCGAGCGCCAGGAGGCACTTGCCGGTGGCCGAGCAGTGCATCGGCACGCGGCCGGCCGTCGTCGACGGCGTCGGGATGGCGCGGCCCCCGCTGATCTTGCCGACGTAGAGCGCCTCGTCGCCGTCGCCGACCGCGAGGTGGACCGTGTGGCCGGACGCGGCCGACAGGTCGCTCATGGGCGGGAGCGCCGCGTCGAGCAGCTGGCGCCGGCTCGGCACCCGGGCACCGAGCTCGAACAGGCGGGGCCCGAGCCGGAAGCCGTCGCCGTTGCGCTCGACGACGCCCCAGATCGTCAGGTCCTGGCAGATCCGATGGACCGACGGCTTCGCCACGCCGCTGACCCGGGCGAGCTCGGACAGGCCGACCGTGGCGCCGTGCTCGGCGAGCACCTCGAGGATCGCCTCGACCTTCCCGAGCAGCCCCGTCGGCTCGAGGCGGGTCATCACCAGGTTCGCGGTGGCCGGAGCCGTCATCTCGTCGCGCTCCCCGCACGCGCCACGCGGACGTCGACTGACGGTGTCAATGAGCTGCACGATCTAGAGCTGCACGATCCGGCGCGACGTTCCCTCATGCTGGAAAATGATTCACGCCATCGGCGAAACTGTCCAGATCGAATCACGTTGCGAGTTCATTGACCGTTCCTGACCGATCACCGTGGAACACCGAGAAGTTCACGAAATGGAAACGACCGGTTCGCGGAACGCACCGAAACCCGCGTACGCGACCCTGCTGCTGCTCGGCGAGAGCTTCCGTCCCGAGCGCGGCGCGTTCTGGCTGGGCGAGCTCCTCGACGCCGCGGAGCTCGTGGGGGTCAAGGCGCGTTCGATGCGCACGGTCGTGCGCCGCATGACCAGTGAGGGATGGTTCGCCATCGAGCGAATCGGCCGCCGCAGCCGCTACCGCTTGAGCGACGCCGGGCGCGACGAGCTGCGACGCGGCGACGTCCGCGTGTTCGAGCTCGACCAGCCGGCGTGGGACGGCCGATGGCAGCTCGTCCTCACCGGCGAAGGCCGCGGCGGAGCGACCGAGCCCGACGGGCTGGCCAAGCCGCTGCGATGGCTCGGCTTCGGGCGCCTCGGCCCCGGCCAGTGGCTGAGCCCCCACGACCGCGGCGCCGAGCTCGGCGCCCTGGCCCGGGAGCTCGACCCGGGCCACCGTCTGGCCGTCTTCACCGATGCGTCGTTCGCCGGTCGCGAGCGCGGTCTGGTCGACGCGTGCTGGGACCTGCGCGGCATCGCCGCGCGCTACGAGGCGTTCCTCGCCGCCCACCGCGACGCCGCTGCGCCGCCCTGGGACCCGCCGGTCGAGCCCGTCGAGGCGTTCCGCCGTCTGTTCTGGCTCGACCACGACATGCTGCGGATCCTCCGCGACGACCCGAACCTCCCCGCCGCGCTGCTCCCGGAGGACTGGCCCGGCCACGAGGCGAGGCGGCTGTTCCGCGTCGGCCGGGAGCGGTACGAGCCCGGCTCACGCGAGCTGGTCGAGCGGATCCGGGCCAGCCACGCCGACCTCGCCTGACGAACGTCGGGGAGCGTCGGGCCTAGAGGTTGGGCCAGTACGACGGGCGCGGCACCCGACCGAGCACGTCGTCGAGTGGCACCTCGACCGGCCAACGGTTGTAGCGGTCGGACCGGCTGCTCTTGTACGCCTCGTCGACGTGGAGGATGCCGTTCGGCATGACCGCGCGCACCTCGCCCACGGCATCGGGCGCACCGGGGTCACTGCCCCCGCTCGCGGACCCGATCGTGGGCCGGTAGCGGACGAAGTCCCCGACGGCGACAGGGCGGTCGTCGTCCTCGACCACGTCCGGGCCGCCACCGACCTGACCGTTGGACGACGGGTCGCCGCCGGCCCCCGGCCCATCGGCTCCGCTGTGGAGGGTCACGTAGAACGCCGGGGCATCACCGTCGCCGACGCGGTCGACGCCGAGCACCTCCCACCCGCGTCGGTGCGCCTCCACCCGAGACGCGAGCAGCTCCCCGATCCCGTACGCACCGAGGTGACCGTACGCGGCTCCGTCGGCGGCCAGCGCGTCGAGGTCCGCGGCCACACGGTCGACGTCGGTCGCAACCGGGAGCTGGGTGCCGTGTCGGTCGGTGGCGGGCATCGAGGCGCGTCCTCCGGGTCGGTGGTCGTACAGGCTGCCAGGCCCGGGGCCGGAACCGAACCTCGCGGCACGCGATCCGCGCAGGTCGCGGCCCCGCGACCGCCTGCGTGGCCGCAGCTCCACGTTGCGTGTTCAGTTGGACGCGGTCGTCACCCTGCGTCGCCGTCGAGGAACCGCTCGACGATGGCGGCGAACGCCTCGGCCCGCAGCTCGAGCGGCACCATGCCGCCGGCCACCACCGCGGTCGGCGCACCGCCGAGCGCGGCGGCGAGCGGCTCGAGCTCGCCGAACGCATAGGGATCGGCGTCGTGGCCGACGACGAGCACGTCCGCGGCCACCGCGTCGATCCGCTCCTCCATCCGGTAGCGGCCCACCGCCCGGTGGCCCTCCTCGGGGTCGGTCGCCCGCAGCGCGTCTCGGACGAACCGCACGAGGATGTCGGGGCGCTCCGGCGGGTAGAAGCGCTGGCGGCGCTGCCACAGCTCGGTGAGGTGCGACCCGTCGGGGCGGACCTCGACCGCGTCGATCGGCGGCCGATCCACCCGCTTCGCCCGGTTCGCGGCGTCGACCCACGGGGTGGACGACAGCACGAGCCGCCGGACCCGCCCCGGGTGGGAGGCGGCGATCTCGACCGCCACCACCCCGCCCGTGTGGTGGCCGACCAGGTCGAACCGGTCGATCCCGAGTGCGTCGAGCGCGTCCACGACACCCGCGGCGTACGACGCGATCGAGGCGCCGTCGGGGTGGTCGTCGGAGCCGCCCATCCCCGGCAGGTCGGGCGCGAGCGCCAACCGGGAGCGGCCGAGGACGCCCAGCACCTCGCGCAGCTCGTCCCACGACCGGGGCGTCTGGTGGAGACCGACCACCGGGAGCGCGCCGGGCGCGGAGGCGCCGGCGGACGTGACGTGCACCTGGCCCCAGTCGACGTCGACGTAGGCGCGCCGCAGCGTCACGAGCCGGCCCCGCCCTCGACGAAGCGGCAGCGCACCCGGCCCAGGTCGCCGAAGCGCGCCTCGACCTCGTCGCCCGCGGCGACGGGGACAACCGGGCCCACGGCGCCCGTGAGCACGACGTCGCCGGCGCGCAGCGGGGTGCCGAGCCGACCCATCGTGTCGGCCAGCCACCGGAGCGCGAACAGCGGGTTGCCCAGGCACGCCGCGCCCGTCCCGGTGGAGCGGACCTCGCCACCGACGGCCAGCTCCATCGGGACCGCGGCCAGGTCGAGCCCGTCCAGCGTGCGGGGCACGGTCCCGAGGACGTGACGGCCGCTGCTCGCGTTGTCGGCGACCGTGTCGACGAACGTGATGTCCCAGGCAGCGATGCGCGAGTCGACGATCTCCAGCGCCGGCACCACGAAGCCCACCGCGGCGATCACGTCGGCGACGGTGTGGCTGCCGAGGTCCAGGTCGGCGCCGAGCACCACGGCGATCTCGGCCTCGACCCTCGGCTGCAGCAGCGCGTCGGTCGGCACGTCCTCGCCGTCGCCGTGGGACACCTGGGCGAACAGCGCGCCGAAGTCGGGCCGGTCGACGCCGAGCTGGGCCTGCACCACCGGCGAGGTGAGGCCGATCTTGCGGCCGCACACCCGCCAGCCGCGCTCCTCGACCATCCGGGCCACGTTGCGGGCGGCGACCGCGTACGCCGCCGTGCCGTCGTCGCCGACGAGCAGGTCGCGCACCGGCGCGCACGGCTCGCCGGACACCGCGGCGCTCCACAGTCGGTCCGCGGCCTCGGCGATTGCGGCGTCGGCCGATCCGCCGGTGGTCGTGGTCGTGGTCGCAGCCGTCACGCGTTGTGCTCCGCGAGGAACGCCAGGGCGAGGGCGTTGTAGCGCTCGGCCTGCTCGTACTGGGGCCAGTGGCCGCACTCGGCGAACAGCTCCAGGCGGCTGCCCCCGATGGCGGCGTGCATCGCCTTCGCCTCGGGCACGTCACCGAAGGGGTTCTCGTGGCCCCAGATCACCAGCGTCGGCACCGCGCCGATCCTGGCCAGGCGATCCTCCCGCAGCAGGTTGCGCTGGCGGGTCTCCATGTCCTGGAGGCACAGCAGGTTGTCGACGTTCGCGACGAAGTCGGGCTCGTGGTAGATCCGGTGGCGGACCTCGACCAGCTCGTCGGTCACGTCCTTCGCCGGGTCGGCCATGAGCAGCTCGAGTCGCTGACGGGTGAGCGACGGGTCGTCGGTGGTGACCGCCCGCCGGGTCGAGGTCCGGATCCGGTCCATCACCTCGGGGTTCGCCTTGGTGCCACCGGAGGCGATCAGCTGGAGGCTGATCACCCGCTCGGGCTCCTCCGAGGTCAGCCAGCCGGCGACCCAGCCGCCGAGCGACTCACCGGCGAGGTTCACGCGTTCGATCCCGCAGGCATCCAGGTAGTCGGCCAGGTGGGCGACGTAGCGGGGGATCTCGTAGGCCATGTCGGGCTTGGCCGTGTAGCCGTGGCCCAGCATGTCGATGGCGTGCACCCGGTAGCCGGCGAGGACGTGGGCGACGACGTTGCGGGTGAACGCCTCCAGGTGGCCGCTGGTGCCGTGGAGGAACACGACGTCGGGCCCCTCACCGGCCTGCAGGGCACGGGTGGCGACGCCGCCCGCGTCCACCGTGCGGACGCAGAAGTCGATGCCGGTCAGGTCGAGCCAGGCGGTCATGGTTCGGTCCCTTCGTCGCAGATCGCAGGTCGAAGTTCAGGGTTCACAGATCGCAGGTCGCAGGCGGATCGGCCTCGTGCGCACACGCACGGGTCCGGGTGGCGTGCCGGTGAGGCGGGCTCACTCGACCAGCGCCACGGCCATGCCGGTCAGCCACTCGGGCATCGGCGAGTAGCAGAGGGCCCGACCCGGGGCCCACCCGCACGCACCGGCCATCACCAGCCAGTTGCGCAGCTCGTTCGCGCCGTTGCCGCCGAGCTCGACGAGGCGGTCCCCGAGCTCGACGAGGTCGCGGCAGCGGCCCGTCTCCAGGTGGTCGAGCACGGACCGGTCGAGCTCGGTGTTGATGTCCGGCCGGGCCTCGACCACGATCCGCCGCCGGCGCGTCTCGAACTCCTCCCACCGGCCCCGTCCCTCGATCCACGAGCGCACGAGGAACTCGTCGTCGTCGCTGGCCGGGTGGCGCCAGTCGGGGAACGGGAGGCGGTGCGAGAGGCCTCCGGAGCCGACGACCACGACCCTGCGGGCACCGGGCAGGGCGTGGACCGCCTCGCGGAGCGCCTCACCGAGTCGGGCGCAGCGCTCGAGCGACGGCAGCGGCGGGGCGCCGCAGTTCACGACGAGTGCCACGAGCGGCAGGCCGGCCGGGAGCACGTGCTGGACGGCGTGGGTGATGCCGTGGTCGACGTCGAGGCGGGCGGACAGCGCCGGGTCGAACCCGGCCGCCATCAGGGCCTCCAGCAGGTAGGCGGCCGCGGTGGGGTCGCCGGTCAGCGGCCCGGCGGGGGTGCCGTGCTCGCCGGTGCCGACGACCTCGCCGATGCCGACGGTGAACGCCGGCATCAGGTCGAGCCACATGCCCCGGAAGTGGTTGGGGCCGACGACCACGGCGAGGTCCGCACCGCTGCGCTCGATCGCCTGACGGGCCCCGGCCAGGGCGTCGCGGTAGTCGTGGGCCCGGCGCAGGCCGTCGACCTCGTCCCAGCGGGTGTTCATCAGCGTCGTGTGCGACGCGCCGACACCGAGCACGACCTCGCTCGCGGCGGTCACGGCCGCGCCCCGCCCGTCGGCGCCCCGCCGGCTGGTGCCGACCGGCCGCGCAGCTCGTCGAGCGGCCGGGACGCAGCGTCGACGGCCACCCGCACGAGGTGGTGGCACAGCAGCTCCATCGCGTCGGCGTCGACCGTGTTCATGCCCTCGGCGAAGCCCAGCTCGGTGCCCTCGACGTGGACCTTCGGCAGGCCGACGCGGACCGTGGGGATCCCCCGGTTGCGGAGGATGTTGGCGTCGGTCGCGCCGCTGGTGGCGGTGATCGGCTCGTGGGGCCGGCCCGCGACGGCTTCCCAGGCGTCGATGGCGGTGCGACAGATCCAGTGCCCCGGGTCGGTGCGGGAACCGGGGATCGCCACGGCGAGCTCCACGTCGAGGTCGAGGCCGGGGTCCGCGGCCCGCAGCTCGTCGAGTGCGGCCACGAGCTCACGGCGGGCGTCGAGGGGTGACTGGTCGGGCGCCAGCCGCAGGTCGACCCGCAGGCGGGCCGCGGCGGGCACCACCGCGGCCATGCGCCACCAGCCGGCCTCGACCGCGGCGACGATGCCCTGGGGCTCGACCAGGCCGGACGAGTGACGCCGGGCGTAGGTCGGGAACCACGCCTCCAGGTGGGAGATCACGGTGGCGGCGTCGTCGATCGGGTTGCGGTACGGCAGCCGGTGGCGCGCGCCGACGTAGGTGTGACGGCCGCGCACGGTGACGTCGAGCCACGCGAGCCCGACCTCCTCCCACGCGACGGCCCACCCCGACTTCGCGATCACCGCGGCGTCGGCCCACACGCCCTGCTCCACCAGGAACGACGCGCCGACGCCCTGGCCGGTGTTGCGGCGCCCGAACCGCCCCTGGCCGCCGGCGCCGTCGGGACCGGGGCCGGGCACGTCACGGGCGTTGGTCGGCATCCCACCGGCGCCGAACGCGGCGATCACCTCACCCCGCAGCGGAACGCCGGACGCGGCGATCGCCTCGATCGCGCCGAGCACACACGCGGCGTGGCCCTTCGGGTTGTGGGCACCGAGCCCGGACACGAGCTCGCCGTCGCGCTGCGCCCGGGGCGCGAGGTGGCCGTCGAAGCGCTCGGCCGCCCACGGCAGGTCCTCGGCCGGGTCGCCGGTCGTGAGCGTGTCGATCGGGGCGTAGAGCATCACGGTCGGGCCGTCGCCGGGACCGGCGGTGCGCAGACGGCCCCAGGCGTTGGCCTGGCGCTCGTCGATCGGCTGGAGGTGGCCCTCGGCGCCGAGGTGGTCGAGCTCGCCCGCGATCCATCGGGCGAGGGGCGCTTCCTCACCGGTCGGCGAGGCGATGTCGACGAGCGCGCCACACAGCTCGACCAGCCGTTCGCGATCGACCGCGGCCACGGCGGCGTCCGCCAGCGCCGCAGGGCCGGGCGGGCGGGTCGCGGTCATCGGTCCGGGGCGCCGATCCAGGTCCCGGTCGTGCGGGTGAGCAGGTCGACGCCGTGGCGGCGCACCAGCGCGGCCGCGGCCGAGACGACGAGGACGAGCACGATCAGGCGGCGGGCCACCTCACACCTCCTGGCGCAGGAAGCCGTCGACGACGCAGAAGTAGTCCCACGGGCGCTCCTCCTGCAGGTGGTGCGACGCCCGGTCCATCACGTGGAGCTGACCGCGGGGCACCATGCGGGCCAGCATCAGCGGGTAGTCGGGCGTGAGGAACGCGTCGTGCATGCCCCAGCAGAACAGCACCGGGCAGCGGATCGCCTTGAGGTGCGGTTCGAGGTCCTGCCACTCGCCCCGCAGGTCGTCGGAGTGGGCGGCGAGGTCCATCTCGTCGGTCTCGATGCTCTGGGCGTGGCGGAGCCGGACGGTCTCGGCGGGGATCTTCTCGGGGTCGTACCACTCGAGGTCGGCCATCAGCCGCCGCATCTTCTCCGGTGTCGGGCCCTCGCCGCCGTAGTAGGCGTCGCGGGCGTTGCGTCCCCGTCGCGCCCCCTCGGGAAGTGGGGCGAGCGGCCCGTAGAACACGGGCATCGACCCGGTGACGACCATCGAGCGGACCCGTCCGGGGTGCTCGGCGGCGAGCGCGATCGCGATGGTGCCGCCCCACGAGTTGCACACGAGGTCGACCGGTTCCGTCTCGTCGAGGGCGTCGAGCAGCGCGACGAGCGACGTCGCCAGGAAGCTCCAGCGCGGCCCGGTGATCCGGGGCTTCGCCGAGCGCCCGTACTGGAGGAGATCGACCAGGTGGCAGCGTCGCGCGTCGGCGAAGAGCGGCGCCACCGGGCCGAAGTCTGTCCACGCCGAGCAGCCGGGGCCCCCGCCGTGGAGGAACACTGTCGGAGCCGTTCCCGCGGAGGCCTCCCCCATCGTGATGACGTGGTAGGCGAGGCCGTCGGTGGCGGTGACGACGCGCCCGGGCGGTTCGGGCTCGATCGGGAACGGCTGCACCAGTGGCTCGGGCCGGGCGATCGCGGTCATCGCCCACCGTCCTCGGCCACGGCACCGGACGCGGCGGTGTCGTCGGAGGCGGCCCCGGCGGTGCCGTCGGACGCGCCCGGCCGGAACGGGCTCCCCTCCTCGACGAGGCGGCGCCACTCGAGCAGCGACACGTCCGGGCGGTAGAGGCGCTCGGGCGGGGCGTCGGTCTCCGACACCATCCAGTGGTCCTGGTTGGAGAAGTCGCCGTGGAACAGCCACCGGATGCCGCCCAGGTACTTCGCGTAGAACCCGACGCGGGCGAGGCCGGTCTTGAACTGGACCATCACCCCGACGTACTTCGTCGTGTCCGCGTCGATGGGGACGTAGAACTCGTAGTGGATGAAGTTCGGGTAGGCGACCCGCAGGACGCCGGGGACGCTGAGTGACACGAACCCCGGGAAGCCCCTACCCGCGATGTAGGGATCGGGCGCCTCGTTGCCGCCCGTGTTGCCGAGGAACTTGCCCTGCGTCTGCTTGGGCCCACGCTTCCACCACCGCTTGTTGGACCAGCGGCCGAGGCCGGGGAACTCGGCGTCCCAGTGGCGCTCGTCCTCGACCCGGAAGATCCACCGGCCGTGGCGCTCGATGTGGATCTTGTTCCAGGTCGGCATGACCTTGAAGGTGCGCCACCACGAGGTGCGGTGGAGGTACTTGGCGTGGCCCTCGTCGAAGCCGTTCTCGGCGTAGTACCGCCAGTTGCCTTCGCGGTCCTCGATCCGCCCGCCCACCGCGTAGGGCGGCGGGTCGACCAGCTCCTCGGGCAGCTGGTCGGTGAGCGGGTGGGGCTCGCCGTCACCGACGAACACCCAGACCAGACCGCACGCCTCCTCGACCGGGTACGTGGCCACCGACGCCTTGTGGCACATCGGCGAGTCGGGCCCGTCGGTGATGACCGCGACGAGCTCGCCATCGGCGAGGCGGTAGGTCCACGCGTGGTACGGACAGGTGACGGTGCCCGGGAACTCCTCGATGCCGAGCGACAGCCGCACGCCGCGGTGGGGGCAGCGGTCGTGGAGTGCCCACGCCCGCCCGTGCTCGTCGCGCTGGAGCATGATCGGCGTGTCGCAGACCCGGACCCCGGTCGGCTTGCGGCCGACCTGCGACGACCACGCCACCGGGTACCAGTGGTCCCTCAGGCCGGAGGCGGCGGCGTCGTAGGCGGGCCAGCTCCCCCAGTCGGTGCGCCCGGCGGAGCGGCGGCGGTCATCGGTCCCGGCGCCACCCGAGGCGCGCGCGGCGCGCGCCCGATCGAGCAGGTGGTCCGGCAACGACGTGGTCATCGGGGTCCTCCGGAGATCGCGGGGCGGGCCCGGCGGCGGTCGGGCGTCACGCGTCGGCGAGCGGTTCGAGGTCGAGCGTCCCGGTCGACTCGTCGAGGATCGGCGGGCTCTGCACCGACAGGAACGACACCGGGTCGTCGCCGGTGCGGAACCCGTGGTAGACGGCCTTGCCGACGTGGATCCGGTCACCCTTCGCCACCTCGACGACGTCATCACCGACGACCACCTCCGCCCGCCCGGCGGTGATGAAGATCACCGTCTCGGAGTGGTTGTGGCGGTGGATGCTCGAGCGCTGGTGCGGCTCGACCTCGACGAGGTCGGCCGCGACCAACGACTGGAGCGCGGTTCCCCTCGTCACCTGGAGCACGTCGAACACGTCGTGCCGCTCCACCGGCAACCCGGAATCTCGGACCGCGGTCACGGCGCCCTCCTCGGTGGTGTCTGCGGCGATCGACATTGTCGCGGGACGGGCGATCGCCGGCCACCGATCCGGTCCGTTGTCCGGACCGGCGGGCCCGGCCACGGCACGCGAACCCGACCCACGTCCTCGACCGGCTCGTGACGAAACGGTTACGAGACGGCAGCCCATTCAGCGGCGAAGACTTCGTGGTCCCGCATATGTCGTCATCGATTCGTTGTCTTTTCTCAATCCGATCGTAATGATTGGTTGCATGCGGAAACGCGGGTCGCCCCCGAGCCGGGGCGCCGCAACCCTCGACGTTGCCGCCCGACGACCGGCCCGACGACAAGGTGGGACACCATGAAGAAGAAGCTCGGCGGCCTGGCCGCGATCGCGGCCATCGGCTTCCCCATGCTCGGCGCGGAGAGCGCGCTCGGCCACGGTTGGACCGACTCGCCCATGAGCCGGCAGGGGTTCTGCGCCGAGGCCGGGGACTTCGACAACTGCGGCGGCATCATCTACGAGCCCCAGAGCGTCGAGGGCCCGAAGCACTTCCCCGAGGCCGGCCCGGCCGACGGCGAGATCTGCAGCGGCGCCAACGCCCGCTTCGCCGAGCTCGACGACCCGCGTGACGGCCAGTGGCCGGCCACGGAGCTGGAGAGCGGCCAGGAGCTCGAGTTCCACTGGATGCTGCCCGCGAACCACGCGACGACGGCGTTCCGGTACTTCATCACCAACGACAGCTACGACCCGACCCAGCCCCTGAGCCGGGCCGACCTCGAGTCGGAGCCGTTCTTCTCGGTCGACCTCGGCGGCGAGCAGCCGCCGCAGGAGATCAGCCACACCGGCACGATCCCCTCGGGCAAGTCGGGCCGCCACCTCATCCTCGGCGTGTGGGACATCGACGACACGCCCAACGCGTTCTACGCGTGCTCCGACGTGGTCTTCGGCGAGGACACCACCCCGACGCCGACCACGGCCCCCGAGCCGACCACCACGACCGTGGCCACGACGCCGACGACCGCGGCGCCGACCACCACGACGGTCGACATCGAGGCCCCGAACGACGGCTGCCCGCCCAAGGATGGTGACGAGGCAGCCGGTGACGAGGCAGCCGGTGACGAGGCAGCCGACGGCGAGGACGCCTGACGCCCGACCCCGACCCCGCCCGGTCGGGACCGGGTCCGCGATCCGGCGCCGTCGGCCCGGATCATCGACCCACAGCTGT
Organism: Actinomycetota bacterium; assembly: GCA_034211175.1. Taxonomy (GTDB): domain Bacteria; phylum Actinomycetota; class Acidimicrobiia; order Acidimicrobiales; family CAIXPF01; genus JAXHUH01. Next base: position 156,161 of record JAXHUH010000352.1, read on the forward strand.
ACCGATCTCGGGCCCCGCCGGCGCTCCTCCCCTCGCCGGCGGGGCCCGGCTCGCGTCCCGGCGCCCGACGGGACGAGGTGGAGCCGGCAGGGGCCGCCGGCATCCTGGGGCGCACGGGCCGGTGATGCGGCGCTCCGACCGGGGCGAACGGCGGAGGCGGGGCAAGATGGTCGTGACTCCGAGATACTGCAACCAGACGGTGCGTGAGGCCGTCGCCCGACCGACACCGACGAACCCCCATCCCAGGCCCGCCACGCCGGTGCGTGACGGACGAGGAGGACCACCGCCATGACGGATGAGAGCACCGACCCCACGCTCGACCGCCTCGCCGATCTCGTGGTGGAGCGCCTCGTCGACCGGCTCGACCACCTCGTCGGCCAGCTCGTCGAGGTCGCGGACCGCATCGAGGCGGCTTCGGGCCGGGCGTCGGTCGCCGCCCAGGCGATCGACCACGTCGCCACCACGACCTCGATCTCGGCCGACCGCATGTCGGGCGCCGCCGAGAAGGCCGAGGGCACCGCGGCTGCGGCCGAGCGGGCCGCCGGTCGGATCAGCGACGCCGTCGCCGACGTCGGCCACGCCGCCGCGGTCGCCTCCGCGGCCTCACGCCGGATGGCCGAGGCGGCCGAGGCCGCCGACAAGGCCGCCATCGACATCGGCGCCAACAAGCACTGACGCCGGGTCGGTCCGCCGCTCGTCGTAGCGAATAGCAGCGCGGCGGTGACGTCGCCGGCACGACCTTCCATTCCGACAGGGTAGTCAAGGTCAAATACACCGCGGGGCTTTTGGGCGCTCTGGGTCGGCCACGGGATCCGCCAGTCAATGGGCGCGACCGGTGTGTGCTGAGACAACGCCGTCGCCTAGAGCTTCTTCGGGACCCCCAAACGCGAACTTGCCCACCGCCTCCTGGGCGACCCGCACCGTGCGCGCCAAGCGGTCATCACATGGATCGAGGGCTGGTACAACACTCGCCGGCTGAACCCGACCCTCGACTACGTCAGCCCCATCCAGCAAGAATAACGCTGGCTGACCGGACACACGCGCGAGACCGTCAACCGGACCGAC
>JAXHUH010000353.1:0-7052 GCA_034211175.1 Actinomycetota bacterium
CGCCACCTGCGGTGGCGTCGGGTGTGACCGGCGACCACCATGGGGTAGATGACCGACATGGGGGAGAGCGAACCGCCGAGGCGATCGGGTGGTCCGCGCACGACCCGCCGTGAGAAGCGCATCGTCGCCACGGCCATGGTCACCGGGCTCGTGATCGGCATCGTCGGCGGGCTCCTGGTCGACAACCTGGCGTTCGGGGCGAGTCTCGGCCCGCTCGTGGGCCTGTTCCTCGCGACGGTCCGCCTGCGGTGATCAGCCAGGTCGGCTTCGCCGGCGCGATCGGCGGCGTCGCCGGGTGGGCGGTGACTCCACGCCGCCGGCGCGCCGCCCGGGTCGGTGCCGTGGCCTCCGGTGCAGCCGTGCTCGCCGCGTCGGAGGCGCTCGCCCGAGGACGGCAACGCCCGGGAGAGATCCCTCCGCTGTGGCACCGCATCGCCGTGAGCGGCGCGCTCGCTGCGCCGGTCGGGCGGCTCTTCGGTCGCCTCGTCGACCCCCGACCGGTCGTGGTCGGTGCCGCCGCGGGAGCCCTCGCCGGCGCGGCCGGCCTGCGCCCCCAGAAGGTCGCGCTCGGGCCGCTGCTCGGCGCCGCCACCGGACGGGTGCTCGGCGGCGTCGACCCCCGGGTCCCGCCCGCGGTGAGCGCCGCGGTCGCGATCGTCGTGCACCGCCTCGTCTCGGCCGCGGTGTTCCGCGACGCCCAGGTCCGGCTGCTGGCCGAGCGGGTGCCGTCCGAGCAGCTCCCGTTCGTCGTGCCCCGCGCCGCGCCCGGCCGCTACGTGGGCGTCGACTACGTGCGGGGCCTCGCCGACGAGCTCGGCGGCACGTACACGCGCGACGCCGCCGACGTCGGGATCGTCGGTTCGCTCGACGAGCTCGCCGGCCCCGACCTCGACCCGGCGGCGGTCGACCCGAGGGTGCGCGAGTTCTACGAGCACACCACCAGGTTCCGCCTCGACATCGTCCCCGAGTGGCGCCTGTGGGTGCGGCCCGGGTACCTGCTGTACCGGACGCTCGTCGCCCGTCCCCTCGGCCAGGCCGACGTGCCGATGAACCTGCGGGAGGCCCAGCGGGGTGTCCGCAGCCGCATCGACACGGTCGACGCACCGGGTGTCGGTCGGGTGCGGGGCTGGATCCGCTCCTACGCCGCCGACGACCGGCCCATCTACGTCGGCATCTACACCACCTACCGCCATCGCGACCCCGGCGGGGCCGAGCGGGGCTACGTCAGCGTCGGGTTCCCGCTCCCGCAGGCCGGCTTCACGGCCACGCTCGCCCCCTACGGCCGCGACGACGGCGGGTTGCGCCTCACCTCGCGCACCGACCTCGCGCACCCCGGCCACTACCTGACCCACATCGATCCCGCGACCGGCGAGCTGACCACGCTCGAGGTCGACGGGTTCGCCGAGGAGCTCGACGTGATGGTGGTCGACGACGAGCTCGTTGCCGTCCACCGGTTCCGACTGTTCGGCATCGCCTTCCTCGCCCTCTACTACCGGATCACACCGAAGGCGGCGGGGTGAGCCGCCAGCGGGTCGTCGCCGCACTTCGTGAGCGCGGCCCGCTGTCCCGAAGCGCCCTCTCCAAGGCCCTGTCGGTGACCCGGACGACGGTCGGCTCCCACGTCGACGTCCTCGTCGACGAGGGGGTGCTCGAGGAGCTCGACCTGCCGCCCGGCGGGGGGCTCGGCCGGCCGCCCCGTCCGGTGTGGTTCACCGAGGACGCCGGCTCGGTCGGGGCGATCGTCGTGGCCCGCGACCGGGTGAGCGCGGCGGTGGTCAACGTGCGTGGCGAGATCCGGGCCGTCGACCACGCCGCGGTCCGCGGGGACGCGGCGCAGCTCGGCGTCGACCTGCTGCGCAGCGTGCGGGCACCCTTCGGCGGGCTCGAAGGTGTCGGGGTCGTGGCCGACGGGCGGGACCTCGCCGCGGTGATCGCCCGTGCCCTCGGCACCGACGTGATCGCCGCGGCGCCGGCCCGGGCGGGCGCGGTCGCCGAGCGCTGGTTCGGGCACGGGCGGGCGTGCCGCGACTACTGGACCGTCGTCCTCGGCGACGAGGTCGGCGCCGCCGTCGTCGTCGACGGCCGCCTCCACCTCGGACGCGACGAGCGCGCCGGGTGCGTCGCCCACCTGCCCGTGGGTGGCGACCGCCCGTGCTCGTGCGGGGGACGCGGGTGCTGGACCACCGTTGCGTCGCGCACCGGACTCGCCGAGACCGCGGCGGCGCTCGGCCACGCCCCGCTCGGCGCGGACGAGCTGATCGCCCGTGCCGACGCCGGGGACGAGCGCGCCCGCCGCGTCGTCGCGGTCTACGCCGGGGACGTGGCGACCGGGCTGGTCGCGCTGGACCTGGTGACCGCGCCCGGGCTGGTGGTCGTGCACGGGCCTCCGGCGACCTCGGACGGCTGGAGCTGGTCGGCCCTGCGCGATGCCGCGGGCGACACGGGGGCCCGGCTGGTGCGCAGCGACCTCGGCGAGCCCGGCCTCCTCGGTGCCGCGGCGCTCGTCCTCGGCGACACGTGGTCGGGCGAGGGGAGGGCGCGGCGGGGCCGGTGAGAACTCACGGGGACGGCGCCGACGCTCGGTGTAGCCTGGTCAGACCATGACGGTCACGGCCAACGGGAGGGGTCGCCGGGACGAGATCGTCGTCGTCGCATCCCGCCTGCTCCGCAAGCGGGGCCTCGAGCTCCAGCTCCAGGACATCGCGGACGAGCTCGGCATCACGTCCAACGCCCTCTACTACCACTTCCGCAACCGCGAGGACCTGCTGCTCCAGTGCTTCCTCCGGGCGGGGGAGCGGGTCGACGAGGCGCTCGCCGTCGCCGACGAGCAGCCGACCGGCCTCGAGCGCGTCATGACGTTCCTCGAGACGTGGCTGGGCTTCGCGTTCGACGAGGCGATGCCGCCGGTCCAGTACTCGGCGTCGCTCAACGCCGAGAGCCAGCAGGCGCTGAACCGACCGGGGGCGCGTCGCATCGTGCGCCTGCGCGACATGATCGAGAAGGGCCGGGTCGACGGGACGATCGCGGCCGAGTGCGACGCACTGGTCACGTCGGCGCAGATCTTCCACACGCTGTACTGGTGGCCCGACTACCTCCACGGCGAGCGCAGCCACCGCCAGATCGCCGACGCCATCTTCGCCAACATCCGCCGCTCGCTCGCCGCCTGACCCGCAACCCCTCGCCCGGGAACCACCGCCCGCCCGTTCTGGTCTACACCGGGCCGGTCGCGACCAGGCACGACGCGTCTTCGCGTGGAGACCAGAACGGGGCGTGGGCTCAGGGTCGGGGGTACTCGGGTGGGGTCTCGTCGGCCGGGGGCTCCTCGATGATCGTCACCGAGCCCTCCTCCTCGAAGACCCGCAGCTCCTCGGTCCAGCTGCCCGGCAGGTAGCGGCGGCCGCCGTCGACGAAGCGGACCATGCCGGTGCCCTCGCGCTGGAGCTCGTCGGGCCCGGTGGCGTCCGCGTCCCACCACCACTCGGTGGCGTCGTCGATGCCGCTCCAGTCGTTCTCGAGCTCGAGCTCGTCCCACAGGCCGTGCTGGCCCCACGAGAGCGACGACGACGTGATCCCGCTCGGGGTGGGCTCACCGGCGAACAGCCCGTCGCGGAACGTCTCCGGGGTCAGGACCGGGCCGGCCGAGCCGAGCCCGGAGAAGAACAGCGCCGGGGTCGCGTAGAGGATCGGCGCCGTCTCGTCCGCCGGCGGCGGTGCGCCGGTGTACCACTCGTAGAGCGCGAACCCCGGATCGATCTCGGGCGCGGTCTCGGCCGCACCGGTGGTGATGCCGAACGCGCTGTCCCACTGCTCCTGGTCGAACACCCGGCCGAACGTCGTCGTGTCGGTCAGGGTGCCGCCGGTGACCACCCACTCGGGGAAGTACTCCTGGGCCGTCGCCTCCTGCGTGAAGTTTGCCGGCGCCACCGGGTCGGCCTGGAGGATCACCGTCGTCACCCCCGACTCCTTGAGCTTGGCGATGACCGACGTCGCCTGCTCGGGGAGACGGCCCGGGTCGAGCTGGTAGGAGAGCTGCTCGGTGAGCTCGACGCCGCGCTCGGACAGGAGCGTGCGGTACTGCTCGGCGTTGCGCTCCGACTCCTCGTTCGACGTGATGTACACGTGGCCGAAGACCCGCTCGGTCTCCTGGAACGCCGGGTCACCGGCGAACGCCGCGGGCTGGCCGGCCAGCTTCTTCGACACGTACTCGGCGCCGTGGAGGTTGACCTGGTTGCCGGCCATGACGATGTTGATCAGGAACGGGGCGCGCTCGGCGCGGTACTCCTCCGAGCCGGTGAGCCCGCAGCCGATGCACACGACCCCGGCCGCGGCCATCTCGTCGGCCCAGGCGTTGGTCAGCGCCGGCCCGCCCCACGCGGCGAACGGCTGGTGCTCCTCGATGGCCCGCTGGGCGTCGGCTCGGGCGGCGACCTCGTCGGTCGACGAGCCGCTCGCGTCGACGACGTGGACCTCCACCGTGCGGCCGTAGGTCTGGTAGTAGTCGTTGAACAGGTCGGCGAAGCCCTGGACGGTCTCCGCGACCTGGGCCGACGTGTCGTCGTTCTGGATCGGTCCCTGGATGAAGTCGAGCACCGGGTCGCTGTCGGGCGCCGAGTAGTAGACGACCGAGATCGTGTCCTCCGTGACGCCGGTGTGGGTGGCGCCGCCGTTGTCGTCGACGTCGGCGTAGCACTCGGAGGCGTAGTAGTAGGGAATCGCGACCTGGCCGCGCTCGGTGTCGCAGGTGTCGGGGAAGGTCACGTCGAGACCCTCCTCCTGCGCCTGCGTCCAGCTGATCGCGTCGACCGGCTCGGGGGCGTCGCCCCCCTCCGCGGTGGCGTCGCCGCCCTCGTCGGTGTCGTCGTCCCCGCCCGCCGTGGCGTCGGTGTCGTCGCCGGCCGTGGTCTCGCTGGGCTGGCCCGCCTCCGCGCTGTCGGCGGTCTCGTCATCGTCGTCGCCTCCGCCGGCGAACACGATGATGCCGACGACCACGACGATCACGGCGGCGATGGCGGCGACGGGGCCGAAGCGCCGGAGGGTGTTGCCTCCTGAGGCTCCGTTCCCGGCGTCGGGACTGGCTGGCTGCACGGCGGTTCCTTTCGGTGGGTGTGCGGCCGGGGGCTCCGCTGGCTTCGGTCGTGGGCGATGGGCTCGTCAGGTCGCGCCGGGCGCGGTGAACGTGCGGTCGATCGCGTCGGTACCGAGGTAGGACTCGACGACGAGCGGGTGTTCGAGCACCTCGTCGGGGCTGCCGGTGGCGATCACGGCGCCCTGCTCCATGGCGATCATGCGGTCGCTGATCGTGCGCAGGAGCGACATGTCGTGCTCGATGACGACGAGCGACGCCCCGGTGTGGTCCCGGATGCCGCCGAGCAGCGGCGCCAGCGCCTCGACCTCCCGCTGGGCGATCCCGCTCGAGGGCTCGTCGAGCAGGATCACGTTCGGCCGATGGGCGAGCAGCGCAGCGATGTCGACGATCCGGCGCGTCCCGGTCGAGAGCTCGCCGACGAACTTGTTGCGATAGGCGCCGAGCCCGAGCAGCTCGACGAGCTCGTCGACCCGCTGCTCGACGGCGACCTCGGAGCTGTAGGCGTTGGGCAGGTGGAGGGCGGCGCTCAACGGGTCCCTCGTCGCGACCCACCGCTCCAGCGCGGTGGCGATGACCTCGGTGACGGTGAGTGACGGGAACAGCCGGGCGTCCTGGAACGAGCGCCCCAGGCCGCGCTGGGCCCGGGTGTGGGCCGCCTCGCCGGTGACGTCGATCCCCCCGAGCACGATGCGCCCGGCGTCGGGGGTCACGAACCCGCTGAGCAGGTCGAACAGGGTCGTCTTGCCGGCACCGTTGGGGCCGATGATGCCGCAGACCTCGGAGGCGCCGAGGTCGAAGGACACGTCGTTCACCGCGGTGATGCCACCGAAGGCCCGGGACACACCCCGGACCTCGAGCACGGCCGGCCCGGGCCCGTCGGTCGATCCCGTCGTTCCGGCGGGGGCGACACCGTCGCCGTTCGCCGCTCGTCCGTCGGTCGTGCGTGCGCCGCCCCACGGTCCGAGCGCCGGGATGGCGGCCGGGGTGTCGCCCCCGCCGTTGGCGGCGCCGTCTCCCACGGTGCCGCGGTCACCGTCGTGGTCGGGCCCGCCGTGGGCGCCGTTGCCATCGGTCGCGCCGTGCCCGTTGGTCGCGGGCCCGCCGGTGCCGGCGAGGAACACCGACCGCAGGACGTCGGGCCGTTCGAGGAGCTCGGCGGTCGGGCCGGAGAAGCGGACCTCGCCCTTCTCCATGAAGTAGGCGTGCTCGGCGACCTCGAGCGCCACGTTCACCGACTGCTCGACGAGCACGATCGTCGTGCCCCGCTCCTTGAGCTCGGTGATGACCGGCAGGAGCTGGGCGACGACGGTCGGGGCGAGGCCGAGGCTCAGCTCGTCGATGAGCAGCAGCCGGGGTCGGGACAGGAACGCCATCGCCAGGGCCAGCATCTGCTGCTGGCCGCCGCTGAGGTTGCCGGCCGGGTCGTGTCGGCGCTCGGTGAGGATCGGGAACAGCTCCCGGACCCGCCTGATGGACTCGTCGTCGGTGCCGTGGGCCCAGGCCGCGAGCTCCAGGTTCTCGCCGACCGACAGCGAGGTGAACACCCCCTTGCCCCCCGGCACCTGGGCGACGCCGTGGAGCGCGATCTCGTTCGGTGGGGCGTGGGTGATGTCGCGCCCGTCGAAGATCACCGCACCGCGGTCGGCCTCGGTGACCCCGCAGATGGCGTTGAGCAGCGTCGACTTGCCGGCGCCGTTGGTGCCGAGCAGCGCGACGATCTCGCCCTCGTCGATCTCCAGGTTGACCCCGAAGAGCACCTGCACGTTGCCGTAGCCGACCTCGAGGTCGCGCACGAGCAGCAGCTTCGAGCGGCCCTGGCGGCGGGCGAGGAGGGCCTCGGAGCGGGCGGCGGCCGCCTTCCACACCTGGGTGATGTCGCCGGTGATCGTGTGGCGGGTCGCGGACAGGACGAGGCCGCCGATCAGGAACAGCGGCACCATGATCAACATCCCGACGCGGATGCCGT